>CAIXFN010000001.1 GCA_903918755.1 uncultured Pedosphaera sp.
CCGGGGAGGCGGACAGTTGACACGCCGCGTAGGCTTACGCGGCGAAGAAGAATTAACCAAAAACAAAGCGCCAATGGGTAACAGTCCTTTTGGCACAACGAATCACCCTCTCGGGTAACAGACACTTCTGGCAGACGGCGCACGGACGCGGAGGAGGCTGGGTGGTTATGGGAAACGGAACCCCAATATCCATTAAACGATTCCGAGAGGGTGAATAGGGGGACCGCTCGCTCGCTTTTGGCTTGTGCGGAAGGCGTGTGGGTTGTATCGGATGGCGGTGTAGTTGCTAATGTGTCGGTGAAGCGGATTGAATCATTGAATTATGCAAAGCAGCGCCAAGACGGTTCAGGAATATTTGCAGGAATTGCCGGCGGATCGACGCGCGTCGATTAACGCGGTACGGGGCGTCATTCTCGCGAATCTGCCGAAGGGGTACGAGGAGTGCATGAGCTACGGCATGATCGGCTACGTGGTGCCGCATAGCATTTATCCGAAGGGTTATCAGTGCAATCCCAAGCTCCCGTTGCCATTCGTGAATCTGGCTTCGCAAAAGAACCACATGGCGCTGTATTTGTTGTGCTGTTACGGCGATCCGAAGTTGAAAGCGTGGCTCGAGAAAGCATGGAAAGACGCCGGCAAGAAGTTCGACATGGGCGGGGGTTGCCTCCGGTTCAAAAATTTGGAGGATGTGCCGCTGGAGGTGATCGGACAACTGGTCGCGAGCCTGCCGGTGGATGTATATATCCGCCGGATCGAGCAAGTGTTCGCGGAAAACGTCGCAGCGAGAGCGGCAAAGAAGGCGGCGGAAGGCAAACCGGCGAAACCGAAAGCGGCCAAGAAGAAAGTGGCGAAATAAGAGGGAAAGCGATTTGGTGGGTGGTAGGCGCGCGATTAACTCATTTGGTGTTCGCTGGGGGTTTGTGACCGACGCATGTCTTTTAAACAAAGTCCGACTGGATTCAACAACTCACGGCAGCGGCGGGCCGAGTTTGACCCGGTAAAAACGGAGCGGCGGGTTGATCGTGGCGTCCCTCCAGTTGAACGGCAGCACCGGTGAATTGGTGACGAACACACTGCTCCATTGCGAGAGGTTGGTCGAAATCTCAATCGCGTAATCCGGTCCGCTCAAGCCGCTGACGTTGAAACTGATTCGCCCATTAGCAAAGGAAATGTTGCCGATGGCCGGAGCGGAGAGCGGATTGACCATCACCGCAAAGCTTTGTGTGGCGCTCAAGTTGGGCGTGCCGTTGTCGGAAACTTTCAGAAAGAAGCTGTTCGTCGAGTTTGCCTGGGTGACGAGCGGTCGGAACGAAAACGCGCCGCTGTTGGGGTTAAGCATGGCGTTGGTCGCACCAGCGAGCAGCGCGAAAGTGAGCGTCTGCGGCGGTTGGTCGGTGTCCGTGGCGCCAGCGGCAAAGGCAACTGACTGGCCGACATTCACCGTCTGGCTGGCAATTGGCGCCAGCGTCGGCGGCGTGTTGGACGTGAGGATGGAATTCAGGGTGAGGGTGACCAAGCTCGTGTGGCTGAGCCATCCGCAGGTGGCGACGACGGTCACATTAGTTGTGCCGGACGCAACGGTGTTGGCTGCCGTGAACGTCAGCGTGCTTGCCGCCCCGGTAATCGGATTCGTGGCAAAGGTGGCGGTGACTCCGCTGGGTAGGTTACTTGCGCTCAAGGTATAGCATCCGTTCAAGCCATTCATCGGCGTCGCCGTAATCGTGCTTGTTCCATTCGTTCCGCCGTTCAGCATCAAGCTGGTGGGTTGCGCCGACAGGCTGAAGTCCGGCGTCGGCGTATTCCATGAAACCGAATCAATGTAGCAGGTGTTCGTCCAGCCGGCACTGGTGTTAAACTGAATGCCGAGATTATGGAATGGCGCAACGGCGTTCGCTGGCACGGTCAGGGACAGGGTGTTCCAGGCGTTGGGCGTTAAACTTACATACCTACTGCTGGTCCATGCCCAGTTGTTGTCCTGCAGATAGGGCTGAAGGTTGAAGAATTTGTAGCCGCTCGGAATCCAGACATGGAAATTAATCGTCATGCCAGAGAGAACCGATGCGTTGCCCACAAACACGGACGATGAGCCCGCTGCCGTGCCGTTGAATTGCACCGCCAGCGATTGCCGGCCCGCAAAGTGTTGGGCGGTGGAAGCCGCCACTCCGGAAATGACGCCGCCTCCGCCCGCCCAACCCTGCGGGTCGGTTTCGAAATTGAATTGCGCCGGATCCGGGGTAACGCCCGTGGTCGTCCCGTGAGCCTCAGGTGAATAACCTGCTGGCCCGGAGCCGTTGATGGCCACCACTTGATAATAATAAGTGGTGCCGCTGTTGAGATTGGTATCGGTAAAAGTGGTGCCGGTAATGCCGGTTACCATCGGACTGGTGCCCTCGCCGCCGGATTCCGCGGCCCGGTAAAGATTGTAGCTGGTGGCTCCGCTGCTGGCCGTCCAGGCCAAATTAATATTGGTATAGTTTCCCATTGTCGCGATCAGTCCGGAAACGGCGGCAGGAGCGCCATTTGGTGACGGCGCAACGCCCCCGGTCAACACCGTGACCGCTTTCGCGTCCATGACCGCGCCCGTGTCATAGGCAAATGGACTTTCGTCCGTGCTCCAGTAAAAGGGACTCATTCCGTGGGCATGAGCGGAATCCTCCAGATACTTGTTCCAATAATAGCAGGAAGCACTATTTAACGCCGCCTCCGTGGCGTTGGTTGCGAGGACCGACTTCCCCGCCGCCTGGAATTCGCCGATCATCACCGGAATTCCCTTACTGACATACTGATCAACCAGTTTCTGAAATCCCGCGTCGATGGCGCCTTCTTCGGGCGAGCCGCAGTTATGCGACGGGTCGCCGGAATAATGGTAAGCGGGTCCCCAGAAGAATTGCATCGCGCCCCACGATGCGTCGCCCTGCAATTGCGTGAACTGAAACGGCGTGTAGTTATGATATTCAACCATCAGCCGATTGGTGGTGGAATCCGTCGGCAAGGAATTCAACCACGCCGTGTCCCCGCCGCCTTGCAGCACCAGCCAGCGATTGGTGTTGGCGCCGCCCACGGCGCGCGTCGCGTTGACGAAAGTCTGGTAGTAGGCCATCAAAGTCACCATTGCTGCGGGACTGCCCACGTTGGGTTCGTTCGCGGCGGCGAACAGCAAATGGTTGTCGTAGCCGGCAAAGGTCGTGGCTATCTGGGTCCAGTAGGCCTTCACCTTCGCGTTGATGATCGGATCCACCGTTGTCCCAAGGTTGCTTTGCAGCCAGCCATCATCCCAGTGATCGTTGATCATGACATACATTCCCGCCGCGATGGCCCCGTCCACCGCTTGTTTGACCTGCGCCATGTAGGCGGATTTGATTGGGTAGTCGGTGACGTTGGCGGAGACGTTGGTGGTGGCATTCATGTCCCATGCACAGGGGATGCGCATGGCATTGAACCCGTTTTGGACGGCAGAGTAAAACAGGGCCACGTTGGGCGGTCCCCAGTTCAACTCCAGCGCATTGCCAACGTTCATCCCGTAGGTGGGATTCGGCCACGGCGTGGCCGCGGGAATATTGGTGGCGGCCGGCTGCAGACCGAGTGCGAAGACCGCGTCAAACTTGTGGCTGCTGCCAGTGGTTATCGTGCCGCCTCTGACGGGAATGAGCGCGATTTCGCCACCAGCGTAGGCGTTTGTGGCCACGGCCAGCGCTGCATAGCCCCCGTTGTCCGGCTTGATGCCAAAAGAAAATGCATAGGTTTTGTTCGTGGCCAGCGCCACGTTCAGCCCGCTCCACTTCAGCCAGTGCCCGTCGGTAAAGCCGGGATTAGGCGCGCTGCACGCGAGGAGCAACGTCGCCGTGCTGCCGGTCACGGAATAAATGCGGAGATAATACGTCGGCGTGGTCGCGGGCAAGTCGTAACCGTTGCCGGAATTCAATCCCGCAGTCTTGACGGCAACCGAAACGAGTTTCAGCGCGTTGGTCCCGGTGGTGAACGTCTGGCCAGCGGGCGGATTATTGTCGGTGAAATAATTCAGCCCGTCAGGCCAGGTTTGAGCGCCGCTGGTGGACAGTTGGAAAATATCGTTCATTCCCGGACTCGGTGCGAGGGGGTTTTCCGCCAAAGTTTGCGCCGGTAAACTACCCGCCAGGCCTAGGGCAAAGATTTGCAAAATGAGACTACGAATCGCAATGGTCACGCTGACTGGATAACGCAAAACAGCATGAAAAGCCAGTCGCAAGTTACCGCCGCGCTGGTGCTGGGTGCCCGGTGCGATTGGGACCAGGCGAGTTTAAGGGATACAAAATTGAAAGCGTGGCTCGAGCAGGCGTGAACAGACCCGGGCAAAAAGTTCGACGTGGGCGAGGGACGCGTCCGGTTCAAAAGCCTGAAGGATGTGCCATTGGAAATGATCGAACAGTTCGTCGCCAGCCTGCCGGTGGATGTATACACCCGCCGGATTGAGGAAGTGTTCGCGGAAAATGCGAGGGTGAGAGCGGCAAAAAGGAAGCCTGAGGGCAAACCGGCGAAGGCGAAAACCGTGAAGAAAAAAGTGGCGAACTAGGAGGGGAAAAGATTTTGGTGGAAGGTTGGAGCGGGAAGTGAGAAATCCCCCTCGTCCTACCTTTCTATTTTCATCTCCATAGCCCACCCGTTTCGAGACGTTCGCACGCCTCTGCAAGCGGGATCAAAGGTAAACGTAAATACAAAGCGTCCGGCATATTCGCCTTCAACAGTTTTCTTTGCTTCGGTAATCATTCCTCCGAAAAAAAAGGCTTTGCTCTGGCTTTCATGAAAATGAATTGAGCCTCCAACTAGAGCATTCGCTGTCTGGTCTGCCATTACCCAATAACCACTTTCATAAATATGAGGACACCCTTTGACAGGAAAAATTCCAGGAAGTTTGGGATCGTTTTTTATAAGGTGTAACGATGGCATATCAGTTCCGAACCCGAAAGCACAATCACCATTGGTGCCGGTGGTCGGACTCGGTCTCTTTATACCGCGTTTGCATGTCAAATATGCCTGATTTGGCGGGGAATTCAACAGGATTCGCCAGTATCATTTTTAACCCGTTTCAACTCGTTTGGTGTCCGTTTTGGTGTCCGCTCGGGGCCTTCTGACCGACGCGGGAATTGAAGAATGGAATGACGAGATTTTCGAGATCTCCAGCGCAACAAGCGGTGCCGAGTATGCGACGGTGGGCTTGGCAATTGCCAATGATTGCTTATCTCGCACCGACCCGGCGACTGGCAGTCTGCCGCAAAATTGCTGACACGTTTCGGCCGGGTGCTCATCTCGACCTCAGCGTTCATGCCGTCGAAGCGCGTTTGTCGGTGTTTCTTTGTCCGAACGGGGCCATCAGCTCGCCGCGTACGGCAAGTGGCCTCATTTTTGTATTCCTGTGCCGAAGTTCTCGTCGTCGGCACCTGAACCAGACACTCCTCCCCCCGGACGCGAGCGGGATGATGCCGACTCCCATCGTGATCTTCGATGATTGCGTCCGTTCTGCACGTTAGTTCCGGGTTTCCCGGTGGGACGAATTTCTTTGCGCTACTGGAGCAAAACTGCGCCGGCGCTGTTGGTGCTGGTGAATTCCCCGGCGCCGAGGTTGAGTTGCTGCAAGATGGCGCCACTGAAGGCGTTGGTCAGACCAGTCATCGGATTGAGGAATGTGCCGGAGAACAGGCCGGTTGAGGGAGTAAGGTTGAGCGAAATGTGATACGGGTTGGGGGTGATCACCAAAGTATTTTGGGACGTCAGGGTGACGTTGTTGGTCAACGGCGAGGGCAAATTCGCGTTCGCGAGGATGAAGTTGCTAAGCGGTTGGCTCACCACCTTTTTGCCGGACGCCGGGGCCAGATAGCCGGAGCCGACTACCTCGATGGCATTGGTAAATCCGCCGGGATAAAAGGCGTTGGTGAGGTTCGCCTGCTTGACCCAGATCACGGTTCCGTCCAGGTTCGTCTGGATCCCCGGAGCATTGGTCAGACTGATCCAGCCTAGGACCGATCCCTGGCCAGCGTAGAGCGGGAGATACAGGGGCCAGATGCCATGCTTGCTGAGGGATACCGCGGCAGTCGCCTGGGTTTCTTTCGTGCCATCCCCGAGGTTGCCGCTTAAAGCCACCATTCCGTTGGTCGCAACGGTGACCAGACCGTAGCCGTTGCCGGGCGGTCCCGCGGCGGGATCGTTCGTGCCGGGGAGCGCAAACGTGTATTTGCCCGCATTGGGGGTCGGATTGGTGGCGGAGAAAACCGCCCGATCCCCATTAAACCAGGCGGTCCAGGCGCCGTCCACGGAACTGACGGCGCCGACGGCCACATCGCTGCCGCCGGTGAGATCCAACTGGAGATCGAGCGCGAGGTTGGGGAGGTGCAGATTGGCGCGGGAGAGCACGGCATGGGCGAAGCCGGAGGGAGCGAACTGGCCGCGCACAATCGGCAGGTTTGCGCCCGCAAGATAAACATTGCCATTGAACACCCCGTTCGTATCCACGGTGAAGTTGATGAGGCCGGAACTGGGGAAGGCGACCCCGTTGGTTTCATAAAACAACCCGGTATAGGCGCCAACGACAGAGGCCGAGAACGGACTGGGGACAAAGTTGGCTTGAATTACGAGATTGGTCTGCATCGTGAACACCAGACTGGGACTGTAGGACAAGGCCGAACTCACGAGCCAATTGGTAAAGACGTAGCCGGGCGACGGCAGCGCGGTGACCGCGTAATTCTGACCGACGTTCAAGGTTTGCTGGTCGAGATTCGTGGAAACCGCGCCCTGGCCGTTGGTCCGCACGGTCAGGAGGGAAGGCACCGTGAAGAAGAACGACTGGGTTGTCCGGCTGGACGTGACGGACACATTGCCCGAGAAGTCGCGGGCTTGGACGGCGAGAATGTTGGTTCCGGGAACGAGTTGGCCATCCAAGACCGCCGTCCAGTTTTTCCATGCATTCGTGGTCGTGGCCGGATGAGACATGCCGCCGTTGAGGCTCCAAGAAACATTCGTGACCTGGGCGTTATCAGAAGCGGTCCCGGCGGCGGTCAGGACATTCGAGAGGAGATTCAGCGCCGCGGTCGGCGAACTGATCGTCAGGGTCGGAGGGGTGAGGTCCAGGGCGACCGTCAAAAAGGCCGCGCTCGTGGCCTGGCCGGCGATATTGCTGGCGAGGACCGAATATAGGCCGCCGTTGGCGACCACAATATTGCTAAGGGTATAGGCGGTGGTGGTCGCCCCGGCAATGTCGACGCCGTTGAATTGCCATTGATAGCTAAGCGGCATAGTAGCGGTGGCGCTGACGGAGAACGTGTAGGCGGTGCCCACGAGATTGGTGTGGGCCTGGACCACCCTGGTGAATATCGGCGGCCGATTCACACTCAGGGCGGCCTTGGCACTGGCGACCGATCCGGCCACGTTGGTAATCGTAACGGAATAGAAACCCATGTTGCCGTTCGATTGGACGATGAACGAATAGCTGCTGTCGGTGGCGCCCGCCAGGTTCGTGCCGTTGAAGTTCCATTGGTAGCTGAAGGGGCTGGTACCGGTGACGGCCACACTAAAGGTGACGTTGGAGCCGAGGTTGACGGCCTGACTCTGCGGTTGGGTGACGATGACCGGTTTGGTATTGACGCCCAAGGTAACCGGGGTGCTCACAGTGACTCCGGCAACATTGGACACCAGGACCTGATAGACGCCGGCGTTGGTTGGTTGGGCATTCGAAAAGCTGAACAGCGATCGGGTCGCACCGGCGAGATTGGTGCCCTGAAATTGCCACTGGTAGCCCAAAGGGGTGGTGCCCGTCGCGCCGACCCGGAACGTCGCGGTGTAGCCCGCGTTGATGACGAGGCTCACCGGCTGATTGGTGATTACCGGCGGTTGATTAACCGTCAGCACCGCATTGGCGCTAGTAACGCTGCCGGCGACATTGGTGACCACGACGGAATACAAGCCGGCGTTTTGATTTGGGGCGACGACAAACGGAAGACTGCTGTCCGTCGCGCCGGGGAGGTTGGTGCCGTTGAAGCGCCATTGATAAGCCAGCGGGCTGGTCCCCGTTACGGCGACGCTGAAGATCACGTTGGAGCCGATATTCGCGGCCAAACTCTGAGGCTGGGTGACGATCGCCGGTTTGGTGTTCACAGTCAAAGTCGCGCCGCCGCTCATGGCCAGGCCGGCCACGTTCGTGATGATCACCTGGTAGCTGCCGGCATTGGTGGTTTGCGCCTTCAGCACGGTCAAACTTGATTTGGTGGCGCCGAGGAGGTTGGTGCCGTTGAACTGCCACTGATAGGCGAGCGGCGCGGTGCCCGAAACCCCCACGGCGAAGAGGGCGTTGGCCCCGGCCGTGACCGCGACGCTGACGGGCTGATTGGTGATGACCGGGTGGCCCGTCAGAGCCAGTGCCGCCGGACCGCCGATTGCGATTCCTGCGGCGTTGCTGACAGCCACGGAATAATTCCCGGATTGAGCCGCGGTGATATTTGCGAGCGTGAGACGATTGCTAATCGAACCGAAGATCCCCGGCCCGTCGACCAGCGGGGTGCCATCTTTGCTCCACTGATAGAACAACGGTCCGGTGCCAGTGGCGGCCACGCTCAGGACCGCGGTAGCGCCCAGGTTCGTCAGCACGTTCGCCGGTCCGGCAATGATTGTTGGAGGTGCGGCAAGGGTGGTGAAGGTGAGGTCCGCGCCGGCATTCAGGCCGAGGGCGTTGGAGGCCACGAGGCGATAATGGTAATCGGTGGCGGCAGACAGGCCGGAAATGAGATTGCTGATTCCCACTGCCACCAGGCCGTTTCCAGCATCGGTCCAACTGGTAGACCGGCCGTAGTTGGTGGAGAGGCCAAATTCAAAATAAGCGCGCGTTGCGGCCCCATTAGGGGTGACCGATCCGCTCAATGTGGCGCCATTCGTGGTGAGGAGAACCGCTGGCTGAGTCACCGCCATCGGGGCAGCGGCCAGCGAGCCGATGACGAAGCTCTGCTCGGCAGCGAACGCCGAACCGGCATACGCGGCGTCAATCGCCTGCACGCTCCAATAGTAGGTGTTTCCTGCTGGGAGGTTGGTTAGTAGGAGGAATTGACGCTCCTGAGCGTTGCCGAAGGCGGGCAACCGGCGCTGCCCGTCCGGGCCGGATTCGGCGCAGAGAATGTCCGAACCTCCGGGCGTGGTACCGACCCGAACATTGTAGGTCAACGCCGCGGACGGTGTCTCGGAATCAGAGGCAGGAGCCCAACTCAGGCGGACACCGGTTCCCAGCGGAGCGCTCGCCAATCCGGCGGGTGCCGTTGGGGGAGTATTGGCGGTGGCGCAGTTATTCTGCCAAAGCTGATCGGATCCGCGGCCGCCCACCAGGAGGTCGAGCCGTCCGTCAGAGTTGAAATCCCCCCACACGGCGGTCGAATTGTCGAGCGTGTTCAGGGGAGTTTCGAGCAAGCCGAAAGCGCCACCTAGATTAAGCCAGATTTGGGTGCGCGGGTTGCCGTTGGCGGCGGTGCCGTTAATGAGCAAATCCGGGCGGCCGTCGTTATTGTAATCCCCGATGGCCACGCTTCCGCCGCCAAGATTGGTCAAGCCGAAATTGCCGTTGGTGAAAGTCATGCCGCCAGCGTTGAGCCAGATTTGCGAGATCGGGCCACCGGGGCCGTAACCCGTCAGAGCGATATCGGGATATCCGTCCTGATTCAGATCACCTACCGCGATGGCGGCCACCACGGCCGGAAAGTTTGAGTTCACCTGGCCGAAGGAACCATTTCCCAGATTGCGCCAGACCTGGCACACCGGGTTGAAATTGCCGTCCCGCCCCGTGATGAGGAGGTCGATGGCGCCGTCGCCATCAAAGTCCGCCGCCTGGACGGAGCCATCCGCGATTCCAGGGAGTCCCGAGTTGACCAGGAAGAAGGTGCCGTCTCCCTGATTGCGCCAAAGCTGGCAAAGGGCATTGAAATTGGAATCCCGGCCGCTGATGACGATGTCGGTGCGGCCATCGTTGTCGAAGTCGGCAGTGGCAATCGCGCCGCCGACAGCCGGGAGTCCGGAGTTCACCAGCGCAAACGTGCCATCACCCTGATTGCGCCAGACCTGGCAGACATACGCGAAGCTGTTGTTCTGGCCGCTCAGGACGACATCGAGCAGGCCGTCGTTGTCGAAATCGGCCCAACCCACGGAACCATTATACAACCCGGACATGGCGACGCTGATGTCGTTGAAGGCGCCCGCACCAGCATTCTGTAAAATCTGACCGGTCAGGCCGGAACCCGCGAAGGCACCGAGCGTCAGCAAATCCAAGAGCCCATCATTGTTAAAGTCACCCCAGACGGGGCTCGCGCCAAAGGAACCCGAGGGATTGAACGCATTGACTCGCGTGGGTGGCGGGTCGAGAATCAAGTCCTCACCATAAGCCGTTCCCGCGCTGTTGGAAGCGACGATCCGGTAGTGGTAACCGAAGGGCAGGGAACCCACTGAAGAAGCCGCCGGGAGGAACGAGCCTTCTGCACCGCCCAAATCCTGCGCCAAAGTCGTGCTGCCATAGTTGATCGTGGGGCCATATTCAAAGTGAACGGTCGTGTCCGCTCCGTTGGGCGCCACCGAGGCGCGCAGCGTGAAGGTGGAGGAGCCCTTGCTTTGAACAATGGTGGCAGGAAGCGTAAAGGCGCGCGGCAAAGCAGGCGCGCGGGTGGTAAAGACGACGTCCGTTCCTAACGCGATTCCGCGCGTGTTTTCGGCGACGAGTTGATAGTGATAAGTGGACGACGGATAAAGTCCGGACAGAGCCGTTTCGATATTCCAAGTCTGGCTCGCGATGACGTTGGCCCAGGCGGGAGTTCCGACGAAGACCCCGGTGTGGCCCTGGCCGGAATAGTCGCTGACCGTAGTGCCCGCGGCGTCGCTGAGCGGCCACCAGGCGATCAATTGCGTCGTGAACGGATGTTCAGAAGAAAGGGTGCTGTTCATCCATGATTGAATGGTGGCCGAGTCCAGCGCGGCGCGCCAGACCCGCACCTCGCTCAACTGGCCATTGAAATGGGAGCCTAAGGCCTGGCCCAAATCGAGCTCGCCCGTCCCGCCGAATTGGCCGGACGGTTGATCGCTGGCAACGGGGTGGCCGTCTTCGTAAATCGTGCGGCGATTTTGGGACGCATCATAAACGCAGGCCCAGTGATGCCAGAGGTTGGTTCCGGAGGCAGAATCGATTGTCAGGAGGGTGTCCAGGTCGTCGCCATAGAAAGCAAACGTGAAGACATTGTTGTCGCGGAAACCGATATGGAGATACTGATCGTTCGAGGTGTTGCCTTGACCGATGATCAGGTCGTAATTGCCGAAATTCGCCCGTTGGGCGCGAAATTCAATGGTGAAGGAGCCGCCCGCCACATTGATCGCGTTGCCACAGTTGACGTAGCTCTGGCCGTCCAGGGCCAGGGCGCTGTTAAACGTCGAGTAATGGTTCGTGCGGGTGAATGCCCCGTAGGAATTATCGATTCCGTATTGAAAATACGCGGAGGTCAACAGGGCGCCTGCCTGGACTTGACCCTCCAAACTCGCGCTCAAGATATGGATGTTCGTGGCGGGAAGCGATTGCGCGAAGGGCGCAATGGAGCCTATAAAGGAATTGTCAGCACCATAAACGATCCCGAGGTAATTCGAGCATGCCGCGCGATAATGATACGAAGCGAGCGACGTGATCGTCGCGGAAACAGGAACGAATTGCGAACCCGAGCCCGCATCGCTCAATGAGGTGATCTGGCCGTAGGTGGCGTCGGCGCCAAATTCAAACCAGGCGCGGGTGGGGATGCCGTTCGGATTTACCGCTCCATGCAAAGTTGCCTGGGCGGGTGCCACCAAGGCGGGAAGCGTGACGACGATGGGAGGTTGGGCCGGTTGGGTAGTAAAGGTCAGGTCGCTGCCAAAATTTGTGCCGGCGGTGTTGGTCGCAACCAGTTGGAAATGGTAGGTGGTACCCGCGAGCAATCCCGGCAGGGAGGCGCTGACAGCGACGGGCGTCGTTTCCCAAGCGCCCGCGGGTTGGATGTCGCCATCGTGGCCTTGGTTGCTATTATCGGCCGCGACATTTCCCGCGCGATCGGCGCAGGGGAAATAGGCGGCCAGCTGGCCGTAGAAGGGGTGCGCGGCATTCAGCGTCTGACCGCCCCAGGTTTGGATGGTGGATTGGTCCAACGCCGCTTTCCAAACGCGCACTTCATTCAAGGCCCCGGCAAAGTAATTGCCGAACGCGCGTCCGAGATTGAATTCGCCCGTCGCCTGGAACGTGCCGCTGGGGTGATCCGACGCGATGACCGCGCCATCTTCAAAAATGGTGCGTTGATTTGCGGAGGCATCATAGACGCAAGCCCATTGGTGCCACCGGTTGCCGCTACCGACGGTGTCAACTGAGGCGGTGGTGTCCAAATCGTCCGAGTAAAACGCGAAGGTGAAGCGGTTGTTGTCGCGAAAGCCGATATGCAGATAACTGTCGGTGCCGGGTGTGCCTGAGCTGACTATCAAATCATAGCGCCCGAGTTGGGAGCGAAGGGCGCGGAACTCGATGGTGAAGGAACCGCCGGTCAGGTTGATGCTGTGGCCGCAATTGACGAACGTTTGGGCGCCGTCGAAGGCCAACGCGGTCGAGAATGGGGCGAATGCGCCAGCCCCAACGGTGCGGCCGTAGGCCGTGTCCGTGCCGTATTTGAACCACGACGCCCCCGCGCCTCCGTTGGCCAAGACCTGACCGTTCAGCGTGGCCGCATTCGCGGTAATGTCGGTGGCGGGTTCTGTCAGGGCGGTTGGAAGCGCCGCCGGGACACTGACCGCGACGTCATTGCCTAAGACTGTCCCGATGCTGTTGGAGGCCAGCGCCCGATAATGGGAGACGTACCCTGGCACCAGACCGCTGGCGATGGCGGAGAACATTTGCGCGGAATTGCTGCTGCCGACTTCCGTTGTGGGGGTGACGTGGCCGTACCGAGCACCCAAGCCGAATTCAAACCAGGCGACTGTCGGCACCCCATCGGGATTCACGGAGCCGTTCAGCGTCGCGGAGCCGGGGGTGATTCCGGAGGCTGCCAGGGTGGTGATCGCAGGTTGCCCGGTCGTGGTGAACGTGGTGTTAGAACTGAAAGTGACGCCCGCGAGATTAGAGGCAACGAGTTGGTAATGATAAACCGTGCCGGGGGAAAGTGGGTTGAGCGTGACTGAGATCGGAACCGGATTGGTTCCCCCGCCGATATCCATTCCCGAGGTGGCGCTGGAATAGTTCGTCGTGAGGCCCCAAGCGAAATGGACGATGGTATCGGCATTCTGGGGATTGCTGAGTCCGTTCAAGGTGGCGGCGACGGTGGTGACGGCGGTTGGGGGCTGGGCTAGTGCGGTGGGAGCGCGAACCACTCGAATGGAGACCGTCGCGGTCAAAGAATTCGTGAACGCGTCCGTGGCGCCAAAGGTGAACGAATCCCCGCCCACGAATCCGGCGGAGGGCGTGTAGATAAGTGATGGAACGGTGCCAGCCAGCGTGCCGTGAGCGGGATTGGACTGGATGGAGAATGCCGGCGTGGCGAGGTTGGGGTCCGTGGCGGTCAGCAGAATGGGGAGCGCGATTCCGCCCGCATCAATCAATGATTGGTTGTCCGCGACGATGGCTTGAATCGCGGGCAGGACCACCAGGGCAGCAGTCGTGGTGGCATTGGTGTAGGTCGTGGTGTCGTCCGGCGTGAAGGTGACCGAGAGTATGTTGGTGCCGGCCGGCAGCAATGAGCCCGCAACCGGCGTGTAGGCATAATTACCGGCGACGTTCGCACTCGCATTGAGTTGATCGGTGCCCAGGGCATAGCCCGCATGGATCGGCGTGGGGGTGCTCCAAGCCAGCGCCGGTCGGAGGCGGAAGGTGAAGGACCGGGTCGTTGGCGTGGCCGGGTTAAAATTAGCATCACCCAGTTGATCGGCCCGGACGACCACCACCCCCGCGCCGGTGCCGGTGATCAAATTGCCGGACACTGAAGCGGGACCTGAGACCACGGAAATCACGAAGGGATTTCCGGAATTTGGCCCGATTGGCGATACGTTCACCGCAAATGCCGCGTCGCCGATGGTTTGGTCGGGAATTTGGTCAATGGTCAGATTTTGCTCGGCCTTCTCAATCGTTAGAATCCCGTTAGTGACCCGCGCGAGATAATTGGGCAGCCGGTTATCCGGATCATTCAACTGAACGAGTATGGGGTAGGTTCCGACGGGTGTCGAATCCGTGACCGGAACCGTGGGCGGATTAAAGACTTGAATGAAGGAACCGCCGGTGGCAGCGACATAGGCATTGCCCGCACCATCGAAGGCGATTGATTGCGGTTGGGCAGACTGCCAGGAAGTGAGGGAATGGCCGACCGCATCAAGTTTCATTACCTCGTTCTGGTTTGCCAGGGCCACGTACACGTAGCCGTCCGGACCAACGGTGACACCGTAGGCGGGGCTTTGGTTGGCTGACGCGCCCAGGCTCCACTGCGAGACGAAGTCCCCGCCAACCGAGAACTTCTCGACCCGGTTCAGGTAAGTATCCACCACGAACACATTGCCAAGGCCGTCGATGGACACACCGGTCGGTCCAATGAATTGCCCTGACCCAAATCCGGTCGAACCGACCTCGGTGACGAAATTCAGGCCGGTATCGTAGCGCGCCACCGTGCCGTGAAAAAGGTCGGTGACAAAGAGGTCCGAACCGTTAACGGCGATGCCAGATGGATTCGAGAACGGTCTCAGGCTGGTTTGGCGGACGAACTCGAGGTTGGAGTTGTATTCCTGGATCTCGCCGTCGCCACCGGTCGCGAAACTATAATTGACCAGGGCGACGAAGAGGTTACCGGCGGCATCGAATGCCAATCCATTGATGTAGGCGAGGTCCACGACTTGCGGTCGGAACTGGGAAAGAAACTCGCCCGCGGGGGAGAAGAGCTTGATGAGATCGTTGCGGTTCGCTGCGTCGCCCTGATCGACCACAAACACCGTGCCATCGGTGCGGACCGCCACCGCCACGGGTGTCCGCAGTTGACCCTGGCCAAAGTTGAACCTGTGACTGGGCGGAGTGTCAGCGCTCGCGGGCGCGACGGCGGCGTAGGTGGCCATGAGATTGTCTCCTGCGACCACTCCCGAAATGACACCGGTGAAAGGCGGATTGGTCTGGCCAAAGAAGCGGGTTGCGTTGTCCGCCACGACGTTCAATAACGCCGGACGGACCGTGAAACTCCGCGGGACATCGGCAGCGGCGTAGTAATTAGAATTGCCGATTTGAGATGCGGCAACGGTCACGGAACCGGCGCCCGCCAAATTGACGGTGGAACCTGAAACCGTGGCCGGTCCCGAAACCCAGGAGAACGTGATCGGGAGTCCGACCGAGGAAGTCGCCACCAGCGAGAGGGGAGGAGCGCCATAGGTTTGGTCCGGTATATTGGAGAATTGGATTGATTGATTCGCTTTCAGCACAGTCAAAGGAACCGAGACGTCGGCGTCGGTGTAGTTTGAAGTGGCGGAAGCGAAGTGAACGAACAAGGTCGCAAATCCGGCGTTCAGGATGGTCCCGGCGGCCGGGGTATAGGTGAACGAACCCGCCCCTGGCGCGGAGGCGTTCAACTGTGTCGCATCGAGGGCCGAGCCGTAAGCGATGGCAACCGGCGCCGGCCAGGTGATCATTGGCGCAGCGGCCATCACCACCACCTGGACGCTCGCGGTAACCGCGCGATAATCCGTCCCATCCGTGGGAGTGAAGGTCACGGCAAGCTTATTGGTGCCGGCATTGAGAATTGTCCCCGCGGGCGGCGCATAATCAAAAGTGCCAGGGACGGCAGCGGAGGCGTTGAGTTGCTCAAAACTGAGAATCGTCCCGAACGAAATCGCGGCGGGGTTCGTCCACGTCAGGACGGGGGTGGCCGGCTCGGAGGTGAACGATTGTGAAACAGCGGGAGCGGAATTGAAGTTGGTGTTGCCGGATTGATTCGCCCGCACCGTGATGCCGCCCGCTCCGGTGATGCTCACGAGGTTGCCGGAGATCGTTGCCGGACCGCTGATCACGCTGAAGGTGACGGGCAGGCTCGACGATGCACTCGCGGTAAGGGGAATTGGTCCCATGCCGAAAGTCGGATTGGAGATCGCTTGGAAGTTGATGGTCTGGTCGGCCTTGATGACCGTCAGGGAGTTTGTCGCCATCGCCGGAGCGTAATCAATTGTGTCCGCGGGGGTGAAGCTGGCGATGATCGAATAAGTCCCGGCGTTCAACACCGTGCCGGCGGGAGGATTGTAAGCGAATACGCCGGGGACATTGGCGGAAGCATTCAGTTGAACGGAACTCAACGCGGTCAGATAACCCAGGTTGGCAAGGGGCGCCCACGAAATCATGGACGCAGCACGGCTGACGGTGAAAGTTTGATCGACGGCCGTAGCCGGGGAGTAGTTGTTGTTGCCGGCTTGGGACGCGCGGACCGTGATATTGCCCGCACCGGTAATCGTCAGAATATTTCCGGTTACGGTGGCTGGTCCGGAAACCACGGCGACATTCACCGGCAGTCCAGAGGAGGTCGTCGCGGCCAGCGTCAGCGTGTTTGCGCCGAATGATTGGTTGCTCAAGGGCGAGAATGAAATGGTCTGCGGCGCCGGGTTGACGGTTAGCGTGACGGAGGCGCTGGAACTGAGGTAATTGGTGTCCAACGGGATCAAGACCGCGGTCAGTTGATAGGTTCCGGCGCTTAAAAGTGCACCCGCGGCGGGGCTATAGGAAATGACGCCCGGCACGCTTCCCGTGGCGTTCAATTGTGCGCCACTGAGGGCGGTTCCAAAGGTGATGGAAGCCGGGTTTGTCCACGTCAGCGAGGATGTGGCTGGGTTGACGATGAAAGTTTGTTCGACCGGGGCTGCAGCAGCGTAGTCCTCATTCCCAGTCAACGAGGCGCGCACGGTGACTGAACCCGAGCCGGTGAGGGAAAGGAAATTTGCGGAAACGGTGGCGGGTCCCGACACAATATCGAAAGTGATCGAATTACCGGAATTGGCGCCCACGGCAGAGGCTGACAGGGCGAAGGGAGCATCACCGAAAGTATGGGCGGGAATCGCGGCGAAGGAAAGCGCCTGAGCCGCCGGAGTGATGGTCAAGGTACCAAAGTTAGTGGTGACGATGTAATTGGCCAGCCGGGAAGCGGGGTCAGCAAGAAGCGGTACGATGGAATAGCTTCCGGGAGGCGTATTGGCGGATACTAGCGGAAGCGGTGCCGGGCCATAAACATCCACGGCCGTCGCGCCCGGATTGGAGACGATGATTTCACCATTGGAAGCGCCGGCCAGGCTCTCCGTTTCAAAAGGCGAAACCGCGGCAACTGACCACTGCGTCAGGAGGCCGCCGTTGGAATCGTATTTATGAATTGTGGAGGGGTAATCCAGGACATAGATATTGCCAGCCCCATCCACAGTGAGCCCGCTGAACCCGGTGACCAAGATGTTCCCGGCGAAACCGCCACTGCTGTCAAAAACGATGACGTGACCGCTGTCCAGAACATATAGTCTGCCTGACTGGTCAAAGGCCAGGGCGCCTGGATTCCTTATTTGACTGGCGTTGCCGACGTTTCCCAGGTAGGCGCCACTGGAAGTGAACTTTTGGATGCGGCCATTCCCCGAGTCCGCGACAAAGATGACGCCCGAACTGTCGATGGCGATTCCCTGGGGATTGGTGAACTGACCATTGCCACTTCCTTCCGAACCCCAGGTCTGCAGCAGATTGCCGGAGGCCGATAGATGCTCGACGTTGTTGCTGACCGTATTCAGCACAAAAACGTCACCCGCTGGTCCCACGGCCACACCGGTCAGGAATTTGACCTGCCCGGAGAGGCCAAACTGCGCCAGTTGGTTGCCGTCTGGCCCATATTTCGCAATGAAGTTGTTGACGGTATAGAGATCCCCAGCGCCGTCGAGGGTGAGGGCAATTGCCGGCTCCGCGATCCCGATCCTGCGCGCGAAAATAAGCGGGGTGGCCGGATCGCGCGGGAGGACGGCGGTGAATGTAGTAGTAATGGTGTCACCATTTTGCAGCCCCTGGATTGCACCGGTCAGGTTAAGGTTAGTGGTTCCAAACGGGACCGAGAGGTCGTTGGCGATGACCGTCAACGGGGCGGGATGGACGGTGATGCTTTGCGCCGTGTTCGTGGGAAGGTAGCCCGCGTTTCCCGCCTGGCTGGCCTCAACCACCACCACCCCCACGCCGTTGATCACCAACGAGCTGCCGGCAACTACCGCCGGGCCGGAGGAAATGGAAAACGTAACCGGCAACCCACTGGAACTGACCGCAGTCAGAGGGATTGGGCCGACGCCATAAACCTGTGCCGGGACGGTGGTGAAGCTGAGGGTTGGGTTCCCCCGTAGTACGGACAGGAGAACATTGGTGCTCACGGGCAGAAAATTGATCGGATCAGCGGGAGTGAATAGGACATTGAGCAAATTGGTGCCGACACCGGGAAGCGTGCCCGCGGCGGGAGAATACGCAAAAAAGCCGGGGACATTTGCCGTTGCATTGAGTTGCGCACCGCTCAGGGGGGATCCGAAGGGGATCGACGCAGGTGTTGCCCAGGTCACGATTGGTGTAGCTGGCGCGACACTGAAGACAATGTCCGTCGGCATGGCGGCAACGTAACTGGCATTTCCCGGCTGCGTGACGTGGATAGTGACAGTCCCCAATCCAGTGACGACAACCAGATTGTTTGACAGCACCGCAGGTCCCGCTATCACGCTGTATTGAACCGGCAGTACAGAAGACGCGGTCGCCCCTGGCGCGAACGGCGCATCGGCGTAAAAGTGTTGTGGCAGGGTGGGGGGCGTGATGGATTGGTCGGCCACAAAATTCAGCAGCAAACTATGGCCATCGTCGCTCAAACCGACACTGAAGACTCCGCGGCCAAAATCGTTGGCGAACCCTGTTGTTCCATTGGCGGGGGCCGAGACGACTTGGAAATTCGCGGCGTTAAATCCCACGATTCCTCCGCTCGTGTGAACCAGGGTCCATGAGTGTGGCGCGGTGTTGGTGAAATGGGTTGCCAGACCACTCGAGCCGGCGGCATTGGCAGAAAGCGTGCTGAGATTGATGCTGAATCCCGCCGTGGCGGAAAGGTCAAGCGTTCCAGTGATATTCAGGGTGTCGTATCCCACACCGGGTGCGCCCGTGGCATCCCACAGTTTCCAGTTATAATTTCCCGCCCTGGTCCAGACCGTGTCGCCAGCGCCCAGCGCGCCAACGGCATCCCCCGGCGCGAGGGTGGCGTTGTCGCTCACAAGGAGAGCACCGGCTGAGCCGACACCGGTAAGCGTTGCGCCCGTATCCACCAGCACCGCGGTACCGGAATTATCCCCGTCGAGTTGCAAAACGCCAGCGGCGGCTTCGATCGTTCCCGCCAGCGAATTGGCGGCCGCCAATACCAGCGTTCCTGTGCCGTCCTTGATGATCCACCCTGGTTCCGCGCTCCAACCGCCCAGGCTGCCGGGGATGCGGTTGGTCAGCCCGCCAGCGACCGTAAACGCGTTGGTGCCACCCAGCAGAAAGAAATCGCTACCGAAGGCCTGGCCTGGCTCGCCGGCGACCGCCGTGGGATAATAACCGTCGAGGAGGATACTATTGGCTCCTCCATTCGCGCCACCGGTAATGGAGGCGGCGTCCGTGAAGCTGTTGATGAAATTGAGGGTTGCCCCATGGTCCGCGCGCACGAAAATGTCGCCGCCCAGGGCCGCGCCACCGCCACCGCCCGCCGCAGATGAGCCGGCATTAATTGTCACATAGCCACCGGCTCCGCCGAACGCCACACTGGTTCCCCTGGCGTTCAAATCGGCGCCGCCGCCCCCGCCACCGCCGAAGCCACCATTACCCCCCGGTTTGGAAGTCAGATCGAAGCTGCCGCCTCCGCCGCCGCCACCGAAGCCGCCGGACGGTTGGCCGGTAGATCCGAAGTAAGGATTCGTATCCGGTTGGCCGCCGCCGCCGCCGAAATCGCCACCATTGCCGCCGCCTCCTTGGAATGAACCGCCACCGCCGCCGCCGTAGCGTCCGCCATTACCACCCTGATTTGCCGCCACCGCCTGACCGCCCCCAGAGCTAGCGCCGCCGCCGCCGCCAAAGAGACTGCCACTTCCGGGCGTGGCATGGGAATTATTGTCAGCGCCACTGCCCCCAGACACACCGCCCGCACCTCCGGTGTTCCCCGCGGCATCTTGTCCATCGGTCAGTCCACCACCGCCGCCCCCTGAGCCCCCACCACCGCCGGTGTCGCTACCAATGCCACCATGTCCGATCAACCCGCCCCCCCCACCACCGCCATTGGCGCCCGCGCCGCCGCTTCCGAGATAACCGCCGCCGCCACCGGCCCCGAGATTGCCACCGTCCCCGCCGTTACCGCCCAAGCCACCCCCGCCACCCGCCGCGCCGTAACCAGCGAAACTTCCACCCTTGCCGCCAACCGCGGCATTGCCGATGAATACGATGTTTTCCACCGTCAACGCCCCGGCATTGACAAAGATGGCTCCGCCCAATCCCCCACCTCCGCCCCCGCGGTTGCCACCCTCACCGCCCCTGGCGAGCCCATTCGCCAGGGTGACATTCTTGAGGCTCACGCTGCCGCCGGGAGCATCCACGAAGAAGATGCGATTCGATTGATTGCCGCTGAGGGTCAAGCTGGCCGCGCCCGGACCGTTCAGGATGAGACTGTTCGTAATGATCGGCAGTGCGCTTTGTAATACAATCGTGCCGCTGATGCCCGAGGCATCGAGGAGGCCGGGTATCGACTCGTTGTTGGCATCGAGGATCGCCTGCCGCAAACTGCCCGGTCCGCTGTCATTCGTATTGCTGATGATAAACCCGACATTGGTATCGCGTATGAACTCCACCTGGTCCACCCAGCCAGCGTCCAAACCGGCGCTAGTGGTGGAATCTTTGGAATAGCTCCACCGGGCGGTCACCGCGCCGCCACCGATGCGTAACGAGGTTGTCAGCCAGTCCGTTTGGCCGGAAATTTCCTGGTTGACCACACCATTGAGCGACAGCATCAGGCGATCGTGATTGGTGGTTGAAGAAACTTTCCATGTAAAAGACAAAGTGCCTGGGCCGTCAAAAATGGATTCCATCCAGCTTTGCTGATGGGCGAGGATCGCGCCCGCTTGGGCGGCGTTCGTTCCGTCGAAGTTGATACTGGTTTGACCAATCCAATCGGCGTTTCCGCCGGTCGTCCAGGTTCGTCCCGGAGTATCCAGCGCCTGGGCGAGCGATAATCCGACGGTTAATGATACGGGTGAGGAAGTGGCGGCGGAGCCAAGTCCGTTCGTGACGACGACAGAATAGCTGCCCATGTTGATCGGTTGCGCCGAGGCGACGGAGAAGGTGGAGTTGGTGGCGCCCGGAACAATGGCGCCTCCCAGCAGCCATTGATAACCAAACGGCGCCGTTCCGCTGGCGGTGGCGGTGAGTAATGCCGGAGCCCCCGCGGGAATGGATTGGCTGCCAGGGCTGACGGTGACAAGCGGGTCGGGAGTGATCTCCAGATTGCCAACGAACGCAGCATCCTGCCCCGCATAGCCAAATGATTCCACGTAAGCCCATTGAATAGTATGCGCGCCGGCCGGAATCGGGATGATCGCCTGCCGCCAATCGCTGGGAAAAGGCAGGCTGGCTTTGATCGTGTCGTCCACGAGAA
Organism: uncultured Pedosphaera sp.; assembly: GCA_903918755.1. Lineage (GTDB taxonomy): Bacteria > Verrucomicrobiota > Verrucomicrobiia > Limisphaerales > Pedosphaeraceae > CAIXFN01. The sequence goes on from CAIXFN010000001.1 coordinate 21,669, forward strand.
ACGAAATTGTTGAGGCGCTGGAGTTTTTCCACCAGAACGACACCAGGACTGGTCCGGTGACTGACGCCTGCATCAGGCTCGCGCTGCCCGCTGGAACGCTGCCACTCTGCGCGGCAATGATGCCATCGTGCGTGGTACTGGTCTGTCCAAACCAGGGCGCCGCGCCCCCCAGGGTGAAGTTCAAGTTGGAGGCTGCCAGGGCTTGGGCGGGCGGAATGCCGTAGTAAAGACTCGCGGCGGGGGAAACCAGGGCGCAACCTTCGCCCGAAGTCACCGCGCAGCGGTATTGGTCCTGATTCATCGCGGCGGAGACGGCGGAAATCAGCAATGCCCCTGTTTGGCTGCCCGTAAAGGCCCCGCTATCCATCAGGTTGGTGAACTGACTGGCGCCCGCCGGTTGGCGCTGCCATTGGTAGGCGACTACCGCGCGGCTGGGAACCACCGTGAAAATGGCCGGGATATTTTCATTGCCGAGTTGTATCGTCGGCGACTGAGACAGGGTCAACGAAGCGGCCGGTGGGCCTTGAAATTCATAGGCGCCAATGTCCACCTGATGGCTGGAGTTTAATCGCGGAGCCCCAGCGAGGTCGAAGGTTCCCGCAAGGACTAGATTCGTGGATCCCGCGCCGATGAGCGGAGAACAAGGAGAAGGGGAGAAATCACCCGCGGAAGAGGGCGCGGAAGCCCCATCGATGGCTCGGGCAAAAATGGGGCCTGACCCGGATTGCCCTTGGACAAAATTATTCTGTGACGTGGCCAGAAGGCCCGATACCTGCCAATTCGCCACCGGGGCGCTCTGATTGCCGATATTGTACCAGAATACCGAATTATTGACGGTGACAGCGCCCGAATCCACCGCCAAACCGGCGCCGCCGCTGAGGCTGCCGTTGCGATTCGCGACCACCGTGCAGTTGCGCAAGGCGAGCGTCCCGCTCGCTTGTTCGATGCCACCCGCGGAATTCCCCGAGATCAAAGAATTACGCAAATCGACGGTCGATCCGTAGAAGTAGAGCGCCGGTGATGCCGTCTGCGCGGAGACAATCGACCGATCCATGAAGAACGTGCCGAAATAAACCCACACCCCGCGGCCGTTGGCGATGAACTGGGATTGTTCCACCGTGGCCGTCGGTGAAAATCCATCCGGGCTTTGCGCGACCACCAAGGCCTCGGAATTTCCGGTAAAGAAGCAATTTGAAACCACCAGATTTCCGCCGCCAACCAGTCCCTGTTGGCCGTTGCCCAGGAACCGGCAGTTGGCGACGGTTACATTGGCAAACTCGCCAATCCGCAGACCGATCGAGTTGGTGGCAAAGACGCAATTCGCGACCACTGAATGGTTGGACGCACAGATCAATCCGGTGCCACCATTGCTGATCACAAAACCATCGAAAATCGGACCGTCCGCCTCAATGGTGGTCGCCCCGGTGAGGATCGTCGAATTAGCCTGCCAATTCCGTTGGTTGAGATTGGTTTCGCCGCCCGCAAATCCTCCGAACACAGAACCCGTCGAAATCGTCCGGTAGCTCGGAGTTGAGTAGGTACCCGCCGCCACCCATACCTCGAGCGAGCAGCGGTCGCCGGACGGCAAAACTTGAATACCGTTTGGGTAGGTGACCATGGCTGGTGAAAGATCCCGAAACGCCGTGGCCCACGAAGATCCGTCGCCGCCTGGTGCCGCGTTGGCATTTACATAGAGCCGGTTGGCGAAGACGGACAACGTGACAGGCGACGACCAGAGGGTGCCACCGCCAGCGCTGATCGCGCAGCGATATTGATACCCATTAAAGGCCGTCGCCGCTTGGGGAATAGCGAGCGTTGGCGTGGTAACGCCGGAGTGATTGGCGTCGTTGGTGGCCGCCACGAAACCGAGGCCATTCTGGCGGTTAACCTGCCACTGATACGTCAAACCCGCGCCGGTGGCGGCCACCTGGAAATAGTTGGAGCTGCCAGCGCAATAGACCAGGGATGCGGGTTGCTGGGTGATGACGAGCGGCGCGCCTGCCGCGGCTTGATACTCATAAGCGCCAAGATCGACCACGCCAAATTGGCGGGGCTGACCATCGATATCCATCGCTCCGAGGGCGAATGCGGTCGCACCGGCGTTCAAGGCCGGAGAATTCGCGCTCAGATGGTAATCGCCATTGGTGGTTACAGTCGCGGGATCGAAGGAGCCGGTGAACACCGGGTCAACGCTGATATTGCCGGCAGCGGTCGGGAACTGGGTGCCGGCGCTGAGCCGACCCTGAATGTCATTGAACTGAGCGCGTACCGGCCCGGAAATCATACCGGATTCATTGGACGCGACTTGGTCATTGGAATTGTTCCATAAAACGCAATTTTCAAAGGCAACCCGCGGCGACGCCCCCGGATCGGTGTTGCGCAACACCGGGCCGCGATTGCCGGCGATCGTGGAATTGCGCACGTCCAGACTCCCACCCCCGGCCACAAAAAACACCGTTCCGAATTGCTCCTCATTGCCGCTGAACACGCTGTTGGCCACGGTACCCGAAGAGGACGAATCAATGTTCAAACAAGAGTTTGTGTTGGCGGCAAACCAGCAGCGATCCAGGAGCAATTGGCTGGATGATTCCGCCACCACCGCGTCGTTGTTTTGCAGGAATGCGCACCCCGAGTAGATGGCTCCGTCCGAGTGGTCGCGCACCGCTCCGCCTGCCTGACCGCAATGGAGGAAAACACAGTTCGTGATGCGGGGGCTGCCGAAGCTATTGTATAGAGCATAGTTCGTGAAATTGATGAACGCGCAATTCGCGATGGTGGGACTGGCATTGGTTTCGTTGTCGAAACCAACCCACCCGTTTCGCAGGATGAATCCATCCAGGCGGGCGGTCTGATCCAGCGCTTCATTGACACTCGAAAACAGGGTTCCCGCACCCGCCTCAATCACCGTGGGATTGGCCTGCCAATTCCTTTGGTTGCGATTCGTTTCGGTGCCGCTGAATCCCCCGTAGATCCCGGCGCCCGGTGGCAGTCGGAAACCAACCCGCTGCAAATCAGCGTTGAAGCTGGGCGCGTATTGGCCACCCGCCACCCAGATTTCCGCTCCGCACGGCAATAGGTGTGAATTCGTCAATGCCGATTGCAGCGAGTTAAAAGCGGTCGCCCACGAGGAGCCGTCTCCGCCGGGATTCGCAGCGGCGTTGACGAACCATTGCAAACGAGGGAAATTCAGGGTCGCCGGAATCGACGTGACAGTACAACCGCCCACTCCGCCAGCCACGCACTGGAATTGCCACCCGTCCATCGCCGCCTGCGGGTTGAGAATGGTCAATGTCTGGTTGGTGCTGCCCGAATAGAAGGAGCCATCGGCGATAGATGTGAACCCGCCACCGTCGTTTTGGTTCACCTGCCATTGCCAGGTCACCCCGGTCCCCGCCACGTCGAAAGCAAAGCTCGGCGGAGTGGCGGGGCAGAAATTGACTGAAGTCGGTTGCTGCGACACGGACAACAGGGGAGTTACAAAGCCCGCAAATTCATAAGCGCCCAGGTCCACATTCCGGACGCTTCGAGCAGACCCCGCGGCGTCCACGGTCGGGACCATCGACGCGGAGGCCAGGTCGGTGGCGCTGCCGGCGTCGATCAAGGGTGAGCAGGACTCGAGTTGAAAATCTCCCGCTATGGACGGTGCGGACGAACCCAGTAGAGGTTGAGTGAAGAGGGGATTGAGTCCAGTATTGCTGTTGCCCTGCCAGGCATTCAATCCCTGCACAGAAGAGTGATCCAAAGATATGGCCGAATGGCTGCCTAGAACTTGCGCCTTTTCCAGAACATTCCCGGTAGCGGCGTTATACCACAAGATCGAATTCTGGACGTTCACGGTCGCCTCAAGGGCTTCGATTCCCGCCCCACCGCCGAAAACCGGGTCGCCATTGCGATTGCCGGCGATGGTGCAATTGATGATGGAAACGTTGGCCGAAATGACCGCCACGCCGCCGCCCAGATTGCCCGCCGCGTTGCCGCTGATGACACAACCGATGAGGGAACAATTTCCCGGCGTCTGGTTACCCCGGATGTAAAGGCCGCCGCCGCTGTTGGTGGCGCTATTCCCCTGGATCAGCGAGTTTACGAAGGCGGGATGATCATTGGTCGAAGTGAGCGTGACGATCACGCCGCCACCGGATCCGGCGAGGGATGCTGCGGCTGAGTTCGCCATGACCGTGCAGTTTGAAATGATCGCACTGGAGGCGAAAAGGCTGATGCCGCCTGTGGCGTTTGATCGAACGACGCAGTTTTGCACCAGGGGACTTTGCCCATTGATGGCAACGCCGTACTGCCCGCCGTTCTCGATGATGAAGCCATCGACTATTGTCGCTCCAGTCCCTACCGGACTGAGGCCGGAACTGATCCCGACGACGGCATTCCTATTTGTGCCAGACGTGCCGATTCCGCTCAGATGGGTGGGATTCGCCCGCCAATCGCGCTGGGAGAGAGCGGATTCCGTGCCGACAAAACCACCGTAGAGTTGGATGCCAGGAGGGAGCGGGAGGAAAGCGGTTCCGTTGACATAGGAATCGACCGGTGCAACCACTCCGGAGGCAACCCAGACAATGGGATTGCACGCGCCGACGTTGGCCAGCGCGGTGGGAAGATCGTTGTAAGCCAACGACCAGGAGGTTCCATCGCCACCGGGTTGGGCCGCTGGATTGACATAAGTAATCCCCGGCGCGTTCACCGTCAAAGTAACCGGAGCGAGTGTGAACATGGCCCTCGATGGATCCTGCACCGAAACGCGATATTGAATGCCGTCCAAAGCGACTGGCGCATTGGAGATGACGAGGGAGGAGGTGCCGGGGGCTTCCAGGAGGTAGTGCGCGGCCGGAGCCGGCGAACCGATCGCCACGCCACCGGGATTGCCCTGCAACGGCATCCAACCGGCTCCGAGGTTATAGCTCCAGGCAAACAGCTCGCTGGGGGCACCGCTGATGTTCAGGACGACCGCTTGACCCGTGCACACCGACTGGGAGGACGGAGAACGCGTAAGGGAAACCGAGGCTCCAGGGACGGTGCCGCTTTCATAGGCTCCCAGGTCAACGTAGGTCAGGACGCCACTCCCCGATCCGACCCCCACGACGCGCGGATGCCCATCCAGATCAACCAAGAGGCCCGTGTCGTATTGGGAATTTCCCGTCCCAATCGCGGGTGAAAACGCTTGCAGCCGGTAATCGCCGCTCAACGGATTGGCGAACAGGGGATCATATTGGATGTTGCCATTGCCCGCGTAGGGTTGCAGACCCTGGATACAGGAATTGGCAACCGTCACGGATCCCCCGGCGGAGTAGATCTCCGCCAATTCCTGACGAGCAGCGCTATTGTTGCCAAAATCGTTCCAAAGGATTGAGTTCAGCACGATGGTATTACCTCCGGAGGCGGTGACTCCGCCGGCGAGCGAATTAGCGAAATTACGCGAGACGGTGCAATTCACCAGCAGGAGAGTTCCAAAATTATCCACCGTGCCGCCGGAAGCGGCGAAATTGCTGGCGATGACACAATTGGTGACGCTGATGGCTCCGGTTTCATTAAAGAGGGCGGAGCCGGCTTGTGCCGTGTTATTCGAGAAGACGCAATTGATCACCGCGCTGGTTCCGTGGGCATAATTGTAGATGCCCGCGCCCACCCCGCGCACGGAGTTTCCCGCGAACACGCAATTCAGGAATGACGGGGTTCCACCGTTGTTGGCCACGGTGCCGACCGCAGGACTGGCATTGCCCAGGAAGATCACGTTCGTCAGGTATGGCGCTGAACCCGCCGAGATGAGCAGGGAGGTGGAATGATTGTTGGTGAAGATGCAATCGACCAGCATGGGACTGGAAGCGAGTTCATTTTCCAACGCGATGCCGAAGTTACCCTCAAAGCGGCAATTCTGAATCGTGGGGCTGGCGGCTTGATTGAACATGGCCGTCGCCGCGCCGCCGCCGGTTATCGTGAAACCATCCAGGACAGCGGTATTGTCCAAAACCGGATTCTGGCCGGGAAGGAACTCGTTGCGCACGACGTTCGCAGTTCCGTTGCCAATCAGCAGCGACGGATGATTGGTCCAATTGCGTTGTATTCGCGAGGATTCGGTGCCGGAGAATCCGCCGTAAATTTTCAGTCCCGGAACCAGCGAAAAGGACGTGGCGGGCACATAGGAACCCTGCGCGACCCATAGTTCCGAGCATTCGCTGCCCGCGGCAATCGCCGTGTCAAGGTTCGTGTAGGCATCGGCCCAGGTGGTACCGTTATTGGCACCGCGCGCGTTGGGATTTACATAAACGACCATGCGTGGCGACAACGAAAGTGTCAGAGAAGGGGAAGAGTAGTACCCCGGTACGACCGCCTGGTAACGGTAGCCACTATAGGCGGCTGGGGCGTTGGAAACGACCAGGGTCGAGGTGATAGCGTCGGAAGTCACCAAATGAATGCCATCCAGCGGCAAGCTCGCGAAGCCGCTGCCGCCATCCAGGAACCATTGGACCTGGGGACCGAACCCGTTGGTGCCGGTGATGGAGAACCTGACCACGCCTCCCACGCAGCCGGCCTCCGGTTGGGGTTGTTGGAAGAGGTCCACCGCGGAAACCGGCACCCCGGCGAACCAGTAGCATCCGATATCGCCCCGCGAGTCCCCGGCGCCGGAGAGGTCGGCGAAATTTGTAACTTTCATCGCAGCCGACCCGATCCCAGCGTGAACGCAGGGAGAATACGCGGTGAGTTGGTAATTGCCAGCGTCGATGTCGGTGAACAACGGATGAAATGCCAGGTTATGATTGCCGGCGAATAAACTCAGGCCCTGGATTAAGCTGTACGACACGAAAATGCTTCCAGCGGGCGAGATTTGGGCCGATTCGACGGTTCCGCCCTGGCTGGCGGTGCCGTCGGTATTCTCCCAGAAAATGCAGTTGGTAAATCCCCCGATTCCGTTGCCCGCGTAACCGCCCCCTTGCGCGGTCGAGACGTTGCGCACAAAATCGCAATTGTACACTTGCAACCGCGCGCCGGAATTATGAATCGCCCCGCCGATGAAGCCCGTATTTCTGGTCAACAGGGAATTGTCAATCGCAACGCTGCCTCCCTGAATGCTAACCGCGCCGGCGTCGGCGCTCGACGAATTGCCGCTGAACAAGGAGCGCGAAATGACTGCGCCTTCGCCCGATAACGACAGGGCGCCGCCGTACGCGCCGGAATTATTGAGGAATTGGCAGCCCCTAATCCGGGGCGAGGCCGACCCGAGGGCTTGGATAGCCGGACCGGAATCGCTCGTGATGTTGTTACTAAAGAGGCTGCCGGTGATCGTGGGTGAACCGGCGGTTATGAGAATGGCGCTCGCGCCGGTGTTGTCGCGGAAGACGCAGTCCGCAATGACCGGACCGACCCCCTCCAGCAGCAGCAAAGCGCAATTGGTATTATTGTCGAAGCGACAATTCTGGATAGTGGGATGGTTGTTTTGCGCAAAAAAGAACGCCGAGCCACCGACGCAGCCCGTGATGGTGAGTCCGTCGAGGACTGTACCTGACGCTGTGGGGTTGGCCTGACTGGTGGCGAAGAAAATAGGGAGACCCCCAGAGTTTTTGAAGATCGTCGGATGGGCGATCCAGTTGCGTTGATTCCGATTGGTTTCAGTGCCAGCGAAGCCCCCGTAAATCGCAGTCCCGTCCGCCAACTCCAGATTGGCCGGCTGATAGGTTCCGGCGGCGACCCAGATTTCCGAGCAGGGCGAGCTGAAGGCGAGAGCTTTGGCCAAGTTGGTAAAGGCGCTGCTCCAGCTGGTGCCGTCTCCGGAAACGGTGCTGCTGCCATTGACATAAACCACGGTGCGGGGTGAAGCAGTCAGGGAGAAGGGAAGCGACAGCACGGTTCCCGATGAATTGGCCACGCGAATGTCGAATCGATTCATATCCACACTCGCGCGGTGAATAGTCAGGGTGCTGTTGGTGGCGCTCGAGACGGTGGAATAATTCCCGCCGTCCGCCAACGCGCCGGCGCCTTCCTGGTCCCAGGTAAAGGTATATCCGGGGGCCGGAGCGGTGACCTGGAAGGTGACGCTTTGTCCCTCGCAGGTGGTCGTATTGAGCGGCGTGGAACTCAGCAGAAAAGTCGGATTGGGCGGTCCCGCGAATTCATAGGCACCCAGATCAACGACTCCATTAACGCGGGGGTTGCCGTCCAGGTCGAAGGGGTCGATAACGGCGGAATTCAGGCCAGCATTCAGTGCAGGGGACGCCGCCATCGGGCGCCAGTTCCCGTCCAACGGAGCGGCGAAGAGCGGATCGTTGCTGAAGTTCGAATCCTGGACGAGCGAGTGATCGAATAAGACGTTACCGGAACTCTGCGCAGCGGCGGCGGATGCGCCCGCGCGGTTGTGCCACAAGACATCATTCGTACATTGGACCGAACCGGTGGGGGAATAAATGCCGGCGCCCAGGCTCCCGGCGCTATTTTCAATCACCGTGCAATTCAGCACGCTTCCAGTACCATCAATCTCCATTGCGCCACCGGAGGACGTGGAATTATTGTGCGCGAACAGTGAACTCGAGATCACGATGCTGGCACCGCTGGCGCTGTAGAGTCCCGCACTTTGCTCGGCGGAATTATCAAGGAACCGACAATATTTAACGGTGGTCTCTGAACCGGCCGTGTTATAGAGCGCCCCCGCAGCTGAAGCGAAGTTGCTGGAAAAAAAGCACCCCTGCAGCAAAAGAGTGGCTCCGTTATTCCAAACACCGCTGCCGACGACGGCTCGGTTGCCGATGAAGCTGGAGTTCAATATCCGGGGCGCGCCACCCGAAAGGTAAATCGCGGCCTCCGAATTGTTCACAAAGGCGCAGTTGCTGATGATTGATCCGGACTGGAACGTGGCGATCGCGAAGGTATTCAGATTGGTAAAAGTGCAGTTCCGAATCGCCGGGCTAGCTTGGTTGAGGTTGATTACCGCGCGGCGGGACTGCCCCGGCCCCGTGAAGGTGAACCCGTCTACGGCGGTGTCTGGATTCACGACGCCAGCGGCGCCGGAAGTGACCAGATCCAGAGACGCCGCGTTGGTTGAACCTAAAATGATGCTTGGATGATTCTGCCAATCGCGTTGCGACAGGTCGGATTCGGTTCCCGAGAAGCCTCCATAAAGCAGCAATCCAGGCTGGAGAGCCAGATAGACTCCCACTGCCGAAGGCACGGCCGGATAAACCCCCGCGACAACCCATATTTCCTGGCAACTCGAGGCGGTCGATACTGCTTGCTGCAAATTTGTCATTGCATTTGCCCAACTGGAACCGTCGTTGGATCCCGTTGCGGAAGGGTTTACATAGACACGTTGACGGGTCGAAGTCGTGACGGTCGCCGGACTGGAGACAAAACCCGAGTTCATCTCCACGTATTCAATTTGCAGTCCATTCAGCCCGGAGGGCACCGATGAAAGCAACAGCGTGGATTGATTCACGCCATTCGATACGCTGTAGCTGCCAGCCGTCAAAATGGACGACAGATTGGTGAACACGCCATTCATTCCCGCCAGCCATGAAAAACTGTAACTTTGACCGCTGGCGCCAGCGACGGCGAAACTGGCATAGCCGGAGTCGCAGACGGAAACGGAGGACGGCGAAGCGCTGATTGCCAGCGCGGGTTGCGGATTGGCTACGGCATAGGCGCCCTGGCCGATCGGACTCATCCAAGTATTCCCGTCGAGGTCAGTTGCCAGGTTTCCCGCGACCGCAGTCGAAGGATCACCGGCCCGAGCGACCGGCGAAAACGGGGATACGCCCAGGTCGTTCATGGTTGGATTGAGGAACAACGGATCGTTTGCCAGGTTATGGTGCCCGGCATAAAGCGAAAGCCCTTCCAAGGTGCTATAGGCGACGTCGATGGCCGCCCTGGCAAAGAGCGCGATCTGGCTCGATTCGATGGTGTCAAATCCCCCCGAATCCGTGTTATGCCAGAAAATGGAATTGCGAATTGTGCCTGTTCCCGCGCCCTGGTGAATCGCTCCACCCGCTTGCAGGGCTGAATTACCAGAAAAAGAGCAATTGGTGATGCCGAGCGAAGCGGATCCGTCCAGCGCGCCTCCATATTGCACTGAGGCCAGATTGTTGCCGAACGCGCAGTTCACTAGTGCGGGGGAGGAAGTCGCATCACTCTCCATCGCGCCACCGCTGGCCGCTGAGTTGGTGAAAAAGCGGCACGCTACGATCGTCGGGCTGGAACTTGAGTTGTTGATGGCGCCGCCAAGTGACGCGGCGCGGTTGCCCAGGAATTGACTTCCGAGTATCAGCGGGGAGGATTGGAAGTTGTCAATCGCCCCGCCGGAAAGCGGGGAGCGGTTATTGACGAAGACACAATTGGTGATGGTGGGCGCGGAGGCAAAGCGATTTTCCATGGCCCCGCCCTGAATATTGGTGAACACGCAATTCGCCACGAGCGGCGAGGACGCGGTTTCATTGAACATTCCCCAACTCGTAATGCCATCGAACAGGCAGTTTTGGATCGTGGGGCTGGCCACTTCATTTACCATTCCGATCTGACCGGCTATGGCCCGGACCGTAAACCCGTCGAGGACGGCGGATCGATCGATGGCGGCGCCCAAGCCAGAGTTGCGCAGGGTGGGGGAACCCGCCATCCCTTGTAACACGGCAAGGTTGGTCACCCAATTGCGCTGCGCAAAGGAGGTTTCCGTCGCATTGAAGCCGCCATAGATGCGCATCCCCTGGCGCAGGTGAAATGACTGGCTTCCGTCCGCTGCGGCCGTCGCGCTGTAGGTCCCGGCCGCGACCCATACTTCCGAGCAATCATCGGCGGCGGCGAGGGCGGATTGCAGGTTCGTGAACGCATTGGCCCAATCAGCTCCGGATTGGCCACCTGTCGCCGAAGCATTGACGTACACCACGTGCGGATTAGAGACCAACAACGTAAACGGTTGACTCACGTAAAAGGTCGCCGGGTCCAGCACTTCGAAGACATAACCACTGAGATTCGTGTTCGTTCCCTGAACGCTCAGCGTGGTGAAGCGATTTGAGGTTGTAACGTGATACAAGGTGGCGTTCGTGGCTGGAACAAATCCCGCTCCGTCATTGACCAGCCATCGAAATGCCCCGCTGACGTTGGCGGGCAATGTCACGGAGAAATCGGCGGTCCGCCCCACGCAAATCCGGTTGGTCGTTCCGCCGGTCGGCAACGCATCAAAGATCGGCGCGGCGGGGGTGCCTTGAAATTCATAAGCGCCGAGATCGACTGAGCTACGCGTGGCACGGGGTTGTAAAGCCAGATCAACACTGTCCGTTGCCACCAAGGCAATCGCGCCCGCATTGATCGCCGGGGAATTCGAGGCCAGCGAGAACACCGAGGCGGGCGCGAGGAACTGTGGATTGAAGAGTTGGTTGCTGTTTCCCACATAGCGCGATAGCCCCTCGATGCAGCAATTGGATATGATCAGCGAACCGTCGTCGACCGCCAGTTGCGCGGTTTCCGTGTCGATCTGGAATTGTTTCGCTCCGGTGGCGATATTGTCCCAGAGGATGGAGTTAGCCAGCAGACCGGTGGCGCCCTGATGGGCTATGGCGCCGCCGCCATAGGCGGACTGGTTTTTCGTGAACGTGCAGTTGATCGCGCTCAAGGTCCGGCTGGCATCATAAATCGCTCCACCTTCGCCCAGTGAAAGGTTGGCGGCAAAGAGCGAATTTGTGACCGAAAGTCCCTGTTGAATATCGAAATTGAGGTAGTAAACCCCGCCGCCCTGGCCCGCGCTATTGCCCAGGAAGATGCAGCGATTCAGCACCATGCCACCGCCCAGCACCGCCAGCGCGCCGCCCGCAGTTGCCGAGTTGGTGAGGAAAACGCAGTCGCTCAGCGATGGCGTCGATGATTGAGAACGCATCGCAGCGCCGGTGTCGGCCGTCCGGTTGTTGATGAAATAGCAACCGACTATTTGCGGTGTGGAGAAGGAATTGAAGATCGCGCTGTTCTGGCCGTTGGAGAACACGCAGCCGCTGATGATACCGCTGTAAAAGAGGTTTTGTACCGCGAATCCAGCGAGGGAATCAAACAGGCAATTGCGAATAGTGGCGGACGAAGATTGGTTGACGATGCCCCCGGCGCCATTGGAACCACGCAACACGAATCCGTCGATAATCGTGGTGGGGTCATTCGGTGTGGCCGCCAGACCCATTTCAAAGACCGCCGAGCTTCCGGAAGCCACTAAAATGCAAGGATGATTGGTCCAATCCCGCTGAGTCAGACTGATCTCAGAGCCCGTAAATCCACCGTAGATCGCGACGTTGTGGCCGGGATGATAGCTGCCGGAAAGGTTCGTGTAATTGCCTTCCGCGACCCAGATTTGCGCGCATTCGCCCGCCTGAGCGATGGCCGACGCGAGATCGGTGAACGCATCGGTCCAATTGGCGCCGGTGTGAGCTCCGGTGGCGGCGGCGTTCACATGCCAGACCGTCGGTTGGGAGAGGGTGATTGAAGCGGGAGGAGTTGTGAACGCGTTGATTTGCAACGCAACCTTCCAGCCGTTCATCGCATAACTCGGTGTCAGAATGGTCAGCGCGGTGGTGTTGCTGGAGCCAAGCGATAAGGTGGTGACCGAATACATGCTCGCGTTGGTCGCGGGGATAAATCCGTGCGCCGGGTCGTCCACGAGCCAAACCGCCGGGGAGAGATCGTTTGGTCCCGACGCCGTGAAGGTGATCGGAACCAACGAACAGGCCGAATAGGATTGGGGTGTGGTGAAGAGCGAAACGGCATTTCCGGGGGTGCCTTGAAACTCATACGCTCCCAAATCGACAGTCCCGTTGCGCAGGCGGTTCGCCCCATCCAAATCACTGTAAAGGACGACACTGTGCGAATCACCGACGCCCAAGGCCGGTGAATGGACGGTGAGATGATAATCCGAACCTGCCAGTGCGAACAAGGGATCGACCGGCGCAACATCCCCGGTCTGGCCCTGAACAATTGAATGGGACAAGGCGAATGCTCCGCCTTGGACCGCCGTAAGCGCCGCCTGAGCAGTCGGAACATACAGTGGATTCGCCCGGTTTCCCCAGAGAATCGAATTTGCGATACTGATGTTGCTCTGCTGGGAAAAAAGCCCGGCGGTGGAGATTTGCGCCGAATTGTCGGCGATCGTGCAATTGCGCAAATCTACCGTGCTGTTCAGGGCGACCACCGTGCCATAGCCACTGGCGGTATTGCGCGCGAACAAGCAATTGACGATGGACAAGCTCGTGTCTTGCGCCTGAATTGCGGATCCGATCTGATTCTGGTTGTCCGCAAATACACACCCAAATACCTGGCAATCGCCCACACCGTTGAACTGGACTGCACCCGAGTTGTTGTTGGTGAACGTGCTGTTGAGCAGCGTCGACGCCGGGTGGGAGAACGTCAGTGCGGGAGCGTTGCTGGCGCCGGTGAGAATGATGCCATCGATGGCGGCATTGCCCGCCAGGATCAACCCAGCCGAATTCTGGGCGCCGCCCGGCAAGTGCCCTGTTAGGACGGTGGCATTCGTGCGCCAGTTGCGCTGTTGGAAGTTGGTTTCCGAGCCCGTGAACCCGCCATACAGCGCAACATTCGGCGGCAGGGTCAGTCGATCATTTGGGTTACCGTTCTTACTGGGGAAGTAGGTTCCCGAGGCGACCCAGATTTGCTGGCACCCGGACGCCGTTAAGACCGCGGTCGGTAAATCCGTGAATGCGTTTGCCCAGGTGCCTCCGGAGTTGTTCCCGCGCGCGGCGGCATTGACATACACAATTGGGGGCGGAAAGGAGAGCCGAACCGGCGGGGTGACGAAGCCGGGCTGGCCGGTATTCGCAGAATAATTCGTCTGTCCGTCGGCCGAAATCCCGAAGATCAGAGGGAAGAAGTTTGGCGATTCGGCTGCCACCAACCGATACCAGCTGCCGCTGAGCGAGGCCGGTGGATCAAATAGCGTCAGGGAGTTGCTTGTGATCGTTTGATAGGTACCATTCGGGGCAGTCAGGTTGATCCAGACCTGGGGGGATGAATCACCCGGTGCGGCAGGCGGCAAAACTTGCCATTGAAAATTTGTTCCCAGGAACCCGGCCGCCCAGCCAGCTTGTAACGTATAGCTCCGCTGCGCGCCGACACAATTCTGCTGGAGCGTTAAGCTCGCCGGCACCAGGTTCCCAAGACCTTGGAATTGCAAAGCGCCCAAGTCCACGCGCGAACCCGTGTAGCGCGGTTGGTTGGCCAGGTCGGTGTCAGGAAATCCGAAGGGCAGATTGGTGCTGCCCAGGCCAATCGCGAGGGAATTCGAAGACAAGTTGAAATTCCCCTGTGCGGGATCGACCAGAATCGGGTTGAAGTCCAGCGCGGTCGCGGCATTGTAGGTGGCGGGATACGCGGGATAAACCTGATCCCCGCCCGTGGGATCAAAAGGTTGCGGGCCGGAATACGCGTTCATTCCCTGAATCAGCGTGGAGTTGATCGCGAAGTTACGAGCGCCATCGCTGTACATTGAACCAACCTGAGTCGCATAGCGTGTATAGGGCTCCACCTCGAGTTGTTGCCACTCGGCGCTGGCCGTCGAGCCGGTGGCGGAATTCAGCCAGAAAATGCAGTTTAGGATGGTCAGAAAGCCGCCCTTGCTGTCGTCGAAGAGGACCGCCCCGCCCCCGGCTGGACCGATTTCAAAAGTGGCGGAGGCCGTTGCGGTATTGGCGTAAAATGTGTCGTTATCGAGGTTGACCGTTTGGGTGGCGGTTGCGCCACGAAAAGACGCCTGGCCGGCGATCGCGCCGCCCGCACCGCCGGTGTTGGTCGCGAAAAGGCAATTATAGATGGAGGCGTCGCCGAGGAGGCACAGCGCTCCTCCGAATGAAACGGCGGAATTGTTCAGGAACCGACAGTTCGCGATGATTGCCTGTCCGGTGAGGTATGCCGCGCCACCGAGTGACGCGGCATTATGGTCAAATGAGCAATTGCGGAGGATGGTGAGGCCGTAAGGCTTGGTTTGAGAGATCGCCCCGCCTCCGTTGTTGACGGAACTTTGCGTTCCACCGGTGAATTGGAATCCGTCAATAATCGCGCTGCCGGAGAGGATCATCAGGTTTTGAACACCCACACCGCCGCCGGCGAGCACGCTCGGGTGGCTGCCAAGAACGCGTTGCGAGAGACTGGTTTCGTTGCCCGTGAAGCCGCCATAAAGCTGGGTGTTATCGGGCACATTGAAGACTGTGGTGACAATCTGGTGCTGAACATTCAGATTGGTATACGTCGGGGAATAGGTCCCTCCAGCAACCCAGATTTGGACGCCGGCCGGCAGTTCTGAAAGCAGCGCGGATGAGAGGTTGGTTTGGGCATTGGCCCAGTCCGCGCCGCTATTGTTGCCGCGGGCGCCGGCATCGACATACAGAATCGATCCCGCCAACCCCTTTTGATTCAACCCCTGGAATTCAATAGCGCCCTGATCACAGACATTCCCCCGGTTGCGCGTCTCGCCAAAGAAATCGGCGCGCAGCCCCGAGTTTCCCTGGAGCAAGGGCAGGGCGCCGGCCTGGATAATCGGGGAAAAAGCTTGCGGAATGGCTTGCTGCGGACCGAACAGAATCGGATTCTGGCTGATGTTGTGCTGCGGGAACTGCCCCTCAAACGTGTTCAGCATGTTTCCCTCGCCGATGTTGACGAAGCCTTGCTTTTCCGCCTGACCAATCTCATCAGCGGCTTCCGCCGTGTCAAAAATGTTGTTGATCGCTTGCTGCAGGAATGGATCAAGCGAAAAGAAATCATATTGGAATTGGGCGTAAAGGGTCGCCGGCAAGGAGATTTGGCTGAATGAAAAGGATGTGCCCTGATCCAGGCCGAAGGCTGCTCCGATTACGTTGCCAAGCAGTTGGAATTGATTGGCCGCCTGTTCCGTCACCACCTCGTAGTCCTTTTTGCCGGAGGGCATGGAGTCAAGGCTCTGGATGTCACAGTTCCGGATGTCGCACGTGGCCACAAAGTCGCCGCGGGTTGCTCCGGCGTTGTCATACATTTGGCGGGCCTGGCCACTGAGCGTGTCGGCGGTGGAGGTGAACACATCCGCGCCGCCGTTGGGTAGCACCCCATTTGTATTGCCCCAAAGCACGGAATTATACAGCTTCACCGCCGCGCCCAGATCGTTGCCAATCGCCGCGGCCCGGCCCGATGAATCCGACCCGTTATTCACCAGTGTGCAGTTCAGGATGTAGGTGCGGGCGTTGGCAAAACTGAAAATGGCGCTGTGCCCATCGTAGGAATGATTCCCGTAAAAGATCGAATTCGCGATCACCGGCACGCACCATTCGGAGCAAGCCATGGCCCCACCGGTGCCGATCGCGGTGTTGTTGCCAAAGGAGCAGGACTGGACCTGGACATTTTTGTAAATCATGGCCACAGCCCCTCCCAGAATATTGGCCTGGTTGTTGGTGAACGAGCAGCCGTTCAGGATCGAGTTCGGCGCCACGTTATAGTTCAACAACTGAGCCTGTTTGTAAGTGGTCATTTGGTCGGCGAGACCGGGGACGATCGAGGACTGAACCCCCAAGGCCTGGGTGAGGAGAGAAAACCAACCGAGTGGCGAAAGGTAATTGTGAAAAATATTTGCCGTCTTCGTCCAACCTTTGACAAACGGATTGTTGGGATCGCCACCCGCCAGCACCGCGATATCCGTGACAAAAGTTGTCAATGCCACAACACCGCCAATTGCGCTGTAGGCCTGAAAGAACCCGTCGAAGCCGAAATCGCTGGCATCGCCCACGACATCCGCCACCAGCGTGCCAGTCTCCGGATTGAGTTCCAGATCAGCTATATCCTGGCCCGGCGCTGACAACGTGGTCAGGGCCTGGGATTCACCGGCTTCATCAGCCGAAAGTCGGACTACTGGTTCGCCGAAAAGTTGCCTCGATAAATCGTCAGTGACTACCGGGGACGCAAAGTACTTCTTATAGATTAGCTTTTCGGCCTTTTTTGCCAGGGTGAAACTGGAACGCACAAGGCTTCCCACAAAGTCATACTTGGCTCCCGGCGGCAGTGTGGTTTTCCAATCAAAGGTGGCATAGGCGATGGCGCCGCCGGATTCCGTCGCGAAATTGGCGTGAAAGTTACACCCCTGGATTTCGGATCGGGCGCTCCCATCCCAGATAGCTCCGCCATCCGTAGCCCAGTTGTTTTGAAACTCGCAGTTGTGCACCACCAGATTTCCGCCGAACGCGCAAATCGCCCCGCCATACCCTGAGGCAAAATTGTCGAGGAAGGTGCAGTTTTGCACCGTGAGCGCAATTTCGTTCGTGGGATGCGTAACGTTGTTCCCCGGAAACGTCATGTAAATGCCACCGCCGGCGACGATGTTGGTCAGACTGACTTCGGTTGAGCTTTCGATGGAGTCCGCCGGAAGGACCATGCCCTCGATTTGTTCGATGGACACCACATTCGTTCCGTGGCTTTGCACGTTTCCTGCGTAACCGCCGATTATTATCAGGGAATCCAGCACCACATTCGTCACCGAATTGCAAGTGATGACGTTGTAACAATTATCCTGGCAATTGTTTCCCGGCGCGTTGGTGTAAAACGGAAAATAGCGGTTTGCCGCGATTTGCGCCAAAGTGTCGCCGCCGTGCACCGCGTTGGTCATGTTGTTGCGGACATTACCGCTCAAAACCGTCAACAAACCCGCGACCCGTTGGGCGGGGGACGCCTCCCAGCCCGAGAATCCGCCCCGCACCGTTATGCCACTGGTGATACGAAATGTTGCAGCCCGGTCCGCGCTCAAGGTTGGGGGATAATAAGTTCCCTGTGCCAGCCATATTTCCACGGGATGGGTGGTCCCTGGATGTGCTGTGACTTCCTGTTGAGCCAGTTGCAGCGCCGCGGGAAAATCCCGCAGGGCATCCATCCAGGTGTCCCCGCTTTGAATCGAGCTGTTCGACACGACGGGATTGACCCGGATGATTCGCTGCCCGTTGGTGGTAAGAGCCGGGATCAGCAACAGGCAGGCCAGCAACCACGGAGGAATGGCGCGGCCAGGCGGCAATAGGATATTTCTCATAGGGCTGGAGCGATAGGGGATCAAGTGGTTTGCAATTGGGTGGTGCATGCGGCTGCGAGCGGGTGACTGGAAGGAGAAAGAGCAGAGGTCGGCGCGGTCGGCGTGGCCGAAAAACCGGCTTCTTGAGTGAGCATTGCGCGGGACATGGCGAAACAAAGTCCGAAGGCCAGCAGAATCATGCGGCAACGACTTCCGACGAAAAAGACACTGGACGGCTTGGGCCGGTCCTCAACCGGCAGGCTGTCCTGCTCCAGGAACTCTCGAATGTGTATGAGATCGTCCTTCAGCAGGTAGCCACTGGCCCCTGCCCGGCGAGCGGCTTCGCAGAAGGCCGCGGTATTTTCCACCGTAACAATGACAATCCGGGCGCCGGGATCGCGAGAGCGAATGGCGCGCACCGCCGTTAATCCATCCATGGGACGCATCCCGAGGTCCATCGTCACCCAGTCCGGTCGGTGCGCAAAATATGCCTCGACAGCGGCCTGACCATCGACCGCCTCCTCGATGTCCTCGGCCAGGTCGCCCACCGTCGCTCGGATTGCCTGACGCATCCGGGCGCAGTCGTCCACAATCAGAATTCTGCCAATTCGCTTGGCGACGGGGCTGGCGTTCACGCGCTCCAGAGTCGAAGAAGCGCGGGGAATTGGCTATTCGGAGGCTTACGGAATTTGCACTACGTAGGTCGACGCATTTGCAGGTACGTAGTTTTACGTACATCGCCGGCCCCGACGCGCTGTGCGTCGGATGCGCCGCCATGGTCAGAGTTCGGTTTTGTGAGCCAGAGCGAACTGCAGGAGCTTATGGCTGCCGTGAAGTTCCAGCTTGCCGCAAATATTGGCTCGATGCGCCTCCACGGTGCGCGGACTGATGAAAAGTTCCCGCCCGATCTCTTTGCTGGTTTTGCTTTCCGCCACGAGTTTCAGCACGCAGCGTTCCATCGCGGTCAATTTTGCGAGGGCGGGGCGTTCCGCCGCCAATTCGGCGGAGCGCTGGGTCCGCTTGATCAGGCAGCCGGAGAGGGCTGGCGTCACATAATACTCACCCTGGGCCACCCTCTCGATCGCCCCGATCAGCTCACTGAGGGCGTTTTCCTTCAGCACGTAACCCTTCGCTCCCCGATCCAACGCTCCGAGCACAAAATGCTCCTCCTTGTGCATCGTGAGGATGATCGTCGCGACGGGCGGCTCGAAGTTTTGCAGCGAGCGAGTGAGATCCAAGCCGCTGGCCTCCCGCAAATGAATGTCCACGATTGCGACCTGAGGTTTCGCGGTTTTGATTTGAGTCAGGGCATCCGTCACGTTGGACGCCGAACCGACGACCGTCATGCGGATGTCCGATTCAATCACCTTGCGGACACCCTCCAGAAAAATCGGGTGATCATCCACGATAAACACTTTAATCCTGCTCATGAGCGGCTATTAAGTACAGGTACGGTAACGGTCAGACGGCAGCCTTTGCCGGGCGCGGATTTGATGGACAAGGCGCCGCCGATCAAACGTGCGCGTTCAATCATGCCGGGCACGCCAAAGGCGCCTTGGCGCCCGCCGACGGCGGGATCAAAGCCGGTGCCATTGTCCTGAATGGTAAGCCGGATTTCGTTGCACTCCCTTCGGAGTTCCACGATTACCCTGTCAGCTTTGGAATGTTTTAACACGTTGTTCACCGCTTCTTGCGCGATGCGATATAGCTGAATGGCAATTTCACTGCCAATCAAATTACCGGTCTCCTCCAGATCGGAAAGTATACTTGCGCTCGTCGCCCCGCGAATGCGCTCCAGCATGGATGCGAGCGCCTCGCGCAATCCCAGGCAGTCCAGTTCAGCGGGTCGCAAAGCCCGCGCGGTCGCGCGAATTTCCTCCAGCGCTTGGGTCACCTCCGCGGCGGCTTGCCCGAGGTGCTCCGAACTCGCATCCGTCGCCGCCTTATTCATTTTCGCCAGGGAAAGATGATTCTTGGCGAGAATGAGGCTCTGGCCCACGCCATCGTGGAGTTCGCGCGCAATTCGCTGGCGCTCTGATTCTTGTGTCTCGAGGATCTGCCTGGCGAAGGCCTCCTGCGCCTTCCGGCGGCGTTCCATCTGTTTAAGGCTTAGAGCAAACACGATGAATACGGAGCCGGCTAAGGCCAGCATGAGGCACCCCTGAAACCATTGCGTTTGCCAAAAAAAGGGCAGAATCGCCAGGTTTAGCGTCGCGCCCGATTCGTTCCAGACACCGTCGTTGTTGCAGGCTGAAACCTGAAAGCGATAATTGCCGGGCGGAGGCCGGGTATAGGTCGCGGTCTGGACATTGCCGCCCTCCACCCACTCGGTTTCAAACGGCTCCAATCGGTAACGGTAGCGGTTCTTCTCGGGGGCGGTGAAACTCATCGCGGCGAAGCGTAACTGGATGCGAGAACTGCCGGCCGGAATCCTGACCGGCCTGGCTTGCTCGGTCGGTGGCTGATCAAGGGAATAGATTTCCCGGTCATCCACCTTGAGGTCCTCGATCAGCACCGGCGGTGGCAGTCGGTTTTGCGGCAGGTGTTTCGGATCGATGACTGCCAGTCCGTTGACAGTTGTGAACCACAATCGTCCATCCGGCCCTTTCATCACCGCGGGTTGGTACCCCGTGCACTCGTTGGATGGCAGACCGTCCGATTTCGAGAATACCGAGAATTCCAAACGCGCAGGTTGGCCGGTCTGGAATTGTTCCAAAGCCTCGCGGCGGCAGCGGAGGATTCCATGCGGCGTCGCCAACCAGATGAAACCCAGATCATCCTCCAGAATCCCGGTGATCGGGTGGGCCGGCAGGCCATCTTCCGGCCGAATCGCCACGACCCGGCCATCCTGGAATCGCATCAAGTCGCGCGCCCCAATCCAAAGCGCTCCGCGGGAATCGCAATAAAGAGACCGGACGGGCTTTCCTTTGAGGTTTTCCAGGGAGGGGACTGGTTCCACCTGATCACCGGTCAACCGGTTCAAACCGCTTTCGGACCCAATCCAGATGCGACCATCCCGATCCTCGGAGATCGCGTTGATTTGATTGTCCAGCAGGCCATTTGTCGTGGACCAGGAATGAAATTGTCCATGCGAGTATCGCGCCAGGCCTTTGATCCCGCCGACCCAGAGTTCGTCACGGCTGCTTTCGAAAAGTGCCCGGATGGTGTCTTTTAGCATTCCCGGATCCTTGCCGCCGACGTAATATTCCAAGTGATTGTTTGCTGGATCAAATTGGAACAGCGGTCCGCCATAATTGCCAATCCACAAATTGCCCTCCCGGCTGGTCAGTACGGTCCAAACCAGCGAATCTCCTTTAATACCGGGTAACGAGACATGGGAAAACCGGTGGCCGTCAAAATGGTTCAATCCGCCTTGGAGCACCGCCACCCACGCAGTGTTCGTTTTTTCAACCGCCACCGACAGTGCTACTGTCCGGGTCATCCCGGCCTGAACTCCAAACCCGCGTACCGACCATTGCTTCAGGCGGATCAAGCCGCCCCCATCGGTTCCCAACCAGAGATTACCCTCGCGATCCCTGAACTGGCTCCGCAACAGGTCGTTGGGCAATCCCTCGGCGTGAGTCAGTTGGCTCCAATTTCCCAAGGCATCCCGATGGGCGAGTCCCGCCAGCTTGGACACCAAGATTTCATGATTGGAATCCTCGTCCAGGAGATACCCGGAAAAGAATTCCGGGAGAATCCCGTCCTCCGTCCATTGCCCATTGGAATAGCGCAATAGACGATCCTGGTTTTTGCCCGCGATCACCAGTGCGCCACCTGTCCGCAAGGTCCGCAGGCATTTCAACGCTTCATTTTCCAGCTGCGGAATCATGACTTCCCAGCGGCCCCCGTTGAACCGTGCGATGCGGGATCGTGACACGGCCCAGGCATTTCCCTCCGCGTCGATCTTCAAACTACCCAGCGTCTTCCAATCCGGTGCGGGTGGGTTCTCGCAAACGACGACAAAACGGTTCGATTCATACTTCAAAAGTCGTCCAGCCGTATCCGATACCCAAACCGACCCCTCGAAACCGGTTTCCAGAGACACGCATTCCCCCTCCGGCATGCCATCTGCGGCTCCCAGCGTCCGAAAAAATCCATTGGTTCCAACCACCAACCGTCGATTCTCCCCTCGCAACCAGATTCGCCCTTGGGTGTCCGCCCGGAGGGTGGTAAACACCTCGTGGGCCAGCGCCGGATATTGATCGCCCGCGAACACAGCGAAATGACTGCCATCAAATCGAGCCACCCCCCCGAACGTGGAAACCCAAATCGAACCATTCGCGGCTTGCGCCATGGAGATGACCGAGTTCTGGGGCAGCCCATCATCGCTGGTCCAGCAATCAATGATGTAATCCGACGGAATCGGCGGCAACTCGCCCCGCACCCGGCTGGTTTCGCCGGGCAGCAACCAGATCATCGCCCAGAATAGGATTGTTATGAAACGCTGCATCCTTAATGGGGATGATTATGGCAATGAGCGTGCCGAAATTCAACATCCTCGGAGCTTCTACTTGCGATAAGCAAAGCACAAATGAAGATGCGAAATTCATGAGTTTAACTAATGGCATGAGAGGATTTTCGCGTTGCACAAGAATTCCGCTGACGCCGTTCCGGACGGCATACTGAATGGTCGGCCCCTCCGTCGAATTGACGTTTACTTCAGCCAGACAATCGTGACGCCCTCGTTTGTGGCTCCCAAATCCTGGTCGGCGCGCATTTCCGGGGCGGCTTCGAGCAGGTTAAGGGTGGTGGGGTTGAAAATGGTGAAGTCCTCGCCTGGAATAAAATCCCGGATCACCCGTTCCTTTTTGCGTAATCCGAACGATTTCCGCAGCCCGACGCAGAGCGACCCGCCCTTTCCCGACGAACCGTATCCGTGAATCACCTTAAGCACTTTTGCCCCGCCCAGCTTCGCCTGCTTGATCTCGTCAATTACCAAGCGACGCGCCTCTTCCAGGGTAGGAATACCTGCCTCCACATTGAATGTTTTGATAGCTCTCATTTGGGTTGAACCGGGGAAATTGGGTCACCGGTTACTGTGACCGAAGTAAAAAGACAAAGGGCAGGCACCCCAGCAGTTCCGCCGTAATCCGGCAAATTTGATTCCAAATGAAGCTGCGGAACGCGGCGAGGAAGGCGTCCGAGTCGAGACGAGCGATGGAGCGGGACGGCATGGTTCATTCCCGCGCCCTCCGGATAAGCGCCCGGAACACACCCTGGATCATCAGTTCCTCGGAGGGGAGGAAGTCCGGGTACTTCGGGTTCTCGGCCTTGAGGAAGGGTTTGTTATTCTTGATTACGAAGGTTTTGAGGGTGCTTCTTCCGTCGATGAGGGCGGCCACCATCTGTCCGTCACGGGGTTCCGGACCATGCTCCAGAATCACGGCGTCGCCGTCGCACACGTGCCGACCTATCATGGAATCGCCGACAACCCGCAAGGCAAAGGTATTGTGGGTGGGTTTAAAGCCGACCGTGTTGATGTCCACCGAGACGAGGCCTTCGGGTTCCTGCTCGCGGTAATCCCCAAATCCGGCCGGGATCGAGCCGAAGAGCGGAATCTCCGCCACTTCAGTCCTGAGAATGGGTCGCGCATCCTTCGCCAGCTGAAACGTTCGCGCCTTTCCGGGGGTGGCAATCAGCGCGCCCTTCTTGATGAGCGCCCAAACGTGGCAGGCAGCGGCGTGGGGGCTGGCAAATCGGAATTGGGCGGCGATTTCCCGATGGCTGGGACAGGGCAGCCCGGCGGCCAGTTGATGGGCAATGAAGGCGCGGACAGCTTTCTGTTTTTGGGTCAACTCTCGCATACTGTACAAATGAACAGTAGTCGGGAGCAGTTGTCAATCTCCCAATCGGGCGGACGCCCTGAAGCCGGGATGATCAGTACTGTTACGGCACGGACTGAGGAATTCCAGGATCGCTTTTGATCGTTCAAAGGCAATTCCCTCAAGCCGATTCTTGAAGGAAGAGAATGTTTTCGATTTCGCGGTGTTGGCCCAATTCCTGACCAATCCTTCTGTCCGTGCCCGTGATATAAGTTTTATAAATGAATCGAATCCGCAGAGTTACCGGGCAGTGGGCGAGTAATCGCCCGGTTGGCCCGAATTCTGAACGGATACCAAATCTGGTGTCCGTGGGGAACCGCTAAGCTCCTAACCGATTGCTGTAACGACAGTTACGATTGGTGCCGGTGGTCGGACTCGGACTGTGTTTCCGGTCTCAGACACCCATAAAATCGCATATTTCCTAAGGATTTCAAGAGAATTTGCGTTAACTCGCCACTATTTGTGGCCCCACTGTCAGTATTTTCACTGACAGTTTCACTGACAGTGTCAGTGAAGTTCGGCGGCTCAATCTTCCTCAAAATTGACGTTGTCGATCCGGAATTTGCCAGGACATTGAGCCGCCAGATGGGCGGAGCGCTCCTTGCGGAGGGCTGACGCCAGCACAAAATGGCTGGCTTGTCACAAAATCTTAATGGAACTGAGGCGGTTTTTGGTGGCATTGGGGAATGTGGCGCACTATAATCGCAGGGTCCGGACGAAAATAGCTACTCGGAATGGAAACCCTCATGGAGCGCGTAGCGGATTCTGATTCAACACGTCGTAGGCATCTTGTTTTCCACACGGTTTCAAGCATTTGCCTTGGGGTATTTTGCGGCCTGATGGCGGCTGAAGGATTGAAATCGATTGCCCAGGCCCTTTCCCTTGAAAAGCAGAAAATTTGTGACTGTAAGCTTTACAGGCCGGTGATGGCGACAATCGGAGGGGGAGCGCTTGGGCTTTGGGAAGTATATCAGGGATTACGACAGCGTGAAGGGAGTCAAAATCAAGGGAATCCCAGCAAATCCATCCCTCGCTGAACAAATTTTTTGACAAATAAACAAGGTGTGATTTATTCGATTTGTGAAGCGGATGGACTGCTTCATCGAACCGAAAATGTTTATGATTCCATTCGACGGAGACCAAGTTAAAAAACTGGATGGCAAACAAACAGCAGGAGCAATCATCGGTGGCGCTTCTGGGTTTGGCGCTTCTTTGGGGGTCGCATCTGCCGTAATCGCCCCTGTGGCTGCTGTCAGTGGACCGCTTGCGATTCTTACTGTGCCAGCCGCAATTGCGGGTTGCGTGATCGCTGGTTCACTGTTTGGAATGCAAGCTGGAGCCAAGAACCCTGCTGGGAGTGTCATGGGTTTCCTGGGTTTTGTCGACCGCAACAAGTAGTAAATCCGTGAAAGTGTAACAGGGTCGGATTGTCCTGCCCTTTGGGGACCACTGCGTTGGTGGTGCATCACGTTGCGAAGTCTGCGGATCGGCTGACGTGACCGCCGCGACAGGCGGCGACCTTGATTCCACTACATTTTCCTTTCCGCCCCTGGCGGAAAGTGCGCGTCAGCGTGAAGGCCAGCGCGAGCGGAGACGGATTCCAAAGGGCCATGCCCTTTGGCGAGGTCTGGGCGAGTAGCCCAGTCGCTCAAAATTGCGTCCCAACTATAAAAATTACATGACGGGCTGCTCTCGGTGCCTTGGTCGTCTGGTGCGGCGGTCGCGATTGGTGGAAGTACGGGAGAGAATTGCTGCCGGCGAGGTGGGGCCACGAGGAAAGCAAAAGGCCGGCAAGCCCGTTTCCGGGCCTGCCGTTTTGCGGAGGCGTCACGCTTTGCGGGAGGGCGGCGAGGTAAACAGCGGGGCCTGTGCTGCCTCGGCCATGCGGCGGGCGGCGTCTGCCTCGGCCAGTTCGCGGGCAAGGCGTTCCCCGTCGGTGGTGGTGTCTTGAATCAGGCGGAACGTTTCACGCGTAAAGCCGAATTCATGCTGCGGAATCGGGAGCGGTTTGCGGCGTTTCATGGGGGAGGTGCTCCGGTTAGGCGTAAAAATATCCCATCTCGCGCAAGCTGGAATGGGTGGGGTTGCCAATGATGACATGGTCCAGCACTTCAATTTTAAGAAGCTGGCCAGCGCGGATTAGGTCACGCGTCACTTTGATATCCGCTTCTGAGGGCGAGGATTCCCCGGACGGATGGTTGTGGGTCAATACAATGGCAGATGCTCCGGCCATGATCGCGAGGCGAAACACTTCGCGAGGGTGGACTAAAAGCGTGTCCATCGTGCCAATCGTCACAAGCTGGTGTCCCTTCACTCGGCGGCGGGTGTTGAGGAGCAGCACAACGAAGCATTCGCAATCCCGGTTAAAATAGGGGTGGCTCGGAACGTGCAAGCGCCAATATTCAGCGGCTTTGTCTGGCGTGTCGCAAAGCTGCAAGCGTTCCGGGGTCGGACACTCGCGCAAGGCGGTAATCTTGTATTCGTAGGGCTGAGCGGGAAAGGTGAACGGTTTCACCAGCGTATCGAATCCCGGCAAGGTGGGGGTGTTGTTCATGGCGGTTCTCCGGTTAGGCGGCTTTGGCGTCGGCGGGGAAACGGCTGCCGTATCGGCTGCGCGGGTCATCATTCGCGCCTTTGGTGAAACGTCCGCACGGGTGCTGCCACGATTGGCGGCGGTTGTTCCAATGAAATCCAAGCTCGCTCAATAGGCTGGTGACGTCGGAGGGCTGGCGGTCGTCAAACTGAATCCAAACCCATTTGCCCACGACTTCGGCCAGTTCAAAGAAGCGCGGTGCCTCCCGGCGGAGCAGGGAAAGAACCTGATCGGTTTCCAACATCCGGTTCGACATCCGACGTTCACGGTCAATCTGTGCCAGCGGAGCCTTCTGGTTGTTCGTGCGAGACTGTTCGGTTCGGCTCCCGAGCCCTGCCTTAGAATTTTGTGATGAAGTGTTCATGGTCTTTTTTTTGTGCGCTTCTGTTCGGTTTCGGTCTTTCGCCCTTCACCCTCAAAAGGACTGCGCCACAGGGCGGCGGCGGGGAGTAGTCTTCAGAGGGGACCCGCCCTCTGGCCCCCTGTGTAAGCAGGCCGGTGAGGGCGAAAGGCTGATAACCGAAGGAGCACAAAGGACCTGAACACTGAGCCAAAAGGTGAGGCAGGGCAGCCGGACGAACCAGGTCATCGAACACGGAGCGCAGCGCAGTCTGACCAGATCACAAATCCAAACCACTGGCTCCGCGCAGCGGGCGCGGCTGGCGGGGTGGGTGCGGCCCGAGTTCCCAGCACGCGCCATGACAGCAGGGCATCACTCCCGCCTGTCTCCGATTGGTCCGGAGGCGAAGCGCAGCGAAATGAAGCGGTTAGCCAGCGGTGCGGTTCGCTGGCGGCGCTGAGTGGAGCGCAGTGAAGACGGCGGGAACGGTCGGAGTCAGGCGTTCCCCGCGCCGGAAGTCTGCGATTTTGCAGCGGAGGCCCAGCCTCGCAGGCACGAGAAGCGTAGCCGCAGCGGAAAAATCGCAGTGTTCCGGCGCTCGGGTAGGCGGTTGGTGACGCTAGGCGAACTTGTTGGGACAGGGAAACACTCATTTTACAAATGAATTTGGTATATTCGTAGCGGTTTACAACGCCCGTTTATTCAAAGGTATTGCGTCTGGAATTCTTGATTGAATTTTAAAAAGGATGGCGGTCTCTCCCGCCACTCCAATAAGAAGTTGCGGGAGAGGGAGAACTTAAGCTAGTAATTGCTCTAATTGCTCTAATTGCTCTAATTCTTCTCTTGCGTTCATTACAATTTTTTCACAGTTAATCCAGTATTCTTGATCCGCTGCCAGATGTGCTGCGCTTTTTACGCGTCCGATACGGCCAAGTAAAACTTTATAGAGGTCAGCCGCACAATGTGCGAACACCTTGTGCGGAGAGACTTTCCATTGGTAAAAGTCGCCTCTCAGAATTAAAAGACTGCGAAATGCTGACGCCATTGGCAAAACAATAGCGCCATCCATTTTGTAAGTAGATAAATAGTCTGTACATTCACGACGGAATTGTTTGTTTTGCTTCTTTACGCCCTTAACATTTCCCAAGCGCGCACCTGAAATATTATCCGAAAGAGCTGATTGGATAAATTCCGGCAACGTTATTACGTCTTTCATGACGGGATATAATTTTTTGAACTCGCCGCTAGAATCATTGATAAATAGCTGCAGTGCCTTATCTTTACCTCTGTACATTGAACTGGGGGGCGTAATCTTCCAGCGCTCTTTTAAGAAGCAGGAGAGGCGCTGAACGATCTCTGTAACATGCCACTCTTTATCTTCGTTTTCTCTGAATGATATGTGCGAAATATCGAATTTAGCAATCTGCAGCGCCTCTTTGAGTTCATCAAATTTTCCTCGATATTCGTCGATTGTATACGTTTTAACTTGGATTGAAGTATTCAGTGCCTCCACAACATCATCAATTCCAATGGCATCGTCTCCGGCTGCCAAAAAATGGACTCGCACATATGGCTCGGTCCAATCTGAATCCTCTTTATAGGATTGTATATCTTCTACTACGTCTTCGACTACTTTGAAAGTATGGCCACCATCTGCAACTCCAAAGCGTGGCATACCATCGTCCTCCATTTTGGAGCGAGCAATATTAGGAATGGTAATGGAAAGCTTTTTCGCTCGATTATCATAAACAAATTTATCACAAATATAAGTAATGCCTCGATTTTTCAGATGAAAAATCTCAGGACCCGTTTTCACCGTGCTCATCATAGACTTGAAAGGATGATTTTCTTTAGGAGGACGCACATTTGCGTTACCTCGCTCAAGCTTCACCGCTTCGGTGAAGGGAAGATAAGTTTCAAAATGAAATATGGCTGGATTCGATGGGTCTTTGAGACGACGACCAGACTCTTCGGAAATGGATAGATTGATTATTCGATTAGACATAACAGTTCTCCTTGTTTGGCAGCTTATGCTAGCCGGTTACGATTCCTTAGAGGGGATTCCTTCTAAGGCGGACGCAATATATAATAAGTAAATTAAGATGCAAGTCTTTTGATGACAAAACTGTGGCAGGTTCGACTATCTCATTTGTTGCCGGTGTAAAACTCTTTCTGTAATTTGTCTTTCTTCTCCCCGCCGCCACCCCTCCGGGGTGAGGCGGAGCGAAGGCGAGCGGAGCGAGGCGAGCGCAGCCGATCCCCGGAGG
>CAIXFN010000002.1 GCA_903918755.1 uncultured Pedosphaera sp.
ATTGCCAGAAACCCTCGCCCCGTCGGTACGGGTATCGCGGCCCGGAGCAATGCTGCCCGTGTCGAAGGCCCTAAGCGTGAGTGCTGCCGTGAAAATTGCCATTGAGGCCATCGAATCGAGTGCTCCTGGCCGCGAATTGGATCGTCTCTGACTGCCGAAGGCGCGACGAAGGAGCATCTTGCCTTTTCCGCCGCTGTGCGCGCCCGGTGGCACTCGCGAACCAGAACGGATGAAGTGCAACCGGCACATTCGAATTACTGCGGCGTCCGTCGTGCGCGCGGAGCAGCGTCCCGCGCCGACAACGGCTCTCGGACGACACAGACGGCGCGTGGTGCGGCGTAGCCGCAAGCGTCGGCGGACGCGCACGGCGATACGTGTGGACGAACTGGGACGCCCGACGGTTGGTGCGCTCGTATTGGTTGAGCGTAGCGAACTGACGTTACCGACGGGCTGGCTCCGAACGGCCACAATCTTCCTCGATTTTCTCCAGGCTTCTGCCATGGTTCCCAAATGAAGGGCAAGAAAATGCGCAATTTAGGAGGCTGCATAGTGCTTCCTGCCGTGGTTTTGGGAGCTTTGTTGATTTACGCCCCCCGGGGCAACCCGATGTTCAAAGGGAGACCATTGCGTTTTTGGCTGCAAGGATGGGGGCCCTTTGCGGGGATGGTCATGAATCCGGGTACTCCCTACGAAATCGCTTATCCGACAGCCTCGGATGCGCAGATGGCTTTGCAAAACAGTGGGGCGAAGAGTCTCCCCGCACTGTTGAGAATGCTCAGGGCAAACGATTATGGGCTGACCTGGAAAATTGAGTATTGGTGCGCAAAGCACCGCCTCTTGACGCAGGACATCGACCCGACTATTCAACGCATGACGGCAACAGTCGCGCTTAGAATGTCAAACTCAGGTGCCGCAAGGGTGGTCCCACAGCTAATTGCCATTTACGAGGGGTACAAGCGTCCTGCCGATCTGGGCATGTACATTCCAACCATTTTTACTTCGATTGGTCCTGGCGCAATCGACGCCGTCCCTGCTCTGTCGCATGCGCTCACCAATGAAGTGAAGGCCGAAGCACGCCAGTGCGCGGCCGAAGCTCTGGGCGCGATCCATTCGCAACCAAAAATTGCCGTCCCTGCGCTTTTGCTCGCGCTGCGCGATTCTTCTCCCGACGTTCAAGCTCAAGCTGCCCTTTCGTTGGGTGAATTTCGCACGAATGCTGAAACTGCTTTGCCGACCTTGCGCATCCTGGCCCAACAACCTGGGCCGCGTCGCCGTGGCAGCCATCAGAGTTGGGACCTAGGGAACGTTTCGAGTTACTCTCCGGCTGCTGCTGCCGAGGACGCCATCGAAATGATTGCTCCACAATCAAAACACCCTGCTCACTCACCTCACTGACAGCCGAAGGCGCGACAAAGGAGCATCCTGCCTTTCCGCCGCCCCTCGCGCGCGGTGGCATTCGCGAGCCGAAGGGGGGTTGATTGCCAACCAGCGCATTCGAACTCCCCGGGCGTCCGCCGCGCGCGAGGGAAGCGTCCCGCGCCGGGACCGCGACATGGCAAGCCGATGACGGCGCGTGGTGAGGCGTTAGCCGCAAGCGTCAGCGGCGCGCGAGTGTGGCCAGCAGCATGGACAAACGGAGGGCGCCCGCCGGTTGCGCGATCGTAGGGGTTGAGCGTAGCGAACTGACATTACCGCCGGACGCATTCCCCAGCCTGGCGCATGACTCCGCCGCCGTTCAACCGCACTACCGCGCCACCGCATACCCATCGCGAATTCCAGTAACGTTAGCAAATTCCGCGCGAACTCGAAGGACCGAGCCACCTGGCGCTTCGTGCGGCGAACCAGAGCGTTTGAGGTGCGTATTGCGCCCGATTGCGACCGTTAAGGTAGCCAGAAGCGATATTGGCAACCCATTCAATTGCAGCGCATTAGGAACCTGTTTGCATTCAATTGTGAAGCGTCATTGCCAGGCAGTCGTAAGGAATCTTTTTGGGGCATTAGTACGATGCTACCCTTTAGGGGAGCGCCCCCTTCCCACCCGAAGCCAAAAATAAAAAAAACACACAAATCGAAAAACGGGGTCAAAAATCCACCCACCCACCGGACGTAGTGTGTTGGAACAGCCAACAGGATCCCCACCCAAAAGCACCCCCAACCAGCCATAACCCGCACACCGCCGGTCGCCTGGATCCCGTGACCTCTCCGCAATCCACCCCTGCAGGAGCACCGACCGGCACCGCATTTATGCGAGGGACGGCAAAACAAAAAAACACACAATTCCGACCAGCACACTGAATGAACCCATTGGAATCATTGAATTCGCGACCATCGCCCAGCAAAGTTTGGGGGTTTTTTCGCCCGCCGTACCACTCACAAGAACCCGGTGCCAATGACCCTTAACCCGCGAGCCAGCGAGCGCCAAATAGATTCCTTTCCCCGGGGGGCCAGCCCTGGGCCGGCCTCCCGGCCGAGCCCCGCACTTACCCTTACCTCGTCGCCTCGGGCGACCTGGCTCATCCCCACCGCCCGGTGCAGCCGGGCAGCGCGGACGCGCCTCGCGCGCTCCGCATCCTGATTCCCCGGACGGAGCGCCGCCAAGGCGATCCAGACCGGCCTCGCCCGGCGCAGCCGGGCACCGGGGACGCGCCTCGCGCCCTCCGCATTCCTTCCGCTCGGACGGGAGCGCCGACCAGGCGATCCAGTCCGTTCTCGCCCGGTGCAACCGGGCACTGTGGAAGCGCCCCGCGCGCTCCGCATTCCGATCCGCCCGGACAGAGCGCCGCCAAGGCGATCCAGGCCGCTCCCGCCCGGTGCAACCGGGCACTGCGGAAGCGCCCGGCGCGCTCCGCATTCCGATCCGCCCGGACGGAGCGCCGCCAAGGCGATCCAGTCCGTTCGCGCCCGGCGCAGCCGGGCACCGCGGACGCGCCCCGCGCGCTCCGCATCCTGATCCTCCGGACGGAGCGCCGCCAAGGCGATCCGGTCCGTTCCCGCCCGGTGCAACCGGGCACCGCGGACGCGCCCAGCGCGCTCCGCATCCCGACCGCCCGGACGGAGCGCCGCCAAGGCGATCCGGTCCGTTCCCGCCCGGCGCAGCCGGGCACTGCGGACGCGCCCAGCGCGCTCCGCATCCTGATCCCCCGGACGGGAGCGCCGCCAAGGCGATCAAGGCCGCTCCCGCCCGGTGCAATCAGGCGACTCGCGGTCGCCTGGCACCCGAAATGACCCCCAAGAAAGCAGCAAAAAATATGGCTCATAAGACGACGACATGCGTAGGCTAAAAAGCACTTTTTTGCTACTTTTTTTGCTACTTTTGCTATTTGAACCTCCGCCCCTTTGCCACACTGGCTGGCGTGCGTTAAATGCAGCACTAGCCAATGTTTACATGGTTAAAGTGAGTGTTTAGAGCAGCGTAAAGAAGTGAAGAAAAACCCCTTAAATCAGATTTTTAAGTCCTGTGCGTCTGCCATTTCGCCACACCGGCTACCGTTGATTTCCGAGCAATTGCCATTTCTGGCCCCGTTATTTTGGCACCGAACGGGCTTTTGTGCTGCTTTTTGTGCTACTTTTGGCCGACCGACGGACGCAGTCGGAGGTTTTGGGTTCCGATTTTTCCGGTGTCGATGGCCAATGGACGCACTTCCAGCGAACTGGGATACCTTCGCAAACTTGGTGGAAGGACACAAGCCGGCAGTTTAGGCAGTTTTTGTCTCGGGGACGTGGCGCCGAATCGGAATCCTGGGCGGAGACCGTTCGACAGGCTCACAGAGCGGGACGGGGATTTTTGAGTTCGATTCCTGGGGCGTCGCGAGGGACCCGTTGCCCCCTGAGTTGCATGGATCATGGCTTTGGAGCTGGTTCGCGACAATCATGCCTCCTCCGGTTCCGCCAACCACTTGGCTGGAGGCAACCCAATCGACTGTGGAGAAGCCTTATCCGGGGCCAACCGCCCGGGGCGCTGGATCGGAACGGATTCCGGCTTGACGCATACGGTGAAACAATTGAATTTGCGGGTGTTGCCGATAGTCTCCTTATTGATGCGAATTCGCCTATTTCCGCCGTTGCTGCTGACGGTGCTGCTCTCGTTCGTGCTCTGGCGCGCCACCGCGGGGGCGGCCGAGGCGCCAAAGCCGCCCGGCGGGCTGACGTTGGAGCGCGATATTACGCCCTTGCTGGACAAGTATTGCTATGCCTGTCACGGACGCGGCAAAAGCAAAGGGGATCTGGCTCTCGATTCGTTCCATAATCTGGCCGAGATCACTAAGGAACGGAAAGTGTGGGAATTGGTGCTGCACCATGTCCATTCCGGCGAGATGCCGCCGGACAACAAACCGCAACCCACTCCGGCGGAACGGGACCGGATTACCGGCTGGCTGGAAGCGACCCTTTTTCACTTTGACCCGAAACATCCCGATCCCGGCCGCGTGACCATCCGCCGGCTCAACCGGGCGGAATACAACAACACCGTCCATGATTTGCTCGGGGTGGATTTCCATCCGGCGGACGATTTTCCGGTGGATGACTCGGGCTATGGCTTCGACACGATCGGGGATGTGCTTTCGCTCCCTCCCTTGCTGATGGAGAAATACCTGGCCGCGGCGGACAAGGTGCTGGCAAGCGCCTTGCCCGCCGAGCAGGGCGCGATTTCGGGAGCAGTGCCGCCGCCCCTGCCAGAAGCGTTGCAACGCATCTTCACCCGCCAACCCACGCCGGGGACAAAAACCGCCGCGGCCCGGGAGATTATCGGGCAATTGGCCCGGCGCGCGTGGCGCCGGCCGGTGACGGACCGGGAGTTGGATCGTCTGTTCCGGCTGTTTGAACTGGCGGACACCCATGGGGATGATTTCCGCGCCAGTCTGAAGCTGGCTTTCAAAGCCGTCATGGTTTCCCCGCATTTTATTTTCCGCGGGGAATTGCAACCGCAACCGGACAACCCGGATGCCATCCAGCCGGTGGATGAATTTGCCCTGGCGGCGCGCCTCTCGTATTTCCTCTGGAGCAGTATGCCGGATGATGAATTGCTGGATCTGGCGGGTAGGGGGGCTTTGCGGAAGAACCTGACCGGGCAGGTCCAGCGGATGCTGACGTCGCCCAAATCGTCAGCTCTTACGGCCAATTTTGCTGGTCAATGGTTGCAGACCCGCAGTCTCGGGGCGTTCACACCCGACCGGACGCTGTTTCCGGATTTCGACGAGCCGTTGCGGGCGGCGATGACGGAGGAAACGGCCCGTTACTTTGAAGCGGTCATGCGGGAAGACCTTAGTGTGCTGGACTTTTTGAACGGGGATTACACGTTCGTCAATGACCGCTTGGCCCGGTATTATGGCCTGACCAATGCGGTCACTGGCGGGGGATTTCAAAAGGTTTCGCTCGTGGGCCTGCCGCGCCGCGGCGTGCTGACGCAGGGCAGCGTTCTCCTGCTGACGTCCAACGCCACCCGGACCTCGCCGGTCAAACGGGGTAAATGGGTGTTGGAAAACCTGCTGGGATCCCCGCCGCCCGCGCCGCCGCCGAATGTACCCCCGCTCAAGAATGACGGACAACCGCTGACCGGACCGTTGCGCCAGCAGATGGAGCAGCACCGTGCCGATCCGATCTGTGCCAGTTGTCACGCGCGGATGGATCCTATCGGATTCGGATTGGAGAATTTCAATGCGATTGGTGCCTGGCGGGTGAAAGAGGGCGGGTTTACGATCGACCCGGCTGGGAAGTTGACCACCGGAGAGGATTTCGCTGGCGCGGTGGATCTTATCAATCTGCTCGCGCGCAAGAAGCGCACGGATTTCCTCCGTTGCATCTCGGGTAAAATGTTGACCTACGCCCTCGGCCGCGGTTTGGAGTATTACGACCGCCCGGTGGTGGATGGCCTCGTTAAAAATCTGGAGGCGCACCACGACCGTTTTTCCACGCTGATCCTGGGCGTGGTCAACAGCGTGCCCTTTCAAATGCGGCGCGGGGAAGGGGAACCGGGCGTGAAACTGGCCAGTCAGGCCATTGGAACATCGAGTTCGCCGCGGGAATAAATGACCGCCTGGCCGCCGATACCGACCCGCTCCCCGCGCAGGCGGCACGCAAAAACGCCGCCCCGACGGGAAAGTTGACGGGCGGACAACTCGGTCTTGCCCAGGCGGTCCACCCAATAGGGAATGAGGGAGCAGTGACTGGAGCCGGGGGCGGGATCCTCATCCACGCCGGCCCGGGGCGCGAAGAAGCGCGAAACAAAATCCACCCCGGCCGGTCCGGGGGCGGTGGCGATCACACCCAGGCAATCCAGTTCGGCCAGGGCTTCGAAGTCGGGGCGAAGTTTCGCCACTTCTTCCGGGGTGGCGAAGACCGCGAGGTAATCGCGGGACTTGAACACCGTGGTGGGCGCGCGCCCCAGACCGGCGGCCAGCCCAGCCGGGGGCGCGCAAGCTTCCGGCGGTCGGCTGGGAAAATCGAGTTCGATAATACCGCCCCGTCGCTCGGCAGACAGCCAGCCGCTCCGGGTGTGAAAACGGATGATCGATCCGGGATATTGCTTTTCGGAAAACAGGATGTGCGCCGGTGCCAGAGTGGCGTGGCCGCACAAATCCATCTCGAAGACGGGCGTAAACCAACGCAAATCAAAGCCCTCGGCGCGGGGGACGAAAAAGGCCGTTTCAGCCAGGTTATTTTCGGCCGCGATGGCCTGCATGGTGGCGTCCGGCAGCCAGGCGGTGAGCGGGCACACGCCGGCGGGATTTCCGCCGAAAGTCCGGTCCGTGAAGGCATCCACTTGATAATACGGAATTCGCATGCTGCGTATTAGCCGGGCGCGGGGCGCGGCGTCAACCGCAAAGGGCTTGTTTTTGAATAGGGGCGGGGTTAGGTTCGTCCGACAACACGACGAGTTTGGAGACCTTCGATTATGAGCAAAAAGTGGCAAATACCCCGTCGGCGATTTCTGCGCGGTTTGGGAACGGCAATCGCTTTGCCCATGCTGGAAGCCATGGTGCCGCCCATCTCGGTTCTGGCCGCCGCGGCGGGCGCTCCGGCCCGTAGTTTTCCCACCCGCATGGCCTTCATTTATTTGCCGAACGGCAAGGACATGGCCAATTGGATTCCCAAGACCGAAGGGGAGAATTACGAACTTCCGATGATCCTGGAGCCGTTGAAAGCCCACCAGAAGGATTTCATGGTGATCAGCGGCCTGGCGCAAAAGCACGCGGAAGCCAATGGCGATGGCGCCGGGGATCACGCCCGCGCCTCGGCGACTTTCTTGACCGGTTGCCAGGCGCGCAAAACGGCCGGGGCGGACATCAAAGTGGGCGTTTCCGTGGACCAGATTGCGGCCTCGAAGATCGGGGACCAGACCCGCCTGCCGTCCCTGGAATTGAGTTGCGACCAAAGCCGGCGCGCCGGGGAATGTGATTCTGGTTACGCTTGCGCGTATCAATACAATATTGCCTGGAAATCGGAAAACATGCCGCTGAATCCGGAGGCCAATCCGAAGCAGGCCTTCGACCGTCTTTTTGCCGGGGCCAACCCGCACGAGACCAAGGAAGCCCGCGCGAAGCGGGAGTTGTATGACAAGAGCGTGCTGGACGCCGTGTTGGATGATGCGCGCAGCCTGCAGTCCAACCTGGGGATGACGGATCGCCGGAAATTGGACGAATATCTGAGCGCCGTTCGCGATATCGAAAAGCGGGTGGAGCAGGGCCGCAATTACGCCGTGCAGGTGCCGTCCGGGGATAGCCAACAGGGCAAGGAATACAGCTTCGAACAGCACATCCGCCTCATGTATGATTTGCAGGTGCTGGCGTTTCAAACCGACACCACGCGGATTGCCACGTTCCTGGTGGCGCATGACGGCAGCAACCGGGCTTATCCGTTTGTGGGTGTGCCGGAAGAGCATCATGAATTGTCGCATCATGGGGGCAAGGCCGAGAAGAAGGCCAAGCTGGCCAAGATCAACCGGTTTCACACCACTCAGCTCGCCTATTTCCTGGAACGGCTCAAAGCTGTCAAAGAAGGCGAAGGCAACTTGCTTGACAACTGCATGATTGTTTATGGCAGCGGCATCGCGGACGGCGACGCCCATGCCCACCATAATCTGCCCATTCTCTTGGCGGGCAAGGGTGGGGGAACCATCCGCACCGGTCGGCACTTGAAGTTGGGCGGCCGCGTCCCGCTGAATAATCTTTATCTTTCGATGCTGGATCGCATGAACGCCCCCACCGAGCATTTCGGCGACAGCACGGGCAAAATCGCTGAATTGGCGTAAACCTGACCACGACTTCTTTTCCCAGCCAAGTGTGGGGGACTCATGAACTCACGGCCCAAACGCTGGTTGGGATTCTTGGTGCTGGCAGCGGTGCTGTTTGGCTTCGGAAGCCTGATTCTTGGACCGTCCGGTTCCAAATCGAATCGCCGCTACGTTTTGGCGGATGGCTCCGTGTTGTCCTTGGGGCCAGTTTCTTTTGGGCTCAATCGGACCTTGCGACAGTATACTGTAACCGGCTGGCGATTGCGGTTGGGGCAAAGATTGCCCGCCTCCGTGTCAACCCGACTGGGTTGGCTGCCGGGGGGCTCGGCAATTACACTTGGGGGAGATCCCGCCCAGAGCAACCTTTTGGTCTCAACGATTTGTGACTTCGCCACCAATGCCACTTTTTTGACACCGCGGGTCCAAATATTTGATCAAGCCGGAAATGTGTTTGACGGAGTCGAGGGGCAAGGAAGCCTCGGAAGCTTCGGCGCCAAGCGAATCACCCGAATGGATGTGTGGTCTTTGCCAGCGTTTCCCCGGCGGGAAAAGGAACTGGGGCTGCGTATTCTTGCGGAGTCCAATGGGGTCTGGCAAGCCGTCGCCGAATTCTCCTTTCCCAACCCGGTCCGGGGGGATTACCCGAACTGGCGTCCCGACGCGCTCTCCACTGCCCGAAATGTCGGCGATCTCGCGATCGCCATGGTGAATTTTAGTTCCGTTCCCGGAGGGCGGGAGCCTTCAAAATTGGCGTACACGAAAATGGAATTCGAGGTGCGCGAGGCGGGGGTCGCGTCCTTGGGAATCTGGGAAGTTGCCGGTCTGGAGCTCGCTGATGCCACGGGAAATCACTGGCATCCCCGCCTCTTCGGGAACAACACCGGGGAGGAAAGAATGAAATTTACCCCAGCCAACTTTATGGGGGCGCTCTGGCCCGGGGAAGCCGCCTGGAGGATCAAGGCCGAATTCTCGCGCGCTACCAATTTTCCGCCGGAAGAGTTGGTAACCGTGGCGGGAATTCCCGTGCCGGAGTCCAAAGACGTTATCGCCCTCAATCTCACAACCAATATTGCCGGAGGTCAGATCAAGTTACTGTTTATCAGCGGGGCGGAGCAGGAACAACCCGGCAACCTGAAATGGAGTGGTTTCCATGACCGGGTCAACTTGTCCGTTCGGACAGACCTGCCGGCTGAGCCGATTCGCCGATTGCGCATGGTGAAGATTACCGATGACGGAGGGCTGGCGGTGAAGGACCTCATGGGCCATGGCGACGCGAATGGCCTCCAAGCCACCTACGGGTTTGCTCCCCATGAAAGCGCCCGATTCCTCACGATCACGTTCGCCGTTCCCGCCAGCCGTTTCGTGGAGTTTCTGGCGCGACCCGATTTTCTGAAACCGTGATTCCAAGAGCCGGAGGACACCCCAAAAAGTTCAACAGGAGCAAACAGATAACAGAGAAGGTGGAAGAGGGAAAACTGATCAAAACGGCGCCAGCACAATTTGAACAGAAGGCCGCTAAGAGGGGAAAGAATTAACCGGGATGGAATTGGATTTCTCGGTTTCCTCGGTTGACTCCTATCCAAAACCTCAGCCTGCGTTTGAACAAGCGCACCTGAAGTCAAAACCATGAACCCGGGCATTGAGACAGGATTTACAGGATGGAGCATGATGGACCGGAATAAGGTCCCAGCGGGGCGGCGCGTCTTCGCCTGCCATCCTGCAAATCTTGTTTAATCCTGTTCAAAAGTCTTTTCCACGGGGTTGAGCGGTTTGACAAGCTGCGGAGATTGGCTACTGTAGCTCCGTTCAGGCTGCGGATGGCCATCCGCAGTAGCCTGAAACCCGACGTTGGATTCTTAACCCAAAATGATTTCCACACCCCTAACCGAACTGGTGCCCGTTTTGCAAGTTGCCATCGCCCCGGTCATTTTGATCTCCGGGGTGGGGCTGCTCCTGCTGAGTCTCACCAACCGATTTGGTCGGGCGGCGGATCGCACCCGGCACATCCTGCGGGAAATGCGCGAGGCCCCGATGGAACAGCGGGCGCAGTTGTCGCACCAAGTGCAGATTATCTACCGGCGGGCACGATTAATCCAGTTGGCGATTGTTTTGGGGGCGTTGAGTGCCTTGTTTGCCGCCTTGCTCATTTTGGCGCTCTTCTTCACCGCGTTGCTCAAATGGACGACATCGGAAATGATCACGATCTTTTTCGTCTGCTGCCTGGTCTGCCTGGTGGGCGCGCTGGGCACTTTTATCCTGGATATCCGGCTATCCTTGAAGGCGCTTAAACTGGAGTTGGATCGACCCGGCGAGAATTGATCGCGCATCTTTCGGTGGATAATTTCATGACCGCCCCTGACCGACCCGCACCCTCACAGAAGACCTTCCTGACGGCCGAGTGGCGTCACCTGGTGATGCTCAATTACGAGTTGGATCCGCAAGTCCTGCGTCAACGGGTGCCGCGCGGCACGGAATTGGATACGTGGGGAGGACGCACTTTTGTCAGCGTCATCGCGTTTCGATTCCTGGATACCCGAGTGCGGGGTTTGGCCATTCCCTTTCACCGCGATTTTGATGAGATCAATCTCCGGTTTTACGTGCGCCGTCGCGGCCCGGAAGGCTGGCGGCGGGGCGTGGTGTTCATCCGCGAGATTGTCCCCCGCTTCGCCATCGCCGCCGTGGCGCGGCTGGTTTACAACGAGAACTACATCGCCCTCCCGACACGCAATCGTTTAGACCTGACGCCGGGCCGGATGCAGGCGGAGTATGGTTGGCGCTTTCAGGGCCGGTGGAATGGCGTGAAATTTCAGGCGCAAGGTTCGCCCCGGGAACTGGTGGCTGGCTCGTTGGAAGAGTTTATTACCGAGCACTACTGGGGCTACGCGGCCCAAAAGGACGGGGGTTGCATGGAATACCAGGTGGAGCACCCGCGCTGGCAGGTCTGGCAAGCCACTGAAGCGACCATGGATTGCGATGTCGCGGCGCTTTATGGAACTGAATTCCAGGCGGCATTGACGGGCCCGCCAGCGAACGCTTTCCTGGCCGATGGCTCCAAGGTCAGTGTTTATAACGGGGTGCGACTTTGAGTGACTCAATCATGGCGTACCTCGGTTTTGAAATGAGTCCAACTTGAAGCATGTGCCGATTGATCATTTTCGTAAAGGCACCGCGACCGGGAAAAGTTAAGACACGGTTGGCGGCGGTCCTTGGTGAGACGGTAGCCTGTGCCGCCTATTGTCGGATGGTGGCGGTTTTGCGCGGGCGATTGTCATCCCTTAACACTGTTTCGTTGTG
The DNA here is from genome assembly GCA_903918755.1 of uncultured Pedosphaera sp. Lineage (GTDB taxonomy): Bacteria > Verrucomicrobiota > Verrucomicrobiia > Limisphaerales > Pedosphaeraceae > CAIXFN01. The sequence goes on from CAIXFN010000002.1 coordinate 11,522, forward strand.
CTTTTCACCTCCGGAGGCAGCGGAAGAAGTGCGGCTCTGGTTGCAAGCGGGCTGGGATTTGGTGCCGCAGTCGGCTGGTGATTTGGGAGAGCGACTGAAGGACGCCTTTGCCGGTGCTTTTGCCCGGGGCGACCGACGCGTGGTTATCATTGGCTCGGATTCACCCGCCATCACGCAAGGGGATATCGAGCTGGCCTGGACGGCGCTGAACTCCCATGAGATCGTGCTCGGTCCGGCGCGGGACGGCGGCTATTGGCTGATCGGACTCCGCCAACCCCAGCCCCAACTTTTCCAGAACATGGTCTGGAGCACGCCCAAGGTTCTGCGCGAGACTTTGGAGCGGGCAAGTGCCTCCGGATTATCAGTCAAACTCTTGCACGAACTGGACGATATCGACACCGCTGCCGATTGGGAGCAGTTCCTGCGTGACGAGGCAAAGAATGACGGCGCGCCCTGAGCGGTTTACGGGGAGAGCCGCTCGATAATCCATTCGCCCGTCGGGTCCTTCCGATATTGAAAGCGGTCATGCAGCCGGTTCGGCCGACCCTGCCAGAACTCGACCCTCGCCGGAGCCAGACAATAACCGCCCCAATGCGGCGGGCGGGCCACTTCCTCGTCGGGGTATTTTTCGGTGATCTCCCGCAGGCGCTCTTCCAGTGCCGCCCGATCGGCGATGGCTTCGCTCTGGCTGGAAGTCCAGGCCGCGAGCCGGCTGCCGCGCGGGCGGGAATTGAAATAGGCGGTGGATTCCTCCGCGGAGACACGCGTCACCTGGCCACTGACGCAAATCTGCCGTTCCAATTGGGGCCAGAAAAACACGAGGGCGGCGCGGGGATTATGGGTGAGTTCCCGGCCTTTGCGGCTGTCGTAATTGGTGAAAAACACGAAGCCGCGTTCGTCCGCCGCTTTTAGCAGCACAATGCGCGCGGAGGGTTGGCCGGCGGTGTCCGTGGTGGCCAGGGTCATGGCATTGGGTTCCGGCACGGGAGCGGCGACCGCCTGGTCGAACCAGTGGTGAAACTGCGCCAGGGGAGTAGGTGCCAGATCGGCGCGGCGCAACCCGGCGAGCGTGTAATCCCGGCGTAAATCGGCAAGGGAGCCTGTCTTCAACATACCGCTTTGTTAACGCAGACGGGCAAAAATGGCCAGCGGGAAGGAGCCGGATTTCGATTGCCCGCCCGGCCTGTGCCGGTTTACCTTCGCCTTCAACAGCCCATGAAAACCATTGCCCAATATCTATTGCGGACCGCGCTGCTCGCGGGTCTTTGTGTTGCCTCGGTCAATCCCAGCCGCGCCGCCGATCCGGGCACCGCGGGCGATGGCGATTTCACGATCGGTCCTGATTATACCAATGCGCCGGAATTGACCGTAAAAGAAGGCGTCCCCCGTGGGACGATTCATGAATTTGTGATGGACTCGGCCGACAGCCAGGCTTATCCCGGGCTGAAGGGGCCGTACAAGCGGGCGGTTTACGTTTATGTGCCGAGCCAATACGTGGCGGGGACCGCGGCACCGTTCATCGTTGCGCAGGATGGGCGGGGCTACACGAATACCCTCAGCCGGACGCTGGACACCATGATCCACGAACACCGGCTGCCGGTGATGATTGCCATTATGATCAATTCCGGCGGGGGTGATGGAAAGGGCAGTGAACGGGGTTTGGAATACGACACCGTTTCCGGGAAGTATGCGGAATTCATCGAGGCCGAGGTCCTGCCGCGAGTGGCCAAGGAATGCAACGTGAAGTTCACCAGCGATCCCGAGGGGCGGGCGGCCATGGGCGGCAGTTCCGGCGGCGCGGCGGCTTTTACCATGGGCTGGTTTCATCCTGAGCTGTACCGTCGCATCCTGACCTACTCCGGCACGTACGTTAATCAACAGTCACCCGTGAATCCGGCCTCGCCGCATGGCGCCTGGGAATATCACGAACACATCATCCCAGCCAGTTCGGTGAAGCCTTTGCGCATCTGGCTCGAAGTGAGTGAGAATGACAATGGCTCGAAAAGCCCGGAAGAATCCTATCACAACTGGGTGCTGGCCAATCAGCGGATGCGGGATGTTCTGAAAGCCAAGGGCTATCACTACCAATACGTTTTTGCACAGAACGCCGGTCACACAGATGGCAAAGTCACGCGGCAAACGCTGCCCGATGCCCTCGCCTGGCTGTGGCGCGGTTATCCGGTAAAGTAACCAGCCGGAGAATCCGGATCAGGCGGCCGGAGGCGGGGCGATCCGGCCGTCCACCAGGTTGATGACCCGGGGGGCACGGGCGGCCACCTTGGTGTCGTGCGTGGCGATTACCAGGGTGACCTGGTGCTCGGCGCGCAGGGCGCAGAGGAGATCGATGATCTCTTCTCCGGTGTGCGAATCCAAGTTGCCGGTGGGTTCATCGGCCAGGATCAGGACGGGGGAATTGATCAAGGCGCGGGCGATGGCGACGCGCTGCTGTTCGCCCCCGGAAAGCTCCGTGGGGCGGTGATCCATGCGGTCCTTCAAGCCCACGCGGGCGAGGAGTTCGCGACCGGTTTTTTCCGCTGCGGCGGCCGAGGTGCGGGCGATGCGGGCGGGCAGGCAGACATTTTCGAGCGCGTCCAGTTCCGGCAGGAGGTGATAGGCCTGAAAGATGAGGCCGACCTTTTGATTGCGCCAATGCGCCAGGGCGCCGACGGACAGCTTGGCGAGATTGTTATCCTGGAACCAAATCTCGCCGGAATTCGGCGTGTCCAGTCCACCGAGCAAATGCAGCAGCGTGCTTTTACCGGCGCCCGAAGCGCCCCGCAAGGCGAGGAAATCCCCGCGCTCCACCGTGAGACTGACGCCGCATAAGACCTCGAGGGAACGTTTGCCGAGGTCGTAACGCTTATGGAGGTCGCGGGCGGTGAGGATGGGGGTGGGGGAATTATTCACGGCGCAAAGCTTCGACGGGCTTGAGGCGGCTGGCGTTCCACACCGGGAAGGCCGCCGCGAGCAGGCAAATGATCAGGGAACCCCCACAAATGATCGCGATGTCACCGGGGATGATAAGCGCTGGCAATTCGTAAAACTCGTAAACGGAGGAAGGAAATAGCTCCAACCCCGTGGTCTTGCGCATGAACCGCAGGAAAGGATTACGATAAAGCACGCCGAGGATTCCGGTGGTGAAGCCAACCAGGATGCCCATGATGCTCACCCCCATGCTCTGACTCAGGAACACCCAAGCAATCTGACGGCTGGTGGCACCGAGCGCTTTCAGCACGCCAATCTCCCGGGTCTTCAAGACCACAAAAGTGATCAAGGTGCAGGTGATCCCGAAGGCGGCCACAATGACGATGAAGAACAGGATGTACAACATCACGTTCTTCTCCACCATGACGGCATCCATGGTCGCATTGTGTTCCTCGGACCAGATGGTGACCCGATAATGATTGCCGAGGGATTTCTGCAATTGGGATTTGGCCGCCCTAGCATCGTCAGGATTGCGGAGCATAACCAGCAAGCCTTGCACCGCATTGGAGAGCGAATAGAGTTCCTGAAAGTCCTCTAAAGAGGAAATCACGATGTTGGCGTTGTAATCGTAAAAGCCGCTGTCGAAAATACCGCGAATCTCGTAGTCCTTGGGCAGGACTGCCTCGTCCTTGCCGGCTTTGTGGTTCCGGATCATCAACCGCAGTTCATGCGGCGAAGAAACCGCCACGCGATCGCCGATGCGCAATTCGAGCTTTTGGGCAAGATCCACGCCCACCAACAGTCCGCGGTCGGCGAGGTCGAACTTGCCCGCCTTCAGATTCGTCGTAAACTGGCTGACGTTGGTTTCCGTCAGTGGATCCACGCCGCGCAGGATGGGGTCGGCAAATTCGGGTTCGGCGGGTTCCGGGGGCTGGGATTGCAGTAAAACCTTGCCCAGGGCGTACGGCGTGGCGGCCCGGACCAGGGAATTCGCCGTGACCTTTTGCAGCACTTTGGGGGCATCCAGCAGATACGTGTCGCGCAGGGTGGCGGGGTCCACCTGAAAAATCTTCATGTGGGCGTTGAAACCCAGCACCTTGTCCCGCAGATCATGGTCAAACCCGCTCATGACGCTGATGACGATGATGAGGACGGCGACCCCGAGGGTGACCCCGAGGACGGAAATCAGCGTGATGATGGATACAAAGGTCCGCTTCGGGCGCAAATACCGGAGCGCCAGCAGAAGTTCGAACGGCAACCGTGACATGCCGGGAGGCTAAGGGCCAAGGGGAGTTGTGTCAACGCGGGGAGAGCCGTTTTGGCGGCAAACCGGAGGTTTCGGAATCAATTCGCAGAGCGGGCGACGCGGCTGCGATCCAAGACCACGGGGTGGCCGGCCACGCCGCAACGATCCACGGCAGTGAGCGCCAGGGAGTCCGGGAGGTGGGCGAAAGTCTGGGTGCGGGCGTCGCCGGGCAGGATGGTGGTGGTCCAATCGGCACCCGACTTGGCTTGCAGCACCCAGAGCCAGGGATCCGCTTTGCCGGTGGCGCTCCAGGTGAACCGGTCCTGACCGCGAAAGGCGAGCCGGGGCTCACCCGGGGTGCCGCGTTCCAGCCAGGGGGAGGCGGGCACCAAGGCGGGTTCGGAGTACAAATCGCTTTTCAAGGTGCTGGCGAGGCTGCCGCGGTTTTGGAGGAGGGATTTCATGCTCCAATGGATATGGCCGGAATCGGCGGATTGATCGCGGGTGATCCGGATCTGATTGACGATTTCTCCGGCCGTCCATTTGCCGCCGACGTTGCCGGAATTGAGTCCGGGCCAAAGGTGCCGGCCGAGGGGGTTTTGTTCCGTCCACCATTTCAGCAAGGCGGGGTAGCTGGTCTCGGGCTTTTGGACGGACCAGTAGAGTTGTGGGGTGCAGTAGTCCACCCAGCCGTTCATGAGCCACTTGCGCGAGTCGCAATAAAGTTCCTCATAGGAATTAAGCCCCACGATTTGGGCGGGATGGCCGGGTTGCCAGATCCCGAAGGGGGAGATGCCGAACTTGACCCAGGGTTTGGTGGCCTTGATGGCCTGGTAAACCCGCTCGACAAAGCGATTGACGTTGTCCCGTCGCCAATCTTCGCGGCTGAGTGAGCCGCTGGCGCCGTAACGCTTCCAACTCGCAGCGTCGGGGAAATCGACCTTTTGATTTTGAGCGTCCTTCACCTTGTAAGGGTAAAAATAATCGTCGAAATGCACGCCATCAATGTCGTAGCGCTTTACGACGTCCATGACCACGCGGAGGGAGTAATCCTGGACAGCGCGTTCGCCGGGGTCGAGCCAGAGAAATTCACCGTATTCGCGGACGAGTTCCGGGTGGGTGCGGCTGATGTGATTCGGGGAAAGGGGAACCTTGCTGGAGGGATGGAGGGCGCGGTAGGGATTGAACCAGGCGTGCAACTCCAAGCCGCGCTGGTGGGCTTCGGCTACGGCGAAGGCCAGCGGGTCATAAAATGGCTCGGGCGGTTTGCCCATGACCCCGGTAAGGTACGGTGACCAGGGTTCAAGTTTGGAAGCGTAGAGGGCATCGCACGCGGGGCGGACTTGAAAGACGATGGCGTTGAGCCGGAGTTCGGCGGCGCGATCCAGCAGGGCGATCAATTCGGCTTTCTGCGTGGCCACGGGCAAGCCGGGCTTCGACGGCCAGTCGATATTGGCGACCGAAGCCACCCAACCGGCGCGGAATTCGCGGTGCGGCGCGGGCGGTAGGATCCGGGAAGGGATATAGAGAACGGGTTTCGGTTCGGCGCGGCCGATGTTCGCACTGAGCAGCAGGAGCAAAAAAGCGGCGAAGCCAGGCAAAGTTAAACCCGGGGCCAGCCGATGCGACCGATTTGCCCAAGGGACTCCCCGCCATGGAAAGGAACCCATGCCGGAGTAAACGCCAGCTTTCATTAGGGAAAAGTCTAATCCACCTTGCGGAAACCTCAAGTCCCCATTTGGCGGCGAGGTAACCCGCATCCGCCCCCGTCCGGCGCGTTAATCCGCGCTGAGGGAACGGCGTTCCGGGGCGGCGATGTCGGGAGGGAAATGCAGCACGGCCCGACGGTAATCGGCGATCCGCCATTGCAGGAACGGCGAGCATTTGACCGGGGTACCCTTGTTGCGTAGTGGCCAAGCGGCGGTGAATTCCTGGTCCAAACTCGCCAACTTGGCCGAATTCGTTCGGGCCATTCGCTGGGCGGTACCGGTTTTTCCCGCGGCGAGAGCCTGCTGCCAGAGCATGAAGCGACAGGATTGGGCGGCCATGCGGGCGGCCAGTTCGAGTTCGATGCGCAGGGTGGCCGCCCCCGGCGACGGGGTGCCGCGGTGCAGGACCTGCAACTGGCTTTCCACGTCCGCCAGGGACTTCTGGATGTTCGCGGATGGGATGCGGGCGTAATACTTCAGGCCATCGCGGCAGAATAATTCGCGCTGCTCCGGTGGCGGGGCGGCGATCACCGCGCCCAGGGGGGTGACGTTGTGGGCCGTGTATTTCAAGGCCTGATGCGCGTGGCCCAGGGTGAAGGCCGCCTGCCCAATCCGCCCGGTGGGGTCGGCGAACACATCGCGATTGAGCACCGGGATCAGGAGCTTTTCGTCGTAGGATTTGGTATGCCAGCTCAGGGCGGCCCCAGCGAGAAACGGGAGATAGCTGACGGCGAGGGGCTGGGGGTGACCGCCGTCGCCCCAATCGGTATTCAGGTAGCCGCTGGCTCCGTGGGCGCGGCCCGCCTCGGCGGCCAGTCGCAGGTTGGGGAGGGCATTGTCGTGCCGGCCTATCAGGGTCATCCAGGTGGAGGTGCCGGGACAAACGTAGAACGGCACTTTGGAACGGGCGAAGGTGGCGGCTTCGGCGTCAAATGGGTGGCGGGCATCATAGCCCCAGTTCAGCGCGATGAGGTCCCGGGGGAGTTCCGCCACTAATTCCGGGTAATGGAGGATGATATCGCCCCAGAACATCATCTGCTTGCCGCGGGCGCGGACTTCGGAATGAATTTGGGTGAGAAAATCCAGGTAAACCCGGCCTTTGCCCCGGCTCTCGCAGAGCGCCCGACTGCGGCCCCGGCCGAGGTCCCACGTTTCGTCGCAGCCCACGTTGAAAAGGCTGCTGCTGAAATGGGGCAGCAATTCATCGTATAAGCCCCGCAGGAACGGCAGGGTGCCGGGGTGATTGGGCGCCAGGGTGGCCGGGTAACGCAGGAAGGCGCCGCCTTGGTCCGGCCAGGGTTTGGCGGTTTCCGCGAGCCGGCGCAGCGGTGGATACGCGAGCCAGGAGCGGAGATGTCCGAAGGAGTTTTGGTTGGGAACGAGGTCCATGCCGAGTTGGCGGCAGCGGGCGTCGAGTTCCAGAATCTCCGCCCCCGTCAGGGCACCCCATTCTTCCCAGACTGGGCGGTAATTCCGATAGGCGAAGGTATGTTCGGTATAAAGTTGAAACTCGTTGATCTTGAAATCCGCCAGGTGATCGACCAATTCGAGCAGGGTGGCGAGGTTCGGCACGCGTCCACGCGAAACATCGAGCATGACCCCGCGACGGGGAAAATCCGGTTGATCGAGGATGACCAGACGCGGGAGGCGGCGGCCATATTCCCGCAGCAATTGCCGAAGCGTGGCGATACCGGCCCGCAAGCCTGCGTCACTGCGATAATTCAAAATGATGCCCCGAGCGCCGATTTCGAGGCGATAACCTTCCGGATGTTCCGGGGCCTGATCGGAACGCTGGGCCCGGAAAGAAAGCGCGGGATGTTGCGCCGGGCCGGTAATCAATTCGAGTTCAGCGCCCGCCGCGTTCGCGGCCGATTGCAAACGCCGGGCGAGAGGAAGGAGGACGGTGTCCCGGGGCAAATCCGCCGGAAACCACATGGCCGAATGCGCCGGGAGGGTGTACCAACCGGCGGAACGACGCAGCGAAACGGGATGGGGCAGCAGTTGCAAGCGGGCGACCGCCTCAGGCTTGCGCGGCAATCATGCCCGAACTCCGGGCGAAGTTGAACAGCCCGCCGGCATCCACCACGGGGCGGACGTCGCCGAGGGGTTTGAAAGAATAGACTTTGCCGGTGGCCACGACGGTGACGGTTGCCGCATCGAGATCCACGGTGACCACATCACCGGTTTTCAAGAGATCGCACAGCCGTTCCGGGCATTCGCAGGGATACAACTCGCCGGTGGCGACGCAATTCCGGAAAAAGATGCGGGCAAAGCTCTCCGCGAGCACCAGTTTGCAATCCGCCGAACCGAGGGCGATGGGGGCGTGTTCCCGGGAACTGCCGCAGCCGAAATTACGCCCGGCGACGAGGATGGGATAATCGCTATCCACCTTGCCTTCTTTGACGTAGCGGGTCGCATACAGCGATTCGGGCAGGCCGCACATCGCGTAGGAACCGAGTTTGTCGTATTCCTCGGCGATCGTCGGGATGAGGTTCAGGTACTGGGCAGGGATAATCTGGTCGGTGTCGATGTTGTCGCGCACCACATAAACCGGTCCTGTAAAAACAGATTGCATGGGGACAATCTGGCGGCTTGGACGAGGATTTTCAACCAGATTCATCCGCGGATTGCGGGAGCGGGCTGATGCGATCACCCAGGCGGATGACCCCGGAGCGGAGCACCTCCGCGAGCACGCCCTGGCGGCGGTTGGTCATCAACTCGCGCAAACCGGGACAAAGGGCGTCCATTTTTTCGCAGGGAGTACGGTCTTCGTAAAAATGCAAAACGGCCTCCCCGACCTGCACCTTCCGGCCGATGAGGCTGATGAGGTCGATGCCCAGCGTCTCGATGTTGGAGCGAACATCACCGGGAGCGATGCTTTCCAAACCAAGACTGGTCGCGTGTTCGGCAATCTGTTCGCGCTCCATGAGGGTGACCTGTCGGCGCGAGGGACTGCCGCTGGAGCGGCTGACCCGGCCGAAATACCGGCCATTGCCGGCGAGGCCTTTTTGTTCCACGGCTTCGACCTGCTCCACCGGGCGCATGGGCATGCCGCCGCGCGCGGGATGGAGATGGAGCGAGACGACGCGGCCGGTAGTTGGGGCAGGGGTGTTCATGTCAGGCAAAGCGGCCGGGCGGTGTGTTGTGCGAGATTTTTGACCGGGTAATCACCCATGCGGAGAGCTTAGCTGGGTAACTCGAGGGCGGCAATTCCGGTTTCATTTGCTTGTCGGAAAAGGCGGGCGGGGCCAAGCTCTCCGCCTGCGAATATGAAACTGCTTTGTGTGCATGCCCATTACGATGATTACGAATTCGTCGCCGGGGGGACCTTTGAGATGTGGCGGCGGAAGCTGGGGGCGGAACTGCGCACCAAAGTGGTCGTGTGCACGGATGGTTGCGGGGGGCATCAATTCCGGACGCGTGCCGAGACGGGGCGCCTGCGATTAGAAGAGCAACTGGCCTCGGCGCGCGTGGGTGGTTACGAATTCGAATTGCTCCGGCTACCTTCGGGTGAGATTTTGCGCGAAGCCGGGTTTGGGGCCACGACGGAGGTGCTGGCGGCCTTGTGGAAAACCATTCGCGATTTCGAACCGGATTATCTTTTTTGCCCGCCTATTCCCCGGGATCCACTCGTGGGTGTGCATGTGGACCATATCGCCGTGGCCGAAGCGGTGCGGAAGGTCGCTTATTTGATCAATGTGCCGCATGCCTTTACGCCGGAATATCCGGCCGATGAAACGCAGTCCACGCCCTGCAAGGTGCCGGTGATCATCAACGTGCACGACGGCTACATGGGCGGCGGCGAGCGAAGCGATCTGGCGGTGGAGGTGGGACCGGCCTTTGAGCTGATTTGCGCGATGTCCTGGTGTCATCAATCCCAGATACGGGAATGGCTGCCGTGGGTGGGACGGCATGATCTGGCCGCACCGGCGAACCTGGCGGAGTGGGCCGTGGCCCTGCGGCGGCGGTTGGAAAAGAATGCCCGCGGTCAGGGGCTGAAAACGAACCGTTTGCTCGAATTCTTCAATGTGACCGCGTGGGGCACCGTCCCAACCTGGGAACAAATCGAGCGCGATTTCCCGAATCTCGTTCCGGAGATGTCCAATTTTGAACGGCTCCGGGAACGACTCGATCGCCTGGCTTAGGCCGTCAACAAGGCCTGGCAGGCGGTGCGCAGTTTTTTCAAACCAGCGGCCGAACGGGCTTCAATGTAACAGCGGATGAGGGGTTCCGTGCCGCTGGCGCGGAAGGCCACCCATTCCTTCTTGGGTAATAGAAATTTGTAGCCATCCGTGGTGATAAACTGCTCCACGGGAAACGTGCCGATTTTGGTCAGGCCGGAACCGAGCTTGGCGAGGAGGGCGGCTTTTTGTTCCGCCGGAATCTTGATATTGATGCGGTCGGTGAAGAATTGCCCCACCTTGGCTTCAATGGCGCGCAGGATTTCCCCGAGGGATTTTTTCTCCGTGGCCACCAATTCGGCCATGAGCAAGCAGGCCAGAATGCCGTCCTTCTCCGGGACATGCCCCTTCACGCTCAAGCCGCCGGATTCCTCACCGCCCACGATGATCGGTTCGCTCTCCATCAAGGCGCCGATGTATTTGAAGCCGACGGGAGTCTCATGCACCTTCACGCCCAGCATTTCCGCCACGGCATCCACTTCATGGCTGGTGGGGACGGTGCGGACGACCGCGCCTTCCCAATGGCGGTTCTTTTTGAGGTGGTAAAGCGCGAGCGGCAGGATCTGGTTCGGCGTAAGCCAGGTGCCATCCTTATCCACGATGCCAAAACGGTCGGCGTCCCCATCCAGGCCCAGGCCGATTTGCGCTTTGCCGGATTTTACGAAGGCGCTGACCTCGGCCATGCCTTCGGCATTGGGTTCCGGGTGGTGTCCGCCGAACAAGGGATCCGGATGATCATGGAACTTCGTCACCTTCGCCCCGTATTCGCTCAACAAGGTGTCCAGATAACCATGTCCCGTGCCATACATCAGTTCCACGGCCACTTTGAGCTTGGCGCGACGGATCACGTCGAAATCAATCAACTTCTTGAGTTGCTTGAAGTAATCGGGCTGGGGATCAATGGTCTTGCAGGTAAAAGTGCCGACGACGGATGCGGCGAAGGTCCAGTTTTTGGCCACCAGACCCGCGATTTGCGCTTCGATCTTTTGGGTGACTTCCGGGGTGGCAGGGGCGCCATTGCTGGTCGAAAACTTGAGGCCCTGATATTCCGCCGGATTATGGCTGGCGGTCATGTTGATGCCCCCGATGGCCTTGCGGTGCCGGATCGTGTGGGCAATGACCGGCGTGGGAGTGTCACGGTCGCACAGCAAGGGAGTAATTCCCGCGCGCGTGAGCACCTCCGCGGCGGCGAGGCTGAATTCCTTGCCGAGGAAACGGGTGTCGTAACCCAGGATTAAGACGGGCTTACGTCCATGGATCGTGGATTTCGGATCCGCGAGTTCCGCCAGCAAATATTGGGCGATGCCCTGGGTGGCGAGCCGGACGTTTTCAAACGTGAAGTCGCGGGCGATGAGACCGCGCCAGCCCGAGGTGCCGAATTTGATGGACGGGGGCATAAATGGATGGAATTGCGGGACTTATATCAGAGACAGGAACGTGCGATATTTGCGAGCAGGCTCAGGTCTTCCAATTAAAAGCACCCTTCTTCAACGCGTAGAGGTAACCCACGAACAGAATCGCCAAAAAGGAAATCATGGATCCAAAAATCAGATCGCGGGTCTCAGGATTGTGGAGCATGGTGCGGTAAACCACCGCCCAAGGATACAGGAAAACGACTTCGATATCGAACAGGATGAACAACATCGCCACCAGGTAGAATTTCACCGAGAGGCGGGTGCCGCCATCGCCCACGGGCAGCATGCCGCATTCATAAGCGATGTCCTTGATCCGGGAACTGTGACCCGTGCGGCGACCGCGATTCGCCAACCGGCCAACGACGGCCGACAAGATCAAAGTGCCGAACGCAAAACCGATCGCCACCAGACCAAGCAGGAGGACCGGGACATATTGCGTTAACTGCGAATTTTCCATGGCCTTAATTTAAAAAAGGGTGGGGACGCTTGGCAAGCCTCAAATGGGGGGCTCAAACATCGAACATTTTGCCCGGATTCAACACGGCGTGAGGATCCAAGACCCGGCGCAATTCCCGGAGGACGCGCATCTGGGTGTCGCCCAAGAAACTTGGGAGAAACCCTTTCTTGGCCAAGCCGACCCCGTGTTCCCCGGTGATGGTGCCGCCGAGGCGGATGGCTTCCGCGAAAATCTCCTTGAAGGCTTCTTCGACGCGGTGCATTTCGGCGTGGTTGCGCTCGTCCGTGAGGAAGGTGGGGTGCAGATTGCCGTCGCCCATGTGACCGAAAGTACCGATGCGGAGTTGATACTTCTTCGCGATGGCTTCCACGAAGCGGATCATCCGGGCCAATTCGCTGCGCGGCACGGTGGCGTCTTCCAGAATGGTGGTGGGGGATACGCGAGCCAGCGCGGAAAAGGCGGAGCGGCGGGCGCTGGCCAGTTGGTTGGCTTCGGCGTTGTCTTTGGCCACGCGGACGGCGAGGCAACCGCATTCCCGGCAGCATTTTTCCATTTGCGCTGCTTCCTCCGCCACCACGGCCGGATGGCCGTCGGTTTCCATGAGCAGCAGTGCTTGGCAATCCAGCGGGAGACCGATTTTGGCGAAGTCTTCCACGGCATGGATCGTGGTGCGGTCAAGAAACTCCAACGTGCAGGGAATCACTTGTGCGGCGATGATGCGGGAAACGGCTTCGGCGGCTTTGTCCATTTGGTCAAACGTCGCCACCATGGTCTGCTTGGCCGCGGGGGCCGGGATCAAGCGGAGCAGGACCTTGGTAATAATCCCCAGAGTGCCTTCGGAGCCGATGAACAAATCTTTGAGGGAATACCCGGCCACGTCTTTGACGCATTTGTTCCCGAGCCACATTACTTCGCCGTCGGGGAGCACCACTTCCAGGCCCATCACGTAATTGCGGGTGACGCCGTATTTCAATCCGCGCAGGCCGCCGGAATTCTCCGCGACGTTGCCGCCAATGGTCGAAATCTTCATCGAACCGGGGTCGGGGGGGTAGAACAAACCGGCACCAGTCGCGGCCTCGGCGATTTTCAGCGTCGTCATGCCGGGTTCGACCATGAGGGTGAGGTTGGCGCGGTCCAATTCGAGCAGGCGGTCCATGCGGGCGGTGCACAGCACGATGCAATCGCGGTTCGGCACACTGCCACCGCTAAGGCCGGTGCCGGAGCCGCGGGTCACCACGCTCAGGCGCTGGGCGTTGGCCAGGCGAAGGATGGCGGAAATCTGTTCGGTGGTGGTGACGAAGACCACGCAGCCGGGCATTTGCAGGAGGGCGGCGGTGCCATCGAAGGCGTAAGGGATGAGGTCCTCCTGCTGGGTGAGGACGTTGTCCCGGCCGACGGCGGCGCGGAGCTCATTCAGGATTGACTCGCTTAGAGGCATAAATATTTGATGACCGCCGCCAGCATGGAACAGGGGCGCGGCGGGGTCAAGATGGAGGTGATCAAGCGATGACGGCCTTGATGATTTCGCCGGCCACGTCGGTGAGGCGGAAATCGCGCCCATTGTAACGGAAGGTCAGGCGGTCGTGTTGCATGCCGAGCAAGTGCAGGATGGTGGCGTGGAGGTCGTTGATGCTCACGCGGTCAACGGCGGCTTTGAAGCCGACTTCGTCGGTCGCGCCATGGTGGTAGCCGGCTTTGACTCCGCCGCCCGCCAGCCAGACGGTGTTGGCATGCTGATTGTGGTCGCGGCCCGGTTTGCCGCCGGGTTGGGAAATGGGCAACCGGCCGAATTCGCCACCCCAGATGACGAGCGTGCTGTCCAGCAGGCCGCGTTGTTCCAGGTCGGACAGCAAGGCCGCAATAGGCTGGTCCGTCTCCCCGGCGAAACCGGTGTGGTTGCCGACAATATCCTTGTGGCCATCCCAACTGAGCTGGTTCTCCGTCCCGCCGCTGTAGATTTGCACGAAGCGCACCCCCCGCTCGACCATGCGGCGGGCCAGGAGGCATTGCCGGGCGAAATGCGAGCAGCGTTTCTCATCAACGCCGTACATCCGTTTGATGTGTTCCGGCTCATGGGCGATATCCATGGCCTCCGGGGCGGTGACCTGCATCCGGTAGGCTAGTTCAAAACTTTCGATCCGGGCGTCCAATTCGGGATCGGCCCCGGCCCCGGTGTGATCGTGATTGAGTCGGCCCAGCAAGTCCAACTGCGCCCGCTGGGCGGTGTCGGACATTCCCGCAGGCCGGACGAGGTTGTCGATGGGTTCGCCCTTGGGTCGGAGAAAGGTGCCCTGATACACGCTGGGCAGGAATCCCGCCCCCCAGTTTTGGGCGTAGCCCTTGGGGAGACCGCGATTAAGCGGGTCGGCCATCACCACGAAGCCGGGAAGGTTTTGGTTTTCGGAACCCAGGCCGTAATTCACCCAGGAGCCGACGCAGGGGGCGCCCATGCGGGTCACGCCGGTGTTAATGGCGAAGAGGGCGGGACTGTGATTGTTAGACTGGGTGTGGAGGGAATGGATGAACGCCATTTTGTCCACGTGCCTGGCCAGGTTCGGAAAAATCTCCGAAACCCAGGAGCCACTCTGGCCGTGCTGGGCGAAGGCGAACGGGGACTTCATCAGCGGCCCCACTTCGTTGGCGAAGAAGCCGGTGAACTTGTCCATCCCATCCAGTTTTTGACCATCCCGCTTGGTCAACTCCGGTTTGTAGTCCCAGGTGTCCACCTGGCTGGGACCGCCGTTCATGAACAGCCAGATCACCGCCTTGGCCCGCGCGGGGTAATGGGGCGGATGGGGGGCGAGCGGGCCGGCCGGTGGGGCCGCGGCGGCGGCGGCGGCGGGGCTCAACAGGCCTTCCTTTTCCAGCAAGCCCGCCAGCGCGAGGAGACCGAAACCGGCGCCCGCGCGCTTCAGCGCGTTACGACGAGACATGCCCGCGGGCGGATTCCAAAGGGGATTATGCATAGCCGCTCCTATTCCAAATAAATGAATTCGTTTAAACCGAACAGCACCTGGCAAAAATCGGCCAGCGCCAGGGTGAGGGGGCTGGCCGCGGGCGGCGGATCGGTTTCATAAGTCCGGCGCTGCCGTTCGATAAAGGCGGTGGCGTCCTTTACTTCCACCGTGGAGGGACGGCGTCCCACGGTGAGGCGATAGCCCTGGGTGATCGCCTCCGCCAGGGACTTATCGGCGTTCGTTTGCAATCGGTGCGCCAGGGCGAGGGCATAGGCGCGCACGTTCGGATTGTTCATGAACAACAGCGCCTGCGGGGCAATCGTGGTGGCCACGCGGCTCCCGGTGCTGACAGAGGGATCCGGGGCGTCAAAGAGTTGCAGGATGGGAATGAACTGACTGCGCTTGAGGAAGAAATAAATGCTCCGCCGGTGCATGGTTTCATCCAAAGTTCCGGGGCCGTAAAGGCGATCTTCCAATTGCCCACTCACCTGCAGCAGGGAATCGCGGATGGCTTCAGCCTCCAGCCGCTGATGGTCGCGATGCCAGAGCCATTGATTGTCGGGGTCGATTTTATTCCGTGCTTCATCCCGCGCGCCGCTTTGCAGGTAAACCGCGCTGGTCATGATCAGCCGGTGGAGGTGTTGGAGATCCCAGCCGTGCTGTTGAAAGTCCGCCGCCAGCCAATCGAGCAATTCGGGGTGGGTGGGACGCGCGCCCTGGGTGCCGAAGTCGTTGGGCGTGGCGACCAGGCCGCGGCCGAAATGGTGCTGCCAGACCCGGTTGACCGCCACTCGCGCGAGCAAGTCACCGGCGCCATACTGCGCGTCGGTCATCCACGTGGCCAAGGCGCGGCGACGCCCCGAGGTGCGACTGCCGTCCGGCACTTTGGTTTGCCAGTGCTGGTCGCCGTCCGGCGCGTGATTCAGAATCTGGAGGAAGCCGGGAGTGGCTTCCTCCCCCTTTTGGTGGGTATCCCCGCGCTTCAGGAAAAATGTCTGCGCGTAAAAGTGCGGGAAGCCGCGATCATCCGCGTGATGGGGAATGGGTTTGTATCCCTCGCTGGTGACCATGACTTTCTTTACTTCCGGTTTGGGAGCCGCACGGAGATGCTCCTGGACGGCGGCGTCCAGCTTTTGCCAGCCGGGGTCGCGAGGGGCGTAGTAATTCCGCACCGTCTGCCGTTCGGTCTCGGTCAATCCGGTAGTGCCATCCGCCGGGTTTAACCGGGCGAACAATTCGGTGAGCGACTGGGGCGCGGATTCACCCGCCAAGGGGAGGGTCGTGGAGCCCGTGGCTACCGACACCCGTGGCCGACCGATGGTGTGCTGAGTATTGCCGTTAAAAGCGAGCGTGATTTTGAGCTGGGCGCCTCCGGGGAACTGCACCGGGTTTTGAAACTGGAAGACCGCAGCGTGATTGGTGCCGAATTTTGGATCCACGGCCCAACCAGAATGGGGATCGCCGTCCACCACCGTGGCCACGGCCAGCGAGGCATTCTGTTCAAAGGTGGCCCGCGGATTAACAAGCTTTACTTCGACGGGTGGCCCTCCGCCGGAGCTGGGCATGGCGGTGACGTGCAAATCGGTGAATTGGAAATTGCCATTGCCGGCCCGGCCCGGCCCGCCCTTGACCAGAGAGGGATCGGCGAGAGCTTCGACGCGAAGGCCGGTGAGATTGGTGCTCTCCACGCGGGCGGTGAAAGTGTAGGTGTCGTGGTCCGGATTCTTGCCGGTCACCAGCACCGAGCCGTCCGCCAGCTTGTTCAGAGTTGCCCCGGCTTGCGAGGTGAGTCCGTCCAAATCGAGGATGAGCCAGTCGGGATGAGCCAGCCCGGTGAGGGGGGCCGCCTTGAGCCAGGCCTCGCAGCGGGCCGGTAATTCATCGCGCTCATACGCTGTCCGTGCGGCGACGAGAGCTGATTGCGCTGCATCAAATCGGGCTTTTTCCGCGCGGTACTTTTCCGGGGCGAAATCCAGTTCGATATCACTCCGGATGGTTTTGGCAAAGGTGGCGATGAACCGGTAATAGTCCCGGCTGGGGATGGGATCGAACTTATGGTCGTGGCAGCGGGCGCAACCGATGGTCAGGCCGAGCATCGCGGTGCCCGTGGTGGCGGCCATGTTATCCAATTCATCGTAGCGCGCGGGTTCGAACTCGGCTTCGGTCAATTGCGTGGGGAATACTCCTGCGCCGAGGAACCCCGTGGCCGCCATGGCCCAGGGATTATCCGGCGCGAATTCGTCCCCGGCCAGTTGCCAGCGGATGAACTGGTCAAAGGGCAGGTTTTCATTCAATGCCTTGATCACGAAGTCGCGATACCAATAGGCATAGGGCCGGTCGTAATCCTGTTCAAAACCATGGCTCTCGCCGAAACGCGCGGTGTCCAGCCAGTGACGCGCCCAGCGTTCGCCGTAATGCGGGGAGGCCAGGAGGTGATCGATCAATCTGGAATAGGCATCGGCCGCCGGATCCTTCACGAACGCGTCCACCTCTTCCGGCGTGGGCGGCAACCCGGTCAGATCCAGATAGGCCCGCCGGATGAGCACGCCGCGCTCCGCCTCGGGGTTGGGATGCCGTTGGTTGGCCTCCAAACGGGCCAGGATGAAATTATCGACGGGGGTGCGTCCCCAGGCGGAATCCTGCACGGCGGGCGGCGCGGTCCGGGACAGCGGTTGGAAGGCCCAGTGCTTGGCCGGGTCGGTCACGACTAGGGCCGCCGGTTCCGGCCAGATCGCCCCCTGATCAATCCAATCCCGGATCAGGTCGATCTCCGCGGTGGGCAGGGCCTTTTCCTTGGACGGCATCCGCTCGTCCGGACTGGTTTCCCGCAGCCGTTCCACCAGCGGGCTTTCATCGCCATGACCGGCAATGATCACCGGACCATTCTCGCCCCCGGCCAGCGCGCTGGATTTTACGTCCAAGCGCAGGCTGGCCTTCATTTTGTCCGGACCGTGGCAATCGAAACAGGCGGCTTTGAAAATCGGAAGGACTTCGTGGATAAAATCCACCGGTTTGGGATCTGCGGCCCGGGCTCCGACCAGTCCTGGTGCCAGGGTCAATCCGAAGGTGAGGAGAAAAAGGGACAATTTTACGGCGTTCGCTTTCATCGGTGCCTTACGCCCTCAGCATGGCCGAATCCCCTGCGAAAGCAAGCTAACCCTGAATGAAATAACTGAGATTTTCCAACTCCATGGCGAGGTTCACGTTATTGACCATGACGTCCTCCGGCACGTGCAGGACGAGGGGCGCAAAATTGAGGATGCCGGTGATTCCGTAGGCGATCAGCGTGTTGGTGACCTCCTGGGCGGAAGGAGCGTCCACGGTAAGAATGGCCATGCGCACCCCGCGCTCCTTGATCACCTCTTCCAGTTGATCCATGCCGAGGAGGGGTTGGGTGACCTTTTTATCGCGCCGCCGCAGGGGATCGATATCGAAGGCGGCGATGATTTCAAAGCCTTCCTTTTCAAAACCGCGATAGGAAAGCAGGGCCAAGCCCAGGTTGCCCACCCCCACCAAAATGACCGGCTGCAAGCTCTTGGTCCCCAACTGATCGGAGATCATTTGGAAGAGCTCCTCCACCTCGTAACCCAGGCCGCGGGTGCCAAACTGGCCAAAATAGGTCAAATCCTTGCGCAACTGGGTGGATTTGACCCCGGCCACCTTGGCCAGGGCCTCGCTGGAAACGGTGCGGATGGCGTTGTCCTTCAACCGGGCCAGGCAGCGCAAATAAATGGAGAGACGATAAATCGTCTTGCGCGGGATTTCGGGGCGGTCCGGTTTCTTCAAGCAGGGCAAGAGATAGTTCAAAGCGGGTGGGGATGCAAGTCCGGGGGCGAAATGACGTTCGAATCGCCGGCCAAACGGCCAGTTGACGAGGTGGCCCGGCTCGCTGCAACTGGCCGGATTGTTGCCTGGGTGCGCAGGATTTGACTAAAGGGTGATTCCGCTTACATTTTGGGTCGTCAAAAAACTATGAAATTCATTGTTGGACTGTTGTTCGGAATTCTGATCGCTGGGGGCATTGTTTGGTACTTGGCCGATCAGCGCGGGGATCCCGCCGCCCGGGATGCCAAAAGCAAGGTGGAAGCGCTCGGTCGGGAGGCGAAACAGAAAACGGAAAAGGCCATCGACAGCATTGATTGGAACACCGACACCATCAGCAAAGAGCTCGCCGATACTGGCAAAGTGATCCGGCGCAAGGCCAAGGAAGCCGGGAACGCGATCGCCGACGCCACAGCCGATATGCGGACCACCGCGGTGATCAAGGCCAAACTCGTGGCGGATACGGACCTTTCGTCATTGGGCATTTCGGTGAACACGACCGAGGGCCGGGTGACGTTGTCGGGCAAAGCGTCCTCCCCGGAACAGGTTCGCAAGGCGATGCAAT
This sequence comes from uncultured Pedosphaera sp., assembly GCA_903918755.1. Taxonomy (GTDB): domain Bacteria; phylum Verrucomicrobiota; class Verrucomicrobiia; order Limisphaerales; family Pedosphaeraceae; genus CAIXFN01. Next base: position 30,799 of record CAIXFN010000002.1, read on the forward strand.
TGGCGCTGGATCAACCCGGGGTGAACGAGGTGATTTCAACCCTGGTGGTGAAGTAGGCCACTCCTCCCCAAACCCGGCCTGCCCTGCATAGCTGCCCAGCGAAGAAGGGAGGGTTGCCGGAGTGCAGCCGGTGGTGAAACCCCCGGTCCCGTTTGCCCTCTTCCCCACCGCCCCGACACTTGGCGGCGCAATCCCGTCACGTTTCGTGATCTCGGGTCAGCCACAAAGGGGCGAAATATTACAGGTCCCTTCCTTTCCAGCTCAAGAGCAACCACCAAAGGACCCGGAAACTTTAGCCGCAAAAATTGCAAAATCCGCAAAAGGCAACCTGAAACAACTCAGACAGGATTGACAGGATTTTGCATGATGATGAACCTGAACACTGGCTCGGCCGCGCAGCCGACCTCTGCCTTCCATAATGCCTGCAGTGGATGGCCGCCAGCGTCGCATCTGTCCAAACAACCGATATTGCGTTTTGAGCAAATTCCCGGCCACCGACGAAACCCACGGCCGCAGGGTAAACCCGGGAAACTGGATTAACTGTCCGAAACTGGATTAACTGTCCGGAACCTGGACTCCGCAGGGGAATTGGACTGATCGGACGTAGCTTTGGGGAATTTGGGATGAGGTTCTCCTGCGGTGGTGAAACCTGACTGGTTTAGTCGGGATTATGGGTCTATCGGGAGACCAGAATTGGTTGTTTTTGGATGAACAGCGTGGCGGATGGCGGGGTGCGGCGTATGCTGCGGATTGGGTGAAGGGCAGGGGGTACGCGGCAGTGGTCGCCATCCGCTTTCGATGCGCCGGGCGGTTGCCGGGTGATCGGCAAACTCAGAATAAGTATGTCAAAGAGCGGTGCTGCCCGTCGCCCAGAAAAGGTTGTCGGGCAGGCGAAAGCCGCGGGTGGCCAGAGCGGTGCGCCGATTTCAAGAGACGGGCGGATCGGCCCCCGGGTTTGGTTTTAGCATGGGTTCCGGGATTTCGTATTCCTCTGGTAGGAATTTAGCAGGGTATTTTTGAAGGAATTGGCAAGGGATTGCGTAGGGGATGCTTAAGCAAAGCAGGCTGATCGCTCAATCACAGTCCCAGTTGGCCGGCATCAGTTGGGTTCAGCGGTCAACGCTTTGGTCAGGTGGAACTCCGCTGCGCCAAAACCATAGATGGAGTCGATTCTCAGATGAGCCTCGAAATTGGGTGGGGCCGGCTCCTCGGCCTCGACACGGTTGGGGTCGTCATCCGCGTAATGGACCAGCCACGCGTACCTCCCTTCACGTCGAACAAAAACCGGCATTGGCCAATCGGAGCGCTGCCAGACCTCGGCGTTTCCAATGATGGGCCACATTCCCTTGAAAAGGCCCAAGTCGCTAATCTTGATGGCCAAAACCGCGTCCTGCGCCTTCAAACTCTCCACCTCCGCCAGTGCTGGAACGGAGCTCCGCTTTGGCCCGAAAAAGTAGGCAAGCAGGATTCGCCCTCTCGGCCCGGATCTTGCAACAATACCCGTTCCGAATCCGCCCCCTTCAAGCGGCACCGCAAACCAGGTTCCTTCGCGATAAGGCAGTTTTTTCATTGATGGAGGTGGTTAAATTAGGTTGCTTGGGTGATGACGCGGATGGTTTTCCAATCGCGGGAGATGAAGAAATATTGCGCCACCTCCCCCGGAATAAAGGCTTCGCTCCCCAACAATCCATCCGTCTGGCTGGGAGACTCATAACCGATGCCGGCGAAATACCGATACCCATCCTTGGCTGGAGCCACGTAATCGATATACGGAGGAGGTCCGAACAGGCGGATGACACCCTGGCCTCCCAGAAAAGAATCCAGGGCAACCCAATAGGATGCTTCGTCCGTCCAGAGCTCGTCCGCACGCATTTCCCTAAGCCGCAGGGGCGATTCGGGCAAGGGAATCGGCAGCCGGTCCCGCATCGGGAGCAAGGCCACTTTGGCGTCGAAGGGTTTAAACGTAGCATGCTGCGCGGCGTGATCCAATTCATACTCTTGCTGTGGAATAATGCCAGCGAGATTCAAGTGGCTGAACAGAGGGATCTCGACGCTGCATTCACCATTGATCGCCTGGTGCAAGACGGGGGTGCGACAATCGACCGTCACCAGGAGAGCGGGATTGCCCAGGTCGGGGCGTGGGCCAGTCGCTGTCCAGGCTTCTCCGCCGAGGCGGCAGGTGGATGGATCGCCCTCTTTCCGGTTGGCAATAAAGCCGGGCCGAAATGTCGCCTCGGGATTGTAATTCGTATGATTCATGGCGGTTAATTGGCGTTAGCGGGCGGGCGATATTGTGGATCCGCGCCGGGGATCAAGCAAGGTAACCCAGGTGCCCTCAGTGAGCCGATTGAATTGGCAATTGTCGCCACCAATGGGGAACTCGCGGCAGGGCTTGGCGCTCTGGCCGGGTTGGCTACCGCGTATGGTTAGGCGACCGTTTCATGGGTCTTCTGTATCCACTTCCTCGCTGGCGTGGCAAGCAGCGCGCGCATGTAGGCCAACGATCTCATCTCAGGACACTCGCAAACGGCTCTCTGAAAGTCCGCAGGTGGACAGTAGCCATGCGCGTCAATGTAATGCGCGATGTTCGTCGGGGAAACGTAAATAGTCGATTCTCTCGGAACAAACAACATCCCGCTCCCGCCACTACTAGCGATCTGATGACTCTTGTACGTGGCGCTACCACCCCCGCTGAAACGACAGAACCCACAGCGATGCACGCCCCCAGATGCGACAAAACTCCACGGCTCGACCAGCAACTGGCAAAGGCGCTCGAAAAACTCCGGCGAAACATCGCCGCGCGCATACTCATGTGCAGGGTCGAGCCAGCCAACCGCAAGACAGCGCGAACCGGGCTCTGCGCCCACATACTCACAGCCGGACAGATCGGGGTAATTTGCCATGTGCGTGAAGTCGCCTAACACCAAGACCTCAACAACCCGGTCCGCGATGGCTTTGGATTGCGTCCGCGAAGCGAAGGCCGGGGGCGCTGGAGCGCATAGTTGGGTTTCTCGTTCATGTCACAGTGACAAAAAGTGCCTGATGCTGCTCCAAGTAGGCTGCAAGGCACTGTTGCAGTGAAGGCGAACATTCGTGAAAACGCGAGTCGAAAGCGTTGAACTCGCCCGCGAGCGCCGTGTCGCAAAACTCCTGTGCTGTCCCGACAAGCGAACGGGAACGACTCAACCACATTGCGCCAGCCTCTCGAAGAACCTGCTGCTGGCAAGTGGCTCCAAGCAATCCCAACGCCGCAACGGTGGCGGCGAGATGCCTGGTGCCACGATTCTCGAAATACTGCAAATGCCCTCCGTTTTGAACCTCGCTTTCATACCAAAAGACATGATGGGCCGGGCGCTGCTCAAGCGTGAGACTCGCAAGCTCCTCCATTGCCAACAAATCCACGAAAGCGTTCCAGATTTCGGAGGGCGCTGCCTCAACTTGTTGCTGGGTGAGTGAGCGGAGAATCATGGCGTGCGCGTCGAGATACCTAACGACCCAAGCTCCGCTGGTCGGCCCGTGGGACGCAACGACTGCCCCAGCGAGGCGTTGACCAGATTCGCTCGATTGCATGGCGGCATGTCAATCAAGGCCAATGTCGTGAACATAATCATGGTCATCCGCAAAATCCGCGACGCCGGTAATGTCTGTGACTACCGCCCGCACAACGCTGCGAATCTCCGAGCGCGTCCAAGGCTCGCCGGGCCGCTTCAGGTCTTTGGCAGCGTGAATGACCGCCCAGCGCGTGAGGTCGCCGACGGTGCGTGGCGAGCCCCAGCCCAAATCGGGCAAGGATGAAATTCCGCAGGTGGAACGAATGGCTTCCCAAGTGCGACGACGCCCCGTGCTCACCAGGTCTCGAAGACGTGCAGCAGGGCGAACGCTGTCGCGGCTGACGCCGGCGATAGTGATGAGGGAGTGTCGCAAGCGGTGAAAGGCGCGAAGCGTCAGGCACGCCCGGCTCGGTCTGTCCTGCGCTGCAAGCTTGGTGGTGAGGAGGTCAATGGTCTGGCGCGGCGTGCGTAACGTCATCGCCTCGGCATCGGCGATGGAGATGCCGAGCGACTCCTCCCAAGCCATCACAATCTGGACTGAATCAAGGCCCATAAATTTTGCGAAGTGCGAATGCCGCCGAACGGTAAAAACCGAACCACGCCGGGACGGTGGTGTCAACCGTGATTTGGATTTAATACCCCGCGCGTTGCAGTGCATGGTTGTCAGGTGGCAACAGCCGGCTAAACTTCAACATTTTTGGCGAGCGTCTTAAAACGCTCCCCATTTTGCTGTTTAACCGTAATGGTGAGGTGACCCGTCTTGCTGGTCTTAATGTCGTGAACGGTGCCCGATTTGCCGGCGTGCGTGCCGGCGACGACTTTGCATTGGTCACCGTCCTTTAGTTTTGTGGTTGTTTTTGTTTTCATATTGGTGGTTCGGGGAGGTGAGCGTGACGCGCAGCTGGTCAACGACGTGAGCTCAGCGAATCGGTATCGCCATGCTTCGTAGCAGTGCTTTGCGGAGGGCGGGCGGGACACGACGGCGGCAACCCCAACGCGCTGTTCGGATTCGCGAGAGAGCATGGTTTGGCGTTATCATTGCGCGGCGAACTTGGCGTCAGAATAAAACTCCGTAAACCCACATTTCTCACAGCGAAAGGCGGCAATGGGGATACCCTCCCGTGACGGCGCTTTCGTCCGGCTCCAAAAGGACTTTTTCGGGTGGCCGGCATGCCAACCGCCGACACGCGTTGCTCCATGGGAGTAATAATCCGGCACAAATCCTTGCGCCATCTCACCGTTGCACTTCGGACACAGCAATTTGTTGGTCGTCATAGATGATTGGCAAAACCCGTTGTTTAATTCCCAAGCTTGATGATCCCGCCCTCGGGACGCACCAAGGGCAAACACGACGTTCAAGCCGGGTTCGTTGCGGCGCATGGTCAGGCTCTGTCTTTCGATGAGTCGGCTTTTGGCTCATCGCGATAAAGAGTATACCACAGCAAACCGAGGAATGTCGCGCAGCAAATCAGCTCAACGGTGAAGAACAGCCAATCCTTCGCTGCCAGAAAGCCCTCCGCAAGGAGATGCTCCAAACCAGCTCCCTCTTTCTCCATCTGCATCCAGACAGGGTCGTGATAAACAATCCAAGCTGACACCCGTGACATCGCCCAGGTGACAAAAAGCAGCGAAAAAACTGCGATGGCGGCGAGCAGCATCACCACCAACTTCTTCTGTGAGCGAGGGAAATAGAGCGGCATGGTGTGCTGCTTAACGGCGCTCTTCCGGCACGCCGGGTGAATGGTGTTCAGTGGTCAACCCAGGCGCGTTCCCGGCGGGTGGCCGGAGCCGGCTTGTCCGGTCGCTTCGGTGGCAAAACGCGAAACGTTCCCAACGGCGTGGTTTTCTTGGGTGCCAGGGACTCTGCCTCCTGAACCCACTTCGCAATATCCGCCCAAGGCACGTCACGAATCGTTTTGTCTGGCTGATACTCGAACTCCGCTCGCACGCCACTCTCAGCCAGCGTGACCTGCATAAGGCGGTAACTTTTTTGCGAATTGAGTGTGTCATTGAAGATGCGCTCCGAAATGATGACCGGAGGCCCAGCGCCGCGGATGGCGAACAGTTGCGGAGAAATGGCGTAGTCATACATCGGTCTGCCGTCGCTGTTTGGAAGGACGTCGGGTACCGGCGCGGAGAAGACGAAAATGCCATCGTGGTAAGCTTTACCTGAACCCGTGTACACATTTGGCCATACTGATTTTCCCCTGTAGTAAAGCGCCGTACCGGGATGACCATCCGGACTCCAAGACTGGGGAGTGACCAAAACATAGTCAGAACCCACCCGTTCGTGTTGGCTGCATCCGATGAGGGTTACGAGAGCAGTGGCAAATAGGAAATATAGCGTTTTTTGGCGCATGGGGGAGTAGCCTAACGATACAAGCATAGTGAGCCGGTCCACGGAAAACTTGGATTGCAACCGGAGCGCGATGGCCGGCGCGGCTGGAGCACGTGATTAGGCCTGTTCGTCGAGTTGTTTGAGTGATTTGCCATCCTTGGTCTTCCAGGATGTTAGTCCATTTGCGCTTCCGCCGTGAATTACGACGGCTGCTGCGGAGGGACTGGTGAATTCTGCGTTCTTGGTGAACGAGAGGAAACCCTCCTTCTCGATTAGCGTGCCTTCGGCGAGGAGTTGTTTACGTTGGGCAATGACATACGGATAGCTCTCCGCAGAAGGACGCTCCTCCAAGACGGCTGTGGATCCTTGAAATATCACGAAGCCATTAGCCGTGCGTTGGCCGCGTGCCTCAGCTCCCTTGATGCGGCAGAAGAGGACACCGCCGGGTTGGGCCTTTGCGGCGGGTTGTGCAATGGGCGCAAGGATGTCAGACCCGAGCACGGGTAGGAGCTGTCGAATGCGGGCGAGAAACACCTCCATGTCTTCGCGGTCCGACTCAGGCAGACGTGAGCCGCCTGCCTGATTCTGTTCAAGCGTGAATCGGTTGATAGTGGCGGCCTCCGCAAGGAGGCGGCTCTCAAGATACCTCACATGGGCTTTGGTCAGGTTCTCGTCCTTGCTGACGAACACGATGGCAGAAACCCAAAATTCCTTGGTTTTGTGTTGCTTGAGGCGGTCTCGGATGACTTCCGCCTCGCCAATGTAAGCGCGGGGTGCGTTGGTAAATGGATCGCTGCCGATGAGGATATAGACCCCGGCCTTGTCGAGTTCTTCGCGTGCTAGAAGCTCATCTAGCTCCGTGCGAGGCGCGGCAACTGCTTTGCCCGTCCAATTGGAGATTTCGGCAGTGCGCAGACTCTTCGCGTCCCCGCGTGGCAGAAAGAGTTTGATCGTCGCGGAAGTCATGGATGTGCGCTTGGGCCTAACGATAATTGTGCTGCATCACCTGATGATGATATGTCCAGCCTTCTCGGCAGAGCAATGATGTTCTGGAGCGGTCTCATAGTTTTAAATTTTACTGGAGTTTAGCCCGCATGCCGAAATTGCCAAATTCGTAATAAAGTCCGCGATCCTCGGGTTCCGGAGGTGGCTTCCGGAAGAGTTCAATCTTTTCTGAAGCCAACAGGGATTTGTAGCAGGCGTGCTCGAGAATCTGAGATTCTCCTGGGCCGATGTTGGAGACATCCAAATAGATGGTTCCGTTTAGCCGCCCGGGCGCGTTAGCCCCGATGGTCAGATGGGAAAGCCGAAGTGTCGAGCCATTGTGGACACGGATTTGCGCGTCGCCGTTACTGGCAGTGCCGACGCGCTCAAAAGAATAAAGTTTTATAGCTTCAACGATGGATAATTCGGTGGTGGTGAAAGGCAAAGCGCCAGCGACGATGCGCTTCCATTCAGCTTTCTTGTAAAGCCTTTTGCAGCGTTCAAAGCGCTGCTGGAGCCAATCGGCAAACGAATCGGCCACTTTGCGAATTTGTGGTCCGGTCCCTTCAAACACAACGGGATCAATGTTGCTTTTCCCCGCGCATTTACGGAAGTGGGCGTAGCCACCATTGAGGAAGAAACCAATTTCGAGCAATATGGCACCATTCTTGCCAGCCCGAATACGAGGACGGGCGAAAACTGCGAGAGAATAAGAACCCCTCCGCAGTTCACGGAACAAGCGGGCCTCACCGAATTGTTCGACAAAGCGGACGTAGTCGGCTGGAAGTTGCCCAAATGCGCTTGTCACCGCGGACGATGGTTCGCGGGGAGCACCAGGCGTTAGCGAGAAAAAGCCCTTCCAACGAACCTGCGCAACTTCGCCAACAAGCCATTCGTACGAGTCGGTTTGTTTCATGCCTCTGAGGGGAGATTCTAAGGGGATCGACGTCGTATTGTCGATGTTTGCTGGTTGATCATTGGGAAAGGCATTTGGCTTTTGGTCGCAGTTCGAGTTTGCCGCAACCCGCTTCGGGTTGAGGGATTATTGGATGACCACCCGGGGTAGGCGCGCGTGGCTCACTTGCGCCAACCCCGGGCTGGACGGCACAACACCATTGGTGTTGAGGACTAGGGCGGTGTTTCGGCTGGGATTGTGGAGCCGGGTGGGCGGATGGATTGGGGCGCACTTTCAGCGCTTTGGGGATTTTTTGGGGGAGGGATTTCCAGGCCGATGGCCTGGGCTGGGGTTGAAGCGCGCCTTTGGCGTTGGGGGGCGGGGATTTGGGCTCCCAGGAATTCCGAGCGGGGTATGTTGCCCCGCGGGACAGGGCGGGTGGGGGCTGTGGGGGTGATGGCGCTGCCGCCTCCGGGGCAGGGGAAAATTAGGATGCTGGATCCGGTGGTTTTACCACCGGTTAATCTCCGGCAACCCTCCCTTCTTCGCTGGGAAGCTATGCAGGGCAGGCCGGGTTTGAGGTACTTGAAGACGAAATGGCTGGATAATTGCGTGCGGAGATCCGTCAGGGATTATGGGGCCGGGGGGGCGGTTGATTTCCTGCGGCGTAAGGTGCGGAGGATGGGGAAAGCGGCGAAGGCGACGCAGAGCCAGCCGAAACGGTCGCCGTAGCGGTGGTAATAAGTTTCGACGCGCGGGTTCGCGGGGTCCAGGAGGGGGACGCGGACGATGAGGAAGCCGGGGCCGTAGATGCCGTGCTCGGGGGTTTCGAGATGGTTGCGGAGGCGGCCGTGGGCGTCCGCCCAGCCGGTGAGGCCGTTGTTGGCGCAGCGGACCAGCGGGAGGCCATTTTCGACGGCGCGGAAGATGGCGCAGGCGGCTTGTTGCCATTGGGCCGCGCCTTCGCCGAACCAGCCGTCGTTGGTCAGATTGATCAGGAAATCGGTGTCGCTGGCGGCGTATTCGCGCGCGAAATCGGGGAAGATATCTTCGAAACAGATCAGCACGGAGAGGTTGGCCTTGGGTTCGTTGAGTTTGAAGGGGACGGGGCCGGTGCCGGGAGTGAAGCCGCCCTGAATGGGGGTGAGGTATTTGAGGAACGGGAGCCAGCGGACGAGGGGGACGTACTCACCAAAGATGACCAGTTGGCGCTTTTTGTAAACAGCATCGAACCCGCCGTCCGGCGCCAGCAGAAAGCTGCTGTTGTAGTATTCGCCGTCCTCCCAGGACGTGGCATTGGGCGGGAGTTTGGCGTCGTCGGCGCCGATGATGAGCCAGAGGTGGTTGCTGCGGGCCAGGTCGGAGAGGGCGGCGGAGAGGTCGGGTTGGTAGCGGGGAACGCCGGGGACCACGCCTTCGGGCCAGATCAGGACGTCGGGGTGATTCGTGAGGGCGGCGCGGGAGAGGTCCAGGAGCTGCTGCATCCGATTAGAACTGGAGTGGGCGTCCCAGATGACGGTTTGCGGGATGCTGGGTTGGATGAGGGCGAGTTTGAGTTCGGGTCCGGGGGGAGTGGGTCGCATGACCTGCCAATAGCCGGAGGCGTAGGTGAAGGCGACCACCGTGAGGGGCAGGATTGCCTCAGCAGCCCAGGCGGAACGGAGCGCGGGGCGTCCGATGATGGCCAGCGCGCCGCAGAGGAGGGAAACGGCGAACCAGACGATCAGGAAAGCCACGCCGTAAACGCCGGTGTAGGCGGCGATCTGGATCAACGGGACCATGCGATACTGGGAGGCGCCGAGCAGGTTCCAGGGAAAACCACCGAGGAAGCGGGTGATCATCATTTCCAGGGCCACCCAAAGGGCGGCGCTGAACAGGCACCACATAAATCTTTGGGACCAACTGGTCGTCAGGAACCGTTTGGCCAGTTCGGCGAGGTTGGCCGGGGGACCGCCTTCGCCAAGGCGTCCGGGGAATTGTCGCCAGGTGAGCCAGACCCACACGCCGGGGTAAAGGGCCATGAAGGCGGACAGGGCCGCCCAGCCCAGAATGGGCGCGCCGATGACAGGAATTCGCAGCAACCAGGAAAGGGAGATGAGGTAATGCGCCAGGCCGGCGGCATAGCCGAGGCGGAAGGTCATTTTGGGCGAACGACCGGCCGCCGGGAGAAGGATCAGGGCGGGCGCGATCCAGGCCAGACCGGCCAGGCCGATATTCGGGAAAGCGCAGGCGAGGACTGCCCCGGCGGCCAAGGCCCAAGGGTAGCGGCTAACTAAAAATGATTTCAGGCGGCGCTTAAACACAGGCGCAGGACTCCTGATCCCGGATCGGGAATATTGTGGGACCGGGAAGAAGCATGCTGCCACCTCTCCTCAACCCTCTCCGCCATTGTGAATGGCAGTGAGGGAGAAGAGGGCGGGTCGGCAATCGTTGCGGGCTGCGCAAGTTCCATAAGCTCAGGAGTCCTGAAGCGTGGAAGGATCTTACCGGCGGGCGGGGGCGGGGGAAGCAATGGCTCATAGGAAATACTTGAGAATGCTCAAGACACCTTGCTTAACAGCCGAGCGGTGATGCGAAGCGCCGTGCGCCTGGAAGATGGCTTCCCGGTTTTTGACATACCAATCATAGCTCTGACAGAACATCTCCTGATTGGAGAAGCGCGGCTGCCAGCCGAGTTCGGTTTTGGCTTTGGTGATATCGAAATACATCGAACGGCCGTACATGAGCGCGTGGTAGGGGCCAAGCGGGGACAGGCCCAATCGGCTGGTCAGGTTCATGAACGTCACGGCCGGGGCGAGGGGAACTTTGCGCACGCGGGAGCCGGTGCCGGCGTGGGCGCATAAGGCTTCCAGGGTTTCCTTCATGGAGCCAAAACGGTCCGTGCCGCAATTGTAAGCGGCGGCGCCGGGGCGGGCGGCGGCCAGGATGCAGGCTTCCGCCAGGTCATCGGCGTGGACGAATTGGTAGAGGTTGTCGCCGGAGCCGAGGACGGGGACGTTGTAGCCGGTACGGATCCATTCAAAGAGGATTTGGAAAATGCCCAGCCGACCGTGGCCCATGATGGTGCGGGGACGGATGAGGGAGACGTCCAAGCCCTGCGCGACGTAACGCTGGACCAGGTCTTCGGCGGCGCACTTGGCGCGACCGTAGGCCTCGGCCGGGGCGGGCGCGGTGTGTTCCTTGACCGGATTGGTTTTGGGCGCGCCAAAGATGGCGCTGGAGGAAACGTGAATCACCTTGCCAACGCCGGCGGCGCGCGCCGCCCGCAATAAGTTTTCGGTGCCACCGACATTAACCGATTCAAACAAATGCCGATCCTTGGCCAGCGGCACCTGGGCGACGCAGTGGTAAACCGTGGCGCAACCGGCGCAGGCGCGGGCAATGGCGGTTTCATCCCGGATGTCGCCGGCGAGAAATTCCACGGTCGCAGGCCGGTCGTCGGCGTCCCGCAAATCGAAGATGCGAACCGGGACGCCCCGGGCGAGCAGGCGATCGCGCAGCAGGGCGCCAAAATAGCCGGAACCGCCGGTGATGAGGGCTGGTTTCATGACGACAGCGGGCAACTCAAAAACGGATCCCCTGACTCACACACCACTGGAGAGAGCGGCGCATGCCTTCTTCCAGGGCGATCGTGGGATTATAGCCCAATTCCTTTTCCGCGCGGGCCACGGAGCAAGCGATGGTTTTGTTCATTTCCGAGAGGACGTGGATTTTTTGCTGATAGAGACCCAGCGATTGCAGGGTGGCGTCCACCAAGTAGGCCACCTCGCTGGCGAGGCCGGGCAGGCGCATGCGCTTGTGGGCGCAGGTGGCGCCAAACTCGGTTTCGAGCAGGCGCTCGATGGTCGCGATGATTTCGTTCATCGAGTAGGGCTGGCGGTCGGCGATCCAATAAGTTTGGCCGCGGGCCTGCGGTGTGAGGGCGGCCAGCAGCAGGCCCTGGCAAAGGTTGCCGATGTAACTCATGGAACGGAGGTTCCTGCCGGAGCCGACGACGGGCGCTTTACCGTCGCGGACCATTTCAAAAAACAAGGTCTGGCGCGCGGGTTGATTCGGGCCGTAGAACCACGGCGGGCGGATGATGACGGTTTCGATTTTTTCCTGCCGCGCCTGCACGGCCAGTTCCAGCAGCATCTTGGAACGGCCGTAGCCCAAGTACGGATGGTAGGGCGAGTTTTCGTCGAACAGGTGATCGGGGTGGGGATTACAGCCGCAGGGGGAATTGGAGGAAACAATCACGGCGCGGCGGACTTTGGCGGCGATGGCGGCATCGAGCAACTGGGTTCCGCCCCGGACATTGATCTCTTGAAAATCCGCGATGCGCCGGGGATGGATGATCCCGGCGGTGTGGAAAAGGACGGCTCCGGCGGCATTGGCGCAGAACCGGGCGCAATCGGCGGCTTCCCGCAAATCCCCGGTCACGATTTCAACCTGGGGGGAGATTTGGCGCAAGCGCGTGGTGTCTTCACCGGGCAGCACCAGGCAGCGGACGCGCAGACCGGATTGGGGCTGACCCAGCGCGGGGTGATCAGGAAGCCCGCGTACGAGCGCCTCCACGAGACTGATGCCAAGCCAGCCGGCGGCGCCGGTCACCAAGACCTGATTGGTTTGAAATCCGTCCATAAGCAAGCGTCAGTGTTTTCCCAAAAACCGCAAGACATTGCGGCGGGCCAGGGCCATGACCGTGCCCTGCGGATTCACGCCGGGAGCACCCGGCAACAGGCTGGCATCCGCCACCCAGAGATTCCGCAAACCCCGCACGTGCCCAAACGAATCAGTCGCGCACTGGGCTGGATTCTCACCCATCGGGCAGGAAGAGAAAAGATGAATGGTCATGAGATTGCCCTGTCCCTCGGGTAAGGAAGATGGCAAGTCGCGCAAGTCTGCTTCACGGCGGATTGGACGACTACCGGACACCGCAGGAAACACCGCCGTGGCACCACCCGCGAACAGGGCCGCGCCCAGCTTGCCCAATCCGTCGGCGAGATCCCGGCGATCCGCGGCGGTGATGCCGTAGCGCACGAGGGGATCGCGGCGTCCGGGTATCGGGCGGACGGTGCCGCCGCCGGTGCCAGTGATCATGGCATAATAGGCCGCGAGATGGGGCCATTGCGCTGGCAAAGTACGACTGGCGCCCGGATGATCAAGCAGGGCCAGCGCGAGGTACGCCGGACTGCTCACCGAACAACCGAAGCCCAGGCGGGGCGAGAATTCCTTGACCTGATGGGACGGAACACCGAGGTCAGGCCCATTGACCGCGTCGGGGAATTCCGCCACCAACTTGACGGTGGGATGAACCCGGAGGGAATTGCCGACATTGTCCGTGATGCCGCTCCGGCGGAGCAGGGCGGGGGTCTGGACGGCGCCGCCGCACACGAAGAGCTTCTCCGCGAAGAGGCGGCCAAGACCGGATTCCGGATGCGTGTAATCCAGGGTCCACCACGCGCCATCCTGCCGGATTTGGCGCACGGTGGTTCGCGGCAGCAAGCGTCCGCCCGCGCGCAGAAAGCGGGGGATGTAGGTCTCGGTCATGGATTGCCGCCGACCGGGTCCGGCTGGTTCCGCCCCGGCGGGGTAGCGGTACCAGCGAGGCACCTCGAAGGACTTCCAACCCAATTGGCCGGCGCCGGCATGCAGTTTTAGCGCGGCGGCGGGATTTGGCCCCGGTCGGAGGGAAACGGAGAGTTCGCGTTCCACGGCGGCAAAGTGCGGGAGCATTTCCCGCTCGGAGAGTTCGGCCACCTGAAAATCGGCGCGCCATTGGTCGAGGATTTCCGGCGGCGTGCGGTGGTACAAACCGCTGTTGATTTCGCTGCCACCCCCGACACAACGGCCTTCGACGTAGGCGATCTTGTCGGTACCCAAGGCCACGGTCTGGCCGCCGTTGCGATATTTTTGCACCATTTCGATGCGCGAGAACGGTTCGCACGAATCGAGCGGCAGGTATGGTCCGGCTTCGAGGAGCAGGACATCGTGGCCGGCTTCGGCCAGGTAACAGGCAGTGAGGGCGCCGCCGGGACCGGAGCCGAGAACCACGATTTCCGAATCCGGATTGGCGGGTGGCTGGGATAAGATCGCGGATGGGGGCGGCGGACGCGGCGAGGAAACGGACGGGCGACTAAAGAGCGCCAGCAGCGTGAGGCTTTCGAAGTAGCGGATGAAATCGCGTTGAAAACTGGCGGGGGAGCCCCGCCAGGCGGCAATCTGGCGTTGCCGGTTTTCCGGGGGTTGCGCATGGAAGGGTTTGCCCCCGGACCGACAACCAAACAGATCAAAGGCGAGGGCGGCAGCCGTCATGGGGCCGCCCAGGTAATCCGGCAGGCGCGCGTGTTGCTCCAAGACGAACCGGGTCAGGTCATTGTAAGGCGGGGCATAGGCGGAATCGCCCGGCGGCGCGTGCACACTGGCGAGAGACCAAACGAGCGCGGAGGCGGTCGCGGAGAAGGGTGAAGCCAGGAGCGAAATCATGCGCCAGACCTCGCTTACCAGTGGGTCGCCAGCCAGAGGATGGCCAGCGTGGCGCCGCCGATGGCGTAGCTCACGGCGTCCCGGAGCGCGAACACAATGGGGTCATCATGGACGAGACCGCGATGGGCCAGAAGCCAGACGCGGCTGATCCAATACAGTAGGAGCGGACAAACCGCCAGGAGCAGGATCGGGGAATGATAGAGGCCGGCGACTTCCGGGCTGTGGACATAGAGCGCCAGGACCAGAACCGCCAGTCCGCCATTCACGATGCCGAGGGTGGCCAGGAATTCGAGGTCGCGGGCGGAATAGCCGCGGCCGCGGGCGTCCTGTTCCTTGTCCGCGCGCAAGGTCCGCAGCTCGGTGAAGCGTTTCACCAAAGCTAGGCTGAGAAACAGAAACATCGAAAAAGCCAGCAGCCAGGGCGAGTATTTTATCCCGGTGGCGGCGTGACCGGCAATCAGGCGCATGGTGTAGAGCACCGCCAGAAAGAAAACATCCACCAGCGCCAGTTGCTTCAGGCGGAGGGAGTAAGCCGTGGTCAAAACAAAATAGCCGCCGAGCACCAGGAGGAACGGGGGTGGCAGGAGGAGGGCCAGCACAATGCTTAGGCAGAAACAACCCAGAGCCAACCCAAAGCCGACGGGGACGCTGAGCGTTCCCGCGGCCAGGGGACGGGCACGTTTTGAAGGGTGGTGGCGATCCGCTTCCATGTCCAGCAGGTCATTGAGCCCATAAACCGCCGAGGCGGCCAGGCTGAAGGCCGCAAAGGCGAGTAAGGCATTGGCCAGCAGCGCGGACGGGACCAACTGATGGGACGTCAGCAGGGGAACCAGGATGATGAGATTCTTGACCCATTGATGGGGGCGCAGGGCGCCGATCAAAGCCGCGAGGAGCCGCCGGGGTTCATTGAAGACGTGGCTCACTTCGGTCAACTTCCGGGCGCGTTGAGCAAGGCGTTCGTCCGCATTCACCACCAGGGCGCGCCGGGAGCCCTGCCAGACGGGCAGGTCCACGGTGGAGTTGCCGGCGTAGTCAAAGCCCCGGGGTCCCAAGCGCTCCGTGAGGTGCCGGACTTTGTTGTGGCCGCGGAGATTCGTGGTGCCGTCGCTGGCGACCACGTCCGCAAAGAGGCCGATATGGCGGGCCACCGGTTCGGCGAGGCGGCGGTCGGCAGCGGTGGCCAGGATCAGGGTGCGGCCGGCGCGATGCTCCGTGCGGAGGTAAGCGAGGAAAGGCTGGTGGTAGGGGAGGACCGCCACATCCAACTCGACCCGGGCGGCAATTTCCCGCTTGAGATTGGCCCGGCCACGCGACCACCAGAAAGGGATCGCGAGCGCTTGCAGGGGCCGGCGCTTGACCAACTGCACGAGGGATTCCCAGAGGACATCCGTGCGGATCAGGGTGCCGTCCAAGTCCACGCAAAGGGGAACGGAATCCGCGGGCGGGCGGGTTATTTCGGCGGGCCGATTGGAATCTTTTTCAAGCAACCGGGTTAGGCTAGTCGAGGGGGTTGGCGATTGACAAGCGCTTAGGTTTTGGCCAGTTTGCCGCGCAACATGAACCTCAAGCGACCGGGTCTGATATTCCTGCTGGTGTTCGGTTGGAAGGTCGCGCTGTTCCTGCTTTCCACCCAGCCGGTGCCCGCCAACGACGCATTTTTTTATGATGGCGCGGTGGTGAACCGGCTGTTGAATGGTGGCTACTTCAACCCCTCGCTGGCCGCGGCACTGCCGATTTCCGGCACGGAAGTCTTTTGCGCGTATCCGCCGCTGCACCAGGCGGTGCTGCTGGGCTGGATGGCGGTGTTCGGCGTCTCGTCCTGGACCGCAATGACCTTTCATCTGACCCTGGTGGGGGTTTATCTGCTGTTGTTGTGGGCGATTTTTCGGCGGCTGGGAACCCCGGCCTGGGCGGTGGGCATGGCGGGGATTTATGGCATCCTGCTGACCTTTCATGACCGGCCGGACACGCTGGGACATACCCTCGGAATGGCGGCGGTGTATGCCGGGGTGCGCTGGTTACAAGGCGTGACGCGGGGGAGCTCCGGGACGGGATGGATCGCGGCGATGGTTGCGGCGGTGGTGCTTTGCTTTTGTACCAGCCTGCAAATCGGGGCGATCTATTTCCTGCTGGTGTGGGTGTTGGTTGTCGGGGCGACGTTCACGGGTTGGACCCGGTTTCCGACGGTGGCCATGGCCGGGTTGACACTGGCGCCGGTAGCCTTGGTGGCGCTGGTTAAATTTGGCTATCCCCATTTGTGGACCGGATTTTTGGAACATGCCCGGCAGACGCCGAGCTTCACCGGACTGCGGATGCCTTACGGGCCGGAAATTCTCAAGGTGGTGCGGACAGCGCCGGGTGTGATCGTGGTGGCGGCGCTGCTGCCTCTGGCTTTATGGCGGCAGGGGGTGGCCTTCAGGGATCGAGCGGCCGGGCGGGGAGGGGACGGTGGTATGGTGCCGGTGCATGAATTGCTGGCGATGGCCACCCTGCTCGCGGGCTTGGCGGTCGTGCTGGCGTGCCTCTTCGTGCTGACCGCCAACACGGTGGCGATCGCGAATTACCTGCAACCGCTGCTGGTGGGTTGTTTCCTAGGGATGCTGGCGAGGGAGCGAGCGGTGGCCGCGCCGGGTGGGAGGTTTGGCTTTCGCCTGGCATTGGGATGCCTGTTGGTGGGGGCGGCCCTGGGTTCGGTCCGCGCCGTGGGCATGACCACGTGGGGATTGGCCTGTGCGTGGGATGTCAATTATGCCCAGGCCATTCACCGGGTGGACACCGAATTAAGCGCGCTGCCGTCGGGGAGTGTCGTGGTGCTTTCCTCCGCGTTTTTGTATGAAGCGGCGCGCCATCCCAATGTGCGCTGGCTGCATTCCGACTGGCTGGTACGCGCCGATCCCAACGCCGTGGATCCGGATCTCAAAGGCTTGCGGCATTTTCGTCCCCGCCGGGTGATCGTGAGCCAGTTTGATTACTACCGGCGCTACGGGGCGGTGCTGGACAAATTGCGAATGGATCCCGGGGTGGCGGCGGTGAAAGTAGACAATATGGCGCACCGGCGTCCCCCGGATGCCTATCCGTCTTTGCAGCGGGTGGTGCAGCATATTTCCTGGGCGCCGGTGGTCGTGGAAATCGACTGGCGCTAACGGGGTGGAATTAGAAGCGTTCGCGGGCCGCCGCGACGTCGCGGGCGATCTGTTCCCGCAACGCGGCCAGGGAGGGGAATTTCTGTTCGTCGCGCAATTTTTCCAGGAAGACCAACTCCATTTCCTCGCCGTACAAGTAGCCGTTAAAATCGAGCAGGTGGGCCTCCACGCGCAGTTGCGGCACGGGATTGTTCAGGGTGGGGCGGAGTCCCAGGTTCACCACGGCAGGCTGCGTCTCGCCCCGGAAACGGGCGTGGGCCGCGTAAACCCCGTGCGGAGGCAGGACCAGGCCGGTGACATCGAGGTTGGCGGTCGGAAAGCCGATCTGGCGGCCCAATTGATCACCGGCGACGACCGGGCCGATGAGGGAGTAACTGCGCCCCAGCATCTGGGTGGCGGCATCGAGTTCACCCGCGCGAATGGTTTCGCGGATGCGGGTACTGCTGACGATCTTGCCATCCAGCGAAACCGCCGCCAGGCCATGTACCGTGAACTTTAGTTCCGCGCCGAGGGTGCGGAGCAACGCCACATTCCCCGTGCGCTTGTGGCCAAAGGTGAAAGCGCTGCCCACGCATAGGCTCTGGAGTTGACCCAACTCCCGGGCGAGGCCGCGCACGAACGCCTCGCCGGGTTGCTGGCTGAATTCCCGGTCAAAATGGATTAGTAACAAGGCATCGGCGCCGAGGGAGCCGATGACGCGCAATTTTTGGGAGAGCGGGTAGATCAGGTCGGGGGCGCGCTGCGGGGCGACGATGGTATTGGCGTGCTGGTCGAACGTCACGACCACGGAGACCGCGTTATGCTGGCGGGCATCCGCCACGGTCTGGCGGATGATTTGCTGGTGACCGAGATGAACGCCGTCAAAGAAGCCGATCGCCAGGCAGACTTTGCGCCCGGCGGGCGACAATTCGCTGGCGGTGCGGAGGACGCGCATATCGCGGGGAGCTTACACGAGCTTGAGAAACGGAATCACGCGTTTTTCGAATTCCGCATTGCTCAATTTCAAAACCTCCTCGAACTGGATGGCATTGGCGACATCAAACTTGCCGGAAACCACGCGGCGCAGGGTGGCCAGGTGGGCGCCGCAGCCGAGCTTTTCCCCGAGGTCATGGGCGAGGCTCCGCACGTAGGTGCCTTTGGTGCAGGCGACGCGGAAACGGCCGATGGGTTCCTGGTAATCCGAGAACCGGAAATTGTAAACATGGATGAGGCGCGGATCGCGGGCCACTTCGATGCCCTTGCGCGCGAGCTTGTAAAGCGGCACGCCGCCCTTTTTGATCGCGGAAACCATGGGGGGCATTTGCATCTGATCGCCCACGAAGCCGGCCGCGAGTTCGTTCAATTCGGCGAGGGTGGTGGGGGGCACGGGGAGGGAGGCCACCAATTCGCCATCCGCATCGTAACTGTCCGTGGTCTCGCCAAATTTGATGGTGCCCTCGTAGATCTTGTCCGAGGACATCAGTTTTTCGGACAACTTGGTGCCGCGACCGACCACAATCAGGAGCAGACCGGTGGCGTTTGGATCCAGGGTGCCACAATGGCCGACCTTCTTGATCTGGAATTGCCGGCGGATCGCGTCCACCACATCGTGGGAGGTGGGACCAGCGGGCTTATCGATCAGCAGGGCGCCATCCAGAGTGTCAAATTCGTGCATAGAAAAGGGGGACAAAAAGGGTTGCGGGCGTTGGTGGCCCGGAGAGATCAGCGGGCGGCGTCCAGGGCTTTTTTGATGGCCTGGATGACGCGGCGTTGAACGGAGAGGGGTTTGCCCGCCGGGCGGGCGCCGGCCGCGGCGATGTGGCCGCCGCCGCCAAATTGGGCGGCGATTTCGTTCACGTTGATTTTGGCGCTTTTGGAGCGGAGGCTGATGCGGGTGGATTCCGGTCCCATCTCCTCGAAGACGCAAGCCACCACGACGGGTTCAATAGCCCGGATATGGTCGATGAGCCCTTCGGAATCGTCGGTGGAGGCGCCGGTGCGGTCAAAATCCGCCTTCTTCAACCAGAAATAGGCAATCTGGTTGTTATGGACGAGGCGGAAATGATTGTAAACGTGCTGGAGCAGGCGGACCCGGGACAGGGGAAAAGATTGGTAAACCTCGTCGCAAATCTGGGCGAGATTGGCGCCGCGTTTAACCAGTTCGCCGGCCACATTGTAGGTGCTGGGCCGGGTGCTCGGGAACTGGAAGGAGCCGGTGTCCGTGGAGACGGCGGTAAACAGGCAATCGGCGATGGCGGGGGTAATCGGCCATTTGGCGGCTTGCAGCAGTTTGAAGATGAGTTCGCCGGTAGAGGCTTCCTTGGCGGAAACCCAATTGAGATCCGCGTAGCGGGTGTTGCTCGCGTGATGATCAATGTTGATGAACTGCGTACGGTTTCCGATGCAGGCACCGACCTTGCCGAGGCGTTCGAAGCTGGCCGCGTCCGTGGCGATCACGCAATCGAATTTCCGGTCCTTTTGGGGGCGTTGAACGAGGCGATCAGGATCCAGAAAGGCCAGTTTCTTGGGCACCGAATCTTCATTCCAGACGGTCACCTCTTTGCCTTGATCGCGCAAAGCCATGGCCAAACCGACCTGCGAACCGATGCAGTCGCCATCGGGGCGGATGTGACCAACCACACAAATGGTGTGGTGGGGTTCGAGAGCGGAGATGATGCGGTCAATTATCTTCGGGTGGGACTTCATCGGCGGACGGGGACTGGTCGAGTTCCTCAATGATTTGGAGCACGCGGTTGCCGTGGACGATGGAGTCGTCCAGGATGAACCGCAAACTGGGGGTGTATTTGAGCACCACGGACTGGCCGAGGAGGGTCTGGAGGCGCTTGCGGTTGGAGTTCAGGAGCGAGAAACCCTTCTTGCGCTGCTCAGGAGTTCCGAGAATGCCGACGAACGCGGTGGCCGAGCGCAGGTCGCTGCCCATGGTGACTTCGTTGACCGTGATCAGGCCGTTTTCACCCACCGGCAATTCCCGGCGGATGACGTCACCCAATTCGCGCTTCAACAATTCGCGCACGCGTTGCAGGCGTAAGGACATGGAAGAGTAGGCGGCGGATCAGAGTTTCTGCGCCAGGCGCTCGACCGTGTAGCACTCGATGGTGTCGCCGACCTGGAAATCACCAAAACCTTCGAGGCGGATACCGCATTCCATACCGGCGCGCACTTCGTTGACCTCATCCTGGAAGCGGCGCAACGTCTGCGTAACGCCCTCATAGATCAAGCCCTTGCGGCGCATGACGCGGACCTTGCCGCGGACAATACGGCCCATCGTGACCATGCAACCGGCGACGGGGCCGCCCTTGGAAAGGTTGAAGATCTTGCGAACTTCCGCCGAGCCCATAACGACGTCCTTGAGCAACGGATCGAGCAATCCGGCCATGGCCTCTTTGACCTGGTCAATGAGTTCGTAGATGATGGCGTAAAGCTTGATCTGCACGCCTTCGCGCTTGGCAAACTCGGAGACGCCATTGTCAATGCGGGTGTGGAAGCCCAAGATGACCAATTCGGAGGCGGCCGCCAGCGAGACGTCGGATTCCGTGATGGTGCCGACGGCGCTGTGCACCACTTCGAGGGTGACCTTGTTGGATTCGATTTTCTTGAGTGCTTCGACGATGGCTTCCACGGAGCCCTGGGTGTCAGCTTTGACGACGATCTTGAGCACCTTGCCGGCGTTCGAGGTCATCGTGGCGAACAACGTTTCCAAGGTGACCTTGGCGCGGACTTCCTGGCCTTGGGCGCGCGCCTCGAAGGCACGTTTCTCGGCGAGGTCGCGGGCTTCTTTTTCGTCTTCGACCACGCTGAATTCAATGCCCGCTTCGGGGACGCCGTTCAAGCCGAGCAACTTCACCGCGACCGAAGGAACCGCTTCCTTGAGGCGTTTGTTGTCCTCGTTGATCAAGGCGCGGACCTTGCCGTAATACTGGCCGCAAATAACGATGTCGCCGAGGCGCAGGGTGCCCTTGCGAACCAGCACGGTGGCGGTAGGGCCGCCGGGTTCCAGGCCGGATTCGATGACATTGCCCTTGGCGCGGCGATTGGGGTTGGCCTTCAACTCCATGATTTCCGCCTGGAGCAAAATGGCTTCCAACAATTTGTCGACGCCGACCTTGGTCAGGGCGGAGACATCCACAAAGAGGGTCTTGCCGCCCCATTCTTCGCAAACGAGGCCCTTTTCCTGCAATTGCTGGCGAACGCGGGTGGGGTTGGCGTTGGGATGGTCGCTCTTGTTGACGGCGACAATGATTTCCGCCTTGGCGGCCTGGGCGTGGTTGAGCGCCTCAATGGTCTGGGGCATCACGCCGTCATTCGCGGCAACCACGAGCACAACGATATCCGTGACGTTGGCACCACGGGCGCGCATGGAACTGAAGGCCGCATGGCCGGGGGTATCCAGGAAGGTGATCTGCTGCAGCTCGGTCTTCCGTTCGGGATGCGGGAAGGCAATGGTGTAAGCTCCGATATGCTGGGTGATGCCACCCGCTTCGCCGGCCACGACATTGGTTTTCCGGATGACATCCAGGAGGGATGTCTTGCCATGGTCGACATGGCCCATGATGGTGACCACGGGAGCGCGCGGACGGAGATCTTCGGTCTTGTCGTCGATGTCGAGTTCGACCTTTTTGACGGGGGCGTGGATGATGCCGCTGCCGCGCTCGCGTTTTTCAACCTCGAAACGGAAGCCGTATTTCGCACAAATCTTCTGGGCGACCAATTCGTCAATCGCCTGATTAACGTTGGCGAACACGTTCAACTCCATCAAATCCGCGATGAGTTTGAACGGCTTCAGCTTGAGCTGATCGGCCAATTCGCGCACGACGATCGGGGGCTTGATCGTGATGATTTCGCCGGTTTGCGGTCCCACGAATTTCGGGGGAGCGGGGGGCGCGGGCTTGGCGTAGTCGCCACGACCCTGCTGATTGCCATAGCCCGGGCGACCGGGAGGGCCCGAATTCCGGTTCTGCGGTCCGCCACCCATGCCGGGGCGTTGGTTGCGATTGTCGCCGGGGCGTCCACGATTAAAATCCTGCCGGGGCGCGGGCGCGCCGGGGCGGCCAGGCACCGGTTTGGCCGGCGCGGGCTTCTCGGGAGTCCGCGGGGCGGGCTTGACCGGCAGCTTGATGAAACCAACCTTGTCACCAACTTGGGGCACATGCGGTGCCGGGGCGGGCGGCAGGGCAGGTGCCGCCGGGGGCGCAATTGGCGCCACGGGCGCGGCCGACGAAGGCGTAACCACCGGGGGGAGAACCTCGGCGGGGGCCGGAACCGGACTCGCGCTCAAAGGTGCGGTGTCATGAGCCACGGCGGCGGGAGAATTTTCGATTTCGGCAGCCGCTGATTCAACATGGATCGCGGGCGCAGAGGGTTCCTCCGGGGGAGCCGGACGCGGTTCCGCCTTGGGCACGTGAGCTTCCACGGCCGGCGCGGCGGGCGGTTCGGGGGCGAAATGGGCCGGGGGTTCCACGACCTTGGGCACTTCCGGCACAGGCGGTGGGGCGACAAAAGCAACCGGGGCGACAACCGGGGCCGGCGGAGGAGGCGGAGGCGCGGTCACGAAAATAATCTTCTCGGGCTCGGCGGGCGGCGCGGGCGGGGGCAACGGGCGGCCGCGGACGAGTTCGTTTTCCAGGTATTCGGCGGTGATTTTATCGAGCGAACTCGACGCGACCTTGGCGGCAGTTATGCCCAACTCTTTGGCCTTGGCAATCACGTCCTTGTTGTCCAGGCCGAGCTTCTTCGAGATGTCGTAAATACGAACGGGCATAATCTATTTGATCTTCAACTGCGCACTGATACCGCCACCAAGCCTTCATACGGCTAAAAATTTAACATACCGCCAAATCCATTCCAAGTGATGGATTTCATACCGCGGCCGCATCGGCGCCGCCACCGAGTTTGATTTTGCGCCGGTCGGCTTCCGCCGCCACCGCCGCCAAAATCGTGGCCGCCTGGTCACCCAGTTCGGGAATACCCGACAGATCACTGGCGTCCGCCTGCAACAGATCCTCCAGACGGGTCAGCCCGTGATGGACCAGCACGTCGGCCTGTTGGGGAGTGATCCCGGGGATGGCCGCCAGAGTCTTGACCGCTTGCGCCACCTTTTCCTCGAAGCCGAGCGTCTTGATGATTTCCGGATCGATATCCACCTGCCAGCCGGTCAGTTTCGAGGACAGGCGGGCATTTTGACCGCGCTTCCCGATGGCGAGCGATAACTGCTCCTCGCTGACGATGATCCGGACGCGGCGTTTGACTTCATCGACTTCAAAAGTCTTCAATTGCGCCGGTGCCAGCGCATTGGTCAGAAACACCTTGATATTAGGATCCCACCGAATGATGTCCACCTTTTCGTTGTTGAGCTCGCGGACGATGTTTTTCACCCGTTGCCCACGCAGGCCCACGCAGGCACCCACGGGATCGACTTTTTCGTCGCGTGTATACACGGCGAGTTTGGAGCGGAAGCCGGGTTCACGGGCGATACCCTTGATCTCAATGGTGCCGTCGTTAATTTCCGAGACTTCCAACTGGAAAAGCTTGATGACAAACCGGGGATCGGCGCGGGAGAGGATGATCTCCGGACCGTGCGGGCCGTTTTCCACCGCTTTGACATAGCAGCGGATGCGCTCACCGATCTGGTATTCTTCGGTGGGAACGCGTTCGCGATTCGGGAGGAGCGCCTCGTATTTGCCCAAATCAATGCTCACGTCGGAACGGTCAAAACGGCGAACGACGCCACTGATGATGTCGCCGACCCGGTCCTTGAATTCGGTGAAAATGAGTTGTTTCTCCGCCCGGCGGATATGCTGGGTGAGGGACTGTTTGGCATACTGGGAGGCGATGCGACCAAAGCCGGCTGGCGTGACCTCGATTTCCAATTCCTCCCCAACCAGGGCGTCGGGCTTGATCCGGCGCGCGTCAAACAGGCTGATTTGGTCATGTTTGGACAGGACCTTTTCCGAAACCACCAATTTGGCGAAGGCTTTGATGTCACCCGATTTCGGATCAATAACGCACCGCAATTCGCGGGCCGGGCCGACCGCCTTCTTGGCAGCAGACAAAAGGGATTCCTCGACAGCAGCAACGAGCGTAGCCCGGCTGATGCCTTTTTCGCGTTCCCAGAATTCCAAAACCGCTAAAAAGTCTGCGTTCATAAGGTTCATCGCGATACAGACCCCCGTGAGGGAAATAAAAAAGTCGGTAGATTTGATTCTTCCGACTTTGGCGCGCTGGCGAACCAGCCATCTGTACCGTTCCCTGACAACATAGGTAGCTTTAACGAATGCGTCAAGGGCATTTGACGGTTGTTTTGGGTGATTTTTCCGCCGCGACGACCGGGGCAGCGGGGTCCACAGGAGGCGAATAACCCGGTGGCGGGGAATCGGGTTTGCGGTCGTGCCCGGGAGCTATTTATCCGCTTCGGCGGACGGCGGGGACTTTCGCTCACCGTCGTTCCAAGTCTTGCGTTCCAATTCCTTGTCCGCGCTGAGACGGACCTGCCACTGCAGAAATCCGCTGGGAAAGTAACCGTAGGCCATGCCCTCGCGCTGGCCGTGTTTCATTTCGATTTGCTCCGCCAGTTGGCCGTTGTCATGCCAGCGCCGGAAAGTGCCTTCAAATTTGCCCAGCACAAGCGTGGCCTCCGCCATGGGTTTGCCGTTCTCATGCCATTTTTGCCGGACTCCATCCGAGACGCCGTCCTTGAAATGTTCCAGCACCTGCATCTGGCCGTTGGGGTACCAAATTTCGGAGGCCCCGTTGAGGCGGCCGTTTACGTAGGCCGCCCGGGTCCACCGCCCGCCCTCCTTATAAAATTCCACCGCGACCCCGGTGAAGAGATTGGTGGTATTCCCCTGATAAAGCAGTTCGTTTCGCAGGGTCAGTTCCCGGCGTGGAATTTCCGGAGCCGGGGGCGGGGGCGGTTCGACGTGAACCACCGCGGGCTTCTGTTTGGGGGCAAAAGCCCAGAGCAGCACAATGGCCGTAACGCCCAACCCCAAGACCAGCAAGGCAAATGGTTTCCGAATGCCCCCGGGCGGCGTGACGTGGCTTTCACTCATCCCCAAAGCGTAAACGGCGCGACACTATTGCACCAGTAATTTGAAGAAGCGCAACTTTGGGCCGGTGGTGGGCTGCAGCGCCTGGACCTGAATGGTTTGCACGCCGGAGACATAAATGTTCGCCCGGGTGGCCGGCGACACTCCATCCGCGGGAAGCTGAAAGGACACGGGAACCCATTGCTTCATATCGGTGGATCCGAGCACCGTGTAGGTGCGGCCATTGATGGCGTTGAATTCGAGGACGGGTGAATCGCCGTTCACGGCGACGAAGCGCATCACCAAAGCGTCACTGGGATCGAACGGATAGGTGCCGGCGATGAAGCTGCCGTAATACGTCATTCCACCGGGGTAAGCCCGGCCATTCGGCCCGATCTGCGACAGATCCGGCCCCAAGCCCAAGGCCGCCAGGATGGCGTATTGCCACTCGTCCGGCAGGCCGTCGCCATTAGAATCGGTCCCGAGGAAGAGATCCAGGCGGGTTTGGCCGCCGGGTTTTCCCAGTTGGGAATAGCCGTTGAGCATCTGGATGGGGGTGTTCGTGATGCCGCCGAGCACGACGTACATTTTGTATGAGGCGGCAGTTCTGAGCGCGTTGGCCTCGTAGAGATCGATGGTGTTGCCGGCGTCCATCGGCACTTCGAGATGATAATTCACCCCCGGGGCCAGGCCGGGCTGGATGCTGTTGGCCAACCGCACGCCCCCGGGTGTTTGCAGTATCACGAGGGCGGAAGGGTCGTTCACCGGATTGCCGTACTGGTCGCGGACTATTCCGGAGATGACATGGTGCGGGGCGGGGGGGAAGGCGCGCACCGACACTGGAAGCAGCGCGATCGTGACCACCGCCATGGAGAGTTTGAGGACCGTGGAAATAACTTTCATAGTCGTGCGATGGGAGGATCGTTAATTGCCGGAATACGAATAGGTGACGAAGTAGAGTTTGATGTCCCGCACCGTCTTGATGAAGCGGTCCAAACCAGCATTCGGATCGTTTAGCAGTGTGCGACCCGGGATTACCAACTTCCAATGGCTGTTCCAGACGGAACGGCCGATCAACCGACTGTTGGTGAAGGAGGTCTTGGTCAGGGAACCGCCGGAAGAGAAGGCGGCCGGGGTGAGCACCGTCGCCGTCGAAACCGGGCGGAAAGCCTGGTGCTTGCGGATCGAAAACAGCGGCTCGGAGAGCGAGTTGGCCGCGATATAATTCGGGGCCGAGCTAAAGTCCGCCGCCGAGATGTTGAAAGGCAGGGGAATGGTGACATCGTCAACACTCCAGGTCCGCACCGAGCTGGTGTCGCCCAACGGCGGGCTGCGCATCGAATCCACGCCGCAGGGAATCAGATACACGTAGGGCGTCGCGGCCAGGCCATTCGGATCCGTGCTGGGATCAGTGGGGGAGGCGGCCCCAGTGGGATTGTCCATGCCGATGTAGCCGTCGAAATCCACGCCGACGGCGAAGATTTTGTTGGCGAAGGCGGTTGCCGAGAAGTCATGGTCGGCCGCCGCCAAGGGTTGGCCAAATAGATTCAGGCCGTTCGCAATGACCGTGCTGAAGTCGATGATAATGCCCGGCACGGGGAGACCGCTGCCATCATTGACCTGGAGGCAGTAACGATTGACGTCCGGGTCGGCCAGGATGTCCGTCACGCGATGTTGATTGAGCACATCGGTCCAATGGCTGTTGCCGTCGGCACTGTTCAGGATGCGGAAATTCTCCGTCCGCATGGAAGCCAAGGTGCCATACCCATCGGGGTTGTTGAATCCAAGCCGTCCCTTGAGCACATCGAAGTCCGCTTTCATTTCCGCCAGGGCGCTGGAGAGTCCCGGATCGCCGGTATCGCTACCGGCATATTGCGGCAGACCACCGCTTACCACCCCGAGCGCCTGGGCATTGATGATGCGCGCGAGAAAGGACTTTCCTTGCGAGGTGTTCAAAAGACCGGTTTCATAATCGTAAGCTTGCGCCGCCAGGTAGGCATATTCACCGGCCAGATTGAACAGGGTTTTGTAACGCTCGAGCTTTTCATTCCGGAACACGCGGAAAGCAGCGTCGCGGGTGCGATAGCCTTGGACAATCGCCGCCGATTTTTGGCGGAAGACTTGGCGTTCCGCCTGGGTGCGGTCACCCTGGGCGACCAACCCGTCGTATTTGCGTTTGGCATCATCCAGGGCCTGCAACCGCTGATTGATGGTGGTAAGACGCGTGGACAGGGCAATGAGACTGTTGCCAAGGGTGTTGATCGAAGTTTGCATCTGCAAGGTCCAGTCCAGTGGCGCGATGCCGAAGAACTGGGCGTTGGCCGAGGCCAAGGTGGAGCCATACTGCAAACTGCGGACAATCGTGTACTGGACAAAATCCGCCACTTTGAAGCCGCCGGTAACGACTGCCGCCGCTTGATTGATTGCAAGACGGGCTGGGGATAGCTCATCCCCACCGTCCGCCAAACCGAAGATCAGGCTCTTGGGCAGCGCATCGGCGAAGATGGAAGCCTGCTTGGAGGCGATGGTTTGCGTATCGGCCGAGATTTTGGTGGCGATATCGCTGGCGAACTGGGCTGCATCCGCGATATCTTTAATCGCGAGAACACCAGCGTTAATGGTTCGCTCTTTGTCGTGGGTGTCCACCTGAGCCTGAAAGACCTGGTAAGCCTTGTCCAGCGCCTGGCGGGCCACATCCGCATCATTCAATGCCGAGTCCACGGCATCGTGGGCCTTGACATAATCCGAGATGGCTTGCTGGATGGTCCCGGGGGAAACCCGTTGCGAATTCCAGGCCGCCGGTTTACCGAAGAAGCCATTGGGGCCAAACTGGAACTTAATCGTGCTGCGGTTGGCGAGGAAGCCCGAATCCGTCGTGAGGCCGGCCTGCCAATCGGCCGGAATCTTTGACGTGTCCAGAGTAAAAGTCTGGACTTGGGTCGGATCCGGCAAGGCTCCGCCGAAAGTGGTCGTGGGATTCTCCACATACATATAATGGACGTAATCGGGGCCATTGTAACCCTGTTTATAGGTTTGACCGGGCCCGATGTCATCCGGGTAAGGCGTGCCGTAAAGAGCGACCAACGTGTTGGTATAGGCCAGTTCCTGGCTCGCGACCGTGGCCTGAAAGGCGGCCAGTGACGTGCCTTCCGAGCGCATGTTGGCGGTTACCCCTTGGGCGTCGTTGAAGGCCACCACCGCGTTCGCGAGCGCGGTGGTGGCGCGTTGGTAGATTTGCTCAAAATGGGTCAGGGCGTTGGCGCCGGTGACCTGATACGGGTTGATATCAAAGGGAATCGCATTGGGCGAGAAACCCAGCGGATTCAACGCGCCTTCCGCGTTATTCATGTCAGTCTGCAAAGCGGTGGCCAGGGCGGGAAGTTCCTGCAATTCCGGAACCGTGGTCCGGTCCACCTTTTGAATGCCCTGATGGCTGGGGTCGGGGTCCACTGCCGGCAGGATCGCATTCCCGACCACCCAATTGATGTAGCTGCCCTGGCCCGTGCGGGTCGCCCAATGATCCAGACCAAAGTAGCGGGTGACATACGCCGTGGCCCCTCCGTTCGAATAAGGCCGCTGCATATTTACCTGGCCATCGCCGAAACTCGACCAACCATTATTTCCGGGCAAGTATTTTTCGCGCCAGGTCAGGTCAAATATCTGTTGACCAGAGCGCGCCACCGCCGCCGCCGCCGTGGCAAATTTTCGTTCATCCTGATAATCCACGGAGACCACAGCACCCAGAACCGTGACGGCTTCAATGCGGGGAACCCAATCAAAATTGGGATTCATCAGCAGTTGATAATACCCGGTCAAAGCCGTCAGGTAATGACCGTAGGCATCGCCATGTCCTTGCGGATAAAGGATGGCGGCGTCGGCAGCGTTGACCACGCCATCGCCGTTTTGGTCGAGAATATTGTAGTTGAGGGCGTAAACGATCTCGCCCGAGTCGATACCGCGGGTGTAGTTCCAATAGAGGCGATTGTAAACCGGATTGAGGTTTACGCCCGGCTGCAGGGAGTCGTCACGACCCCGCAGCAAGGCCAGATTTTCCTCCAAAAGCGACGGTTCCTGTCCTTTGAAGGCGTAAAGCGCGGTGGCGACGCTCCCCAGAGTGGCGTTGGCCGTGCCGATACCAATGGTGGGGTCCGCGGCATCGGCGAAGGCCTCATTGCCGAGGTTCATGTAAAGGTCGCTGAGATATCCCGCGGCCAACAGCAGGGCATCGTTGGCGGGGCCGAAATTGATGTTGTCGTTGATGCTGAGGGCTTCGCCCCGGCGCAGCACGGTTTCATAAATTTCGATCAAACCAAAATTGTTGATGGTGTCCAAATTCAGCGCCACATCCCCCTCCCAGCGGTGGCCGGCCTGTTCAATGAGGCTGGCATCCGTGGCGATGGTGTTGTTGAAGAGATCTGTCGTGCGTTGGTTAAAGGGATTGATGCCCGCGAGGACCCGTTTGATCCAGCCTTCGGCCAGCTGCGGCGTGGTCCAGGCGGACCAATTCGTCGTCGCCGGGTCGGCGTACGGACTGGTGTTGCGATAGCGCATGACGATATAATTGTCCACCAGGGTCTGGATCCCGGCGCCTCCGAGCGTGTAGCGGGGAACCCCGAGGCCGTTGGTGAGCGTGGTCCAGTTCGTATAGGGCATGGTGGGCGGGAATCCGTCCACGGGCGGCTCAATGCGCCAATCATACTGGTAAGTGAAAAATTGGCCGGCCAGATCCGCCGTGTGCTGCATGGTCAGCAACTCATTGAGGGGATTGGCGGAAGGCAATACCTTCAGCTCGCCCGTCCAGAGCGGAGCGGCGACCCGGGCGATGTTGACCGTAACCGGGGATCCTTCGGGAGTAAAGGCGCGACCGTTGCCGGTGATGTAGGTGATGTAGCCTTCTCCCGGACCCGCGGCGGTCAAAGCGTAGGAATCGACCGCGGTGTCGCTATTTTTGACTTCGGACAAGGAACCGAAGTTAATAAAGGTGTCCAGACTGGGGTTCGGAATGTACTGTCCGGGTACGGCAGGGTTCTCATAGAACGTCTGCAAGGTGGTGCTCAAGGCGGTCACCAAGGCATTCCAGGCAGCCTTGTGAGTATCGGCATTGGCGCAAAGGGAAAGCGCCGTAGTATAGTCGGTGCCCTCCAAAACGTTCAAGTGGAGATATTTTTCTCCGACAATGTCGTTGATAAATTGTCCGATGTAAACCAGGGAACCATTGGTCCCCCGGTTGGGATCATAATACAGCCGTTGGGCCAGGTGGGGGGGCAAATTGGGGAAGTAAATGCGCCCCTGATACGAATCGGTGCGAATGCTGTCGGGGAGCTTGGTCAGCCCTTGGGCGGCAAGATCGGAGATTTTGGCGCGCGTGGGGTCGTGCAGCACGGCGCTGCTGGTTTTGAAAGTAATGTTCGTGCCGATCGACTGTTGATAGAACAATTGCGCGCTGTTCTGGCCGCGAACTGACGTCAAGCCATTGATCGGCAGGGTCAAAGTCTGACCGGAATAAAGAGTCGGAACCGGCTGGCCGTTGATCAAGGAGGGCCAGGTCGGACGGTAAACGATATCCAGACTCTTGGTGGAAGCAGCCGTGGGATCGCCGACATACTTGCCGCTGCCGTTGAACGGGCGCAGATACGGAACGATGGATCCGTTCGTGGGCGGGTTCAAAATCCCAGGCCACGCGAAGCCATCCTGGGTTTTGTAATAGAAATGCATGGTAAAACTGTTGGCCGGGGTCGGGGCTTGGGCCAGTTGCGGAGGGCGGTTCGTAAAGGTGATGGTGGTGCCCGAGTATTGATTCGTGCTGGTGATGGCCAGCGGTGTCAGGGCAAAGGCCGTACCGTTGGACACAACATTGATCACCAACGAATTCGTGATAATGGTGTTGTCCCCGGTGTCCTGGATGCTGATGCTGCACGGGAAACTTCCAACCGCGCCGTTGGGAATGCCGCTAATGCTCAACCCATTGGTGGTGCTTGACGGATTCAGTCCCGCCGGCAGAGGGGTAAGGGCATTCATAACCAAGGATGCCGGGCGACGGGAAACATGAACATAATAGTCAAATTGCTGACCCAACACGGCGGTGGCCGTCGGCAGCGCGCCAAAGGTGTTATTGGTGCTGTTGTATTTACCCGATTGGAGAATGGGAAGGCCCGCGTGCAAGCCGCGGTACACCCAGAAATTGTGCTTGCGATCCTCAAAAGTGAAGCTGCGATAGTTGGCATAGGGGCCGGTAGCGTAGGTCGCGTCGCTCCAGCCGGGGGGGAGATCACCGGACGTTCCCGGCGGTTCGGTGTTGTAGTTATAGGCGTTGGCGCCGGAGCCTACGACGGGTTGGTCCAGGAAGGGCAAGGGCATCGGTTCTTGAACCAGCGTGCCAGCGTCCACGACGTAATCAAACAGAATTCCTTGCTCGGGAGCCTCCCGCCGCACTTTGAACGTGGCTACTGCCGGGCGGCCGTCCGCTTCGGTATAATCCACGAGAACATACGGGTCGGACGAGTACTCGTTATTGGTGTGGGTGGTGATGTTTAAATCATCCCGCAGGGCGTAGGCCTGGCCGCCGAGCATAATGGCATGTTCCTCATTCGGATTGTAGCCCGGTTGGGTGGGATCGTTTTGCGTGTAAATGGTGCCCTTGGCCTGCAGCGAGGTGAGGGCCCCGCTGCCCGCTCCACTGGCCAGGATGATTTGGTTGGGATTGGCGGGCCACTGAATGGTATAGCGCCCGATGACGGCCGGCCAGTAGGTTGGGGAGAATCCGAGGGAAGCGTCGGCATGATTCTGTCGGAACCACCAGATCTCGAGCAGATTGTGATTGGGAATCGCGTTCACCGGAATAATGGCACCCGCGTTGGCATTGCTAAAGGCGTTGGAAAAGGGTTCCACATAGGCGTTCACATCGTACGAATTGCCGTTCGTTTGTCGGATATAACCGGCGAGGTAATCGCCGGTATTGCCTAACTCTCCGGGCGGGGCCAGAATGCGATCGCCTACGTTCACGGTATAGTTGGTGACATACGGGGCGTTAAAGAGTACCGCGCTGAAGTCAAAGTTTTTGTTCGTGGAATTCCAACCCGTCAGATTTGTGGCGGAGGAGCCGACGAACAAGCTCGGCGATTTAAGCCCGGCATCCAG
Organism: uncultured Pedosphaera sp.; assembly: GCA_903918755.1. Taxonomy (GTDB): domain Bacteria; phylum Verrucomicrobiota; class Verrucomicrobiia; order Limisphaerales; family Pedosphaeraceae; genus CAIXFN01. The sequence continues at coordinate 63,339 of CAIXFN010000002.1, forward strand.
GAACGAAAAGATGCGCTCGAAGAACAGCGTGCTGCCGGCGGTGTAACGGATCAAACCGCGATGGGCCGGATAGGCTGGAGTAAGGTAGGTGTAATACGCGAATGTATCCGTGAGCTTTCCGCGCAGAGTGTCGAGCGCATCCTGGTATTGAATATAGGGCGCGTTGGCGCTGGGGAGCTGCACGGCGGTCAGTTTGGCCTCCGCCTCATTGGCGGCGAGGGGCCGGACATAATGCGTGTACTTTGTGGGGTCCGACGGCCAGACTTCGTGGTAACGATTGAAGACCAGGGGCCATTGGAGTCCGGCAATGCCAGTCGTCAGCCAATAGGCTTCAAAGTCGTTCAGGTTGAAAGTTTCGTGCGTGGCGTAAAGAGTGATTTGATTGTTGCCAGGATTAATTTGCTGATAATAGTAGGCCTGCCCGACGCTGAGGAGGGGGGAGGGCACGAGTTTGGAATCATCGCGGCCATCGCCGAAGGCGGGGATCCGGTCACCCAAATTCACAAAAATGTCATTGGGTGCCACCTGTTTGGCAACATCCACGATTTCGTAGCCGAGCCACCGCCGGGTGATGCCATCATCATGGATTTCACCGAGCATTTCCACAAATACGCGGCCCTCGATATTGTACGCGAGGATCTGTCCGCGCAGGGAGTCATACCACAAGGTCCGCGTTTCGGTGAGGGAATTGGTATCGACAATCGGGACTTGCAGGGGATCCTGATAAGCTTGATCCACGCGCCGGGGAAAGGAATTGTTGTAAACCACATTCACCTCGCCCACCGCTCCCGCGGGCACCTGCACGGGGTGGCCAATATTCTGGAAGGAGCCTTCCGTCCAGTAGATTTTTTGGGGGGTTTTCGAAGGGGTTCCAGAAACCAAATAGCTTTGGGTAAGGAGGGGAAAATAGAAACCGTTCTGGAAGGAATAGTTGGTAGTTACCACCCCGTTGTTGGTGGTGGTAAAATCGGACGGCAAGGCCACGAGGGGCGTTGCCGCCTGCCAAGTGATCGCGATCTGGCCGGCCTGAATCGCGAACACCGCCTGGGCGTGGGGACTGAAGTAATAGGGCGCATTCGTGTACCCGTTCGTGGTAAACGGGGCCGGCAGCCAATAACTGGTGGGCTGAATGTTGGTGAGGGTTGCTCCATGCGCGTCCACAAAGGGTACCGGAATGACGTCACCGAAAGAGAATGACACCGCTTTGGCGACATAGGGGGCGCCAACCTGTGCCGCGCGCAAGATCACCACGGTTTGCCCGTTGAATTTCCCACGGGGCCAGTTCAGACTTTCGGCGTTTGCGGCGAAATTAGCGTTTGGCAGGAGGTTGGTCTGCCCCTTGTCCTGCACGGGGATGCCGGAAAAAGTCACGAAACCATGAAACTGATTGGTGGTCGGGGGAGCGGTCGTCAAGCCACTGGCCACCTGTTGGGCGGTGGTCGGCGCGCGCCCGTCGGAACCAATGGTTTGGTTCGCGTTGGTGGTCAGGGGCACGCCGCGCTGCGCCTGAAGATTGATGTTCAACAGAAAGTTCGTGCTGGGCACGTTGTCGTAGAGAAAGGCATTCTGATTGATTGCCAGGGGCACCGCCTGGGCGGAAGCCTGGTGGGCAAGGCTCAGAACGCCGGCGGCCAGCAGGACCGGGCAGGCCTGGGCGAGGAGCCGCTGCTTCAAGGTTGGAGTGGTCATATAATCAAGCCGTTAAACTATTGCAAACAACTGCACCAAAGGACGGATGTCCGATAATTAGCCGGTGGCCAAAGGCCGAATCAAAACGGGAGTTCCAACATCGTGACCTGGTAATTGTCGTTACTGTCGAAGTTCACGGAAGAATCGCCCTTATTCAGCGTGACCGTGTGGGAACCCGCCGGCAGGTGGCCAAGGAGCCAGGTATTGCCGGGCAAGTCCATGTGCGTGTTAGCAATAATCAACATATACATGGAAGCGTAATACGAGTTGTCCACATTCATGCTGATGCCTTTGTAACCGGCGGTGCTGGACCAGCAACTTGAATGGCAGAAGAGGATGACGTAGCCGCCGTGACTGGTGAACACACCACTAGCGGGCAGCGAAGTTCCGCCATAGTAAAGTGGATAGGACGCGGAAAAGTTGTTAAGGGACAGATTGTTGTTCACCGTGATACTATTGAAGGTCGGATTTCCTCCTTGCATGACCACATTACCGCTCAGTCGGGCATCCGGGAGGGTGCCGGTCGTGATGTTTCCCGCGTTGATGCCGAACAGACCCGCGCCGGAGCCAGAGAAGTTCGTGGCGGTGATGGTGCCGTTGACATCCAACACGGAAGCCGGGCTGGCCCCGCCCTTGTTGATGCCGACGAACCCACCGAAGGTGGTCACCAAATTGGAGCCGGAACTGCTGACCAGGGCGTTCGCATTGGCCGCCAGGAGTGCGTAGGGAGAGCTCAGCAAGCGGAGGCGGGGAGTGATTTCAACATCGCCGCCGACGGCCAGCCCCTGGACCACCAGGCCGATATAACGATCGGAAGCAGTGGCGCCAGTGAAGAGTCCCGTGAGATTATTGGTGTTTGGCTGACTGCCCACGGCACTGCCCTGGCCAAGGAGGACGCTGAAATAACCCTTGTCGACGGTGACCACTTGCTGTTCCGCCCAGAGAGGACTGTTCGTATCGCCGGAGGACGAGGTGTAGATGCGGAAGATGATGTTGTAATTTTTGGGCGCGTTCGTGGCCAAAGGTAGTCCGTTATTGTCCACGAGGAAACCTTGGTAGCTGATTTGTCCCGGCGGATTGGGATTTTGGGCGCGGGTGGTGGTTTGAGCAAGCGCCAGCACCAGAAGTACCGGCAGAATGAAGCGGGCGAGTTTCGCGAATTGGCTGATGGTTTTCATGGATGATGAAGGGCTTTCGAGTTGACGTAAAGCAGGTTGCGTTGCGGAGCAGAAATTGGGTTGACGGAGCGATTTCATTGTTTCGTGAGGGTGGGAATGGGAGTGAGCCGGTTAAGTGCAAAAGTTCCGGTTACATTGAATACCCGCGGGAAACCGCCGAGGCCGGACAAGGTGATGGCTTCCTGGTAGATTCCGGAAAAGGACTGGTTGACGGAAGTCAGACTGGCGAAGTCGCTGCCTGGCGGATTGATGAACAGGTGGATGGAGCGGGTAATGCCATAAGACTCGGATCCCTGGGGCAACTGGGTGGCGAATTGGGCGTCGAGGTTGTCATGATCAGGATGATAAGTATGGAGGAAGGGATTGGACCTTTGATCATCGTAGGAAAGGTTCACCGTGGCGCTTAATGATCCGCCCAGGGCGAGGCTGCCAGCGCAAGCCCAGGGGTTGTTGATTTCACTATAGGGAAGATGAATCGCGCTGATCCGGCGAGCCGCGCTGAGATTGGTCGCATCCAGAAAAGCTTCCTGAGTGGCGACGACGTAATTGGAACCATAGCGCGTGCCGTAAAAGACGCGTTGCAGCAAATTCACGTTGGTGCCATCGTTGTGCAAGATGAGCCGCAGCGGATACGGTTGTGCGACCGGCGCCAGATTGGTGTTGATGCTGGTGATCTGATACGAACTGCCGTTCGTGGAGAAGGCTATCGCATTATTCGAGTCCATCTGATAGTTTTTAAGATAGCTGCTCACCTGCGACACGCTCGCATTGCCAACCCAAAGTCCCGCCGTGGCAGAAGTGACACCGGAAACGGGTAAATCATATTCGGAGAAGCCAAAGGAATCGCTCAATTGGAGGATGCCGGCGTAAAGGGCTCCCGGCACATTGGTCAGGGCGGAGCGATTGAGGCCGATCACGATCGTGGTATCGGCACCCGGCGTTCCCTGCGGCGTCAGGACCCAGGACTGCGTAGAACCGAGGGACAGATTGGTATAGCCGTAGGTAGCGGTGGAGGTGTTGAACGCGCCACGAACCAGCAGTGCCGGCGTGCCGGTGATGTTGGTCTGACCGGGCGGCGGGGCTTCGGACGGGACCAGGCGCATGCTTACGGTGACGTTGGTCGCCGTTGGGTTGTGCAAGCGGAAACTGTATTGGCTGACGGAATCACCAAAGGCCGCGCCCGAGGGATTGCCGGCGATGACCTGGAAAGGGCCGAAGTAATTGTTGGCGAGATTGTTGGCGCGGATCCAATAGGCCTGGCCACGGGTAACCGTCGTGGTCCGCAGGGCAAAGACCTGGATCGGATTTACAGGACTGAGTTCGCCACCGGGATAGGTGAAAATCTGCTGGGCGGCATAAAGGGTGGGGGAGAGCGCGAGAAACTGATCGAAATTGGGGGCATTGGTGCCGGGGGTGGAGAAGCCAAAAAAGTTCAACCCGCTGCTGGACCACGAAAAAGCCGGCACCACCGGCTGGCCTTTTACATTCCACGTATAGTTGGTGGTGGCCACCGAATAAACCAGATACGCGTTGTTGGGCACCAAGGTCAGGAGCGTATCGGAAATGCCGGTGCCCACGCGACCCCAGGTGGCCCATTGACTATTGGGCGCGGAGGGCGTGGCGGGGCTCGTAACGAACTGGAGGGTCGTCGTCGGCGGTTGCCAGAGCCAAACTTGGTTGATCGGGTTATGCGTGTCGGCGCCCACCGAGTTGTCCAGGCTTTGGTACGAGGCATCCACGTTGAGGTAGATGGCGTTCCACCCGGGCTTGATGAGGAACGTTTCGGTTTGCCATTGGGCATGGACCGAGAGCGCGCCCAGGATCAGCAGGGTGCAAACGGCCAACCAACGGAGACGGCACGCGGGCAGGCGGGGAATTGGATACGTGGCTTTCATGGCTTGCGATATAAATACCAGGTGGGCTGCGGATTAAGGCTTGTAAGGGTGCCGAGGGGTTGACCGTTTTGGAGACCGCCAAAGACGAGAAAGGCTGACCCCGTCCATGCCGAACTCGCCCCACTGGAGGCGATGGGCGATCCATCAGTGGAGAGGGAACGCCATTTGGTGGTCGTGGGGTTGTAAGCGGCGCCGGCAGCGGTGGTTCCCGCAATCGTCTCGCCGCCGTAGAGCAACATTTCTTGGCCGGTCCAGACGGCGGCGGCAGATGCGGCGGCGGTGGGTGCATTCGTGGAACTGAGCGTGGTCCAAGTGTTTGCGGCGGGATCGTAAGCAGCGCCAGAGGCAAGGAAGACGCCGCCGCTGCTGCCGCCCCAGAGCAACATTTTTTGCCCGCTCCAGACAGCGGAATGACTCAAGCGACCCGTCGGAGCAGAGTTCGTGCTCATCGTTGTCCAGCCGGTAGGGATACCGGCCCCATTGAGGGCGAGTTTGGCCCCCGTGTTCAATCCTCCCAGCGGGCCTTGTCCACCCCAAACTACGATATTCGTTCCCGCCAGGACCGCGGAGGCGAAACTGCGGGCGGTGGGCGCATTGGTGAGCGTCAAAGTGGTCCAAGTATTGGCCACCGGATCATACAACGCTCCGTCCGCCAACAAACCCGTCCCGTTTTGCCCGCCCCAGATAAGCAGTCGGCTGCCCGTCCAGACAGCGACGCAACCGAATCGTCCGGAGGGGGCATTCGTGGTGGAAATGGGGGTCCAAACCTGATTCGTGGGATTGAAGCGTCCCCCCGTACTAACGAGTGAATTCGAGGAAAAGCCTCCCCAGATCAACATTTCCGAGCCGGACCAGACGGCGGAATGTTGCTCGCGCGGAGCGGGGGCGTTGATGGTGGAAATATCCTGCCATTGGTCCAAGTCGGGGCGATAACGTCCGCCGCTCTCGGTATCAAGGCCGGCCTCGACGTTGCCTCCCCAAATGAGAAATTCCGAACCGGTCCAGACACTGGCCTGGGCGGATCGGGGGGAAGGTGCGCCAGCGGCGGCGCTGGTGAACCAGGGGGGCGCGGAGATAATACTATATTCGATGAATCCTTTGCCGGCGAGTGTGGCATCGGCGGGATCGGCGGACACCACGGTGAGGCCGGACAGGGCGGCGGCGTTGAACTGGTTGGAGAGTGAGTTGATTTGGGCGGACAGACCATCCACGCGGCTGGACACCGCGGAAGTTACGGAAAGGGAGGTGGTGGCGGCCAGTTTGGCGGGAGTAATGGAACCATCTGCCACGTTAGCGGCCATCATGGCATAAGCGGCCGAGGAAAGAGGCTGGTCCGGTGACAATTGGGCCTGCCCATGCGTGCCATCATCAAACCAGATACGCAAGAAAACCGGGGAATTGGTAAAAATACCGGGTGGCAAGACCGCCATGTTGGGCAGGGTCGTATCCCCTAACAGCACGGTAAATATTCCCTGACTCACAGCGACGGTGATGTTTGTGTCCGGCTGTCCATCGTTGTTACTGTCGGTAGAACTTACCCAATAAGTTTGGGAGGCTCCGGCATTTACGAGGGAGAACTTGAATTTGCCACTACCATTAAAGGCGCTGCCAGACACCGATACGCGACCCTGGTAGCTCAGGAGACCCGGCACCTGGGCCTGGGCGACACCCAGAAAACCGGTGAGGAGAGCAGCCAGCAAAACCCAGGCTCGTAGCCGGTTATCACGCGGGGCGCGAAGGGTCCACGAGGGCAACACCGGTTTCGGGTGCGCTAAGAAGGAGCGGATTCCGGCCGCCCAGAGTTGGGGTGATTGTGAGCGCATGAGCAGGTTTAGCCCGGCCAAATTTTGAGTGTTAAGGTCACAATAAAAATTACAATAAAAACTACATCCTTCGACCAAGTAAAAAACTCAGTCGTTCCTACAGGCTAAAGCACCCCCTAGCAGCCTGTTGAATTAATAAAGTTTTGAAAAAAAAGCGCCCCTCATTCCAAAAAGCTGCCGTTGTCCCAGAATCCTCCGCTGGTGCTAACTGGACCCATAAATTCTCACGCAATGTGTCCGGTCTTGTCGATAGAC
>CAIXFN010000003.1 GCA_903918755.1 uncultured Pedosphaera sp.
CCACCCCTCCGGGGATCGGCTGCGCTCGCCTCGCTACGCTCGCCTTCGCTCCGCCTCACCCCGGAGGGGTGGCGGCGGGGAGAAGAAAGACAAATTACAGAAAGAGTTTTACACCGGCTCTCTACCGTTACAAATCAGAAGGATTTGCCTTCATTCGTGGATCCCGATTAGCCAAGTTTCAGTCAGCCGCGATTCGAAAATCTCCAAGCAAGCTTCAGCTAACCGGCTCTAGAATCGCCGTGTCCGACTTTCTCGAACGTCTCACCTTCGTCTCCGATGGCGGCGCAAACCGGATTTCAAGGCGTTGGCCCAGCGCGGCGGCAATTCGCTGCAACATGGTCAGCGAGTGGCCATCGTAATCCGCGTCCTCCAGCCGGGAGATCACCGACTGCCGGGTGCCAAGTTTCTTGGCCAATTCAGCCTGCGAAAGGCCCGCTTTTGTGCGGGCGGCATAAATGAGTTGGGCAACGACCGCGTTGGTTCTCGCCTCGTCGGTGAGCCGCTGGAGCTCCAGACTTCCTCCGGCCATGCGATCCATTATCGACACCGCATCAGATGTTTTTTGCAGCTCAGTTTTCGGATTCATATGTGTGCGCCTTCGGGTTTGCCTCAAACCGCTTTTTTCGTTGAATCGTGCGTTCAATGTCCACCTTCGGAACCTCGTCTTCCTTGGTCAGGGAATGCGCTAGAATCGCCACGCTCCGTCCATGAAAAAAATAGAGGAGGCGATATTGGACGTGGCCCTGTTTGGCGCGTAGTTCATAAATCCCATCCCTCAGGTAATCCGCCGCTGGCCGCCGGAGTTCGTGGCCCAATTGCGCCAAGAGCTCAATCCGGGCGCGGCAACTCACCCACGCCCGCTCATTTTCTCGCAGGAGATCCTGAAGCCAATCCACGACCGGAGCCCGGCCATTGGCCTCCCGATAGAACATGACGCGAGTTTGCGGCATAATCGATTCACAAATAAAAATATCACATTATTGATATAATCCGCAAGTGCGATTCACACGAATGCCCGCTTTTCCTGTCCCCCCGAAACGTTTGCGAAGAGGGAATTGGGGTCCCGGCCAATGCACTTTCAAATGCTTGATCAAATCTGGAGGCAACGCCTCCTCCCTCCGGCAAGCCTCAAAACTCTCGATTTGCCACACCCCGCCGCCTGAAGCCGGAACTCCCAGCCTCGCACCGGCAATCCGAGCGCTGCGCCAACCTCATGCCCCACATCGCCAACCCGATTCCCTTTGTCGCCGCCGCCCTCCTCGGTTAGGGTATCCCGTCGCATCATGACCACGACCCAATCTGTTATCGCCCCTGACCATCGTCCGGCACACGTGTCCGGGAAGCCGCTGCCGCGCCCGGAACTCCTTGCCCCGGCGGGGGACTGGGATTGCGCCCGGGCGGCGGTGGAAAACGGCGCGGACGCGATTTATTTCGGGTTGGAGAAATTCAACGCGCGGATGCGGGCGCATAATTTCACCGAAGCCGCCCTGCCCCGGCTGATGGAATTTCTCCACCGGCGCGGGGTGAAGGGTTATGTGACCTTCAACACCCTGGTGTTCGCGAATGAAATGGCGGATGCGGAACAATACCTCCGCGCCATCATCGCCGCGGGCGTCGATGCCGCCATTGTCCAGGATGTGGGCATTTGCCGGTTGATCCGCCGGATTTCCCCGGATTTCCCCATCCACGCCTCCACGCAAATGACAGTGACCAGCGCGGGGGGAGTCGAATTTGCCCGCGAACTCGGCTGCAACCTCGTGGTCCTGGCCCGCGAATGTTCCCTGACGGAAATCGCCAAAATCCAGGCCGCACTCAAGGCGTCGGCCGGCGATTCCCCCACGGCGGCAACCGCCTCCCTGCCGCTCGAAGTATTTGTCCACGGAGCCTTGTGCGTGGCCTACTCCGGCCAATGCCTGACCAGCGAAGCGCTGGGCGGTCGCTCCGCCAATCGCGGGGAATGCGCGCAAGCCTGCCGCCTGCCGTATGAGTTGATTTCCGACGGTCAACCCGTGCCCCTCGGGGACAAGCGCTACCTCCTCAGTCCGCAGGATCTGGCCGGCTTGGAAGTCCTGCCGGAGTTGATCCGCCTGGGAATGGCGTCGCTGAAGATCGAGGGTCGCCTCAAAACGCCCGAATACGTCGCCAATATCACGCGGGTTTATCGCCAGGCCCTGGACGCGGCCACGCCGGAGGCGGTCGAACAGCATCGCCGGGCTTCGCGCTACGATCTCGAAATGGGGTTTTCGCGCGGTCTCTACACCGGCTGGTTTGGGGGCAACAACAACCAGGAACTGGTCCATGCCCGGTTCGGGAAAAAACGCGGGGTCCTGCTGGGGCAGGTCAGCCGGATCCAGGGCGAACGGATTGCGCTGCAATTGATCTCCCCGCTCAAGCCCGGCGACGGCGTGGTGTTTGATGCCGGCACGCCGGATCAACCGGAGGAAGGCGGACGAGTCTACACCCTGGAACCCAAGGGAGCGGAAACCCTGCTCGGCTTCGGTCATGGCGATCTGGATTTGACCCGCATCCATGTGGGAGACCGGCTGTGGAAAACCAGTGATCCGGAATTGGACCGCCGGTTACGCCAAAGTTATGAAGGCGAGAAGATTCGCACCACCCGTCCCCTGTCGATTGAAGTGCATGGCTCGTCCGGCCAGCCGCTGGTCTTGATCGCCCGGGATACCGAAGGCCACACCGTGCAGGTGGAATCCCAATTACCCCTGGCTCTGGCGGAAAAACACCCGCTGGGCACCGAAAAGCTGCGCGAGCAATTTGGCCGCCTGGGCGGCACCCCGTTTTCCTTGGATGGCGTGCAAAATGAACTCCAGGGCGCCCTGATGCTGCCGGTCAGCGAGCTGAACCGGATGCGCCGCGACGCTGTGGCCCAACTGGAAATACTGCGCTCCCAACCGCGCCGGTGGACGCTTACGGAATCGGCGCCGGAAGCGGTTTCCGTGGGCAATGACACCGATTCCCCGCCGACCAGCGCTCCCGGGACATCCGAACTGATTGTCCTCGTGCGCAACCTGGCGCAATTGGAGGCCGCTTTGGCCTGCGGCACCCAGACGGTGTATTGCGATTTCGCCAATCCCAAACAATACCGGGACGCAGTCAACCTCACCCGTTGCGCCGGGGGTTGCGCCGCCCCCAATCGCACCGTATGGGTGGCGCCGCCCCGCATTTTCAAAATGGGCGAGGAATGGATTCTGAAACAGGTGCGCTCGTGCGATGCCGACGGTTACCTCGTGCGCAATTACGATCACCTCCGCTATTTCAAGGATTGCCGCCGGATCGGCGACTTTTCCCTGAACGTGGCGAACCGCCTCACCGCCGACTATTTCAAAAACCACGAGGGCCTGGAACGGGTGACCGCGTCCTACGATCTCAATTTTGGCCAACTCGAAGCCCTCTTGCGCAGCGCCCCGCCGGAATGGTTTGAGATCACCATCCATCAGCACATCCCCATGTTTCACATGGAGCACTGTGTGTTTTGCGCCTTCCTTTCCACGGGCACCGATTACACCAATTGCGGGCGCCCTTGCGACCGGCATGAAGTCAAACTCCGGGATCGGGTGGGCGCGGAACACCCGCTGGTGGCGGACATTGGCTGCCGCAATACCGTCTTTAATTCCCGCGCCCAGACCGGGGCGGAATACGTGGCGGGCATGATCGCCCTCGGCGCCCGCCATTTCCGGGTGGAGTTCCTGAACGAAACGCCGGAACAAATCGTCAGCACCCTCACCCGATACCGCCAGTTGCTCCGCGCTGAAATCGATGGGGCCCGGCTCTGGCGGGAATTGAAGTTGCTGAACCAATTGGGGGTAACCCGCGGGCAAATGGGGGGAGCGGCGGCGTAGTGTCCCGGACCAAACAAATGCTTTCCTTTTCTTTTCCTGCCTTTTTTTGTTGAAATACCTGAATTACGGTGTTAGTGGTAGGGCCGGGCAAAATGCCTGCCAGATTGTTTGCTAATATTGCATGAATAAAGTTCAACCGACGAGGGTGTCTTGAGTCGCCCCTATCCGCCGCGCGCTGCTTCGCCCGCTTCCTTTGTCCGCGTCAATGGAAAGATCCGTGCCCGTGAAGTCCGGGTTATCGGTGTGGACAACAAAATGATTGGCGTCATCACCCTTGGCGAAGCGCTTAATATGGCGCGGGCCAACGGGGTGGACCTGGTTGAAATTGCCGCAACAGCCGTTCCCCCGGTCTGTCGGCTGGTCGATTTTGGCAAATTCCGCTACGAACAGGCCAAGAAGGAAAAGGAATCCAAGAAGCACCAGCATGCCAATCGGGTCAAGGAAATCCAGCTCAGCCCGAAAATCGATCCGCATGATCTCGGCGTCAAGCTGACCCATGCCATCGACTTCCTGTGCGAGGACATGAAGGTGAAAGTGGTCCTCAAGTTTCGCGGTCGCGAAATGGCCCACACGGAATTCGGTTTCCAGTTGATCGAGAAATTTCTTAAGGAAATTACCCCCTTCGGACATCCTGACGCCACGCCCAAACTCGTGGGCCGCGCCATCAACGTGATGTTGAGTCCCCTGCCCCGGAACAAACGGGCCAAGAATCCCAACGACAAACCGGAGCCTGAGTACGAGGAACCGGAATCCGAGGATGATGACGAGGATGACGAAAAGGAAGCGCCTCCCGCTCCCAAAAAGGGCGGCAAAGGGAAACCGGAAAGTCAGGCCAAGCCGGCACCGGAATCCGACACGCCGACTCCCGACTCACCGGAAGCGCCTCCCGCCTGACGCAGTTCTGGCGGAATTCACCTCCTCCTGATTTAACATCCGCGGACTGGAACCCTCCAATCCGCGGTTTTTCTTTTCCCGGGATCACCGCCCTCAAACGGGCGGATTTGACTCCCGCACCGACCCGGTTCCCGTCAACCCCGCCCAGTCCCGGACCAGTTGGGGAAACTGGCATTGCTCACACAGGGCATTCGAATGGTCACAGAAGTCCCGGACGATTTGGAGCAGTCCTTGCTGGGCCGCCGCCGTTGGGAGGGGCACCGCCCGCAGGCCTCCGAAAAGCCGCCGGCGCGCCAACCGGAGCACGCTGTTATCCTCCGCCGCCGGCCAACGGCAATACCGGTGTTCCGCAATCTTCCGCAGCGCATCATTTTTCCCTTCCACGGTCCGAATCCATAGCCAGGGTAGAATGACGTTGATGGCCAGATCCGTCACCCGTCCCGCTCCCAGCAACGGTTGGGGCTTGGCCAGTGGGGCCGAACGCAGTGTCCAATGTCGGGACCAGAATTCATCCTGAGTAATCTGCAGGGTTTCCTCGAGGGAATGGACGAGTTCGCTGTCCCGCAGATTCCGGGTGAACCAGTGCTCCAGTTTGGCAGGCAGGTCGCCAGCCGCCAACCAGTGCGCCGCCAACGCCAGCCGGCGCTGGGGATGATTGGCGGGCCGGATTCCATGCAAACGCCAGATGGATCGGGGCAAAATGCGATCGGCCCATTCATCGCGCTCGCGCCACCACTGATCCCAGACCTGGCGAATATAACCATCTGCGTCTTTCTGAGTGCGGCTGAGTTGATCCGGCAACAAGCCGCTGAGTCCCAGCAACCGGACCTGGAGGGAAAAAGCATCGCGGGTCGCCCGCGACCATTCCGGTCGCAACTCCGCCAGTTGTTTCAATGGCCACACATTTTGCTTGTAGCCCAGCGCCCGGAATAAACCCTCCCACAACGCCTGCTCCCAACCGGCTTGCCGGGCGCGCGCAGCCAGTTGACCAGCCTTGTTCCGGAAGCGCACCTGGGCGGCGGCCTGCAGCAACTCCCCTTGCCGGGCGGGCACCAATTGTCCGAGCGGAGAACAGCAACGGCCTTGTTGGGCGGCGACCAGATCCCCGGCGGATTCCCGGCCCAAACCGTCGGCCAACTCCGCGAGCGGGGCATCGAGTTTTCCCCGCAGGGGCAGGATGGGAATGGTTCCGGCCACGGGCCGATCCCCGGACCAGATGACTTGCACGATCACCCCCCGAAAATTTGGATTCTGATCATGACCATGGGCGGTCCAACCGCCCGGTTCGAGATCGATTTCGATATCCCCGGTGATGGGCAGGGCGGACCCGATCCGTACCACGGCGCCACGAAAATCTGGTCCGGCCTCGCGATTCCGAAAACCCGGGTGCAGAATCCGCACGGGTTGCCCATCCAGCAGGCGTAGCTGGTCCACCAGCAATCGTTGGTTTTGCCAAATCGCCTGGAGAAGTTGCTCCGGCGGCGCGTCACCACGACCCTCCTGCAAAATCGGACCCGGGCCAGTTTGACTGCGCCACCGGGCATAGAAATTGTCCGCGAATTCAGCCACCGACCCGATGCTTTTACCGCCACGTGACAAAGTCAAGTCCGCTTGCGGAAAAGGCAAATTGGTTGCTGGATGCCGATACCTCGTAAAGCCGGTGAAGAATCCACCCCACTGTCCCGTCCAAGGTGTGGAGTTGATCGGCTAATCGGCGCCAGTTTGGGGCCTGATAGCCGCCCCGGTCCCGGTGGTTTTTCCGTGGCCGGACAAATCCAAGTCCACTTGCGCAGCGGGGGCGGGAATTGTTAAAAATAATTGAACAATCGCTTCCGTTGACCGGTCAAGTGGACAATGAAATCGGTGCCCATGTGGAAAAATAATTTACGTTTTGAGACGCCGCTGGTGGTCGCGCTTGCGGCAGCATTGTCTCTCGGCGCAGCCGCCGTCCGGGCTGGGGAACCTGACGTGCGCCGTGATGCCACGGTGGCGGCGGTGGAGCGCGTGCTACCGTGCGTGGTCAATATCGCCACCGAAACGGTCATCAGTATCCGGGATCCCTTCGAGCAGTTGCTGCAGGATTACTTTCGAGAGTTTCGCGCCCCCGCGCAAAACTCCCAGGTCAGCCTGGGCTCGGGGGTGATCATCGATGAAAATGGCTATGTTTTAACCAACGACCACGTCGTCCGCCGCGCGACCCGCATCTGGGTCAAGGTGAGCACCAACGCCACCCCTTACGAAGCCAAATTGATCGCCGGCAATGCGCACAGCGACGTCGCCCTGATCAAACTTCAGGCCCGCCCGGACGAGCGGTTTCCGGCGGTCCACTTCGCCCAGGATGACGATGTGCTGCTGGGCGAAACCGTGCTGGCCATGGGCAACCCCTTCGGACTGGGGGAATCCGTGAGCCGGGGCATCCTCAGTTCCAAGAGCCGGGTCGCGCCCAAGGGGGCGGAGCAACTGGACTGGCCCAACTGGTTGCAAACGGATGCCTCGATCAACCCCGGAAACAGCGGCGGCCCTTTGGTCAATCTCCGGGGCGAATTGATCGGCTTGAACGTGGCGATGTTGCAGAAGGCCCAGGGAATCGGGTTTGCCATCCCCGTCAAACTCGTCTCCGAGGCTTTGTCGGGGATTTTCACTCCGGAATCGGCTGGCAAAGGCCTCTGGTTTGGCGCCCAGGTCCGCATCGGCACCTCGCCGCTCAGTATTGCGATGGTGCAACCGCGCAGCCCGGCGGATAAAGCCGGCCTGCGCGCGGGAGATGTGGTGCTCAAGCTCAATGGCCAAACCCCGCACAGCTTCATCGATTTCACCGAGAGCATTATCCGGGACGCCAAATCCCCCGCCCGGTTGGTCATCGAACGCCATGGGGAACGCCGTGAACTGACCATCAAACCGGTGCCGGAAGCTTCCGTGTTTAACGCCGACATGATCGAAGAGCGCACCGGGTTGCGACTGGAGCCCATTACCGCGGAATTGGCCCGCTCGATCGGGCTCAATGCCACCGATGGCTTCGTGGTGGCGGAAGTGGACCGGGAGGGACCGGCCGCCGGCGCCTTCCGCCCCGGCTATCTCATCACGGCCATTGATGGCCAGGCCCCGGCCGATCTCACCGCCGCGGCCAAGCTGCTCTATCCCCGCAAAACCGGGGAAAAAGTCCGCCTCGATTTCGTGGCCTTGCAGCGGCGGGGCGCCTTCCGCACCTACCAGGAACGCTTTGTGGAATTGCCCCTGCGTTGACACGAGTTTTTGACATGAGTTTTTGTTGGCCCCCCCGCCAAACTTGTGGCTAAACTGCCCCTTGCGCGAGCCATGAGTGACGGACCAATGATTGAAGTCTCCAACCTGACCAAGCGATACGCCGGACATACGGCCGTGTCGGGGATCTCCTTTACCGTAAAGCGGGGCGAGATCGTCGGACTGGTGGGTAGTAATGGCGCGGGGAAAAGCACTACGATGCGCATTCTTTCCTGTTTCCTGCCGGCCACGTCGGGGAGTGTGCGGGTCGCGGGCTATGATGTGTTTTTGCAATCGGATGAAGTCCGGCGGCGGATTGGCTACATGCCCGAAAACAACCCGCTGCATCCCGAAATGCGCGTGCGCGAGTATCTGAAATTTCGCGCCCGGTTGAAGGGATTGAGCCGGCAGCGATCCCGGGAGCGGGTGGATACCGTCATGCAACAGTGCGGCCTGGTCGATGAGCAACGCACCATCATCGCGCACCTTTCCAAGGGGTACCGGCAGCGGGTTGGATTGGCGGATGCCCTGGTGCATGAGCCAGAATTGATTATTCTGGATGAACCCACGATCGGGCTCGATCCGCGCCAGATTCGCTCGGTGCGTCAGTTGATCAAGAACCTCGCCGGCCGGCACACGGTGCTCGTCTCCAGCCATATCCTGGCGGAGCTGGAAATGACCTGCAACCGGATGGTGATCTTGCACAAGGGCAAAATCGCCGCCTGCGATACTCCGGACAATCTCCAGGCGCTCATGGGCGGCAAAGGCCAGGTCATCGCGGAAATCGCCGGTCCGGGTTTGGAAATGCAGGCCGCTTTTGACTTGTTGGCGGACGTCGCCCATTGCGACATCTCCGCTTCCGGCGGCGAATACTTACGGTGCGCGCTGACTCCGCTGGACGGGGTCGATTTGCGTCCCCAGGTTTTCGCGCTGGCCATGGAACGCGGTTGGCGGGTGCGCGAATTGACTCGCGGCCGGCATTCCCTGGAGGATATTTACGTCCGCCTGACCCGTCCCGAGGAGGAGGAATCGTAATGCAGGCCTATTGGACCCTCACCCGTCGTGAACTGGGCGGATTCTTCGTCTCGTTGACCGGTTACCTGATCATCGCCGCCGCCGCCTTTCTCATGGGCTTAAGCTGGGTGGTGATGGTGGAACAATTGCAGTCGGAACCCACGCCGCAACCAGTGACCCAGTTGTATTACTCCACGCAATACTTCTGGCTCATCCTGCTCCTGGCCACGCCGGTGATCACCATGCGACTGTTTGCGCTGGAGAAATATTCCGGCACGTTTGAGACACTCATGACCACCCCGGTCTCGGAACTCCAGGTGGTGCTCGCCAAATTCACCGCCGCCCTGGTGTTCTACGTGCTGCTCTGGCTGCCGTCGCTGGGCTGCATCCTGATTCTACGACAGTTCATCAACGACCCGGCGGCGTTGGATACCGGCCTGCTGGGCAGTACTTTTCTGGGAATTTTCCTCCTGGGATGCCTTTTTATGGCCATGGGCTGTCTCGCCTCGGCCATGACGCGGAGCCAGATCACCGCCGCCATGACCAGTTTTACCCTGGGTTGCACGCTTTTCCTGCTCAGCTTCCTCCCCGGCCGTTGGGCGGTGGTTGCCGGTTGGCAAAATGATCTCCTTTCGCATATCGCCCTGTTCGATCACATGAATGATTTTGCCCGGGGCCTGGTGGATTTCCGCCATGTGGTTTTTTATCTCAGCTTGACCGTTTTTTTCCTCTTCCTGACCCTGCGGGTGGTGGAGAGCCGCCGTTGGAAATAGCATGGCCGACCAATCACCAATTGATTCTGATCCCTCCGCCCCCCGGCGGGGGAGCATCCTTTTTTCTGTCCTGATTTCGACGCTGGCCTTGGCCGCACTCGTGGTCATGGCCAATTACCTCGCCGCCCGGCATCCGGCGCGGTTTTTTTGGAGTGGCCAGACGCACATCAAAGTGTCCCCCCAATCGGCCGGCCTGCTGCGTTCGATCACCAATCACGTCAATGTCATCGTGTATTACAACCGGCAACACGAACCGCTCTACAGTTCCATTTGCACCCTGCTGGAAGAATACCACCTGATCAATCCGGGCATCACGTGGGAGAAAGTCGATTACGTGCGGAACCCGGCGGCAGCTTTGCGGGTGAAGTCGACCTATCAACTGCCGGCCGCCGATGAGAAGGATTTCGTGATCTTCGATTGTGAAGGCCACAGCCGCCAGATCGTTCCCGGAAATGCCTTCGGTGATTTCAGCGGTCGGTTGATTGCCAACAAGGATGGCGAACGGGAATGGGAACGCACCTTGAAGGCATTCAAGGGCGATTTGATCTTCTCCTCCATGATCCTGGCGGTGACAAATCCCAAGGCGCTAACCGCCTGCTTTCTGGAGGACGACGGGGAACATCCCTCCGGCGGCACCGGCAAACTGGGCTACCAGCGGTTCAAGGAAGTACTGCAGCAAAGTTGGGTCCGCTGCTCCACCAACAGCCTGCTCGGCACCAACATCCTGAGCCCCAAGGATTGGAATCTGGTGATCATCGCCGGGCCTTTGATCCCGCTGCATCCGGAGGCGATCCAAAAACTCCGACTCTACCTCAACCAAGGCGGCCGCCTGCTGGTCTTGTTCCATCCGGACACCCGGGGCGTCAACACCGGCCTCGAAAGCCTGCTGGCGGAATGGGGCATTCACGTCACGGACTATCTGATCGTGGACAAGGAACACAGCATCGGTCCCCATGGCTTGGATCTGGCCATCAAGGAGTTCGCCAACCATCCCGCCGTCAACCAGATGGCGGGCTTGGGGCTTTACCTGCAGGTGCCCCGTCCCATCTCCAAACTCAAAATCGCCAATCCCAGTCCGGATGCGGCCAAAGTGGATGAATTGGCCTTTGCCAGCGAGCGCGCCCACCTGGATACAAACTCCGTCCCCTTTGGACACCCCATCCCCCTGATGGCGGCGGCGGAACGCGCCGGCGTGAAGGGTGATTTACCCGACCGGGGTTTTACCCGGGTGCTGGCGGTGGGTGAATCCTTGTTTCTGGATAACGGCTTCATCGAGGAAGCCGGCAATCGGGAATTTGCGCGTTGCGCCGTAAATTGGCTGCTGGACCAGACCCAACTCCTGCAGGGAGTCGGCCCCCAGGCGGTCAACGAATACAAATTAATGATGACCCGGGGACAATTCTACCATGTGCGCTGGATTTTCCTGGCGGGGCTGCCGGGAAGCATTCTTCTGCTGGGAGGATTGGTCTGGCTCCGCCGCCGCATTTGACCAGCCTGCCCCTCTCATGAAGCCGAGAAATACCTGGATCCTGGTCGCCCTCACGCTCCTCGTGCTGGCTTACATCATCCTTTTCGATCGCCAGACCGCCAGTTCCGATTTGGAGGACCCGCGCATCCTCCCCAACTTTTCCGCCAGTTCGGTTACCAGTATTCAGGTGGCCTGGGAACGCAAGCCCGCGATGCGCGCCGACCTGACCAATGGGACCTGGCAACTCTCCGCGCCACTGGTTTATCCGGCCCAATCGGTGGCCATCGTCAATTTGCTGCGCGCCTTGGAAAAACTCTCGCACCGCACGCACATCGGGGCGCAGGAGTTGCGCGAGCATCCCCAGGCGGATGAGGAATACGGACTAAAGGTGCCGCTGGTGACGATTATCTTGCGCCAGGGAGCCGAGGAAAAGCACCTCAAAATCGGCAAACTCACCGCCCCGGGAGACGAGGTTTACCTCCAAGTGGTCGGCAAACAGGGCATCGACACCGTGGATGCCGCCATTTTTCAATACATCCCCCGGGATCCGGACCCCTGGAGGGACCACACGGTCGTCAATCTGGCCGGCCTGAATTTTGACCGGATGGTGTTGGTGGGCGGGTCAAAGTTGGAAACCACCCGCATCGAATTGCAACGGGACGCGAGCGAGACCCCCTGGCGGATGACCTTCCCGATCCAGGCGCGCGTGGATAACCGGCGCATGGATCAGTGGCTGTACAATCTGCAGGCGTTGAACGCCACGCGCTTTGTCACGGACGATTCCGGAGTGGACCTGGAACCTTGGGGATTGCAACCGCCCCAATTGGAAATGACGATGAATGCGGGAACGAACATCCTCGTGGCGTTGCAATTTGGCCGCAGTCCCACCAATGATCCCACGCTGATTTATGCCCGACGCGCCGGCCAGCGGACCGTCATGCTGGTTCCCCGTGCGGCGGTCGATCCCTGGCGCGGGCCGTATACCGAGTTTCGCGACCGGCATCTCGTCGGTCAGCGGGCGTTTTCGGCCGAAACCATTGATGTAATCAGCCGGGGAGCCGAGCCCTTCAAGCTCCGGCGCCAGACCAATGGCATCTGGCAGGTGGCGGAGCCCCAGAATTTCCCGGTGGATGCCCGCCGTATGCGTGACTTTTTGGAAACCCTGGCCAATCTGGAATCCGTTCCCGTTAACAATCAATTCTCGGTTAAAGAAAATGTCCTGCCGGCCGAATTGGCCAAGTGGGGCCTCGCCCCACCCACCCGGCAGTATATCCTCAGCCAGACCGCCACCAACCCACTCGCTCCCGGCACCTTGACCAACCAGGTTTTGGTGGAACTCGACTTCGGCAGCGTGACGGATGATCGGGACAAGGTGTTCGCCCGGCGAACGGACGAAAGTTCGGTTTACGCGGCGCGCCTGCCGGATTTCACAAAACTGCCTGCCACCAGTTTGCAAATGCGGGACCGCCATATCTGGCGCTTTGCCGAATCCAACGTCGTCTCGCTTTCCGTACGGCAGGAGGGTCAAACCATGAAAGTTCTGCGGGAGGGTGATTTCAAGTACTCCCTGGCGCCTGGCTCCACCGGCAGCATTGATCCGAATGATCCCATGATCGAAGCCGCCCTCGGGGATCTGGGGGAATTGGACGCCGCCAATTGGGTCGAATATGGCGACACCAACCGCGAGCGTTACCAACTCTCCGATCGCGGCACCCAGATCACCGTCGAATTGCGTCAGGACGGCCGCCCCCCAACCACGCTCAGCCTGGATCTGGGTGGCTGGTCGCCGCAGAAACTCCGCTATGCCGCAGTCCGTCTGGATGGCCAGAACTGGGTCTGTGAACTGCCCGCCAAACTCTACCTCCGGCTGATTTCCTTCCTGAAGATGAAAGAGCCGATGGCGCCGTGAAGGGGTCTATGACTGCGCCTGCTCCCGGCCGCTGGCAGCGGCGCTGCCGAAAATGCGTGCGCGCCGGGGCCGTGGCCTTGGTTTTGGTGATCTTGTTGCTCTTCGCCGCCGCGGCCTATGTCAACGAAGTTGGCCTGCCTGACTTCGTCAAACGTCCCCTTCTGGAAAAACTGCGCACGCAGGGAATTGCGCTGAGTTTTACGCGCATTCGTTGGCGGCTGCACCGGGGAATCGTGGCGGAAAACGTTCGCTTCGGCCGGGCCGATGCCCCGCCGGACAGCCCCCATTTCTCCGCCCGCGAAGTGGAGGTGCAACTCAACCAGGCGGCCTTACGCCATGGGGTGATCAATGTGGATGCACTGCTCTTGCGGGGCGGCGAAGCGGTCTGGCCGGTGACGGAAACGAACGGTCCGCCCCGTCGGCTCGCCATTACCGAAATTCAGACCCAATTACGCTTTCCGGCGGTTGACCAGTGGGAATTAGACCATTTTTCCGCCGCCTTTGCGGGCACCTTGCTGAAGGTAAGCGGCGCAGTGACCAACGCCTCGGCCATCCGCGACTGGCCGGTTTTCCAGGCGCCGCCGGGACAGCGACCCGGCCGGCTGGAACCTTCCGTGCATGATTTTGCCGCCACACTCGCCCGCATCAAATTCGGTTCCCCGCCGGAAATCGATCTCACCATCCATGGAGACGGGTTGGATCTGCAGAGCTTTCGTATTCTCTTGCTGGTGCGGGCCCGGGATGCGGAAACGCCGTGGGGAAAGCTCACCAATGGTTTTCTGACCGCCCGGATCATTCCTCCCGGGGCCACGAACGAGGAACGCCGTGGCGAGTTTACCTTGCAAGCCGGCTCCGCCCAGACCCCCTGGGGTACCACGCGAAATTTGCATGTGGAGATGCGGGCCACCAATGACCCGTTGCAAACCAATCTCGTCCATTGCCAACTCGACACCCGGGCGGACGAATTCAACACGCCCTGGCTAGGCGCCACCAACGCCCGGGCCGCGGCCCATTGGACCCATTCATTTACGAACGCCATCCCGCTTAACGGCGTCGGCGAAGTCCGCTTATCCCGGGCGGCAAGCCGTTGGGGTACGGCCGGGGAGATTTGGTTGACCAGCCGTCTGGCCACCCCACCCACCGCCATAGCTCAGGGAAGAAACCCCGATTGGGGCTGGTGGGCGGGCCTCGAACCCTACCAATTGGAATGGGCGGGCGGGCTGACCGACTATCGCCGCGAAGACTTGCTCGTGCATGAATTAACCCTGGGCGGTTCCTGGCGGGCCCCTCGCCTGACGATTACGAACCTTTCCTCCCACGTTTTTAACGGTGACCTGAAAGTGTCCGCTTCGCTGGATGTAGCCACCCGAGGCCTGAACTTCGACCTGTCGACCGATGTGGACGCCCACCAGATGGCCCCCCTGCTGCCGGCCACCGCCCGCGAGCCACTGATGCGGGTGCATTGGGATAAACCACCTCTGCTGGTTGCCTCCGGGACGGCCGTACTTCCCGCCTGGACCAATCGGGAACCGGATCGCTTCGCCGCATCGCTGGCCGATTTGCGGTTCAGCGCCGAATTGGGGGTCGGCTCCGCCGCCTATGAAGGGGTATCCCTGCTCTCCGCCCACTCGCACATCAATCTTTCCAATCTGGTGTGGCAACTACCCGACCTGATTATCAACCGGCCGGAAGGCTCCCTCCGGGCGGCCGGCAGTTACAACCAGAATTCCCAGGATTACGCCTTCCACGTCCATAGTGAAATCGACCACCAAGCCGCCCGCCCGCTGGTCGATCCCGGGGCCCGGGTCGTCTTCGACCAGATCGTGTTAGGCAAACCGCCGGTGATTGACGCCGATATCACCGGCCGGGGCACTGCTGCCGCGACGATTTTCGTGACTGGTTCCATCAGCGCCACCAATCTCTCGGTGCGACGGGAATTGCCGGTCAACCTTCATGCGGATCTCAGCTATCACGACAAGATCTTGGAGGTCCGCAATCCCCTGGTGGAGCGCGAAGGAAAGAAAATGACCGCGACTTTTATTCTGGTGGATTTTCCCAGCCAACGGATGTTCCTGACCAACGCCGTCAGCAACATGGATCCGCGTCCGCTCCTGCATATCATCGGCCCGGTGGTCACGGCCACCATGGCGCCCTACGAATTTCTGGCTCCCCCTTTGATTTATTGCAGTGGAATTATCCCGCTGGGGGAGCACGTTCCGGCGGATCTCTCGTTTCACATCATCGGCGGGCCCTTTCACTGGACGCGGTTCAATCTCGCCGAAATTGACACCCGCGCCCATTGGATCGGGGATCATTTGTACCTGTCAGATGTTCGCTCCGAGTTCTATGGCGGTCGCCTGGCCGGAGGGGCGGTGCTCGATTTCAGCCCCCGCATTGGCACGCTCTTCTCGTTCACCGGCACCCTGACCAATGTCGATTTGCATCCGCTGGTTGCCGACGCGTTTCTTTACCCCTCCAATCATCTGGAAGGTCGCCTGGCCGGGGAGGTCGCCATTACGGAAGCGAACAGTGATGATTGGAAAAGTTGGTTTGGCCATGGCCAACTCGAGCTCCGGGATGGCTTGATTTGGGAAGTGCCCATTTTTGGCATCTTCTCCAAGGTATTGGATACCTTTTCGCCCTCCCTGAAGCTGGGCGAAAGCCGGGCCACCGCCGCCACGGCCGCTTTCACGATCACCAACAGCGTCATCCGTTCCGAAAATCTCGAAATCACGACCCGGGGCGTCCGGATGAAATACCGCGGCACGGTTGACTTTGATGGCCAAACAGAGGCGGTGATGGAAGCCGCGATTCTCAAAGGGACCCCGGTAATCGGACCGCTGGTCAGTCTGGTCCTGACTCCGGTGACCAAGGTATTCGAGTACAAAGTCCGGGGAACCTTGTCCGACCCCCAAGTCACACCGCTTTATGTCCCCAAAATCCTGATGGACATTTTGCACCCCATCGGAACCTTCAAACGACTGTTCCCGCTGGATTCCGGGGGGACGACCAACAACCCGGCACCCGCGAAGCAACCGTAGACTTTCCTCAAACCGCTTGCAACAGCGCCTCGACGTGCCGGATCACCACCGGCACGGACAATCCGGCCAGACCGTCGGAGCAACGCAATACCGTCAGTTGCCGGGCGCGCGGGCGCCACACTTTTTCCACCGTATCGCCCCAGAGTATCAGCGCGGGCAGATCCACGGCCGCAGCCAGATGCGAAATGCCGGAATCGTGCCCGATGAATGCCCGGCAGGCCGCCAGCCAGCCAGCCAGTTCTGGAAGGGGCAGTCCCTGCATCAGGCGGATCCGGGCGCTCGGCAACATTCGCTCCAGTCGCTCCAACCGCCCCCGCTCCGCTTCCCCGCCGGCCAGCAAGAGATTGAATTCGGTGGTTGTCACCACGTGGCGCAGTAACTCCACCCAGTGACCCTCCGGCCAGTTCTTGCGCTCACTGCCACTGCCCGGATGGACCGCCAACCAGCGCCCCGGCAGCAAAGCCGCCTCCGGGGCGCGGGACACCTCCAGGTGCGGCACCGGGTCGGCCTCGAAGATTGCCAGGCGCTCCAGCGGCTTGAGAAAAGTCTCGGTGGCATGCAAATCACCCGCTTCATCCGGTCGGTGGGGCCCCGCAATGAATTGCGCCCGGCTGCACCGCCGCACATTAGTCTGAAAGATAAGATCCGGATCGAAAAGGTAGGAAATGATCAGATCGAAACCCGAAAAATAATCCATCAGATGAGTGGCCAGATTGCCGTTCCGGGCAAAAAACCCCGCCAACGCGCCCGCCTCAATCGATCGCACTTCATTCACCGTGCCCGCCGCCAGGGCGAGACCGGCGATATGGGGATAGCCCAACACCTCAAGGTGGGTCCGGGGAAACTGCCGCCGCAACGCGGCCAGCGCCGGCAAGGTCAGCACGAAGTCCCCAATCGCCCCCCCGCGAATCACCAAAATTTTGCCCTGGCTCACACTCACAATCAAACCGGCCGTTTGCTCCGGGTCAGGCCCCGGATTTTGCCCCGCGCGGGGGACTCAGGAAGCCCGGAACACCGTCAACCCCAGCGTGATAACCAACACTGCCAGGGCCAATCCGACCGCACTTCCCAGGCGGATGCGCGGCGTGGAAGCCGTAACCCAGCTCAACGCGTCCCGCAAGTGCCAGGGGTAAACCGTCAGCCACATGCCCGTCACCACAAATACATAGGCGAGGCTCACGACGACCAGGCGCCAGTCCGTCTCCGCCCAACGCGCGGCGTCCACCATCATTTTTCCCAGCAGCAATAGCACCACCGCCAGTCCGCGCACCGCCAGATAATCCTGCACAAAAAAGCAGGAAGCCACCCCCACGGCGCCAAAAAAGACCATCATGTAGGGCTTCATGGCCGCAAAATCCGCAATGGACTCCAGGTTGAAATAATAGAGAAACCAGGCGGTCGCGAGCAACATCAGCACCACGCCCACCGGCACATTGCGGGGGAATTTCCGGGCCGCCTCCGCGAAGGCCCGGGGCTGGAGCAAACCATAGATCTGCGGCAGCCCAAGCAGCACGCCCAGACCCACCGCCACCGTTGAAAGACTGATATTCATATCATTGAACCACCGCCGAAACGGGCACCAAGCTAACGGAAATCCGGAATTAATCCACCTCAATGATCGCCGGGTCGCCGTAGAGCGTGAAGGATCCCGCCCGGGTGATGCGGACATCCATGAGTTGCCCCCGATGCCGCTCGGCGCCGTCAAACACCACGATCTTGTTGCTGCGCGTGCGGCCCATCAAACGGGCCGAATTCTTCCGGCTGGGACCTTCCACCAGGATCTGGGTGCACCGCCCCACGTAACCCTCGTAGTGCCGGGCGCCAATCTCATTGATCGTCGCCAGCAACCGCGCATTGCGCTCTTCTTTGACCTCGCGGGGCAATTGCTCCGGCAGGGATGCGGCCGGGGTGTCTTTCCGCGGGGAGTATTTGAAAATATAGGCGTTATCAAACTCCACGGCCCGGGCCAGGGAAAGGGTTTCGGCAAAATCTTCCTCGGTCTCGCCCGGAAAACCCACGATAATATCCGTGGTGATCCCCATGCCGGGCTGCACCCGCCGCAACTTCTCAATGATGCCTAAATAGCGTTCCCGGGTATAGCCGCGGTGCATCAGCTTGAGCATCCGGTCGCTCCCGCTCTGCACGGGAATGTGGGCGCTCTCCACCAACTTGGGCAATCGCCCGTACGCTTCCACGAGGTCATCGCCATAGCCTTTCGGGTGCGGGGAGGTGAACCGGATACGTTCCACCCCCGCAATTTCGTGCACCGCCTCCAATAATTGCACGAAAGCCGATTTTCCCGCGACTACGGGAATCTCCCGTTTGCCATAGCTGGTCACGATCTGTCCCAACAAAGTAATTTCCCGCACCCCGCGCGCCGCCAACTCGCGACACTCGGCCACGATGTCCGGAATGGTGCGACTGCGCTCCTCGCCCCGGGTGTAAGGCACAATGCAAAACGTGCAATACTGGTTGCAACCCTGCATGATGCTGACGAAGGCGCTGATGGATTTCGCGACGCTGTTGCCGTTCACCACGTGCTCCCGGATCGTGGCTTCACTCCCCTCCTCCTCCGCCACATCCACCACCTTTTCCCGCCGCCCGGCCAGGATTTCATCAAGGTATTCCGCGGTCCGATGAAATTTCTGCGTGCCCAAAACGAGGTCCACGTCCGGCAGTTTATCGATCAATTGCTGTCCCCGACTTTGCGCCATGCACCCCATGAAACCGAGCACCACTTCCGGACGCCCGCGCCGGATCTCCGCCGCCAGATTCTGCATCTTTCCGATCGCCTTTTGCTCCGCGGCATCGCGCACGCTGCAAGTGTTGAGCAAGATGACATCGGCCCCGGTTTCTGATGATGCCAGGGTATACCCCTTCGCGACGAGCTGGGCGGCGACCGCTTCCGAATCACGCTCGTTCATCTGGCATCCGTAAGTTTTGATAAAGACACTGGGCATATGGTAGAAACCGGCGGAAACTTAAGGCACCCTGCCGCCCTTGAAAAGAGTTGAATTCCGCCGGTCAAACGGCGGGTCCAGGGAAAATAAAGCAGGAACGACCGCCGGGGCATTTTTCACCCCGGCGGACCGGCCCCCACGATCAGGGCCCGACCACCCGGGCGATTCGGTAATAGCGGGCCGTTTGAGTGCGGGCCGGTGTCGGGTCGGTGTAAGAAATCGAGCTGCCAGTGGCCGTGAAGGTCTTGGCCACCGTCCAGTGAACGAGATCATTCGAAATCA
>CAIXFN010000004.1 GCA_903918755.1 uncultured Pedosphaera sp.
CCTCGCCGAAATCAGCGACGAATGGCTCAGCGAGAAAATTTACCTCAACATGGATAACCAATACCCAGCTCTCAGTTCAAAATGCTAAAACATTTTACAGAAAAAAACTTGCGCGGCCGGCCAGGGCACGGCCGAGCAGAAATTCCATCGAGAGGTAGTAAACTCGCTTGACGTTGCACTGCTGGCTGGTCTGCTCGGTTTTCAACCAACGTTGCGAGAGCAAGTCGCGCACAGCGCGCGCGATGGCTTCGAACTTGTCGCGGTCGGTGGTTTCCGTTTCCGAGACGACCTGGTCGAACGCGACATGCCGCTCATAAAGCGCATTCGAGTCGCCGGATAATTTAACCGGCCCGCAGTCGCAACACGCGAGGGGAGATGGGATGGAGGCAGAACTGCTTTTCATAAGTGTGGGGTAAATGGATTTGCCGTTGGGGCAGCCTTTTGCGCGGCGGCAACCGAGCGGGCTGGGGAATTCGATTTGCCCGGCAAAGCTCCGAGGTCGCGGACCAAGCGCCTGAATTCCGCGTTGCCGGCAAGCTCGCGCGCGGCTAAATGGCGCAAGCGATCCACCGTCGTGGCCGGAAGCTGAAGCGAAGTGGGCACGGAATTAAAAAACTGGCGGTCGGCGTCGCTGGCCAGTTCCTTAAAGTGCAGATGAATGACGTAGGTGGAGAATTCAGGCGGCGCGGAATCGCCCGAGTCGGTGTTTTCACGAGCCAGACGCGCCATGACTTCCCGGAATAATTCGACCGTCTCAAAAGAGTAATGGCTTACAGAAATCTGCCCGAGAGACCCGAGCAGCGATCCCAGGCCAAGTGGGAGTTCGTGGGTGTCCCAGCCAAAGTCCAGATCCCGGTGGGCATTTACGACGATAATCGCAATCCGGCGGGGGAGGGTCCAGGGCACGCTGGGCATTTGCGCGAACTGCTCGCGGGCGATGGCCCGGTCCAGCGCGCCACGTAATCCGAGATTGTCGGAAAGTCCGCCATCAACCAGGTGAATGAAATGCCGTTGTCCATTAAAGTAAGAACGCGCATGCGTCGCCACGAATTTGAGGCGAGCCGAGGCCATTGGGTTCGCCAGAATCGATTTTATCCATTCGGGCTCGGGCCTGGGCTCGGCAACGGAATGATTGGTGAGAATCACGGGCGTCAAACAGATAGGCAGCGCGGCGGAGGCGGCAACAGCCCTCGAAATGGGGAATTGCGAAAGATCCGATCCGATGAGATCAAATTCGTCCTGGGTGAACTCGAACCGCGCACCAGAAGCGATGTCCGTGGCGTTAATGCTCACGAAAGGGCGGTCCCGCTGTTTGATCAAATCCGCGAACGTTGCGCCCTCGAAAAGCAGGCGATCATAATGCTCCGCCGCGAGGTCACTCCGGCTGAATCTCGGTGAGGCCAGACGAAACTGATTCCGAGGCGATAGCGCACTGCGCAGCAAGTCGGACTGGACATCGTTCTTCAGAAATTGCGATTCGAAGTCGGAGAAGATCCGGTCACCCCAAAGCGCATAATAAGCAGCGGTAAAGCTGCCGCCGGATACGGACGAGATGATGTCCACCTCGTCGAGCATCCGGTGTCGCCCTTCCCCGGAGTCCACGGGCGTGCGCGCGAGTTCTTCCAGCACGCCATACGACAGCGCGGCGGCACGGGTGCCGCCGCCGGAGAACGCGAGCATCAAAAGCAAGTCCGGGGAATTTGTGGGCGAGGTGATCTTTTGAAAGCGGTAGCCGGCGCACGGGTCTGTCCCGCTCAATTGGGCATTGGCGGCGTGATGGTCGCCGCCGCTGAATAGCGACGAAACATTGCGGATAAATGGCAGTCTTCCCAAGTTCACGGTTGCTCTCCCTTTATGATAAAATGAAACCGATGTTCACCGGACTCCCCACCCCGATCTGCGCCATTGCACTCCTCGCGCGAGCAGTCAAAGTAGTGCAGCGCGCAGGGCGGGCAACAAGGCAGGATTGGGGTTTCCCTTCCGGGGAGCCGGCAAAACCAGCGACCGTCGACAATGTCCTTGTGACATTGCACGCAAGATTGGTGTGTTTCACCAGGGCGATGAGGGAGGTGCGAACTCCCGTTGGTGGCAAGGGCGGCGCGGTTCATCCGGTTTGAGTGATGCGCTGAGGTGTTGTGGTATGGAGGGATCAAGTTCGAGAATCTTTTGATAATTGTTCTGCATCGCGGAATGCCGCGGTCAGCGATGGCGAATCAAATGCCAATATCTTGCGAAGGGAGGGAGCTGGAAACAGCCGGTTCCCGGACGGCAGCAAAACGTTGGCTAGAGCTTGAGGATTCATGGCGGAATTGCCTGGGCAAGCTGACCGGGTCCTGGGGCGGACGCGGAGTCCAGCGCAGCAACTCCACTGGCAGTGCAACTCCGGGGAGGGCAGCGGGTTTGGGCCAGGAACTTGCTCGGGTGATGTTGGCGGTGTTGATCAGGCCGAAGCCGCCTTCCCGCAAGCGAAATGGGAGGGTTGGCAAGTCGGGCAAATGCGATAAAAACTGACAGATCAAACTGGCCGGCGGGATGATTCACCGGGAATTTCAGTGGCGCGGGTGCGGATGTGCGCACGAGGATCAGGTCAATTGCCGGGCAGGGAATCAGGCTGGCGCAGTGTTGCGAGGCCAGCAGCAAGTGGCGTTGGGCAAACAACTGAGGTGCCGCCAGCAAGCGGAGCGTTACGTGCACGCATTCTGCATTTGCCTGGAAAAACTCCGTTGCCGTCCCGTTGGCGGAACCAACGACCAGGGTTAGATCGATGTGGTGTGGGCTCATGTAGACTGGGTGGCAGTATGTGATGGTTCGAATCGAGTGATGTTTGATGGGACCTATTCAGAAGAAATAGCTGAGGGAGACGGAGCCAAATTTGAAGTAATCATCCTGGCCCTTGAATTCTTTGCCCCAAAAAATGTAGGAGAACGAAGCCTGAAAGCGCCGGTTGCCGACAGCCAATCCAACTCCGGCGGCCGGGACGAAGCAGTCTTTGTCAACGCTTGGGCTGTCCCGGAAGGTGTTCCCGTCGAGGGTGATGTCGCGCAGAACCAGGTTGGCGATGCTGCCGCCGTAAACAGAGAACCCCCAATCGGACGACTTGCTCCGCGCTTCTCGTCGTGGCGGGGGCATGAACCCCATGCCACGCACCAGCGACGGGCCGAAATCATCCGGCATGTTGTAGCCGGCGCGGACGAGCCCACCCGCCTGTCCCTGGATCAGCATATTACCCAGCCACCCGCCCGCCAGAGGCAATGCCTGCACCGACCATTCTTCTCGTTCTCCCGCCAGTTGGAACCGGTGGCGATATTCGTAAGCGAGATTGAAGATCGGCTCGTTGTGCAACTGGTAATCCCAACCTTGCGGCTTGTCGTTACCGATCAGGCCATGCACCGCATCCTGTGTCTCCTTCGCCAGTGTCCACGGACCGACGACCCCGTTCACGAATTTGAGCCCGTGATAAGAATTCTCATTGTCGATATGCAACGTGAGTCCAAACGCGAGAATGCCGGCATACGGGCGGTCCTTCGGGTCGGGGACACTCCGCGTCGTGTCGGACGGCGTGAACATCCCTTGGGTCACGTCGTAACCCACGGTGCGGCGGCCCTCGCCCCACGGCAATGAGTTCGCGAACGGGTCCATCCAACTGGGACCGGTGTGCGACACTCCCAAGGCAACTCCGTCCGTGTAGAATTTGTCGGTTCCCCCAAAGGTATCGTTTTCCCAACGCACGGAAGCCGCCCACTCGCGCCTGGGTGTGTCCAGTAAATCTTTGGGCGCAGCAGTCTCGGAATCGAGCCTGCCAGATTGCGCGAAGACGCCCAGCGCGCTGGAAATGGTGACACTGGTCGCGACCGCGAGGCGCCAACCGCGATTTGGGTTCACTTTCGTGGTGTGGTGCGACAGGGTAGTGTAGCTAGGGAATTCGTTGCGCATAAGATCAACTTTCCTTGCGAATTTGACGTTTCAAGACGGAGGCCTTCTTCCTTGGAACAACATTTGGGTCCGCGAAGCCGGAAGTTTTCAGCTTGGCGATAATCGCGTCCTTTGTGGCCGTGCCAACAATCTGAACCCGCAGTTTTCCTTTGACCAAGTAGAGCAGGGTGGGGATGGACTGAATGTCGTAACGCAGACTAAGATCGAGGGAATCATCGGCGTTGACATTGACCACTTTCACTTTTCCGGCCCATTCACGCGCCAGCTCTTGAAGAATGGGATTAAGGATTTGGCAAGGCCGGCTCCAAGGGGCTCCGAAAGCAACCAATACGGGCTTTCTGGACTTGATTACTTCCGCCTCGAAACTGGCTGCGGCGGAACCCAAGTTCCTGATGATGTTTTCGCTCGTTTTCATCTTTTCGTTTCTTTGTTTGTTCGCGAAAGCACTTATGCATAAACCGTGCCAGAGAATCTGATGTGTTGTAACAGGTTGCACAAAAGGTATTTGCGCGTGTGATTGAAGCGGTTGCCTAAGTGTCGAAAAATCGAATTCACGAAAATTCGTAGTTTGCGGTGGGGCCGCGGCAGGAGTAAAAATAGGGTGTGGACATGGAATCAACCAGTGACAGACGGTTCGATCCGCATTTCGGAGCGCAGTTGCTCCTAGCAGCCTGTTGAATTAATAAAGTTTTGAAAAAAAAGCGCCCCTCATTCCAAAAAGCTGCCGTTGTCCCAGAATCCTCCGCTGGTGCTAACTGGACCCATAAATTCTCACGCAATGTGTCCGGTCTTGTCGATAGAC
>CAIXFN010000005.1 GCA_903918755.1 uncultured Pedosphaera sp.
CTAGCCATGTCTATGGCGAGGATACAAAAACCGAGGCCGCCGTCAACGAAAAAGAAAATGCTCCTGGAATGCGAAACTGCTCAACCCCTCGGAAACATTGGCCGATCTGCTGGTTTCCTCAAATCAATGCGGAACCGCTGCCCCGGCCCGCAAAAAATAATTCCCATTCATAATCTTGTCCTGCGATCCATCCGTCGGTTCACTTAAATGGACGATCAGACGGGCTTTTCATTCACCCCGCCCGAGCTCGCCGCCCCGCCACCGTCCCGGCGGTTGCCTACCACGGCGCCGAGTTTGCTCGACGCACCGCCGCGTGGATTACCCGCAAATCGTGGTTCGCACAAGCTCCCATTCTATCGGCAACATCGTACCGCAGTCTTCACCGGGCCACCGGGGTAAGCTGCAAATTGCTGACGGCATGCCTTTCATCGCCCCACCCCGCCCCAAACCTGTCGCCGCCTTGACAATCCCCGGCAACACGCTTAGGTTCCGGCCGGTCAAGGGGCAACACTGGAGCGATTGTTTTTTGCCCTCCGCTGCCCCTGACCTTAACAATGTCTGGCTGGACTTTGAAAGTTTGCGGCAACGCTGCCGCCGCGTGGACGGATTGGACGGGGCGGCAGTGGAATTGGCCCGCGCCGCTCAGATCCATCGCCCGGGCCGACGGCGGCGGCTCCCGCCCTTTGGGCGAAAATTGGCCGGTCGCTTACCTTGAGCTCTCCACCTAGTCCCCAACTCGTCCCCCTCCTTATATCATGAAATATCCCAACCAAATCCTTGCTGCGCTCCTGATTGCGGGCTTCCTGTTTTTTTTCGCCCCCCATTCCCGCGCCCAGTTGCCGGCAAATTTTCCCACGCTTTCCGTGACCACCAATTACGCTCCCGGCGTAGCCGGCGGCTATGTTTTTCTGGCGGACAATCTCATCCCTGCCAATTTGGGCTACTACCTCATGATCGTGGGCAACGATGCGGCCCCGATCTGGTACCGCAGCCTGACCAATGCCGGTTACGATTTCAAAGTCCTCCCCAACGGTTACCTCCATTACGCCCAGCAAATCCAGGCTCTCTCTTATACTGGTGGGGGCGATGTCACGCACGAAATTCTCGATGAAAACTACAACTCCGTTGAAACCATCACTGGCGGCAACGGCTACGTCGCCGAGGCCCACGAATTTCAAATGCTGCCCAACGGCAACGTCTTGCAGATCGGCTACTACCTCAGCGAAGTGGACATGAGCCAGGTCGTTCCGGGAGGCAACCCGGCCGCCCTCGTCTCCGGGGCAGTCATCCAGGAACTGGATGCTCAGCGCACGGTGGTCTTTCAATGGCGGCCCTGGGACCACTATCCATTCACCAGCAACTGGGTCAATTCCACAGCGGCGGTCATCTCCAGCTTTCATATCAATCGGGTCATTCAGGACACGGATGGCCATCTCATTATCAGCACCCCCGACTGGGTCAAAAAGGTCAACCGCCAGACCGGGGATATTATGTGGCATTTGGGCGGCACCGAAAACCAATTCACCTTCGTCGGCGTCAGCCAGGCCCAGGGGGTCAGCGATTTTCGCACCCACGCCATTGAGCGCCTGGCCAACGGTCACGTTTTAGTTTACAATAACAGTCTTCTCACTCCGGGCGCCACCTCCACCGTCCATGAATACGCCCTCGACGAAACCAACAAAATCGCCACTCACATCTGGACGTATACCCCGAAACCGGCCATTCCGGGACCGTTTCAAGGCGATGCCCAGCGCTTGCCGAATGGCAACACCTTCATCGGCTGGGGCGGTTTGGGCAATCTCACTCCAGACGCTTGCACGGAAATCTCTGGCACCAACGTCGTGTTCCAGATGAAGTTTAACAATCCCAACGTTACCAGCTATCGCGCCACCCGCTCGCCTTACCCGCCCCAATCCCAGGACAATCAGGTTGGCATCACCGAGGTCGCCGCCGGCAATACCTATAACTTCGGCGGCACTGGCGTTTCCGTCGGGGTGGTCACCGGCGGTGGCGGCTACAACCGCCTCATGGTCACCCGCAGTCCGTATGCCCCGCTCTACCCGCTGTTCCAGGACAAGCCCCCGCGGGTCCTTCCGGTCCGCGTGCAATTGTCCGAACTGGCCGTCGATGCCCTCACCGTTGACCTTGATTTCGACGTCATCAGCTTCGGCCTCGACAACCCGGCGAGCCTCACCCTGGCTTACCGGACCACCACCGGCCAGGGCCTCTTCCTCCCCCAAGCCACTCAGTATAACCCGGCCACCGGCAAACTCCGTGTCCACCTGAACCTCGCGGCTCAATCCGGCGACCTCGGAGAGTTTATTTTCACCTATCCCGACCTGGCGGACGTAGCTTTCCCGCCCCTGCTGGCCCAAGTGGAGAATTACCGCGGCGTTCAGCTCACCAATGTGATTGCACCCAAATTGGCCGCCCCGGGCCAGCTGGATAGTGTAAATCAACAACTTCCCATCCTCCTCTCCTGGTCCCCGAAGGGGTTCTCCCGCTATTTCGAGCTTCAAATCGGCACTGAATCGGCCTTCACGAATCCCCTCGTCCAGATCCCCTACCAGACCGATGCCTTTTACGTCTGGAATGGCGCGACCGCGGGCACCTCCTACTTTTACCGGGTGCGCACTTGGAACGACGGGGGTGTGGGTGGCTGGTCGGTCGGCTCTTTCCGTACTACTTCCCCCTTCATCACCGCCACGGTCCCGCAAGGCGGCGAATCCTGGCAGCGTGGCCTGAACTATTTTGTGCGCTGGCATGACAACATCCCCGAGAACGTTCGTCTGGAGCTTTATCGGGGAGGCACCCTGGTCCGGGCCATCGCCACCAATGCGCCCAGCAGCGGCGCTTTTAACTGGGCGATTCCGTTGGACCTGGCTCCCGGTAACAATTATTCCATCCGGATCACCAGCCTAACGAACTCCGCCCTTTTCGCGGTGAGTCCGGCCGTCTTCAGCATTGACCCGCCCACCATTGTCCCACTGTCATTAGCCGCGAAAGCTGACGGCCGATTCACCTTTAACATCAGCGCCCCTGGTTCCACCCAGGTCGACGTCCTGGCCTCGACGAATTTGTTGACCTGGCAGGATTTGGGCTTGGTGCCTCTGGTCAATGGGGCCGCCTCTTTCACGGATGACGCCTCGACTAACTATTCCCGCCGTTTTTTCCGGCTCCGCTTGCCTTGATCCTTGCCGTTATTGAACCGCTATCCGGCGCCACGGAGCCTCCCAGCTCCGTGGCGCCCTGACCGCTACTTGCTAACCGGTAGATTCGGTCCTGCCGGCCGACCCGGAAACACCTTGGCCAGCACTTGCGCCAACGATTCCACTTGTGCCTCGGTGAACGGACCGCCGTGCGCACTGTCGAATCCCGGCATGAGCGTCTTGGGTTTTCCCTCCCGGATGATCCCCCGCCAAAAGGTCAGGTCCGCCGGGTGATTGAGTTGATGGAGATCCGGCACCATGGTGGCCCGCTGCGGGGATTCATGACAAATGCCGCAGGCCGCCACATACAATTCCTTACCGATTTTACTCCGCGCCGGGGCCACGTGACAGCGGGCGCAATCGCCTTTGAAGATCGCTTGCGGATCGGCGTTGGCCATTTCCAGATTCTTCAGCCGCATGGCATCCGGCAGCTCCGGAATGCGTGTTTTGACATTCAAGGTCTGCTCCGCGTTGGTCGACACAATGGAAATCTGCTTCAATAGCACCCCCGACTTTCCCAGCAAATCCACGGAGACATCAATCTTACCGTCCTCATGGGGTTTCAATACCCAGGGCACCGAGGGCATTTTGGCCACGGTACACCCGCAGGAGGTCTTGACCGCCGTGATCACCACTTCGGTGTCCTCGGAAATATTCGTCACCGCGAAGAAAAACGTCGCCCGCGCCTGACCGTTGGTAACGACCAACTCTTTCTCAATGGCGTCCCATTTCAACAATTCTGTATCGGCAGCCGCGACCGGCCCCGGTCCGGTTCCGGCGGAGGCCCCCGCACTGCCCACTCCGGGCTGCTGCGGCGGTGTGGCCGCCGCGGGCGCTGGGGTTTGCTCCGTTTCCACCTTGACCTTCACCGCCGCCTCCGCGGTCGTGGTTACCGTCACCGGTTCCGCCACCGCCACCGCGGGCCGCATTTCGACGCACCACAACACCAGCGCCGCGAGCACGCCTCCCACCGCCAGCAAGCGTCCCCGCGCCAGCCGCCCCGTCGTGTCCCGGCGACCATCCAGCAACCGGCCCACCCGGCGACTGAGCTGGGTCTGCGATAACGAGGCCCCGGGGGCCAATTGCCATCCCTCCGCCTGGTGCGTTATTTCCGCCAGCCGCGTCAGGCACAAGGCATACCGCTTCACCTGCCGTGTGGTGGAAATCACCAGGTCATCGCACGCAATCTCC
This sequence comes from uncultured Pedosphaera sp., assembly GCA_903918755.1. Classification (GTDB taxonomy): domain Bacteria; phylum Verrucomicrobiota; class Verrucomicrobiia; order Limisphaerales; family Pedosphaeraceae; genus CAIXFN01. The sequence goes on from CAIXFN010000005.1 coordinate 4,401, forward strand.
CGCTCAAGGACCATTTGCCGGACGATCCACAAAACCGCCGGATTGCCGCATCCCACCGCCCGCAAAATCTGCAGGAACAGGTTGGTCCAGTCGTCCCGGCGCCGCAGGTGGCCCAATTCATGCCGACAAACTTGGCTGAATTCCTCCGGGGTAAGCCGCTCGGCGAGATCTAGCGGCACCATCACCGCCGGATGCCCAAAACCCACCGCCATCGGGCTCTTCACCTGGGCGGAAGTCAGCAGTTGCGCCGCCCGTCCCGGGCAACTTTCCTCCTGCCACTCCGCAAATCGCTCCGCCAATGGCGTCGGCACTTCCCCGGCCGCCCGCTTCAAAGCCCGCAATCGCCAGCCACCCCACGTCAGCCGACCGAGCATCGTCAGCGTGCCCAATCCCCACCCCGCCACCACCAACACGGGCAACATCCCCTGCTCCACGCGCCACACGAGCGGGAATCTCCCCTGCGGTGAATCGTGCCAGTCCGCGTCCGGATCAGTCCCTCCGGCGATGAGGAGTCGATGTCCTCCCACCACGGCCGGGAAATTCCCCGTCCGGTGGCTTAGCAGTCCCCGTTCCGCCAGTGCCCGCACCCCCAACACCACCGGCAGTGCGGTTACCGCCACGAGCGCGATTCCCCAGGCCCAGAAACGCGAGGCCGCATTCATCCGGGGAAACGCGCGCAATATCCCCCAGATCAGCAAGCCCGCCAAGCAGCCCTGCCAGGCGCTGTTCACCATCGCTTCCGTAAGCGCCGCCGCCCCCGCATAAAGAGGTTCGATCAGTTTTGTCATGATTGGTTTTCTCCGGTTTCTTCGATGAGTTTTTTGAGTCGTTTTAATTCCGCATGGTCGACCTGCTCCCGCTCCAGCATGTTCAACATCAATAATTCCGGCGAATCATCAAAGAACCGGCTCACCACATAACGCACGGCCTTCGCCCGCGCCTCCGCCCGGTTCACCACCGGTTCATACACGAACGCCCGCCCTTCTTTCTCATGCCGGAGGTATCCCTTTTTCTCCAGGATCCGCAGTACCGTCAGCACCGTGGTATAGGCGAGGTCCGGCCCCTGCCCCGCGGCCTCCGCCGCCTCTGCCACTTCCCCCACGGTCGCCCGCCCCTTCTTCCACAGGATTTCCATGAGGCGCAGTTCCGCTTCGGTCAAATTGGGTGATGGTTTTCTCGACATATTGTTCTTTTACGTTTCGCCTCAATTACTATTTCCGTAGTAATTACAGAGACACTTTTCCTCCGTTTTATCAAAACTGTCAACTACATATTTAATAATTCGCGAAAAAATGAATTTGCCCCCCCAAGGCACTCTCCGTCGCGCTTAATCCATGACCGGTTTCCAGGTTGGATCCGGATCGTAAACGGACATCCCGCGGGCGATGGCATCCGTCCTGGAACCCAGGTTCTTCTGATACACTTTGCCTCGCTGGTTGATGATGAAGGTCATGATGCCCGTGTTGCCCCATTCCGCGGGCCAGGCCACCAAAGCGAACCCGGCGATCATATGCCCGTTGATGATGTAGTGGTACTTCCCGCCCGGAGCGTGGCTGCCTTGCTGGGTCAGAATTCGGAAATAATAACCATGATACGGCGTTGTCTCCCCCTCGGTCAGGATTTTCGTCCCTTTCCGGTAACCTTCCGCATGCGCGCCCGCCACGAGCGGCCCCAGCGGACTGCGTTCCGGGTTCGTGCCCGCAGGCCAGTAAAGCCCATCCTGCTTGCCCGGCGTGCTGCGCAGATGCTGGGCATATTCCAGCACCTCCTCGCTGCCATGAAACTGACTGGCATATTCCCTTTGCGCCGCGGCATAAGCCCGCACCACGCCGATCGCCCCCAACTCATTTTCGCCAATCCGGCGATTCAAAATCTCTTCGCGCCCCGCATCGGTATCAAAAAACCATTGGCCGCCATGCGGCGCCAGAGGAATCGGAAACGGCCACCCATCCGCCCCCAATTCCAGCACCATCCGTCCATCTTTTCCCTGGATCAATTCGACTTTGTTCGTCAGTCGTCGCACAAAGAGGGCAAAATTGTTGGAAGATTGAATGACATCCGGGTTTATCAATTCCCGGCCGGACGGTCCGAAAATGAAGTGCAAGGCATTCGTGTCATGCGTCCGGGCGGCGGCGACCAACGCGTCCGCTGCGGCTTGCGGGGTCTTGAATAGCTGCTCCCCGGCGGCCCCAACTTTCGGGCTTCCGCACATCAGCAATCCCACGACCAGCAAAATCCCGCCCCGCATTCCCCGCCCCGCACCTGCGGCCGCCGTCGGCTGTCCGGACCGCCGACTTTGGTAAAACTCGCAAAAGGTTTGTTTCATCGCCTGTTCTGGTTTCATCTTCAAATTGCCTCACCCACGTTAGGGTTGCCGCCCCCGTCCGCCACCTCCGCCTCCACCGCCACCTGCCGGTCGGGGCGGTGGGGGGGCCGCATGCGCCGGGGCGGCCGGCGTCGGCCGGGCGACCTGCCGACTGGCTTGCCCCCGGGCACTGGTTTGCCGGGCCTCGTGCGCGGTCTGGTTGCCACCGATGCCACCGCCCACGGGACCGCGGGGCTGGGAATGAATTACCACGGGTGGCGAGCCCGGCCTTGCCCCGGGTCGAGTTTCCTGGCCATGGGGTAACCCCGCCGGAGCCCAACCCCGATCCAAATGGCCCGGGGCCACTCCTACCGAATGCCCTTTGGGCTGCCAGACGCCCGCCGTGCGCACGGCCTCCGGCGAACGGCGACTCGGTGCTTGCGCCCACCAACCCGCCGGGCGGGGATGGTCCCGACTCCAGACGATCACCCGGTGATTGTGCCAGTCAAAATCATGGTCCAACCACCGGCCGGTTCGATATCCCGGCATGAAAGTGAGAAACCGTTGACCGTAGGCGCGCTGATAAAAAATAATTCCCGGATCGTAAACCGGCACAAACAGCAGGCCCGGATCCACCGGCTGGATCTCCACCAACCCTTCATCAATGACCACCCGGGCTTCCGGAGTGGTTTGCAAATTCCCCAACCCCACCGCCTGCGCCCGCAAACTTTGGATCGCCTGCATGACATCATCCGGTTGCGCCAGAAACGCCTGCCCCACGGCCGTCGTCCACGCCAGATTGTCATCCAGATATTTCAGCACCGCCGGATAACGCGCCAGCGCCTGCACACTGGCATCCCAGGGTTGCTGGTCAATCAGGTTGGGATCCCCGTTCGCGGCGAGATAGCGATCCGCCACCACAATCTCCTCGGGAAACGTTGCCGCCGGCAGCAACTCCGAAATCAGCGGGTCCGGGTAAATGGCGATGGGCGCCAGCATTTGGCTTAATTCCTCCGGCGTGCGCAACGGATACTCCGGCGGCCCGGGCGGCGGGGTGGGATCCTGTGCCAGCGCCGGCAGGGCTAAAGCCAGGGAAAGGACCATCCGGCTCAAGAAAACAAATAGCGGCTTCATCCATCTACAATGTGGCACAGTTTCGCCCACCGGTCGAATCCGGGATTTCCCCCATTCCCACCCGCTCTCGGCCAGGGTCGCGTCGGATTTGACAGTTCCCCGATTTTTTTGTCTGATTCTCTCACTATGCCAATAAAAGTTCGCGACGGTTCCCAATGCAAATTTGACATCCTTTCGCTCGGTGAGTGTATGGTGCGCCTCGCGCCCACTGGCCACGGCCGCATCGAATTCGCCAAAACCCTGGAAGTGGACGTGGGGGGCGGCGAGTTCAACGTCGGGTATGCCTGCGCCCGCCTCGGTCTCCGCGGCGGTTTCATCAGCAAATTGCCGGACAACCCTGTCGCCCGCATCATCTTGAACCACGCCCGCTCGGTGGGCATGGACGTTTCTCACGTCGTCATGGAGAAATTCGACGGCGTTGGCCGGCGCAACCGTGTCGGCCTCAATTTCACGGAAGTGGGCACCGGCGTTCGCGCCAGCGTCACGATGTATGATCGCGGCAATTCCTCCATCAGCAGCATGCAACCTTCGGAAATCGACTGGACCAAAGTCTTTTCGGGCGAAGGTTCCCGCTGGCTGCATACCGGCGGTATTCTTGCCTCGCTCTCAGACAGCAGCGCCGCCGTCGTGAAAGCGGCCTGCCAGGCGGCCCGCGCCGCAGGCACCATTGTCAGCTACGATCTCAATTTCCGCAGCAAACTCTGGAGCAGCGAAAAAGCCATCGCCGTGACGAAGGAAATTGTCCCCAATCTCGACGTCCTGATCGGCAACGAGGAGGATTTCCAAAAAGTGCTCGGTTTCGAAGTCGAAGGCACGAATGCCAACCTTTCGGAACTACCTGTCGATGCCTACAAACGCATGGTGGAAAAAGTCGTGCAGACCTATCCCAACATCAAGGCCGTCTGCACCACCCTCCGCGAAGTTAAAAGCGGTCTGATCAACAACTGGGGCGGCATCCTGTGGTATGACGGCCAGTTCTTTGAAGCCCGCCAATTCAAGGATTTGGAAATCGAAGACCGCGTCGGCGGCGGGGACGGCTTCTCCAGCGGCATTGCCTATGGTTTCATCACCGGCATGAAACCCCAGGACATCGTCAACTTCGGCGCCGCCCACGGCGCGCTGCTGCAGACCACCCGCGGCGACACCTCCCAGGTCAATCTGGAAGAAGTCATGCACGTCATGAAAGGCGGCAGCGCCCGCATTCAACGCTAATCCACTATCCCGCGCCCCGGAGCCCCGCGCTCCGGGGCCCGGGTTCCGTCCCCGCTCGGAGTTCCGCATTTATGTTGCCGGCATGCCCGGCGTAGCTCCCAGTGAGGCCGGGTCCGGTTTCCCCTGCCCCAAACCCCGCCCCTCGCTTTCCCAAGAACCTACCCACCTCCGCTTCCCCTCCCCCCCGTAAACCACCCCCTTCCCCAAACCGCATCTTTGTGCCACCCTGCCTCTGTGCGTTTACCGATCCAAATCCTCGCTCCCCTCTTCGTCCTCTTTTTTTCCCTCCCCGGCAGCCTGCGCGCGGACGATTGGCCCCAATGGCTGGGCCCCCAGCACGATAGCGTTTGGCGGGAAACCGGCATCCTCGCTAAATTCCCCACCAACGGCCCCTCGATCCGCTGGCGCACGCCCATCGGCGCCGGCTATTCTGGTCCCGCCGTCGCCGCGGGTCGGGTTTACGTAATGGATCGCCTGCTCGCCAAAGACGCCAATAACCCCGCGAACCCGTTCGAACGCGGGATCATCCGGGGCACCGAACGGGTGCTCTGCCTCGACGAAGCCACCGGCCGCATCCTGTGGCAGCACGAATACGATTGCCCCTACACCATCAGCTATCCCGCCGGTCCGCGTGCCACGCCCGTCGTCCGCGATGGCAAGGTTTACACCCTCGGCGCGGAAGGCACCCTGCTGTGCCTCGACACCCGGGATGGCCGGGTCATCTGGTCCCACGATTATAAAAAAGACTATGGCATCGTCACCCCCATGTGGGGGTTTTCCGCCAACCCGCTGCTGGACGGCCAACGCTTGATCTGCGTGGTCGGTGGCACGAACACCACTGCCGTGGCGTTTGACAAGGATGACGGTCACGAAATCTGGCATGCCCTCTCCTCCAAGGAACCCGGCTACTGCGCGCCCGCCATCTTTTCCGCCGGCGGTAAACGCCAGCTCATTGTCTGGCATCCCCAGGCTGTCAATTCCCTCAATCCGGATACCGGCGAAGTCTATTGGTCCGAGCCTTGCAACATCCGCTCCGGCATGACCATTCCCACTCCCCGTAAATTGGATGACTTCCTTTACCTCACCTGCTTCTACAATGGCTCCCTCATGCTCCGCCTGGATCCCGCCAAACCTGCCGCAACAGTCGTGTGGCAGAGCAAGAAAGTGAGCGAAATGGACACCGACGCCCTCCACTGCACTATGAACACCCCGTTTCTGGAGGACGGTCATATCTATGGGGTGTGCAGCTACGGCCAGTTACGTTGCCTCAAAGCCGACACCGGCGAACGCCTCTGGGAAACCCTCCAGGCCACGACCCCTGACGGCAAAAAAATGCGCTGGGCCAATGCCTTCCTGGTCAAAAACGGCGACCGCTTCTTCCTCTTTAATGAAAAGGGTGACCTGATCATCGCCCACCTCAGCCCGCAAGGCTATGACGAAATCAGCCGCGCCCATCTGCTCAAACCCACCAATACTGCCGCCGGCCGCGACGTCCTCTGGTCCCACCCGGCCTTCGCGAATCGCCATATCTACGCCCGCAATGACCAGGAGATCATCGCCGCCGATCTCAGCGCCCCCTAGGTTTCCGCGCTGCGGCGCACCGCCCCCCGGCGCCCAACCGCCAACGACCTCCCAAATCCCCCGCCGATTTATCTCCCGTAGTTGGCTAAGGTGGGTTACAGTGTCATTTGTGATTAATTGTGTCATTGAATGAGTACTAAATTATTTTCCGAATTGGGCATTTCGCCGGAAGTGCTGCGCGCCATCGAAAAGATGGGCTTTGAGCAGGCTTCCCCGATCCAGGCCGAGGCCATTCCCGTGCTGCTCGAGGGCCACGATGTCGTCGGCCAGTCCCAGACCGGCTCCGGCAAAACCGCGGCTTTTGCCGTGCCCGCCGTGGAAAAGGTGGACCCCGCCCTCCGCGCCACCCAGGCCCTGATCCTCTGCCCCACCCGCGAATTGGCCGTCCAGGTCTCCGAGGAATTTCATAAGCTCGCCGCCTTCAAGCGCGGCATCAACGTCCTGCCCGTTTACGGCGGCCAGTCCTACGAGCGCCAATTCATGGGCCTCCGCGCCGGCGCCCATATCGTCATCGGCACCCCCGGCCGCGTCATGGACCATATGCGCCGCGGCACACTCCGCCTGGACAAGGTCAAAATGGTGATTCTCGATGAGGCCGACGTCATGCTGGATATGGGCTTCCGCGACGACATCGAAACGATTCTCCAGGGCGTGCCCAAGGAACGCCAGACCGTTTTCTTCTCCGCCACCCTGCCCCGCCCGATCCAGGACCTGATCAAAAAGTACGCGAAGGAGCCTCGCAGCGTCAAAATCGAGCGCAAGGAACTCACGGTTCCCACTGTCGAACAGATTTATTACGAGGTGGATCGCCGTTACAAAATCGAGCTGCTCACCCGCCTCATCGATATCCACGATCTCAAGCTCGGCATCATTTTCTGCAATACCAAGCGCATGGTCGATGACCTCGTGGATCATCTCAATGCCCAGGGCTATTCCGCCGACCGCCTCCATGGCGACATGACCCAGGCCATGCGGGACCGCGTCATGAACAAGTTCCGCAAATCGGGCCTCGAATTCCTCGTCGCCACCGACGTCGCAGCGCGCGGCATCGACGTGGACGACATCGAGGTCGTCTTCAACTTCGACCTGCCCTACGACGTCGAAGACTACCTGCACCGGATCGGTCGCACCGGCCGGGCCGGGCGCAGCGGCAAGGCCATTTCCTTCGCCGCCGGCCGCGAGGTGTTCCAGATTTACAACATCGAGCGCTACACCAAGGTGAAAATGCACCATGGCCGCCCGCCCACCGCCAACGAGGTCGTGGAAGCGCGCGATAACACTTTCCTCGAAAAACTGCGCACCACCCTGCAATCCGGGGAGTTCAACCGCCAGGAACATTTGATTGAACGCCTCCTCGAGGAAGGCTTTACCAGCACCGACATCGCCTCCGCCCTGCTCAGCCAGGTCCTCGGTGAAAGTGCCGCGCAAGCCGCCAAAAACGCGCCGCCCGCCCCTGACGCCCGTCCTCGTCGCCCGGAATTCGGTGGCGGCGAGCGTGGTCGTGAACGCGATCGGGACCGTGATTTCGATCGCGACCCGCGGGATGACCGTCGGCCCGCTCCCCCCACCAAAAAGCCCTGGGTTGCCCGCACTGCCGCCCCTGCGCCCGCGCCGCTCTCCAAACCCCCGGTGAAGGCCCGCCCAGCCGCTCCGGCCACGCCCGCGAACCCGCCCGCCCCAGCGGCCCCCGCAACCGCGGAGTTCGCTCCGGCTCCGGCTCCGGCTGCCTCCTCGGCTCCCGTTGCCGCCGCCGAAGCCACGGCACCCATCGCGCCCGCTGCGCCGGCTCCGAAGGCGCGCGTCCCATTCGTTCGTTCCGCCCCGGCCGCTCCGACCGCCTCCCAGCCCTACCCCCGTTCCGTGCCACCCCGCGCGGATCGCCAGTTCCCGGCCACCTCGGGCCCGGCCCCGCGCTACGTCCCCAAGGCCCCCCGCCCCGCTCCGCCGGCTGATCCCAACACCATCGCGGCCGATGCCAACGCCCGCCTGCCGTTTGCGCCCCATGCTCCCGGCTCCGTGGCTCCGACGGCACCCGCCGTCAAACCCAGCCGCCGCACCCCTGATGAGCAAACCCGTTTGTTCATGAATGTGGGCCAGGAAATGGGCGTGGCCCCGGGTGATGTCGTCGGCGCCATCCTCGGTGAAACCGGGTTGCCTGCCACCGTGGTGGGCACCGTTGATATCCGGGAGCGTCACTTGTTCGTGGACGTCGCCACCCATCATTCGAATGCCATCATCGCCAAGATGAATCGCACCCGCATCAAGGGCAATAAGCTCAAAGTCAAGCTGGCTTGACGTCCCGTTCTCTCCGTGGTGGCGCGCCGGCCGCAATGGCCGGCGCTTTGCCTATCCGTTGACTAAACCGTCAAAAATTCCCACTTTCAACTTTGGGATTTTGACTTAATTTGGGCGCGTGAATTTAGCACAACAAATGTTGGCGCTCGCGCAGCAGGCCAAATCCGCCTCTCGCGCGTTGGCCCGCCTTTCGCCGGACGAAAAGAATCTCTGCCTCCGCGCCATGGCGGCGGCATTGGAAAACGAAGCCCCCGCGATTCAGGCGGCGAACGCCCTAGATCTGGCCGCCGGGACCGCCAGCGGATTATCCGCCGCCCTTCTGGATCGCCTCAAACTCGATGGTAAACGCATTGCCGGCATGGCCCGTGGCCTGCGCGAAGTCGCTGATCTGCCGGACCCCGTCGGCCGGATCCTCGCGGAACGCACGCGGCCCAACGGCCTGCAACTGCAAAAGATCAGCACCCCCATCGGTGTGGTGGTCATCATTTACGAATCCCGGCCCAACGTCACGGCAGACGCCGCCAGCCTTTGCTTTAAGTCCGGTAATGCCACCATCCTGCGCGGTGGCAAGGAAGCGCTGCACTCGAACCAGGCCATCGCGCAAATCATGCTCGCGGCCGCTCGCGCCGCCCTCCCCACCTTCCCGGAAAATGCCATTCAGGTCGTGGCCACCACCGACCGCGACGCCATCCGGGAACTGCTTTCGCTCACCGCTTATGTTGACCTCTGCATGCCCCGGGGCGGCGAAGGCCTGATCCGCGCCGTGGCCGAATGCTCCAAAGTGCCGGTAATCAAGCATTACAAGGGCGTTTGCCATGTTTACGTGGATGCCGCGGCCGATTTCAAAATGGCCGAGGAAATCGTCCTCAACGCCAAATGCCAGCGCCCGGGTGTCTGCAACGCCCTGGAAACCCTGCTGGTGGACCGCGCCATCGCGCCGGACTTTTTGCCCGCGATGGCCAAGCTCCTCCACGCGCGGAACGTGGAACTCCGGGTCGATCCCGCCGCCGCCGCCCACCTGTCCGCCGGCCATCCCCTCAACAAACCGGCCACGGAGGACGATTGGTACGCCGAATACCTCGACTTGATCCTATCCGTCCGCCTCGTGGATGGCGTTCAGGGCGCCATTGATCACATCAATCATTACGGTTCCGCCCATTCGGACAGCATCATCACCCGCGACGAGGCCCGCGCCCGGCAATTCCTCGCCGAGGTGGACTCCGCCGCTGTCTATTGGAACGCCTCCACCCGCTTCACCGATGGTGGTGAATTCGGCATGGGAGCGGAAATAGGTATCAGCACCGACAAGATCGGCGCCCGTGGCCCCATGGGTTTGGACGAGTTGACCACCTACAAGTGGCTGGGCATCGGCACCGGCCAGGTCCGGGCCTGAAATCGACTGCTCCAGAGCCCGGGTGCCCGCCCGGTTCGTTATCCGCCCGCCGCATGGAAAACCAAATTGACCAACTCCCTCCGGATGCCGCAACCCAGGCCCGGTTCATCCAGGCCAACCTCCCGGCCCAGGGCCTGTTCTCCGGCCACGATTGGCGCATCAGCCCCACCCCTTTCCATCTCGGCCCCGAACTGGCCAAAGACCTGGAACGCCTCGGCCGCGTCCTCCTCCAGTTCAACAAAGCCGTTAACCGCCTCTACCGCCTCAGCCTCGAAGGCAAACAACCCCGCTGGGTCGCGGAATGGCTCGACCAGGGCAAACCCGCCGGGTTGCTCGAACTCCAGCGCGCCGCCGCCTTCAAAAACGAATGGCCCCGCGTCATCCGCCCCGATCTTCTGCTCACCGACGACGGCCTCACCGTCACCGAACTCGACAGCGTCCCCGGCGGCATTGGTCTCACGGCCTGGCTCACCCAGACCTACTCCCGCATGGGGCAGGCAGTCCTCGGGGGCGCCAACGGCATGCTCCAGGGATTTGCCGGCATCTTCGGAAACGCTCCCCAGGTCCACCTCGTCATCTCCGAGGAAGCCGCCACCTACCGTCCCGAAATGCAATGGCTGGCCGAGCAGTTGGATCCCCAACGCTTCCATGTCCGCGATGCCGCCTTCCAGGATTTTGCCGAGGGCGACGCCGTTTACCGCTTTTTCGAACTCTTTGACACTGCCAACGTCCCTAACGCCGCAACCCTCTTCCAAAAGGCCCGCGAGCAGCATCTCCGCCTCACCCCCCCGCCCAAGCCGATTTTTGAGGAAAAGATGCTGTTCGCCCTCCTGTGGAACCGCCACTTGCGCGGCTACTGGCGCCAGGAACTCGGCGAAGGCTTTCTGAAACGGCTCCTCGAACTGGTGCCCTACACCTGGCTCATCGACCCCACGCCGCTTCCGGCTCAAGGCGCGTTTCCCCAATTGGACCTCACCGATTGGACCCAGCTCAAAAACCTGTCCCAACGCGAGCGCGATTTGATCCTCAAAGTCTCCGGCTTTTCCCCCAAAGCCTGGGGCGCGCGCGGCGTTTTCCTCGGCAACGACCTCTCCCAAGCCGATTGGGCCGCCGCCGTGGACAGCGCCATTGCCGGCTTCGGCCACTCCCCCTCCGTCCTCCAGCGCTTCAAAAAACCGCGCCTCGTGGACTTCCAATGGTTTGACTTTGCGACCAACCAGGTCGTCCCCATGCCCGGCCGCGTCCGCCTCTGCCCCTACTACTTCGTGACCGGCGACGGCGACGCCGCCCGCGCCAACCTCGGCGGCGTCCTCGCCACCGTCTGCCCCGCCGACAAAAAAATCATCCACGGCATGACCGAAGCCATCTTCGCCCCCGCCGCCATCTGACGGCATCAAAAGATTTATGTTAAAATACCTTGTGTCCTTCCGCGGGATGGAACATATTATCTCATCGGATCGCGGGGTGGAGCAGCCCGGTAGCTCGTCAGGCTCATAACCTGAAGGCCGCAGGTTCAAATCCTGCCCCCGCAACCAATTTCGGGCCTCAAACGAAAGTTTGAGGCCCATTTTGTTTTTGCCATCGCAAACCTCCCATTGCTTTTTCCGGCCCAACACCAGGGCGCCATATCCCGTTCGCCGCTTCGTTTGATCCGCCAGCCAACCGCACGTTCACACTGCGCCTTCCGCGTCCTCCGACGCTTGCGGCTACGCCGCACCACGCGCCGTCAGTGTCGTCCGTGAGCCGTTGTCGGCGCGGGACGCTGCTCTGCGCGCGCGACGGACGCCGCAGTAATTCGAATGTCGCGGTTGCAATTCATCCGTTCTGGCTCGCGAATGCCCCTTGGCGCGCAGAGCGGCGGAAAGGGCAAGATGCTCCTTCGTCGCGCCTACGGCAGTCAGTTGGGGAAGTCGCAGAGTTCCGAATTGCTGGGTTCGATTTTTGCCAGGGCGCTCTTGGCCACGAGGTATTGACGGGTGCTAGACACTTGCAATTCCCCTTCAAACACCATCCGTTTCACGATTGGCAACGCCGCACGAGCCATTGGGCCGAATTCTCCCAGTGCTACGGTCACTTGGTATGTGAGGTCGGCATTGTCGTTGCGTAGCATAGCCACCAACGCGGGGATTACGGATTCCGGTTGCGCATGCAATTCTCCCAAGGCGTCAACCGCCCTCTCTCTAACGTGGAATGCGGAGTCACTAAGGGCGGCGATAAGGGCGGGGATTACAATTTCTGTGCGCGTCGAAATCGTTCCCAGACTATACGCGATGGAGGCCCGAAGGTTATTGTCGGGCTCGTTTGCCAAGTCGTGAACGAGGTAGGGTACGGAATCCTCCGCTGCCGAGCGCATGTTGCCAAAAATAGCGACGATAGTTTGCCGTTGCTCCTGGTCGTGCGGAGTACGAGTGTACATGCGTAGCAGCCCAGGAACAGCGTCTTTGCCCAAGGGGCCTAACACAAGAAAACCATTAGAAGCGTCCATCCGCTTGCGGCTCACCGTTTCGAATCGGAACGAAACCCATGGAACATGCATCAGGAACGAATTAATTTTGCCAGTCAAAGGAGCGTCTCTCGCAGAGACCAATTTTAAGAGGGTTGGAATCGCGTTCGTTCCGATGGCTCGCACTGCGCTCTTGGCCTCAGGGCGCAGAAGGCGCCAATATCCGCCCCAAGTCACATCGGTATCGTGCAGCCAATAGCTCAACGATTTCCCCTGATAAACCGGCTCCGGCGCCGGCCAAAGCAGCCGTCCCGCCGCAAACACCAGCGCGGCGATGCTGATGCCAGCAACCTTCCAGCGTTTCTTTCCCTTCACAGCGCAAGGTTGCCACATGACAGTTGAAAATCGAGCGTGAATTGATCCGAAGGAAGCGCACCCATCCATCGGGCAGGACCGGAGGGACCGGTCCCGCCAGCCGGAGCTGTGCTGGAACGAGCCAGAACCGCCGCCGTAGCGCTTCAGCCCGGGTCGCCATAACGGCCTGGCGACCCTCCGCTGACGCGACCGGGGCGACCCGCCAGGGGGAGAGCGGAGCCTGACTCGGAGCATGGCACCGGAGCAAGCGCCATCGCCAGCATCCGAGACAGGCCAGAGCCAAGCACTCGGCAGCGTCGCTGGAGGACAGCGACCCAGCCTCGCAGCCCGGAACGGATCTGACCACTGACCGGCCAGCTACACAGCATTGCGCCACCTCGAAATCAAAAGCATCACCGGACTGGGGTTTGCCCGTGCGAAGGTTGAACGCAGGATCTGGTTGCGGTGTCAATAGTCCGAGAACGTCCTTTTGGGTATCAAACCCGAATTCCTATGAACAACGATTGCAAATGCTCCCCTCGGCACCAGTTCATCCGCTCGCTGGCTTTAACCAGTGCCTTGGTGGCGGCCCTTTTGTCCGGTTGCGTCACGGCGACCCAACCGGCAAAGGATCGCGCCGGTGCAACCGCAGATGTGCCCATTGGATCAAATCATCACAAGGCGGAAACCCCTTTGCCGGCGACGCAAATTAGCTTGTTAGCGCTGGTGATCAAGGCGGCCCCGGACGATGGACTTTTAAGAGTTTTGGCTCAGGATTGGGAGGTTGTGGAAAGCAAACTAATGGAACAGGGAAGCGATCTTGGCGATGACCACCCGGATGTGCGACGCACCCGCAATATGCTGATCGATCTCGGGCGGAAAATAAGCGGTCGAGTGGACGCCCGAATCGACATTTTGCAAGCTCGCCGGAAAGCCCAAACCAAAGCGGTACCCGTTAAATTTCAAGACCAACGCTTCAAGGATTTAGACCGGGAACAATGTGAACAACTGAAGAAGCTCCGGGATGTTTTATCGACACGCCTGGGGCAAGCCATTTTGGCACGGATGAGCTAAATCTTGAATGAGTGAGTCGGGGCGAAGGAGGCGGTAGATGCAATTCCAAGGAACCGGGCAGAACCCAGGCCGCGTCAGAGTCGCTGAAGGGACAGCGACCCTGCCCCAGCCACCCAATTCAGTCTGACCACTGCCCTCTGTCGCTGCGCTGCGGCGGCCAGGCGTCAGAACATCGTAGCCCACGCGCCCTTCGGGCAGGACCGGCAACAGCGCCGCAGTTTCCGGCTACGCGTCGCCCAAAAGCGGCGAGGCTGGGCCTCCGCACAAGGGCGACCCCGCGGCTGAACGGACAAGTCCCGGATCCGTGGTGCCGTTTCTCCTCACCCCGCCGCACGAAGTGTCAGGCCACGGAACTGCGCATCCTCCATCTCGCAAGTTGCAGCGGCCCTGTCTTCCCGGTTTCCCGTTCCCTCATTTGCCAGGCGAATGTTACCTTTTGCCGTCGGGCGGCAACTTATTGGGCGAAAATGAATGACGAACGACTCTTAAGCAAATACCGGGATCACGGGGACCAGGATGCGCTCGGCGAATTGGTGCGCCGCTACGCCGGTCTGGTTTATGGCACAGCACGTCGGCACGTCGGCGATGCTTTTGTCGCCGAAGAGATTTGCCAGCAGGCATTTTGCGCATTGGCGAACCAGGCGGGAGCGATCCGGAATCCGGCTCAACTCCCAGGCTGGCTTTACCAAACCACCCGGCAACTGGCGGCCATGCAGGTGCGCAGGGATAAACGAAGAGTCGCGCGGGAAAGGATGGCTGCCAGCATGCTTGAGATCGACCGGGAAGATAACCGCTATTGGGCCGACATCGAACCCTTGTTGAATGAAGGCTTGGACGAACTCAATGAAACCGACCGGGCTGCGGTTTTGCTGCGCTTCTTTCGCGGTCAATCGATGCTGGAGGTCGCAGAGAACTTGGGCACCACGGAGGCCGCGGCCAAAATGCGGGTGGGCCGGGCCGTGGAGAAATTGCGGACTTTTTTCTCGCAACATGGAGTGGTCTGTTCGGCGGCGGTTTTGCTTTTCCTGTTGGAACAGAACGCGGCGGCACAACCTTCTGCGGCAATAATTGGATCCGTTCTTCAAAGCGTGGGGCAAAGCCCGCCCGGAGCGAATCATTTCCGACCCCGGAGCGGCCAGAGGCTCTCGTGGTTAGCAGTGGTGCCGGCCGCAGCGGTATTCGGACTTCTTCTGCTGCTGTGGCTTGGCCGCGGGAAATCCGTGGCGTGGCACAACTCCCCGCCCCTCCGTCCGATCGCGCAGTCGACGCCCTTGCCCCCCAAAACGACACTCCTGGCCGCTGCGGCGGCTAAACCGAAGGCTGTCCGCACTCAGAGTCTGCGGCTGGTGGTGCGGGACGGGAACGCGTCTGCTCCGCTTCCGGGGGTGAAAATAATTTCCGGCAATCTGAATGCGAATCGAACAGAAACGTTCACGGATGCTACCGGACTCGCCGAGATAACCCTGCCGACTTTGGCGGCCGCCGACTTTGACTTTTGGATTCGCGCGGAAATGGACGGTTACGCGGGCATGCTGGTCAGTTGGTCGCGCTTCCAGCGAGATGATCCGGCGGATATTCCCGATTATTACGAGTTGAAACTGTTCCCAGGAATTCGCGTCGGCGGCTTGGTCACGGATGAGGCGGGTCAACCCGTGGAAGGAGTCCAGGTCCGTCTGCAGTCGACGATCCGCAACGCGGAACTTCCACCGCGACAACGTGCCCGTCTCAATTATGGCTGGGCCGAAACGGTGCTCACGGATGCGGAGGGGAGATGGAGTTGCAACCGATTACCGCCCGATTGGGAAAATCTGATTTTCCAATTGAACAGTCGGCAATTTCTACCGGCCGAATTCGTTTGCGATGCCACCAGGCACCCGCGCACCGGGCAAGTTGCGGTTCCCAAGGCCGACTTACTCGGCGGTCAACTTCGCACCCAATTGAAAAGGGGACTTCAGGTTACCGGCCAGGTCACGGATCAAATGGGCCAGCCGATTGCCGGCGTTCGGATTGTCGAAAATCTCAAATGGTCGGACTCGTTTGCCGTCGTGACCAGTCAAAGCGACGGAACGTACAGCATTCTGAACGCCGCGCCCGGCGCTCTGAAACTTTCTTTTCAAGCCGACCATTATGCGCCCGAATCGATTACTCTCAATCTGGACGGCCCAACGAATGGTCCCGTCGTGGTTTTGAAAGTGGGACAACGCCTGCACGGCCATGTCCTGGACAGCAATGGCCAACCGCTTGCAGGTGTTGAATTGGAAATTGATGCGGCTGCTGGCGAACTTTTCCAGTGGAGCGCCAGGACAGACTCGAGCGGTGTGTTTTCCTGGAATGGCGCGCCCCAAAAGTCCCTGGCAATTAGGGTGTTCAAACCAGGCTTCCGGACGGCGCAAATCGCGCTAACGCCTGACGGGAGCGATCACCTCGTCACGCTGGAGTCGGACGAGCCAGATAGCCAATTCACGCTGAAAGGTATCGTGGTGGATGCTGCCACCGGGTTACCCATCCCGGTATTCCAGGTCATCACCACCGAAGGGCCCTACAACCAGCCGGTGAACAAGGAAGGAATGGCCGGGAAATATTCCATTAGTCTGTCGCGCCAAGCCCAGCCAATGAAACTCCAGGTCCAGGCGGACGGTTATGAACCCACCAGTAAACCGATCAGCCCAACTGACGGAAACCAAACGGTGGACTTCAGGCTGCGCCGAATCGGCAGTTGGGACGGTCAGGTTTTACTCCCCGACGGCCAACCCGCCGTTGGGGCGGAAGTGGCCCAAGGCAAACATATAGGCGGTAGCCCAATCCTTGGTCGACGCCGACTGCTGTATCGTGAAGAATGTGTTTACCGCCTGACCGATAGCGACGGACGCTTTCATTTTGACCTGCAGAAAGATGTGGCGTTGATGATTGCCGTGCATCAAACTGGCTACGCGGAGTGGACTCCGGATAGCCTGGCCACAAATCCCGTTATTCGTCTGCAACCTTGGGGGCGGATCGAAGGCCGGCTATCCGCCTCCACCCACCGCCTGCCCGAAGAAACAATCTGGCTGCGTAAACGTGGCTGGACTCCCTGGGTGCAGGTTCACTTTCTGCCTAACGAGCCGTTTATGGTATTGGCCGATGCCAACGGCGGGTTCGCCTTCGAGGACGTTCCGCCCGGGGACCTGGTCATTGGCAGAAATATGCTTGGGCGCTTAGCGGAAGATCGGACCACCGTAGTGGTTCGGCCTGGAGAGACTTTGACAGTGGTGTTGGGCGGCAATGGTCGACCCGTGACCGGTCGAATCCACGCCACCAAGGTCGAAGACGGTTTCGATTTCAGCCACAGCTCGGGCATCCTGAAGATTGCTTTGCCGAAGCCGGCGGATTTACCAAATCTCGCGCGTCGCAAGGACTTCGCCACCGATGAAGCGTATCATGCGGCCGAACTGCTGGACGGCCTTCGGCGGCTCAATTGGTGGCAGTCGTCCGAAGGTTTGGAGGTTTGGCGAAAGACCCTGAGTTATTCGGTCTGGTTCGAGCCCGATGGCACGCTCCATGGGGACGACATTCCTGCGGGGGATTATTTCCTAAATGTTTTTCTGCGAAAGCCCGCTACGCCTCCCAAAGCCGGCGCAAATCCCGACCCACGACGCGTTTTTCCCCCGGGTGGTTTCATCCCTTTTGGCGGGCCGCAAACCGCCAAGGTCACCATTCCTGCCTCCAATTCAGCCGAATCCCAAGTTTCGGTCGACTTGGGTACGATTGAGCTGAAGGAGATTGTTTATTAAAGAGTTCACGCCCGGTGCGTCACACAGCCTCAAAAACTTCGCCTCACTGATCACTTTAACCCCGAGTTTTGCGCCATGTCGAGTTTCGAACCCGCGTCTTCGCCGACGACCACGAAGTCCGTATTTTTGTTGACGCTGGCACTGACTTTGCCACCGAGGGCTTCGATTTTCGCGGCGGCTTCCTCCGGTTTAAAAGTAGGTAAGGTGCCGGTGAGGACAAACGTTTTACCCACAAACGCGCCCGCCGCGGCGGCCGGGCGGTAATGCGCGGATTTAATATTCAGACCAGCCTTACGGAGGCTCTCATTCAGCTTCCGATACCGCTCGTCGCCGTGCCATCGTACCAGCCTGTTGGCAATCACTTCACCGACAGTAAAGCCGGGGCGAAGTCGGACCGGTTGGAGGAAGCCACGAGCGCTGCCAATATGACCGTCACACCACCCCGTCAAATCTCCAGCATCCCGCACGCCAACTTTCTCGCACACCGCAGCCTGCGGCGTCTGACTCGGGATTGGCAATGATTTTCCGCACTTGGTGCGATTTCTCCTTCCGGGCTTCACGCCGCCCCCCGGCAGCATTTCCCAATGCTGCTCGACGAACCATTCCGCAACGGAAATGGCATTGAACACCGCTTCAAAATCGTTCCCGGTTGCGAACTACAATCATTTCGCCAGCACCCGGGGATAAATCCCCCCGTATCACGGCATCACGAAGGGGGATAGGGTTGAAGATATGTCAACTGAAACTCTTTTAATCATCGTGCTGGTGGTGCTGTTGTTGGGTGGCGGGGGGTTCGTCTACCGCCGGAGAGGGCGCTGATGATCGCTCCCCCGAGCATCCCGGCTCCCGAACCCCATCAAGCCGTGGATCCCAACCTTCCCGTCCGGGAGGCCGACCCCGAATTGACCCCGGCAGCCGAAGCCGCAGCGGCCAACAAACTGCCCCGTGCCGAGGCCGAAAAGAAATTTGAAGCGGATCTGGAAGCGCATGATCCGGGAAATCAACCGGCTTGATGCCCAAGCCAACGATTTATTCCGTGATCATCCCGCTACCTCGCGAACTCCGAATCGGCCAAAAAAGGGTGGGGTTTTCGCAAGCACCGTCCGGAGGGGGAGACTCTGCCCCGGCGTAGTAAACAGTGAAGGCGAGAGTGTCTCGCCCGCAAAATAGAAATAGAAAACTACCAAAATGAAAACGAATCGCACTTTCAAATCCTGGATGATCGGCTCCACCCTCGCCCTCGCCGTGGCGGTTGGCTTCATCGGTTCTGTGCAAGCGCAGTACAAACCCACCGGAGCGGACGGCATTACGGCTTCGCCGCGCGGTCGGCAGGCGCTGGAGGAAAGCCGGCGGGCGGGAGCACCACTCTCAGCCAAGCCGATGGCTTGCGTCTCCTGCGAGGACAAACTCGTGGCTCGCGTGGACCACTCCGCCCATGGCCCGAATCTGTCGCCCGACAAGGTGGCTCTCCACCTTTGCACCACGTGCGTGACCACCGCCAAAGCCACCGGCGTGGGCAAGGCCCAGGTGGAAGTGGCCAGTCATGGCTGCGGCGGTTGCGGCGGAGCCAAGCAGTAGGCCTTTCCGTCAGAGAATCCCCGGGCGGATGTCGCATTGATTCGGCATCCGCCCGTTTTATGTACCAGGCGCTCGGGCGGCCCAACCCTGGCCACCTCATTGGCGATTTTCACGGCCTATTCGTTCCCCTTTTTCCCCGGCGACGGTTACCCAATCTCCCGCTTATTCCTCGCCCCCACGGCGGTCCCCATGCTACGTTTCGCCCACATGAATCAGCCCCCAGCGGCACTCGTTACCGGCGCCAGCCGCGGACTCGGTCGCGGCATTGCCGCGGCCTGCGCCCGCATCGGCTGGAGCGTTGCCATTCATTTTCAGGGCAATGAAGCCGCCGCCCGGGAAACCCAATTGATTTGCGCCGCCCTGGCAAACCGACCGAACCAGAAATTCCCCCTGGTGCACGGCAATCTAGCGGTCGCGGAAGATCGCCAGCGGTTGTTCGACCAAACCTTGGCGGATTTGGGCCGCCTGGATGCGCTGGTGAACAACGCCGGCATGGCGCCCCGCGTGCGGGCCGACATCACCGAGGCGGGCGAGGCCAGTTATGACGAGGTCATGACCGTGAACCTCAAAGGTCCTTATTTTCTTTCCCAACTGGCGGCCCGCCATTGGCTCCGCCATCCCGGCGCCTGCCCCCTGCCCGGCGGTTACAAGCTGGTGTTCGTCACCTCGATTTCCGCCCACACCGCCTCGGTGAATCGCGGCGAGTATTGCCTCTCCAAGGCCGGGCTCAGCATGGCGGTGCAACTCTGGGCCGCCCGGCTCGCCAACTCCGGCGCCCAGGTTTTCGAAATCCGCCCGGGCATTATGGCCACCGACATGACCGCCGGAGTGAAAGCCAAATACGACGACCTGATCGCCCAAGGCTTGGTGCCCCAGCGCCGCTGGGGTCAACCGGACGATGTGGGACTCTGTGTCGCCGCCATCCTCGGCGGCCAATTCCCCTACTCCACCGGCCAGGTCTTCGACGTGGACGGCGGCTTCCATCTCCGGACGCTTTGATTTTCAAACCGTATGTTCAAAATTGACTCCACGCTGAAGGCCCGCGATCTCCTCCCCGCCCTCGAGGACCTATTCACCCTTTCCGCCGACAAAATCCTGGCGCTGGAAAAGCGCTGGCCCCGGGCTTCCGGCGCGCCAGTGTTCACCGTCCGGGGCAAATACACCGCGCGCGGCTGGACGGAATGGACCCAGGGTTTTCAATACGGCTCCGCGCTGCTCCAGTTTGATGCCACCGATGATTCCGAGTTCTTGAATCTGGGCCGCAATGCCACCGTTAAACACATGGCCTCCCACGTCAGCCATATGGGCGTGCATGATCACGGGTTCAACAACGTCAGCACCTACGGCAATCTCTTGCGCCTGGCCCGGGACCGCCGGATCCCCGCCACGGACTGGGAGCAACATTTTTACGAACTGGCCTTGAAACTCTCCGGAGCGATCCAGGCGGCGCGCTGGACGCAACTGACCACGGACTCCGGCTACATCTATTCCTTCAACGGCCCGCATTCTCTCTTTGCCGACACTGTCCGTTCCCTCCGTGTCCTGGCGCTCGGCCACCAATTGGGCCACTGCCTCATGGGGGAAAGGGACACGCGGATTTCATTGCTCGGGCGCCTGCTGCAACACGCGGAAACCACCGCCCGCTACAATGTTTACTTCGGTGATGGTCGCGATTCCTACGACGTTTCCGGCCGGGTGGCCCACGAATCGATTTTCAACCTGAACGACGGGAGTTACCGGTGCCCCAGTTCCCAGCAGGGCTACTCGCCCTTCTCCACGTGGACGCGCGGCCAGGCCTGGATCCTCTGCGGCTACGCGGAGCAATTGGAGTTTCTCGCCACCCTCCCGGAAGCGGATCTCGCCCCGTACGGTGGCCGGCAGGTGATCCTCGATCGTTTCGCCGCAGTCGCCATTGCCACGGCGGAATTCTGGATCAATCGCACGCCCACCGATGGAATTCCCTATTGGGATACCGGCGCGCCCGGTCTGGCGCAGATGCCTGACCACCTGGACCGGCCGGCCGATCCGTTCAACGCGCAGGAACCGGTGGACAGTTCCGCCGCGGTCATCGCCGCCCAGGGTTTCCTCCGAATCGGTAGTTACTTGTCTTCCGTGGGCCGCCCCAAAGCGGGTCGACGTTACCGCCAGGCCGGGCTCACCCTCGCCCGGCATCTCTTTGCCGAACCCTATCTCTCCGTCAATCCCCGCCATGAAGGGCTGCTGCTGCATTCCGTTTACCATCGGCCAAACGGCTGGGATTATGTGCCGCCCGGCCAAAAGGTGCCTTGCGGCGAATCCTCCATGTGGGGCGATTACCATGCCCGGGAACTCGGCGTCATGATTCTGCGGGCGGCGCACCGGCAACCCGGTCCCGCGTTCTTTCTCACCACTTAAACCCGTTTCCATCATGACTCCGGCCAAAATCACCCGCCTTCCGGCGCTCAAGACAGTCTCCGCGTTCCGTGAACACCTGCGGAACCTCCGGATCGACCTGCACTGCGAGGAGCAACCGGCCACGGGATCCGCCTCCGCGCTTACTCAGCCGCTCACCTTCCGGAACCGCACCATTGGCAATCGCTGGGCCATTCACCCCATGGAAGGTTGGGACGGCACCACCTCGGGCGGCGTCACTGAGCCCATGCTGCGCCGTTGGCAACGCTTCGGTGAGAGCGGCGCCAAGCTCATTTGGGGGGGCGAAGCCATGGCGGTGCGCCCGGATGGCCGCGCCAATCCCAATCAACTCATCCTCCATGAGGCCAACCAGGCCGGCATCGCCGGACTGCGGACAACCCTGGTCCAGGCCCATCAAGCCCGCTTCGGTCGCACGGATGATCTGTTGATCGGTTTCCAACTCACCCATTCCGGCCGGTTCTGCCGCCCGGAGGACAAAAAGCGCCTCACTCCGCGCGTGGCTTTCCGGCACCCGCTGCTGGATGCCAAATTTGGGGTCACCTCGGACTCCCTGGTATTCACCGATGGCGAACTCGGTGGGTTGGTGGAGGATTATGTGCGGGCGGCGGTGATCGCCGCAAACGCCGGCGCGGATTTCGTGGACATCAAGCACTGCCACGGTTACCTGTTGCACGAGTTCCTTGGGGCCCACACCCGCCCCGGACCCTATGGCGGTTCGCTGGCCAACCGCACCCGCTTGCTGCGGGAAATCGTCGCCGGCATCCGCGCCGCCGTCCCGCACCTGGAAATAGGCGTGCGCCTGAGCGCCTTTGATTTCGTGCCTTTCAAACCAGATCCTTCGCAGGCGGAGCCGGGCAAGCTCGGGCCCGGGATGCCGGAGGATTTTTCCCGCTGCCTGCCCTACCACTACGGCTTCGGCGTTTGCGCAGACCATCCCATCGAATATGATCTGACCGAAACGATTGCGTTCCTCCAAATCCTAGCCGACCTGGATATCCGGCTCGTGAATCTTTCCGCCGGCAGTCCTTATTATAATCCCCACATCCAGCGCCCGGCCATTTACCCGCCGTCGGACGGCTATCAACCACCCGAGGACCCCTTGATTGGCGTGGCGCGCCAGATCAACGTCGTCCGCCAGCTGAAGGCCCGCTTCCCGGACCTCCTCCTCGTGGGCACCGGCTACTCCTACCTGCAGGAATACCTGCCGCACGTGGCCGAGTACTACGTGCGCCATGGTCACGTGGATGTGGTCGGTCTCGGGCGGGCGGTGTTGTCGTATCCCGCCATGCTCGTGGACGCCACCACCCGGGGAAGTCTTGAGCCTCGGTTCATCTGCCGCACCTTCAGCGATTGCACCACCGCACCCCGCAATGGTCTGCGCTCCGGCTGCTACCCGCTCGACGACTACTACAAGAACTTCGCTGATGCCCCCGCGCTCAAAGAGTTGAAAAAGCGCGGGGCCTGATCAACTGCTACGGTGCCACCCGGCCGGGAGTTTACGGCAATTGCAGCGCGCGATAAAATCGATAGGGAACCGTCGTCGCCCCCGTGTCTTGCAGGCTGAACGGACTGACCAACGGGGTGTTGGTGAGCAGCGAAATCCAGTCGGAGAAATTCGTCGTAGCCTGCAAGACATAGCTCTTGTTCGTCGGGCCACTCAATTGCATCTGGAAGGAGTGGTCGGTCAGGAACCCGGCGCTGTTAAACCGCAGCCCAGGAAGAATGGTAAAGATGCCCTGCGCCGCGATGCTGTTCGTGTATCCCGTCGCGAACGCGCTCGCTTTGAGCGTCGCCGAACTCGTTAATCCAAAAGGCCCGTTGTAAACGAACGAATTGGTGCCCGGCAGTGTGCCATCGAGGGTGTAATAAAGCGCCGCGTTGGTCACTGGTGGTTGCAGCGTGATGTTGACCAGGCCGTAGAACGTCCCTCCTGCTGGCTGGATCGTGGGCGGCGCTAGGGCCGGGGTACCCGGCAAGCTGTTGATCCAGGCGGCCAGGACCGCCATGCCATCGGTATCCACCAGGTTTCGGGCCAGCGGCGGCATCGCCACCCCCGTTTGGGTGGTATTGGCCCGTTGATAGAGCATGGACCGCCAGATGTCCTCCGGCGCCACCACCCGCGCATTATCGGCCCCCAGCGTCCCGCGCACCACGGCCCCGTTGATAATGTTCTGGTTGGTCAGCGGCGTGTCGTACCGCGCGTCGAACGTCCCCCCCGCCCCGCCCGGCCGGTGACACTGCGCGCAATTGGCATCCAGATAGGAACGCACGCGGTCCACCAGCGGCGAACCAGCATTCGTCACCGCCACCATCCGGCTCAGCGCCGGAATCGCACCCTCATCAAGCGCCGGGTTCAGCAACCCCAGGTGGTTCAAGGTCCGCAATTGGTTGTCCGTCACCCCGGACGGCGCATAAGCGAGATCCCCGTTCAACTGGCGTGTCTTCACGCCCAGGACATAATTGGCTGCCGGCGTGTGACAGGTGAGGCAATCGGTCGGGCTGGGATAATACCACAATTGGGTCCGGACCCCGGTGGCATTGGTGATGAGGATGTTCTCGGTCAGGCTCGCGGTGAGCAGGTCCGCGTCAGAATTATCCGGCCGCCATTTGTAGGTGATGCCGTACACCGCCCCATTCGGGTCCCGCACCAACAGCCGCGTTTCCAACCGCCGCAGCGGGACGGCCGGGTTGGTTTCATCCGTGGTCAGATCGAAGTGTTTGACGAACACCGTGCCAGTGGGGAAATCCCATTCCCCGGTCGGAGTGAAAGTAATCTGTTGCTCCGGCGTGATCGCTCCCCCCCGGTACGGCACCGCCAGCCAGCGGAGCTTGCTGGCCCCGTCCGACCACAACGCCGTGTTGGGTTGATACGGAACCAATCCCGGGGCCGGCGTCAGGCTCGCAGTAGTCGTAAACACCCCCACCTGCGAAAGGGTCGGCGGCAGACTGCCCGCAATGCTGCCGGGCAGGTTAAAGTAGGCCGGCGTCACCGCCCGCGCCACCACCCCATAGGGCTGTCCGCTGCCCGCCGTGATTGTGACATTGACGGGAGCCGACGTTCCGGTAATGCCGCTGGCATCGCTCACTACGGCCGTCAGGGCGTAAGCGCCCGCCGCCAGATTGGTAGCCGTCAGGGTGTACGGACTGTTCGTCACGGTCCCCAACAAGCTGTTGTTCCCATAGAAGGACACCCCGCCAATTCGGTTGTACTGCGCCGCCGCGTTAGCCGCGATCGTCACCGCCCCGCCGGCCGTAAAATTGGCCCCATTGGTGGGGCCCGTGATCACCACCACCGGCGGCGGATTGGAGACGGGATAAAACTGGGTCTGCGGAATGATCGCCAGCGGCGAGGAGGGACTGCTCCAGGCCAGCTTGGCGACCGCCCCCCCGCCGTTCTGATAGTAATCCACCTGGATGTTGTAACGCTGTTGCGCCACCAGCGGCACCGCCGCGGTGTAGGTCGTCGGAGCCTGGTCCACCCAACCGTCGATGATTTTCTGGCCGTTGAGCCACACCCGCACGCCATCATCCGCGGTGGCGGAAAATGTAAACGTCTCCGAAAATTGCGGCTGCACCGCGCCCGTCCAGCGGACCGAATAGCCGGTCAATCCGACACTGGGATCGGGTCCGGCACTGCCCCAATCGAAATTGATCGAGGGATCGACCCGGACCACGGTTGGCGGATCATTGAACGTCTTGAGCTGGCCGCCATAATATTTCCCCAACAAACCAGCGCCGTTACCCAGGGTAGCGCTGTTCACGAACCCGGCGCTCACCGCCCCGCTGTCGACCGCCCCCGGCTTCACCGCGATCGCATGCACGGCCAGGGAATTGGTCACCACGAACGGAGCCTGGTAGATCAGCGAATTTGTCGTCGGGGCGCTACCGTCCAGCGTGTAGTAGATCGTCGTGCCGGCCGTGGCATCCGCCAAGGTCACCGTCACCGAATTGGTGAACACCCCGCCGTTGGGCGAAATCGTGGGCGTGGCAATGAACAGACCGTTCCCGAAAACGGACACCGCGTATTCCGTCCCGACATACACCTTGCCATTCACAATGCTGGGCAGCGTAAACTCCACCGCCACCCCGGGATTATCGCGCGCGAGGATCTGGCTGCTGTTGTATAGTTCCTGCGCCACGTTGGTCGCGTTGTAGGCATGCAGCACCGCCGGCCCACCGCTCCCGTAGGCGTCCGACTGGACCGCCCACACGATCGCATTGTAGTTCCCGTTCGCCGAAATGCTGGGCGTCGCTCCCGGGTAGCCAAAGGCCGCCGTCCCCCGCGCCACCGGGGTCGTGCTCATGCTCGCGTTGGTCACAGTGAAGCACTTGATCACATCCCCGTTCCCGATGACATAAAAGTAGCCGTTCCAATAGGCCGGGGAACTCCACATACCGCCCACCGCATTGGGGAGCGACTGCACAATCTGACTATCGGCCGCGCTGTTGTAGTGCCCGAGGTTATCGCGATCCAGGAGGAAGAGGGTGTTCGCTTTGCTCCCGCCCAAAATCAAATGCCGGTGGGTGGCATTCCCGGCGGAGTCGGGCAACAACAGCAACCCGGCCGAACCCACATCGAGGTCCGCGCTATTCAAACTGGCCTGGTTGTAGGGCGCGAAATAATCGGCCAGCTTCAGCCCGTTGGTGGTGGAAAGCTTGAGGTAGCTGTCCCCGAAATTGGTGGTGCCATCAAAATTACCGTTGCCGGTGATGAAATAAATATTGCCGTTGGTGTCGGCTGCCGGTCCATTCCCGGTCTGCCATACTCCGCCGAGACCAGCGTTAGGGGTGGCATTGTAAACGCCCTTCTGTGCCAGGGTTTGCGCATCATACGCAAAGACCCAGCCGTAATACGGGGAAATATCGCCAGGCGACGCAAACGCCAGATAAATCATTCCATTCGCCAGCAACAACGCCGGGCGACAGTGTTCGCGCAACGGGTTCCAGAGCACATGACCCGCCCCGTCCGTATCGTTGTAGCCGGGCGTGCCCGTCCCCGGGTAATTCGTCACCGCCAGCGTGACCGGGCTGTTGAAATTGGTTCGTTCCATCCCCGTGGTCAGGTCCAGTGCGTGCAACCGGTGCGGAAAGCTCGTCACCCCACTGATGATTTCCTTCGTGCGCGCCTCGACATAAATCGTGGCGGTCACGGGATCGATCACCGGGGTCGCGGTGATGCCAACCTCCGGCACCACATTGCCCTGCGCATCGCCGCCCGGCACCGCGGTGATCCCCGCGGCGGGATTGATGAAGCTCGTGGTCCAATAGGGCGTGCTCACGTAATTATCTGCGTCAAAGGCATACACCGTGTCATGCTCCGTCGCGACAATGAGGAGGTTATGAACGCCCCGCCCCGGAATCAGGACATTGGTGGCCACCAGCGGCGCGGCATACACATAACCGTCCACCGGATAACCGAACAACCGGCCAAAATTATTGGAATTCACGTTGGCCAGTGTCAACAAGGTCTCGTTCGTATTCGCCCCCGCCCGCGAATTGTCATTGTGGTAGGTCGTCAGCGCCACCAAGGCGGGGGCCGCGAGCGTTGTGAAACTGCGCGCCGGGCTGGCCCATCCCACCCCGAACGCGTTGGCAGCGGACGCGGCGAAGTAATAGGTCGTGTTGGTCGCCAACCCGGTGACGGTGACGCCGAAGGGCCCGTTTTGCGGCCCCAACGCCACATTATTGGACCAGGCCGCGGCATTCGTCCCGCCATCCACCGGCCCGTAATAAAGACTGACCACGGGAGTCTGCCCGCCAATTCCGACGACCTGGCCATTGAGGGTCGCCGCCGTGGCTTGCACATTCACCGCGGGCAGGTTGGTCACCGTCGCCACCGCCGCTGCCAGCACGGTAAGCGTGACCGGCGCGCTGGTGACTGCCCCCAGGCTGTTGGAAACCACGCAACTAAAGAGGAGTCCGTTGTGCGCCGCCACCGTGGCATTGCTCAGGACATACACGGAATTGGTCGCCGCGGGGGCGGGAATTCGCACCCCGTTCTCCAGCCACTGGTAAAACATCGGCGCCTGGTTCGTGACCACCAGCGTGAACCAGGCATTCGTCCCCGCCACGACCGTGACATTGGTGGGCGGGACGTAGATTCCCGCCGGCGTGTCGCCCCCCTGGCAGGGAACCAGGATCGTCCCCCGATTTCCCGTCGCGCTCAGCGGCTCCTCAAACGTGCCGTCTGGAAGCTGCCAGCGCACCGAGAGATTGTCGGCATTCGTGCTGTGTTGCATCAGCGCCTCGAGGTAATAGCGGCGCCCCGCGGTCAGGAAGATGGCGGCGGATTGCTGGTTCGCCTCCTTGTTCCATTGCCGGAATGCCGTGTAGGTGTTGACGGACGCGGCCAGCGTCTTGTTGGTGGGGAATTCGTCGGTGCTGACGTACAAAGCCGAAGTGTTATCGCTGGCCACCCCGAAGGTGTAATTGCCGTTGGTGGGCGGCACCACGAAGGCCCGCAAGCGCTGGCCGTAATTCGTCATTCCCGAATTCGTCTCGGTTTCAAAGCTGCTAAAATATTTCGTGAAGGCGGGGCTCGGGGAGTTGGGCCACCGGGGGTTGTAGGTGGGATTGGTCAGCACGATCAGCGAATTTCCCAGGGTGGAATTGAGATTGGTCCACCATTCCCGATAAACCCCGAACGTGCCCACCAATGGGAAATTCGGCGTCGTCACATTGGTAAAAGTGCCGGTCGCCAGTAAACCGTTGTTGTGCGCGGTCACCGCCAATCCCGCCAGCGCGGAACTCGCGATCGCCAAGGTCTGCGTGGTGCCCACCTGGTTCCAGGTTGTGCCATTCGTGCTGTAATACCCCGCAAAAGTGTTTTGCGCCCGCGCCAGTTTGACCCACACGGGCGCCGTCAGACCTCCGACCGCGCTGTACCCGCACTGCCCGCCCACCGCATTCCGCCATTGAAAACTCACCCCGTTGCCGGGCGTGGCCACGATCGCCACATTGATCGCCCCGGCCGTCGTGTCGTTCCGGAACATCAACCCGGCCTTGGCCCAGACATCCGTGTTTTGAATCGTCAACACCCGCGCCACCAAAGTGCCATCGCCCGTCCAGGTCTCGTAGGCAAAATGAAACTGATCGGCGTTATTCCAAATGTCACTGCCCCCGCCGGTCAGGCTCCAGCCGCCATTGACGTAACTGGCCGCCCCCGCATTGCCGGGTCCCCCTATATCCGCATCCACCCATCCCGGTGGCAAACTGGCCCGCACCGCCATGGGAGCCATGGCCCCTAGGACCAACCATTGGACCAACAAAACCAAACGCCCAAAGCGCAAAGGTTTGCGGCAGGTGCAGCGCGAAACGCGTCGATGATCTGGCGTCATACGTAAAAAGGGTCCCTTGATTATCGACCCAAATCGCCAAAAAGCAAGCGACCACCGGGCTGCGCGCTGCTTCCGTCCGAGATTTTACCGGACTGTGACAATCGATTCCCCAAGCCCGTCTTTTACCACCCGCTTACGTATTACCGCTTTTTGGGGATGGGCACTTCTCCGCCACTCTTTCGCCACTCCTGCCAATCCTGCCTGGTCGCCGCCACCATGATCGCCGCCGCCTGTTTCAGCCACCCCGGCTTGCGCTTCCCCAAATCCCGTCGCACCGCGGGCACCGTCTTCGGACTGCCCCAGTGCACATTGGCCAATTCCCGCCCCATCGCCCGCAGCAATTTCGCTTTGTCGTGATCCCTCGGCATTTGGGATAACTCCACCCGGCTGCAATACGGCGACAACCGCCGCACGATCCAGCGCTCCCGCACCTGCAAAAATGGGTCGGCCGTCCGCACCGCCGCCGCCAGCAGCCGGCCGTAATAAATCTCCTGGTCCGCCTTTCCGTCCGCCCACACGCAGGCGGACGGGAGCAATGCCTTGGCTTCCCGGGCAATTTTTCCGCCGCGCCAATCCGCAATGGCCAGAAAACGTTGCCGTCCCAGGCTCCCCAACCCGGCGCGCCGGTGCGCGATGCGGAAAGCCAGACCCGGCTCCGGTAGCACCGACTGGAGCAACTGGCGCACGGGTGCCGCCACCCCGCGAAGCGTGGGCAGAGCGTCCAATTTGCCCCAAAAAAGCACCGGATCCCGCCCATGGCTCGTGACGGCTTCACGCAGGCCCGAGTGCCGTTCCGAAAGCACAAAAGGTTCGCCCCCCAGTTGCAATCCCTCCGCATAACCCGCCAGAATCGCCCGCTCGGTCGCCGCCGGGGTGAAGGAGGCTTTCTCTCCTTCAATGGCCAGCCAGGCGCTGGCGGCCAGTCGGACCAGATCCGCCGTATATGGAAGCGGATAGGCCTCATCGAAGTCGTTGACTCCCCAAATCAACCGGCCTTCGGCATCCCGCCAGGTGCCAAAATTTTCCACATGCAGGTCCCCGACCGCCAGCACGGTCGGCGCCTGGGTGAGGTCCGGACACAACCGGGGAAATAATTGAATCCAGCGATAAAAAGTTGCCCGCAGGAAGCTGAAGACATCCGCCGCCATCATTTGATGCTTGGCGGCGAGATCCGCCGGCACCAAGCGCAACTCACCGGCCAGCCAGCTTTCATAATCCCGCGTGGCCTGGAGAATCGAATTTTTTGGGGGCATATTCTGGTTGCAGTCTAAGCGGACACGGCAAGGCCGGCAACCTGCTTCGGCCTCCGGTTGGGCCGCGAAGCGAAGCCGGGCGTGCCTTGCAAAGCTTCTTGGTGACGCTGGGAACACCTGATGGATCGTTTGCGCACCCTTTTCGGCCGGGGAAGTTGGATTAAATGTCCGGAGCCGGGACGGGGGATGGGGGCTGGGAATCGGGCCTATGGGACCGATAGGTCCCTTGGGCGGGAACTTTGGGTGAGCGGATGGCGCAGTGAACGGCGGGGAACTGGATTAAGTGTCCGGAAGGGCGACCCTGCTTCCCCCTTCGCAAAAGCTTCCGTCTTCGCTAACGCAGGGCAGGAAGGTAACGAGGGGGGAAAGGCGAAAAGGATCCCGGACAGGTTGAGGGCAGGCAGCGGCGAGAGTGCGGAGAAGAGCCGGTTTGAAAGGGATTGTACCATCCGATTTTGCCTGTCTCAGCGGCGCAAATCGGTCGGGCGAATTCGGGGGCGGGTTTGGGCGGGGTGTGATGCCCGGCGCCGGGCGAGGCGGGAGCAAACTAGCCATTTGGGCCCGAAGGATCAGGTGGTCATTTTTTCGCTTTTTTCGGTTTATTGATGACGGCCGCGTGACCATACCCGGAGATTACGAGTTCCCGGGAACCATTGTCACGGTCAGGGAGGCGCGACCGCGAATCCAATAAGCCAAAAACATTGTAAGTCAGATTGGAAGGGCCGGCATCCATGGGCGGCGATTCCATGAGCTTCCGGTTGATCAAAACGATACCTTTCCCGGTAGTCCAGAATCGGAACGTGAAACGGTTGGTGATGCCAGGTCGTAAATTGCCATCGCCCTGAAAATCACCGAACGTGGCACAATCCGAGCACATGGGGAAATCGATCTCGTACTGGGCCCCCTGCGCGTCGAAAAGCCGGGCGCTTTGAATGGAAATCATCAACGAGTCAGGATCGAACCGAAACGCATTGGTGCCAGCGATATCGACCTCCCCTTTAACGCGGACCTGGGCTTCGTCGTAGTGAACCGGAAGAATTTCAAAGCTCTGGATGGTAATGCGACACCGCGGCAAGCGCAGCGCATCGTCGTCGGCATCGCCATCGCCATCGCCATCGCCACCAGTACTAAAATTAGCGGTGCCAAAGAAAGCGGCCAACCACAAGATGGGAAGGAATCTTTGAAATCCAGTTTTCATAGTCGCTTTTGCGCAAGACAACCGCGGGTTTCGGTCATTTGAGGTTTTCCATTGCTTGCTTCAGTTTAAGGATATGGCCTTCCATTTCACTTTCCCGATAAAAAACCACGCTTCTTGACCAACCTGTCCCTGGTTCCGCGATGTCAAACGTAATCCCGTCCAGGCCATCGACAAACCCGACAATACTGAAGGGAGGCGCGTTTGAAGAGACCGGCGAATGATTGATAATCACTGCGCCACCACGAATTTGCCAGGAATCAATTCGGTAAACGGACGGGACGTTGGTCCACCAAGAGCGGGCGATGAATCCACCTTTTTCCAGCAATTGAATCCGCCAGGCATAGTAGCCGCCAGCAGGACTAAACCCAACGTAGGTGCCGGCCAAGTCCGTGGGCGTGAAACTCTGCCAGAAGCAAACTATTTTGCGAGGTTCCGCGCAGCCCATCGCAGCGAACAGCAGCAAACCCACGGCCAGGTAAAGTCGTTGATTTGATGCGCCGCCCACCCGCTTGATCAGCTTTCCCATCATAATTTTTGCTGGTGCCAGTTGTTTCGCCGCCTCGTTCCACTCGACGGAGCCCCCAATGTTTCGATGGTCACGGTATTGGTATGCCCACTCCTGTCAATCCAACACTTGGGCACCTCCGATTATCAGGTGCCGTCAATCGGCGGCGGTGGGGACTGAAGCCGCCTGCCAGGCGGAAGTGCTTTGCAAAGAATGATTGATGAATAACCGGGACTGACCCTTTGGTGACTTGCCACTTTTCAGGGGACACACCACCGGGGTAATCCCCTAATGGCCGGGACAGGATCCCGCCTTATGTTCATCATTATATGAAATCAACATTACAAGTTTTCTTCGGCGCAGCGACGGTGGCGGTCATGGCCAGTTCGGCGGGCGCGCAAGAGCCACCCACAACCAAAGCGGACACCGCCGCCTATCACCGGGATAAAATGAACTCACATCAACGAATGAGCCACCTCAACGGGGCGGCCAAGACGAGTGAAATCATCGGGATGGCAGTGAAAAACTATCAGGGCGAAAAGCTCGGCAAGGTGGAGGATCTCGCGCTCGATTTGGAATCCGGACGCATTGTGCAGGTCATTCTGGCCCGGGGCGGATTTATCGGCATTGGCGATACGTTTACCGCGGTGCCACCGGGCGCGCTGCATCATGACACCGCCCAAAAGGTCCTGCATCTGGACACGAATCGGGAGCAATTCAAAAATGCGCCCAAGTTCGAAATGACCCAATGGGAGGGATTTTCCGATTCCAATCATCTGGCGGCGGTTTATGGCCATTACGGCGAGGAATCCACCTTTCATTTTGTCCAATGGAACGCGCAACCGGCGGAGGCTCAAAGCCCCCTCGCAATTCATCGCGAACGGGAACTCAATCTGACGGCCACCGGGACGGAAGGCGAGAACCGGGTGACCGGAGATCGACAGTCCATGATCCCGGAGGCCCGCCTGCTGCGCGTCCGCAAGGCCAGCACGCTGATGGGGCTGACGGTCAAAAACCTCCAGGATGAAAAACTGGGCAAGGTGGAAAACATCCTGGTGGATCTGGCCGCGGGCCGGGTTCTGGCGGTCATCATTTCCTCGGGTGGGTTTCTCGGGCTCGGGGATGAGTTGAGCGCGGTTCCCGCGGCCGCCCTGCATTATTCCGCCGATGGAGCGAACCTCCAGTTGGATACTTCGAAAGAAATGTTGCAGCAGGCGCCCCATTTTCGGGCCAACGAATGGCCGGACGTCACCCAACCGGATTACGCCAACGGTGTTTATCAGGCTTATCGCATCTCCCCGTACTTCACGACCAACACCGTCGCGCTCCCGGACAACACAGCGCGGAATCAGCGCGATCGCTCGGGAGGAACGCTCACCCCGCTGGATCAGGGCGGCAGCGCAACAGATTTGGACACTACCGCCAGGATTCGCCGGGCAATCATGGCCGGGAAGGAACTGTCGGTGAATGCCCACAATGTAAAAATCATCACCCAGGACGGTCATGTGACCCTCCGTGGGCCGGTCAACTCCGATGAAGAAAAGCGCTTTATCGGCGAACTCGCCGGCAACATCGCCCAACCGGTGAACGTGGATAATCAAATCGAGGTGAAGTAATCCCCGGCCCACCGCTCCCTGCTCAATTTAGTCAGTCAAACCAACATAGCCAAGAAAGCCATAA
Organism: uncultured Pedosphaera sp.; assembly: GCA_903918755.1. Taxonomy (GTDB): domain Bacteria; phylum Verrucomicrobiota; class Verrucomicrobiia; order Limisphaerales; family Pedosphaeraceae; genus CAIXFN01. Next base: position 37,925 of record CAIXFN010000005.1, read on the forward strand.
TAAAATGTCCCAAAAATCAGTATTCTGCATCGCCACTTCCCGCACCCAGGCGGACCAAATCGTCGACCAACTCAAAGCGGAACGATTTTCCAACAACGATATCTCCGTGCTGTTCCCGGACAAGGGGACCAGTCGTGACTTCGCCCATGAAAAGCACACGAAAGCTCCCGAAGGAGCCGTCACTGGCGCGGGCACCGGCGGGATCATCGGCGGCGCGCTCGGCTGGATCGCCGGCATTGGGGCCCTGGCCATTCCAGGAGTCGGGCCTTTCATTGCCGCCGGACCCATCATTGCCGCCCTCAGTGGCGCGGCGGTGGGCGCCACCGTGGGAGGAGTCGCCGGCGGATTGATCGGCCTCGGAATTCCGGAAATCGAAGCCAAACGTTACGAGGGCAAAATCAAGCAGGGCAACCTGCTCATTTCCGTCCATACGGAGAATTCCAAGGAAATCACGCGCGCCCGGGAAATCTTCACCAAGTGCGGCGCCCAGGACATTTGCACGACCGGCGAGGCCAGCACCCCCAAAGCAGATCAGGCCACTCCGCGCGCGGCCCACAGCGAGGAAGCGGCGATCAGTTCCGCCCACCGGTAACCAGCCATGCGCCCGCCGGGGGAAAAGTCCGGCGAGCGCAACCAAAACCCAAAAAGGGACCCCAATGAAAACTCTCAAAGACTTGTTTCTTGACGAAGTTGCCGACATTTACGACGCGGAACACCGGCTCTTGAAAGCGTTGCCCAAAATGGCCAAGGCGGCCACTGGCAAAAAACTGCCAAAGGCGCTGCTGGCGCATTTGAAGCAGACGGAAGGTCATGTCCTCAAGTTGGAGTACGTCTTCCAATGCTTCGACCAACCCGCGAAGCGAACCACCTGCCAGGCCACCGTCGGTTTGCTGACGGAAGGCGACGAACTCGCTTTGGAATACAAAGGCTCGCCCGCCCTCAACGCGGCCCTGATCGCGGCGGCACAAAAGGTGGAGCATCACGAGATTGCGACCTATGGCTGCCTGCGCGAGTGGGCGGACTTGCTGGGTAACCACGAGGCGGCGGGACGGCTGCAGGCCATCCTGGATGAAGAAAAGGCCGCCAATGAGACATTGACAGAATTGGCCAAGGACGCCGCCAATAACGAAGCGCTGGATCAGCAGGTGGCGAAGGCATCCATCAAGGTGATGGGGAAGTCCCAAGCCGCTTCACGGCGCGCAATTCAACCCGCCAAGGCCACTCGTAAACGCGCCAGGGTCTCGGCGATGTAATTATCCGGGCCTTGCAATCGCAATGAGTGGATTGCAAGGCATCTCCGTCGGACTGGCCTGAACGGGGATACCCGATCAACCCTGTCCCCGACGACCACCGATGAAGTTGACGAGCACCATGATCAGGGCCACGACCAGCAGGATGTGGAGGACGCCGCCCATGGTGTAATTGCTGACCATGCCCAGCAGCCAGAGGATGATCAGAACGACCGCAATGGTGTATAACATAGTATGTGCCTTTTCTTTCCGCGGTCGCCAAAACGGGTCCGCGAATGCCCGGCTGGATGCAAGGACAGCCAATTTCCACCGAGCGGGACTCCCGGTGCGAATCTGGCCGCGCCGTTTTGGGCTAACCGCTATGGTTAAGATAATCTTTGAAAAGGCATCTGCCAGTCGGGGGTATCCCCCCTGGGAGCGAGGTCTTTATGGCGGAGAAGTTGGGGTTTTAAAAGACCGCCCTCACCCTCCCCGCCTCCTTGAGCTCATGGTGCATCCAGCTGTGGGCCAGGGTGTTAGCTGCGGGTTTGATTGCACTTTCCTGGGATATCCGCGAGCTGGGCGCCACCACCACCCGGGGGAGGAGCAGCCAGCAGACCGGGTTCCCTGGAGGAGCACGGGAGCGGGTTGGATTCGGCATTGGGAAAGCTTTTGGCTGGGGACTTCCCCCATCGACAGACGCATTCCGTGAGTCGATACTTATGATAGCTCGTTGGCCCGACAGCGGTCCCGGACGCCACCGGGGTAACGGAAGAGACGGCGTCACCAATGTCCGGGCGGGGCGTGGAACGTTCGCAAAGAAATGAAGCGCAAGTTAAACGTCCTGTCGCAACACTATGTGGCGGCCTTGAAGCAACACCTGCAAGCCGGGTCGGCGACGGGCTTGCAAGCGGCCCGTGAACTGGGCCGGCAGGCCGTGGATCTGGGCTTGGAAACTCTGAGCATGGCCAGGATCCATGACGAATCCCTCGCCGCTTTGAAAGCCGCGGGTGGCACCGCCCCCACCGAGAAGCAAGCCAAGACATTTTTCATTGAGGTGCTCGCCCCCATCGAAAGGACCCATCAGGTGGCCATCCAGGCAGGCAGCCAGTTACGCGCCTTGAACCAGACCCTGGGACGGCGCGACGTGGCGCTGGCGGTTTCCCGGAAATCGCTGCGGCAGGGAATCGCCGGGCGCAAAGCGGCGGAAAAGGCCCTGGCGCGCAGCGTGCGCCACTCCCAAAAACTTCTGCGAGAATCCCATCGACTGCAACGCCATCTGCAACTGCTGGCCCACCGGATCCTGTCGGCCCAGGAGAAAAAGCGGCAGAAAATCAGCCTCCAATTGCAGGATGAAATCGCCCAGACCTTGCTGGGCATCAATGTCCGGTTGCTCTCGCTGAAACGGGAGGCCGGGAGGCACGCCGCCGGATTGCGGCGGGAGATCGCCGTCACCCGCCGGGTGGTCAATGACTCTCTGCAGACCCTTAACGGCTTCGCGAGTCAATTCCGGACCGGCCATGAATCCTGACCTCGCACCCTTTTCCCGGCATTATGCGACGGTCCTGCAAAAGCATTTGCGCCCGGGTTCGGACACTGGATTTACCGCCGCCCGGGGGCTGGGACGCCGGGCCATGACCCTGGGGTTGGAAATGCTGGATTTGGCGCATATCCACGAATTGGCATTAATCAGCCTGGCGCTGCCTGGTGACTCGCCCGCCGGTCGCGAGGCCAGGGTGCGCCGGGCGGGAAGGTTCTTTGCCGAGTCGATTACTCCGATTGAAAAAACGCATCGCACGGCCCGGCAAGCCAATGTCAGCCTGGGGCGCGCCAATCAAGTCTTGCGGCAGCGTTGCGCCGACCTGACCACCGCCACCGGGCAGTTGCGCGAGGAGGTCGCCCAACGCGTCACCGCCGAACAATCCCGCCAGCGAAGCGAGCGCCATTATGCGGAATTGCTGGCGCAGTCCCACGGCATGCAGGAACAATTGCGCCAGCTTTCGCGCGAATTGCTCGCCGCCCAGGAAGCGGAACGCAAAAAAATCAGCCGGGAATTGCATGATGTCGTCGCGCAAATGCTGGCCAGCATCAATCTCCGCCTCGGGGATTTGAAGCAGGCCGCCGCCAGCAATACCGGCGGTTTCGTGAAAAGCATCACTTCCACCCAGCAACTGGTGCAGAACTCCGTGGAGATGGTCCACCAGTTTGCCCGGGAATTGCGCCCCACGGTACTGGATGATTTGGGCCTGATTCCGGCCCTGCACACCCTGTTAAAATCGTTCCAAAGGGAGACGGGGGTGCGCGTCCGCCTGTCCGCCGAGGCGGCGGTTGGGCAAGTGAGCGGAGACAATCGCACCACCCTTTACCGGGTCGCCCAGGCAGCCCTGGCCAATGTGGCCCGCCACGCCCGGGCCACCAGGGTGGCCGTAATTATTCACAAAAAGGCGGACACTGTGGTAATGTCCATCAGGGACGATGGCTGCGGCTTCCAACTCGAAGGCGGGTCCCGGCGAAAGCAGACGCACCGCCTCGGGTTGCTTGGCATGAAAGAACGCTTGGAAATGGTCGGCGGCAGCCTATCCCTGACTTCCACTCTGGGCAAAGGAACCACGGTCGCAGCTCGAGTGCCGGGGTCCGCCCCAGCGAAAAAATAGAATTTTCCCCTTCCCTCAACCAAACCAACTAATTGCCATTTTATGAAACCCATCACCATCCTCCTGGCCGAAGATCATCAGATTGTCCGCGAGGGGTTCCGCAGTCTGTTGCGCAACGAGACCGACCTCACCGTCATTGGTGAAGCGGAAAAAGGCCGCAAAGCCGTGGAAATGATCGGCAAACTACGCCCCGATGTCGTGGTCATGGACATCGCCATGCCGCTGCTCAATGGGCTGGAGGCCACCCGGCAAATTCGCCGGGAGTATCCGGAAGTCAAGGTGCTGATCCTCTCCGCCCACAGCGACGATTCCTACATCGAACAGGTGGCGGAACTGGGCGCAGCCGGGTTCCTCCTCAAACAAACCTCCTCGGATGTACTGGCCACCGCCATCCGCGAAGTGCACAAGGGGAAGAAATTTTTCAGCGCCACCATCTCCAAACGCCTCACCAGTCGCGGCTCTCCCAAGGCCGCCCGCCCCGGGCAAATCGGCAAAAAGATGAATCAACTGAGTTCGCGGGAAACGGAGGTCCTCCAACTGATCGCCGAAGGCAAAGCCAACAAGCAGATCGCGGAGGAGTTGGGCATCAGTTTCAAGACCGTGGACAAGCATCGCCAGCACCTCATGGCCAAGTTGAACATCCATGACACGGCGGGTCTGACCCGGCACGCGATCAGCGCGGGCATCATCGAGAACAGCGTCCAGGTGACGATAACTTGAACGGAGCGGCCGCGTCCCCATCCGCGCCCCGCCCCGCCCCCTTTGGGCGGGGCTTTTCATTGGCGACATGGATAAATCCGGTGAAAGTTCGACTCCCGATTTCCCCCCACGGGATTCCCCCCCGTGGCACCCGCCCCGGGTCTGAGCGAGCTTGGAGTATGAAAATCTTATTGCTCCTGTTAGTTGCCTCCCTCGCCCTTGCCGGTTGCGCCACCAGCGACAGCGCCGGAAAAGACCGGACCACCCCCGGGGCCAACAATGATCCCCAAAATAAGGGAATGGTGGATCGCGAAAGCGGCGTCGGCATCTCCCACGCCCATTAATTGGCCTGGGCCACCTTCCTCCACCACCCCGGCGACTAACGCCGGGGTTCTTTTTTTTATATGGGGGGCACCCGGGCGCGGCAATTCCGGGTTCCCCGACCGACCGGGCAATCGCGGCAGCATCCGGTCGCGGAAGCCGGGCCTGCCCCGACCACCGAAAAGAAAGACGCGGCCGACGCATTTTTGGGTTTCCCTGCGGGCGGATTCACAGGCAGGATGGGGGCATCATGTTAACGTTGGAACGATTTTCTTTCGGCGTGGGTGACCGGTTCGGCCAGCAGGCCCGGGCGCAATTGCAGGCGTTCATCCGGCTCGCGGAACAGGGCGTGGAGGTGGTTCCCGTGTGGAACAAGTCGAACCGGGAGCACACTTTCATCGGCTCCGAGCCGCAAAGCGTGCGGGACGCCGCGCAGACGGCGGTGACGGCCCTGGGCTGGCAGGGGGGCTGGCATGTGGATGCGGATCATATCCGGCTGGCGACCGTGGGCCGATTCCTCCCCTGCTCCGACTTTTTCACGATTGACGTGGCCGATAGCATCGGTCACGCCCCCGCCCCCAGCGTGGTCGAGGACTTCGTGGGCCGGCATCCGGAACTGATCGGGGAAGTGGCCATCCCGGGCATTGTCAGCCCGTTTGAGATCAGCCCTGCCGAGGTGGCCCGGGTGGCGCGAAAATATCTGCTGGCGGCGGCGGATGCCGGGGAGATTTACCGGCATATTGTCACCAAAAAGGGCGGGCCGGATAAATTCATCGCGGAAGTCTCGATGGACGAAACCGACGCGCCCCAAACCCCGCCGGAGTTATTGATTATTTTGGCGGCCCTCGCCGATCAGGGGGTCCGGGCGCAGACCATCGCCCCCAAATTCACCGGCCGGTTCAACAAGGGGGTGGATTACCAGGGCGACGTGGCCCAGTTTGAGCATGAATTTAACGCGGATTTGGCGGTCATTGCCTACGCGGTCAACCGGTATCCGCTGCCCAAAAACCTGAAACTCAGCGTGCACAGCGGGAGTGACAAGTTTTCGCTTTACCCGGCCATCCGCCGGGCGTTGCGCCGGACCGGGGCCGGGCTCCATCTGAAAACCGCCGGCACCACCTGGCTGGAGGAAATGATCGGGCTGGCGGAAGCCGGCGGCGAAGGGCTGGCACTGGCGCAGGAATTATATGCGCAGGCCCTGGACCACGTGGAGGAATTGTGCGCGCCCTATGCCAGCGTCATCGACATCGACCGCGCCGCCCTCCCTTCCGCGGCCACGGTCGCGCACTGGACCGGCCGCCAATATGCGGACGCCCTGCGGCATGTGCCGGGCCAGCTCGCGTTCAATCCCAATTTCCGCCAACTCCTGCATGTGGCCTTCAAACTCGCCGCCAAGGCGGGTCCGCGTTATCTGGAGCTGGTGAGCCGCAACGAGGCCGTGGTGGCGCGGAACGTCACGGAAAATATTTACGAACGCCATCTCCGTCCCCTCTTCCTCGGATGAAAACGGCGGTCACCATTTCCCTCGTCACGGAAGCCCGCGGCGGTCCCTTTGTATTTTGGGACGGCTTGGAAGATGGTTGCGCGCAGGCCGCCCGCCTGGGTTTTGACGCGGTCGAAATCTTCCCGCCGGGTCCGGAAGCACTGCCGGCCGCCGAAATCCGCGAACTGTTGGACCGCCACGGACTGGCGCTGGCGGCGGTGGGCACCGGGGCGGGTTGGGTGAAGCACAAGTTGCGGCTGACCGACCCGGATGCCGGAATCCGCGCGCGCGCGCGGGAGTTCGCCGCTTCCTTGATTGCCGCCGCCGGCACCCTCGGAGCGCCGGCCATCATCGGCTCGATGCAGGGACGCTGCGATTCGGGAGTCACGCGAGCCCAGGTGCTGGACTGGCTCGGCGAAGGCCTCCGGGAGCTCGGAAGCCGCGCGGCCGACCACGGACAACCGTTGTTCTATGAACCGCTCAACCGCTATGAAAGCGATGTTTTTACCCGCCAGGGAGACGCGGCGCAGTTTTTGCAGGAACAAGCCGGGGACAACGTGAAAGTGCTTGCTGATTTGTTCCACATGAACATTGAAGAGCAGTCCCTGGCAGAGGCGTTACGCAGCCTAGGTTCGCGCTTGGGGCATGTCCATTGGGCGGATACGAACCGTCGGGCGGTGGGCTTCGGCCATCTTGATCCCGCCCCGCTCCTGGCCGCGTTGCGCGCCATCGGCTATTCCGGTTATCTCTCGGCCGAAGTGCTCCCGCTGCCAGACAGCCTGGGGGCCGCCCGGCAGAGTGTCGAAAGCATGCGGCATTGGATCAACCAGAGCTGAGAGATTCACGATGTTATACCACCAATTGGTTCACCCCAAGATCAACGAAGTGCTCGCGCGCGCCGGACATCATGCGCGCGTCCTCATAGCGGACGGCAATTACCCGGCGTCCACCAAGCGCGGCCCCAACGCGGAATTGGTTTGCCTGAATCTCTCGCCCGGCGTGGTAACGGTCGCCCAGGTGTTGCGCGCGATTCTCAGCGCCGCGCCCATCGACGCGGTGAACACGATGGGCATCCCCGCGGATGACCCGTATGCCCAGGCAGGCGATCCGCCGGTCTGGGAGGAATACCGGGGCGTGATCCGGGAATCCGGCCGGAGCTTGGAATTGAAACCCATTCAAAAGTGGGATTTTTACGAAGCAGTCAATTCCCCCGACCACGTGCTCACGGTTCAGACGGCCGATCAATCCCTCTGGGCCAACGTGCTGCTCACGCTGGGCTGCCGGCTGCCCTCCTCCCGCTGAACCCCGCCATGCGCCTCGACAGTCACCAGCATTTCTGGAATTACGACGAGCAGCAATACCCTTGGATCCAACACGGCTGGCCCATCCGGCGAAGTTACGGGCCGGAGGACCTGGCCCCGGAACTGGCCCAGTGCGGACTGGCCGGTTCCGTCGCCGTGCAGGCCCGCCAATCTTTGACCGAATCCCGCTGGCTGCTGGAATTGGCGGAGCGATCCCCGCTGATCAAAGGCGTGGTGGGCTGGGTGGATTTGCGTTCGCCGGAATTGCCCGGCCAATTGGCGGAATTCAGCCCCCATCCGAAATTTGTGGGTGTGCGGCATGTCGTGCAGGATGAACCGGACGATGAATTCATGCTCACCGTGCCGTTCCAACGCGGCATCGGCCGACTGCGCGAGTTCGACCTGACTTACGACCTCCTGGTTTATCCCCGCCAACTGATGGCCGCCGGGGAACTGGCCCACGCGTTTCCCCACCAACCCTTCGTCCTCGATCACATCGCGAAACCACTGATCCGGAAAGGCGAAATCAGCGATTGGGCCGCGACGATCCGGGAACTGGCCGCCCTGCCCAACGTCAGTTGCAAAGTTTCGGGCATGGTCACCGAAGCCGACTGGCGGAGCTGGCAACCCGCGGATTTCAAACCCTACCTGGATGTGGTTTTCGCCGCCTTTGGACCGGAGCGGGTCATGTACGGGTCCGACTGGCCCGTCTGCCTGCTGGCCGGCGACTATGGGCGGGTGTTTGAGCTGGCACAGCAATACGTCCGCCCCCTGGGTGCCGAGGCTGAAGCCCGATTTTTCGGCGGCAATGCCGCGGCATTTTATGGTCTCACCTGATTTTATGGAAAAAAGAAAGCTGGGAAAAACCGGCCTGGAATTGCCGGTGCTGAGTTTCGGAGCCTCCTCAATTGGCCAGGAATTCCGCAGTGTGAAAGTGGACGAGGCCCTCGCCAGTGTGCGGGTGGCGCTTGACTGTGGTTTGAATTTCATCGACACCTCTCCATTCTACGGCCGGGGCATGAGCGAAGTGCTGCTGGGCATGGCGTTGCGCGGCGTCCCACGTGACCAATACATCCTCGGAACCAAGCTCGGCCGTTACGACCTTGGCCATTTTGATTTCAGCGCCCGGCGCGTCGCGGAAAGTGTGGATGTAAGCCTGCACCGCTTGGGCACGGATCACCTGGATATCATGCTGTGCCATGACATCGAATTCGTGCCGATGCAGCAGATCGTGGACGAGACGATCCCCGCGTTGCGCCGCATCCAACAGGCGGGCAAAGTCCGGTTCATTGGGTTCAGTGGCTATCCACAGAAGATTTTTCGTTTCATCGCCGACCAGACGGACGTGGATTGCGTGCTGAGCTACAACCAATACACCTTGCAAAACACCCGCTTCGCGGACGAGACCGTGCCCTACCTGAAATCCAAGGGTATCGGCGTCATGAACGCCGGCCCGTTCAGCGCGCGCCTGCTCACCAACGCCCCCCTGCCCGCCTGGCTGAAGGAACCGGAGGAAGTCAAGGCGGCCGCCCGCAGCGTCGCCGCGCTCTGCGCGGCCCGCGGCTCGGACATTGCAAAACTGGCCCTGCAATTCTCGCTGGCCAACCCGGATATCACCACCACGGTGGCCGGCAGCGCCAATCCGGAGAATATTCGCAACTGGGCCCGCTGGGCCGGGGAACCCCTGGACCAGGCGCTACTGGCGGAGGTTCAAGCCATCTTTGCACCGGTCAAGAACCTGGGCCACCGCGAAGGTTTGCCGGAAAACAACTGATCCCCTCCCCCCTTTCCATGAAAGCCATACAGCTCGAAAAACCCAAGCATTTCCGCACCATCGAGATTCCCGAATCGCCGGACCCCGGACCGGGCGAGGCCCTGGTGCGGGTGCATACGGTCGGCATTTGCGGCACTGATCTGGGCGGCTACCTGGGCAAAATGCCCTTTTTCAGTTATCCCCGAATTCCAGGCCATGAGTTGGGCATCGAAGTGCTCGCGGTGGGTGCGGGCGTGACCAATGTGAAGCCCGGCGACCGCGGCTCCGTGGAACCCTACCTGAATTGCCAGCACTGTTATTCCTGCCGTTGTGGTCACACCAATTGCTGCGAGAGCAACCAAACTTTGGGCGTCCATTGCGATGGCGGATTACGGCCGCGCTTCCTCGTTCCGGCCCGCAAAGTGCACACCTCCCAAAAACTGACTTTTGAACAACTAGCCTTGGTGGAAACCCTGGCCATCGGCTGCCATGCGATCTACCGCGGCCAACCGGATCCCAAGGGACATGTGCTTGTGATCGGCGCCGGACCCATCGGGCTGTCGGCCATTGAGTTCGCCCGTCTGAGCGGGGCCCGGACCATTGTGATGGACATGAACGAAGGCCGCCTGGCGTTTGTCCGCGAAAAAATGCGGGTGCCGGACACGATTTGCCTGCGCCACGACGGGACCGAATTGCAACAACTCCTCGCCCTCACCAACGGGCAACTGGCCGATGTCGTGATCGACGCGACCGGGAGCAACCAGAGCATGAGTCAGGCTTTGAATTATTGCGCATTTGGCGGGCGGCTGGTGTATGTGGGCATCACCCAGCAGGAAGTCTCCTTCCTGCACGCGCCCATCATGCACCGGCGGGAACTCAGCATCCTCGCCAGCCGCAACGCCCTGCCGCCGGATTTCACCCGCATCATCGGGCTGATTGAAACCGGCGAAATTGACACCCGACCATGGATTACGCATCGGGCGGAATTTGCCGATATGATCGCGGCCTTTCCGAGCTGGTTGCTGCCGGAAACTGGTGTGATCAAAGCCGTGGTGAACGTGGGTGAATAGGCCGGAAACGGGGAGGCTTGACGCGCGGCTTATGCTGCCCGCATGAACAAGCTCACGGTCCTGGTTGTGCTTTTGATTTTGGGATTGGCCGCCCTTTTTGCCCTGACCCAATTCCCGTCTGGTAGCGATAAGGTCGCGGCGACAAATACTCCGCCCGCCGCAATCCCCCAACCTCCTCCCGATGTGGAGGCCCTCAAGGCGCAGGCGGCTAAAGGCGAGACAGCCGCCCAAATCCGGCTCGCCAAGTGCTATCAGACCGGCCAGGGCGTGAAGCGGGATGCGAAGGCCGCAGTGGAATTATACCGCCAGGCGGCGAATTCCGGCGAGGCGGAAGCCCAGTTTGCGTTGGGCGAGCTTTCGGAAGCGGGCCAGGGCCTTCCCAAGGACATTCCCGCAGCGGTCCAATGGTACCTGAAGGCCGCGACCAATGGTCACACGGGCGCGCAATACAATCTGGCCTTCATGAATGAATCCGGACGGATCGGCAAGGTGGACCACAAAGAGGCGGCGCGTTGGTATCAACTGGCGGCGGAGGGGGGCGAAGCCCTGGCCCAATACGATTTAGGCCAACGCTACGAACTAGGTGTCGGTGTCTCCGTCGATTTGGTGGAAGCCTGGAAGTGGCTCAGTCTGGCGGCCACCCAGGGTCAGAGTGACGCGCAGGACCGATTGACCAAGGTGAAAGCAAAAATGACCGGAGCACAACTTACGGAGGCAAAAAGCCGGGTCGCCTCCTTCGTCCCCCGTCGTCCGCCAGCGACCAAGCAGTAGACACCTTTAGTTCGCTACCGAGTCGGAAATAGCCCGCGGATTCAATCCGGGAGGTCGCCACCAGGAGCGCCCCCGGACGAGGCGAAACGCGTGCCAAAAATTGCTTCACTTCAAGCAAATAAAGTGTTGCCAACGTAACACTTTTCCGCCAAACTCCGGCAGTTCCGTGCCAAATTATTAATCCGTCCCTTCAGTTGCCCGTATACAACGGTAGTTTCGAAGGTGAAGCTTGCCGATATTAATAATGAATAACGATAAAGTCACCTAATTGCCACCGGGCTGACGCTTTCATTTAACAGTAATAGCCTTGTTAACTCCACGACGCGCCTGCTACAATGCGCGCGGTTAGACAAATGGCCACCATCATCGGATGCCGTTTCCTGAACCAGCGGTTGTGACTCTCCGCAATTCGAGTCATGTATTACAATGATCGACCGAACCACTCACGCCACTCGTCCTTGCTCGCAAACCACTTCCGCTCGCCACCCCAGTGCCTTCACGCTGATTGAATTGCTGGTGGTGATTGCCATCATTGCTATTTTGGCGGGGATGCTGCTACCCGTCCTGGCCAAAGCCAAGGAGAAGGCCAAGCTGACCCAGTGCATCAACAACCAGCGGCAAATCGGCATTTCCGCACATGTTTATGCGGATGACAATCGCGACACTTATTTCTGCAATCCGCCGGGGAGTCCGCTTTTGCCGAATGGCGGTGAGTGGACCCTCAATCCACGCTCCTCGGTGATGCTCACTCCGGACAACAATGACGCCTATTGGGCGCTCGGCTATTTGTCGTATTTTGGGGGCAATCCGAAACTTTTCGCCTGTCCGAACGGCAAAGTGGTGGACGAATGGCACGATGCCGGTCTCAATTATCCCCACGATTTTTGGGCCAATTCGTGTTATGGCATGTGCCAGTACCTGATTACTCCGTACACCGGTTCAGGAAGCCAATACGGAATCGGGATGAAGGCTCCCCTGCGGTTGTCGACTTATATCAGCCCCGGGACCACAATTTTTTGCCAGGATTCCGCGGAACAATTGAATGAAGGACCCGATGATACCTTGGGCTTGTTCCCGGGTCGCACCACCATCCTTGATCAATGGGGTCCCGAGGGAAACCTGCAACCACTCTATGGCGGCACCGACCTGCTGGGCGGATGGTGGCGGCACAATGATCAATGCGTGACCCTGTGGGTGGCGGGAAACGTGAGCCGGATTAAGAAAATGCCCCGAACCCAAGGCGTGGATTACCGTTGGTACACCGGCGAAGCGCCACAATCCTCCCCGGGTTTCTAGTACGAACTCACCTCGCATCCCAAAAAGCATGAAACTTTCCTCCCCTTGCTGCCCGGCTTTTCCGATTCTTGGCGCTGCCCTGCTGATGTTCGCCGGCTGCTCCCGCGAAGCCGCCGCTCCGGCCCCGCTCCCCATGGAGCAAGTGCCGACCGCGGTCACCACCGCCTTTGACAATGCAACGCCCGAGATCAAAGCCGCGGCGGCCGACTTTGCTGCCTCCGTCAAGGGCAACGAAATACCCACCGCTTTTGAGCAACTGCAGGATGTCACATCCCGTCCCGACCTGACTCCGTCCCAAAGGGCGACGGCGGCCCGGGCCATGATGTCGGTAGCCCAACAACTCCAGGCCGCGGCGGCCAACGGTGATCCGAAAGCCGCCGAAGCGCTCAAGCGCTACCAGGGCAGCCGCTAGTGCCAGCCTCGGAAAGCCGCCGGGTGGCAGTCGATTGAGGCTCCGCCTCCGACTTTTTGTCTCTACAGTAACCGCTAAAACAACGCAAATGATCGACCTCAGTGAAAACGAAACCATGAAAACCACCAGTACCCAATCGAGAATAATCGGGGCCCTGGGCGCGATGCTGCTCTCAGCATCCAGCCTCCTCGGCCAAAGCAATGTCGGCCAGTGGGATTTTGACGCCGGCAATTTGACGCAGACCGCCGGCGCGAACCTCGGCGATCTGTCCTATATTGACGGTCCGACCGGTGCCACCAAATTGGCCACCCAGTTTGGCACCACCACCTCCTTCGGTATCCCGAATATCAAAGGCACACCCGCCCAGGTCATGCATTTTACGAACGGGTTGCCGGGCACCGGCTATCTCATGCCCACGCCCCCGGGCAACGTGGGCTCCCTGTGCAACAATTACACGGTCATTTTCGATGTGCTCTATCCGACGAGTGGTCAGTTCCGCCCCTTGGTGGAAAACGATGACGCCACCCAGGACCGGATTTATTGCTTTCTGGCCGTGGGCGCGAACAATTCCCTGCAAGCCACCAACACCTCCGGGAGTTCGGTTCCTTCCGCCTACGCGGGAACCATCCAGCCCAACACCTGGTACCGGGTTGGCTTTGTAGTGGATCAGGCCGACGGCGTGATCAACATCTACACCAACGGCGTGAAAGCCGGCCTGCTGACGGTCGGAACCGGCGTGGACGGCCCCTACGCGCTCCTCGGGAGCACGCTCATTCCGGTGTTGAGCAGCACCGTCACGAACGCCGAAGGTTATGTGAACAGCATCCAGATTAAGGATTTTGCCCTGAACGCCGGCCAGATGCAGGCGTTGGGCGGGCCGTCCGCCGCGGGCATCCCCATTACCATCCCCCCGGTCTCGACCTTTATCGCGAGTCGCACTCCCGATGTGGGAGCCGTGGATCTCCCCCCCTCCCCGGTCATTAATGTGACCCTGAACCAAGGCGACTCCACCTTGAACCAGGCCACCCTGGCCCTCCTCCTGGACGGAGCGGTGATTCCCGCCTCGGTGACGGATTTGGGCGGCGGCATCCTCAGCCTGGACTACACGGTGACCAATTATCTCTCCCCGCTCTCCGTGCATCAGCTTCGTCTGGTCAGTCAGGATAACCTGGCGGGCACCACGACCAACACCTGGGCTTTCACCATCGCCAACTACCAAGTCGCTTTCCTGCCAGCCACTTCGCTCTATAGCGAGGATTTCAACCTGGTTCCCGAAGGTGCCATTCCCGCCGGGTGGACCGCCACCAACTGGACGGACACCCTGACCGCCGGGTTGAATCTGGACGACACCGCATCCGATTCCTACAAGGATTGGGTGACCATCGAAGTCGGGCATTATGCCAGCGTGTATGGCGACACGCAGACCTACAAATCCCCGGGCGAACCGGTCGTTTCCGGCAACCGCCGGGAAATGATCCCCCCGATCCTTTTGAACGGCAATCTGCTCACTGGTTTGGCGGACGGGAATCTCATCACCGCCGAATCCGATCAACGCGACGGCAGCCAGGTCCAGGTCCTGTTCACCCCCGACTACAATCTGGTGGGAAAAACCAACGTCTATCTCTCGTTCTTCCATATCAACGAGCAAAACCAGGACAATATTTGCTCCGTGGAGTACTCCATCGACCAGGGTGCCACCTGGTTGCCCATGCTGTACATGCTGGATGACGGCACCACGGATGGCGACGGGTCGGATGTGGTCACCAATTCCGCGACCGGCAAGATCGATGTGTTCGCGACGTTCGGGACCGCCCGCGGCGATCAGGCACATGGTCTGGCGTACAGCAACTTCATCGGCGCCGTGGTTTCGACCAACTTGATCCCCTTCATCCGCCCCTGCCGCAACGATGACCCCGTGCAACAGAAGCGCATCGAAATCCTGCGCGCCGCCAAGGCGGATGGCCAGGCCAACGTCCGTTTCCGTTTAGGTCAGGCCGGCACCGGCAGCTGGTTCTTTGCGATCGACAATTTCGCCATCTATTCGATCAACACCCCCGTGATCACCTCCCAACCCGCCTCGTTGACCGTGGACGCCAATACCCCGGCGACCTTCACCGTGGTGGCCAGCGGCAATCCTCCCCTCGCCTACCAATGGCAGTTCAACGGGGTGAACATCCCCAACGCGACCAATGCCACCTACACCATCAGCAATTCCCTGCCGGCCAACGTCGGTCAATATGTCGTACGGGTGAGCAACTCCGACGGCCCCGTCACCAGCACCCCGGCCAACTTGGCGGTCACCACCACCCCGACCATTACGGGTCAGATCGTGGGTGAAATCGTGGATCCGAACGGCAGTGTCACCTTCACTCCTTCCGCCACCGGCGGCCGACCGCTGACTTTCCTTTGGTATCTCAACGGCAGCCTCCAACTCGCCGCCAACACCAACGCCTTGACGCTTAACAACGTGCAAGTCGCGAACGCGGGCACTTATACCTTCGTGGTGACGAATGTGTACGGCGCCGTGACCAGCGCCCCCACGGTCCTGAAGGTCTATTCCGGCCCGTTGACCAATGCCCTGGTGGTTCACCTGCCCTTTGACGGGGACATGACTGACACCTCGGGCCGCGGCAATGACGCCCAGTACCAATACCAAGGCGCGGCCGCCCCCACCCCCACGTTTATCGCGGGCAAGCTCGGCCAGGCCTTCCAATTCAACGTGTTGAAGGATAGCTCTTCGTTCGCCTATGCGACGCTGGGTTACCCCACCGACCTCCAGTTCGGCGATACCAATGACTTCTCGGTCTCCCTCTGGATCAACTACACGAACCAAAGCGATGACCTGCCGTTCGTTTCCAACAAGGACTGGAATAGCAGCAACAATCAAGGTTGGGGTCTCTTCACCCAATCGGCCGGCGACTATCGGGTCAACCTGACCGGCCCCAATCGCGGCTCGGACAAGTTCGATGTGCATCCCACCACGAAACTCCGTGACGGCACCTGGCACAACCTCGTCGTCAGCTTCCTGCACGCGCCGTTCCTCCAATCGGCCTATGTTTACTGCTATGTCGATGGCGTGCTCTCGAACAAGAAGGCCGCCAGCGTCGCCGGCACCTGGGATACGTCCGCGATTCCGTTCAGTCACACCGGCGGTCCCGCCACGCCGTTGCAGACCGCCTTCGCCGTGAACATCGGGGAAGATGGCTCCGGCATCTACACCGACGGTGGCAGCGCCTACAACATCAACGCGCTCGTTGACGATCTCGGCATCTGGCGCCGCGCCCTCACGGCCAATGAAGCCGCCCTCATTTACAACTCGGGCCTCGCGGGCGCTGACCTGGCCCACGCCGTTCCCCGCGTCCCCGCTGTGGCGTTGAGCATCACCCGGAATGGCAGCAATATCACCATCACCTGGGCCGGGAGTCCCACGATCAAGCTGCAAAAGACCTCCAGTCTGGTTCCCGCCAACTGGACGGATGTGCCGGCCACCCTGGGCGCCAGCTCGGCCACCCTGCCGATCGGGAACGCGGGCGCTTACTTCCGCCTGACCCAATAAGTTGATCTCGTCCGGGGTGGGCGGGAAAATCCGCCCGCCCCGGTGCGAAATCCCGAATCTTTCATCCACCGCCCGTCAGTCTTGACGGGCGGTGTCATTAAAGCCCAGAATTCCCCACCAGTAATAATGGCAAATCCAGACTCCGACACCTGCAGTCCGGCCCATCCGCTCCCCGCTTCGTCTCCCCGGGGATCGGATTGGCCGGTCGCCCCCGGTCGCGCCGCCACCTATCTGGCGTGCGCAATGCTGGGCTACATCGGCATCTATCTCTGCCGGAAAAACCTGTCCGTCGCGATCCCGATGATCCAGCAGGATCTCGGCGTCACCAAGGCCCAACTCGGCGTGGTGGCCAGCTATAGCACCATCGCCTACGCCGTCGGAAAAATCTTCTTCGGCCCCATCATCGATCGCGTCGGCGGACGCATCTGTTTTCTCTTCGCGCTCCTGGCGGTGGCGGTGCTTGGGGGCTTGGGGTCACTGTCCAGCTCCATCCCCATGCTAACCCTCTGTTACAGCGCCAACCGGTTCGCGGGCGCCGCCGGGTGGGGTTCCATGGTCAAGCAAGTACCGGATTGGTTCCCGGGCCGGCGACTCGCCCTCGCCATGGCGTTTCTTTCCCTGAGTTTCGTTTTTGGCGGGGTGGCGGCGCTGCTGGTGGCCGGGCGGATTTCCTCTCTCACCGGAAATAATTGGCGGGCCGTCATGGGCCTGCCGGCCATCCTGCTGGTGCTGATTCTCCTGGTGAACTGGTTGGTCCTACCCCGCCCGGCTGTCCTCAGTCCCGCGGCCGCCGCCAGCGCTCGAAAGCCGGAATCCCGCCTCACCCAATTCTTGTCTCTGGCCGCCATTCCCCAGTTTTGGGTGGTTTGCGGTTTGAGTTTCCTCATCACCATAACCCGCGAAACGTTTAATACCTGGACGGTTGATTTTATGAAAACGGAGGGCGGCCCGCACATGAGCACGGAAGTAGCCGCCTTCCTCTCCACACCCTTCGACGCCGCGGGGGCCGTGGGGATTCTCCTCATGGGGTGGATCCTCGATCGGCTCTCCGCCCGGCGGAGGACCATCGTCCTCTTTGGTAATCTGGCCGCGCTGGCGGTATTGATCTATTTTTTGCCGGCCCTTTTGCACCAGGGCTTGACCCAGGCCGCGGTCGCCATTGGCGTCATTGGTTTCCTCTCGTACGGACCTTACAGTCTCCTGGCGGGCATTCTGGCCTTGGAAATCCGCGGCAAGGAGTTTGTCGCCACTGTCGCCGGGTTTGTGGATGCCTCCGGTTACCTGGCGGGGATCGTCTCCGGTTATTATTTTGGCCGCATCGTGGATCACGGTGGCTACCTGATGGGTTTTCATTTCCTGGCTGCCGTCACCTTCCTTGCGGCCGTGCTTTCCCTGGCGCTCCGCCGCGCCAACCCTTCGCATTCCACTCCCGCAACTTCCTGAATTCTATGAATTGGAACACCTTTTCCCGCGCCTGCGTGGGAACACTTTGCTTGCTTTTCCCGGTCCTAACCGCCCTCGCCCAAATCCCCGGCGTCAGTCACGTCGTGGTGATTGGCTGCGACGGCATGAGTCCGGATGGCGTGCGCCATGGCAAAGTGCCGAACATGGAGCAGTTGATGCATGAAGGCGCTTACACACTTCATGCCCGCGGCGTCATGCCCACGGTCAGCAGCCCAAATTGGGCGTCGATGATCATGGGCGCCGGTCCGGAGCAGCACGGCGTGACCTCCAACGACTGGGAAACCAACAAATTTGAGATCGCCCCGACCGTGGTGGGTCCCGGCGGGATGTTCCCCACCATTTTTGGAGCCTTGCGGGCGCAACAACCCGCCTCCGTGATCGTTTGCTACCACGATTGGGACGGTTTCGGACGCTTATTCGAACGCGCGGCGGCGGATGTGATCGAGCATCCCGAAGGGCCGACCAACACCATCGTGCGGGCCATCGCATCCTTTAAGCTCCGCCGGCCCACCTTCACGTTCATCCACCTCGATCATGTGGATCACGCCGGTCACCACTTTGGACATGGCACGCCGGAATATTATGACTCGGTGGGCGTGGCCGACGAGCTGATCGGCCGCGCCATCCAGGGACTCAAGGATGCCGGGATGTGGGAGAAGACGATTCTAATCGTGACCGCGGATCATGGCGGCAAAGACAAGGGGCACGGCGGTGCAACGATGGGCGAGTTGGAAATTCCCTGGATCATCCGCGGGCCGGGCGTGGCCAAAGGCCATGAATTGACCGCGCCCGTCAATACTTACGATACCGCAGCCACCATCGCGTACGTCCTGGGGGTGCGCCCGCCCGCAGCCTGGATCGCCCAACCCGTGAAGGAAGCCTTTACCACCACGCCTTGAAAGCCAGCCCATGAACCCCGCATCACCCAATCTCTCACCCGCCCGGGATCCTCTGCTCTTCACCCCCGGGCCATTAACCACCAGTCTAAGCGTGAAAATGGCCATGCTGCACGACGCGGGCTCGTGGCATGCGGACTTTAATGCCCTGGTCGCGCGCCTCCGGGAGGAAATCCTGGCGCTCGGAGGAGTCTCCCGGGAAATGGGTTACGAATGCATCCCGCTCCAGGGCACGGGCACCTTCGGCGTGGAGGCGGTCTTCGCCTCCGCCCTGCCGGAAAACGGCAAGCTGCTCATCCTGGCGAATGGCGCCTATGGCGACCGCATGGTCCAGATGGCCAAAGCCTTGCGCCGGCCCCATACCGTATTGACGAGCGCGGAATCTGCGACGCCGGATTTGTCGGCCGTGCAGGCCGCTTTGAACGAAGATGCCACCATCACGCATGTGAGTGTGGTGCATTGCGAAACCACCACGGGCATTCTGAATCCCATCCCCGAAATCGGCGGGGTGGTGCGCGCCGCGGGGCGGCGTTACATTGTGGACGCTATGAGCAGCTTCGGGGCCTTGCCTATTGATATCCCGGGCAGCGGCATCGATTTTTTGATTTCCTCGGCCAACAAATGCCTTGAAGGCGTGCCTGGCTTCTCGTTTGTCCTCGCCCGGCGCGCGGCCCTGCTGGAGGCGGAAGGCTGCGCCCGCAGCCTGAGTCTGGACTTGCTGGGCCAGTTGCGGGGCTTTGAACGCAACGGCCAGTTTCGCTATACTCCCCCGACCCACGCCGTGCTGGCGTTTTCGCAGGCGTTGCGGGAATTGGCGGACGAGGGCGGCATCCCGGCGCGCCGGGCGCGCTATGAAAGGAATCATGCGGTGTTGCTGGCGGGAATGGCCCGGCTCGGCTGGCAGCCGTTTCTGGATCCGGCGGTGCAAAGTTGCATCATCACTTCCTTCCCGTACCCCGCAGCCCCGGGTTTTTCGTTCCCCGTCTTTTATGAATTTCTCAGCCGGCGCGGATTTATCATTTACCCCGGGAAACTGACCAAGGTGGATACCTTCCGGATCGGCACCATCGGCCGCCTTTTTGAGGCGGACATCCTGGGACTCCTTGGGGCGATCCGCGAATCGTTGCGGGAAATGAACGTGCCCTTGAATGGCGCTGATTAATCCACGTCCAATAAGCTCTCATGGAACTCCATTGTTTTCTGGCCGGCCGCAAAATCGCTGCGGCGCAATTTCTTGAAGTCCGCAGTCCTTACGACCGTCGGCTCGTCGGCCGCGTCGGCCTGGCCAATCGGGCGCATGTCGAGTCGGCGATCACGATCGCCCGCGCGGGCGGCGAACCGCTTACCCGGCACGCGCGGTTCCAGATCCTGGAACGCACGCGCGTCCTGCTGGAGCAACGCCGCGAGGAATTCGCGCAATTCATGTCCGCCGAATCCGGCCTGTGCCTGCGGGAAACCCGCTACGAAACCGGCCGGACGCTGGATGTGCTGACTTCCGCGGCCCATGAGGCGCTGCGGGACGATGGCCAAATGTTTGCCGGCGATGTGTCCGCCCAAGGCAAGAGTCGGCGTATCTTCACCCTGCGCGAGCCACTGGCACTGGCGGTGGCCATCACTCCGTTCAACCATCCGTTGAACCAGGTGGCGCACAAGTTGGCCCCCGCCATTGCGGCTGGCACGCCCCTCATTCTCAAGCCTTCGGAAAAGACGCCGCTCACCGCGCTCCGTTTTGCCGAATTGCTTTATGAAGCCGGGCTGCCCGGCCGGATGTTGAGCGTATTGCTCGGCCCCACCGCTGAAGTCGCCGCTCCTTTGGTCAGCGATCCCCGCGTGGAACTGGTCACCTTCACCGGCAGCGCCGCCGTGGGGAAAAGCATCGCCGCCAATGCCGGCTATAAACGGGTGGTCTTGGAACTCGGTGGCAACGATCCGCTCATTGTGCTGGCCGATGCCGATCTGGACCTGGCCGTCACTCTGGCGGCGGAGGGCTCCTATCGCAATTCCGGCCAGCGTTGCACCGCCGTCAAGCGCATCCTGGTGGCGGAATCGTTACTCGAAGAATTCACCCGCCGGTTGGTGGCCAGGACGCAGGAATATCGTTCCGGCGATCCAGCGGATCCGGAGACGCGTGTCGGCACGGTGATCGATGAGGCTTCCGCCATTCATTTGGAAAAGGTGCTGCACCTCGCCGTACAGGCTGGGGCGCGCGTCCTCACGGGCGGAACCCGGCGGGGCGCCCTGCTCGCCCCTACCGTGGTGGATCGGGTGCCGCGGGATGCCGAGATGGTCGTGTGTGAATCGTTCGGCCCGCTCGCGCCGATCATGGGGGTGCGGGATCTGGACGACGCGATTGCGCTGGCCAACAGCACCGCCTACGGTCTGTCCGCCGGCGTGGTGACCAATAACCTGCAACAGGCGTTGCAGGCCGTCCGCCAATTGCGGGGCGGCACGGTGAACATCAACGAAGTACCCGGCTACCGGGTGGAGAGCTCCCCGTTCGGAGGGATCAAGGATTCCGGCCTGGGCATCAAAGAAGGAGTCATCGAATCCATCAAGACGATGACCACCGTCAAAACGTTTTCGCTTCCCTGGTAATTCCACGCCATGTCCATCGACCCGCGGCACCTTGATCATTTACGTTCTGAGGGAGACTTAAACATCTCCGCCCATCGGCAAGCCTGGCAGCAGGAACAGCTTGATGCCGCAACCCGGCATTGGCTGGAGGAGGATGCGCGTTATTTCCTGCACCAATCCCTTTCGACGCCCTGTTTGAATGTGCTGGCCGGGTCCGGCGGCGCGTCGATTCAGGATTTGCAAGGCCGCAAGTATCTCGATTTTCACGGGAACAATGTGCATCAGGCCGGCTTTGGCAATCCCGAGGTGATCGCGGCCATTACCCGGCAGTTGCACGAACTTTCGTTCTGCACCCGCCGTTACACCAACGTGCCGGCCATCCAACTCGCCAAAAAGCTGACGGAGTTGGCGCCGGGCAAGCTCAAACGGGTGCTGTTTGCACCCGGCGGCGCCACGGCGGTGGGGATGGCGCTCAAACTCGCCCGGGCCGCCACCGGCCGCTTCAAGATGATCTCCATGTGGGACTCCTTTCACGGCGCCGGCCTGGACACCATCTCGGTGGGCGGCGAGGCGATTTTCCGCGGGGGTATCGGCCCGCTTCTGCCCGGTTGTGAGCATGTGCCACCGCCCGACAACCGGCACTGCCCGTTCTCCTGCGGCGCGGCGTGTAATTTGAAATGCGCCGACTATATCGAGTATGTGCTGGAAAAGGAGGGGGATGTCGCCGCGGTCATTGGCGAGACGGTGCGCAGCACCCCTTTTATCCCGCCCAAGGATTATTGGCGCAAAGTCCGCGCAGCCTGTGACAAGCACGGCGCGCTTTTGATCCTGGACGAAATTCCGCATTGCCTGGGCCGGACGGGCAAAATGTTCACCTGCGAGCATTACGACGTGGTGCCGGACATGCTGGTCATCGGCAAGGGCCTGGGCGGGGGAATTTTTCCGCTGGCAGCGTTGATCGCCCGCGAGGATTTGAACGTGATGGCGGACAAGGCGCTGGGGCATTACACCCACGAGAAGAATCCCGTGGCGGCCGCGGCCGGATTGGCGACCATCGAATTCCTGGAGCGGGAAAACATTCTCGAACACACGCGAACTTTGGGCGAATACACCCTCAACCGGCTGCGCGAAATGCAGGCGGAACATCCCCTGATCGGCGACGTGCGGGGACTCGGCCTCCTGATCGGCGTGGAACTGGTGCGGGATCACGTCACCCGGGAAAGGGCCACGGACGAAGCCGAACAAGTCATGTACGAGGCATTGCGACAGGGGCTGAACTTCAAGCTGACCATGGGCAGCATTCTGACGTTGACCCCGGCGCTCACCATCACCCGGGAGGAAATGGACGAAGCCCTGGCAATTCTGGATCGCTGCTTGCGAAAGATTGGGGGAGCGGGAAAACCGGCTTAATCCACCCATCGAATTATCCTGATTTATGAAACTCCTGACTCGCTGGCTCGCGGGCGCAATGCTGCCCGCGTTATTGTCCCTCACAGCGGTGGCGCAGGAAGATCCGAATCAGTTTGAACTCCCTGACCGGGTCGGGCGGTCCCCCGCGGGCAAAGTCGTGACACCCGTCAACCAGGTATTGACCCCGGCCGGGATCCAGGTGGAATTGCCCCTCCTGCGCCCCCAGGTGCTGGCGCTCAGCCCGGACGGCAAGTTGCTCCTCACTTCCGGCAAGAGCCATGATCTGGTGGTGCTCGATCCCGCCACCGGCGAGATCCGGCAACGCTTGAGTTTGCCGGGCGATGGATTGGAGGATACCAACGCCGCGGTTTCGACCCATATTCTTAAACCGGAAAAGGAGGATCAAGTCAGCTTCACCGGCTTGGTCTTTTCTCCGGACGGTTCCCGCATCTATCTCTCGAACGCCAAAGGCAGCATCAAACTGTTCGCGGTGGATGCCGACCACAAAGTCACGGCGCTCGGCGGTTTCCCCCTGCCGGAAGCGGGCGCTCCCCGCCGGAAAAAGGAGATTCCGGCGGGTTTGGCGGTGTCACCCGATGGCCGGAAACTTTATGTGGCGCTGAATCTCGGCAACCGCCTCGCGGAATTGGACGCCCGCACGGGCGCGGTCCTCCGCACTTTTGACGTCGGCGCACTGCCGTATGATGTCGTGCTGGCAGGGCATAAAGCGTATGTCAGCAATTGGGGTGGTCGGCGACCCGCTCCTGACAGCCTGACTGGTCCAGCGGGTCGGGGCACAACGGTGCGCGTGGATCCCGTCCGTTTTATTGCCAACGAGGGCTCGGTGTCGGTCGTGGACCTCGCCGCCGGCAAGGTGCTCGCCGAAATCCCGGTGGGGCTCCACGCCTCCGCGCTGGCACTTACTCCCGATGGGCGGCACTTGTTTGTCGCCAATGCCGGCAGCGACACCGTCAGTGTGATTGATACGCGAAAGGACACCGTCAGCGAGACGATCTCTTTGCGCTGGGAACCGAACGATGTTTTCGGCTGCAGCCCGAACGCCCTCGCCGTCGATGCCGGCGGCAAAACCCTGTACGTCTGTCATGGCACGCAAAACGCCGTCGGCGTGGTGGCTTTCAACCCCGGAAAATCGAAATTAATCGGGCTCATTCCCACGGGTTGGTTTCCCGGGGCGATCGTGCTGGACCCTGTCCGCCACCAGTTGGACGTGGCCAATATCAAGGGAAGCACGGCTGGCAAAGCGATCCCCCCCGGCGAAAAAATCAAACACAACTCCCACCAGTATTTTGGCACGCTTTCACTCATGCCCGTTCCGCAGCCGGCCAAACTGGAGCAGCTCACGGCGGCGGTGTTTCGCAATTACCGCCGGGCGGTCGCCCGGGAGGTACTCCTGCCCGCGCGCCCGGATCGCGCCCCCCAGCCGGTTCCCGAACGGACGGGTGAACCATCTCCCATCAAACATGTGGTTTACATTATCAAAGAGAACCGGACCTACGATCAGGTGTTGGGCGACGTCAAGGAAGGGAATGGCGACGCCTCCCTCTGCGTCTTTGGTGAAAAGGAAAGCCCCAACCAGCACAAAATGGTGCGGGAGTTCACATTGCTGGACAACACCTACTGCTCCGGCATTCTGAGCGCGGACGGACATCAGTGGGCGACCACGGCGTTCGCCACGGATTACATGGAGAAGTCCTTCGCCGGTTTTCCCCGGAGCTACCCGGATGGGATGGATGAGGACGGGGTGGATGCGATGGCGTATTCCCCGGCCGGATTCATTTGGGACAACGCCCTCGCCCACGGAAAGACCTTCCGGGATTACGGCGAATTCACCATGCAGGTGACCGGCTGGGTGAACCCGGCTGGAAAACGGAAACCAAAATTCCTGGATTTCTACCACGATTTCACCCAACAGACCGGGCTGCTCCACCTTGGTTCGGTGCCGGCCATTGAGTCCGTCCGGCCCTACCTGATGACCAACACCGTCGGTTGGAATTTGGCCGTGCCCGACGTCTTCCGGGCGGCCCAATTCATCAAAGAATTGCACCAGTTTGAAGCCACCGGCAATCTGCCCCAACTCAGCATTATCTGCCTCCCCAACGACCACACTTCGGGGACGAGTGTCGGCTCCCCCACCCCGGCCGCCCAAGTGGCGGATAATGACCTGGCCTTCGGGCAGATCGTCGAAGCCATCAGTCACAGTGCCTTCTGGAAGGACACCTGCATTTTTGCCATTGAGGATGACCCCCAAGCCGGCTGGGATCATGTCAGCGGCTACCGCACTACCGCCTATGTGATCAGCCCCTACACCCGGCGCCACGCGGTGGTAAGTGTCAACTACAACCAAACTGGCCTGCTGCGGACCATGGAGTTGATCCTGGGCCTGCCGCCCATGAATCAATTTGATGCCACCGCCACCCCCTGGTTCGAATGCTTCACGAACCAGCCGGACTTCACCCCCTTCAGCGCCGTGCCGAACAACATTCCCCTGGACCAGATGAACCCCGACCCGCGGGCCCTCCGGGACCCCATCGAACTACGCTACGCGAAGGCTTCGGCGAATCTCCGCCTCGACCAACCGGATCAATGCCCGGAGGACGTTTTGAATCATATCATCTGGTTCGCGCAAAAGGGTCGCAGCACGCCGTATCCCAATTGGGCCGTGCAATTCAAAGACAGCGATTAAGACCGGCCCGGACGGTCACCGCCGTGAATTCCGCGGCGGTTTGCATTGACATCCCCTGCCCGGCACGGTAGTAAACCGAGCGCGAAATGGACATCAAGCTCACAAATAAGCGCGCCGCCTTCACCCTGATCGAATTGCTGGTGGTGATCGCGATCATTGCCATCCTGGCCGGCATGTTGCTACCCGCGCTGGCCCGCGCCAAAATCCGGGCGCAGAGCATCCAGTGCATGAACAATCTCCGGCAGTTGCAGATGGTCTTCCTGATCTATCCGGACGATAATCAGGACCGCCTCACCTCCTCCGGCTACACCTCCCCGGTGGAAGACACCGCCTGGGTGAATGGCTGGGAGGATTTCAATGGTGGCAACCTCGATAACACCGACCCCGGCACCTTGACGGACCCGAAACGGGCCAAATTTGCCCCTTACCTGCAAGGAATCGGGGTTTACAAATGTCCTGCAGACCGCAGCAGCGTCATGGTCGGCGGCAAGCCGGTGGAGCGCATCCGCAGCTTGAGCATGGGGCAGCAATGGGCCGGCCCCGGGGACTGGCTCGACCCGGCCGGCTTCCAGGCCAATACCACTTCCAAAAAATACCGGTGCTATTTCAAAAAGGCCCAGATTGATAGTCCGGCCATGCGCTTTGTTTTCCTGGATGAGCATCCGGATGGCCTGAACGCCGGTGGCTTTGCGAATATGATGGTGGAATCCGCCGCCGCCGCGCGGATTATTGATTTCCCCGCCAGCTCTCATGGTGGGGCTGGCGGCATCTCCTTTTCCGACGGCCATTCGGAAATCCGGAAGTGGGAGGATGCCCGCACCCGCGCCCCCGTCCACTACAACAACAATTTGGCGCTGAATGTGGGCTCCGCGAATAATCCAGACATGATCTGGCTGTCGGCCCGCACCTCCGCCTTAAACAAATAAGTGCTGGCGGGCGGCCAGCAGTCTCCCGCTGATTTTTCTCCGTCCCGGGGAGAATTTCTTGACGTCCCACCCGGACTTCGCCGACAGTCGGCGGTGTGAAAGGTAAACTAATTTTCCTTCTCGGGTGCCTAATAGGCACCACCACCGCCGTCCACGCCCAGTTTACTTTCACGAACAATCCCACGGGCCTCACGCTCACCGGCTACACCGGCACCAACGGGGATGTCACCATACCGGATTCCGCCAATGGCCAGCCGGTGACCCAGATCGGCGACCAGGCCTTTGACTCCTGTTACTGGCTGACCAATCTCACTATTTCGGACGGGGTGACCGCGATCGGCGCGAACGCCTTCAACTACTGCCACAATCTCACCGGTCTGACCATCCCGGCCAGCGTGCGGAGCATCGGCGCCGGCGCCTTCGAGGCCTGTTCTGGACTCGGGACCATCCTATTGTCCGACAATGTCACGAACCTGGAACCATGGGCTTTGGCGGAATGCACCGGCCTGACCAACGTCACCCTGCCGGGCAATTTGGTTAGTCTGAATGATGCGCTGCTTTATGGCTGTTCCAGTCTGGGCTCCCTGACCATCCCCGCGGGGGTGACGAACCTCGGCGTCAGCGTGTTTGCGGGCTGCACGAGCTTGAGCAGTTTGCTGATTCCCGGCGGAGTGGGGCGCATCGGATCCAGCGCGTTTCAAGACTGTGCCAGCCTGGGTCAAATAACCCTCCCGGAAGGACTCCGCAGTATCGATTCGGGCACCTTTGCAGGTTGCGTCAATCTGGCCAGTTGTGCGATCCCCGCGACCGTCACCAACATCAGTGGCGGGGCCTTTTACGGCTGCGCCACCCTGACCAACATTACCCTGCCCGGGAACCTGATGACCCTCGGAGCCGATGTCTTCGCTGGCTGCAACCAACTCGCCAGCCTCGCGATTCCCGGCAGCGTCGCCAGCCTTGCCACGAATGGATTCGAATATGCGCTCGGGTTGAAGAGTGTGACTTTGGGGGAAGGCATCACCAGCATCGCCGATGGCGGGTTTATCGGGTGTTTGGGACTGACGAACCTCGTGCTGCCCGGGAGCTTGACGAATATCGGCGCAGCCGCGTTCGCGGGTTGCTCCGGACTGATCCATCTCACCCTACCGGGGGGCGTCCGCCAAATGGGGACCAACGCCTTTGCCGATTGCTCGCAATTGTCGGATATCTGGATCAATGAGGGCGCCACGGAGATTGGCGATGCGGCGTTCTTCCGGTGTACCAACCTGACGACGATTCATCTATCCACCAGCCTCACCAGCATCGGCATCAACGCCTTTGAATACTGCACCAATCTGAGCAGCGTGGCGGTGCCGGGAGGAATCACCAATTTCGGATGGGGGGCCTTCAGTCTTTGCTATTCTTTGACCAATGCCACCCTGGCCGAAGGACTAACGCAATTGGGGGACGACCTGTTCGGCGATTGTTCCCGGCTGACCGGGATAACCCTTCCCAATTCGCTGACGAATCTCGGAAACGGAGCTTTCCGCGGTTGCTCCGCTTTGAGCACAATTACCGTTCCCGCCCATGTCACCAGCGTCGGCTGGGAACCGTTTCTCGGTTGCTCCGGTTTGCAGTCGATCAACGTAGCGCCCCAGAATACCTCTTTCCGCAGCATCGATGGCGTACTCTTTGATGGCCCGCAAACCGTCCTCCTCGCTTTTCCCCCCGCTCGCGGCGGCGCCTATGTCATCTCTGCTGGGACCACGCAAATTGCCGACGGGGCATTTTCTTACGGCCAATTGACGAGCGTGTCCGTTCCCGCGGGATTCACCAATCTGGGTTCCGCCGCTTTTGCCGGGGACTACCGGCTGACGAATGTTTTGTTTCTGGGTGATGCGCCCGCCACGGCCTGGACCTCCAGTTTCACCGGGGATACGAACACGACGGTATATTACCTTTATGGCACGGCGGGCTGGAGTTACGCCTTCGCGGGCCGCCCAACGAGCCTGCTCAACCCGCCGAACCAGGATCCCAGTCTCCCAACCATCATCACCCAACCCCAAAGTCAGACTTTGGCCGTGGGAGCGAGTTTAACTTTGAGCGTGGGACTGGACCGCCTCGGGCCCTTTGCCTATCAATGGCAGCGCCATGGCAGCAACCTTCCCAATTACCGCAACATCACCCGGCTGGCCGGGAATGGCTTTACTGGCTCCAACGGAGATGGTGGCCTGGCAACGCAGGCCGGGTTGAACAATCCGGGCGGTGTGGCCGTGGATCCGGCGGGCAATATTTACGTCGCGGATACCGCCAACCACCGCATCCGCAAGGTGGATACTCATGGATTTATCACCACAGTGGCCGGGAACGGCAATGCCCTCTTCCAAGGCGATGGCGGCCCGGCGATCCAGGCCAGTCTGAACCATCCGGCCGGTCTCCTGGTGGATGGCGTCGGAAATTTACTGATCGCCGATGCGAACAACAACCGCATCCGCAAAGTGGATTCCCAGGGAATCATTACCACGATCGCGGGAACCAACTTTGCCGGATTTGCCGGCGATGGCGGTCCCGCCGTCAATGCCCGCCTGAGCGTGCCCACGGCCATCGCATCGGACGGCGCCGGCAACCTGTTTATCGCCGACTCGGGAAATGGTCGGGTTCGCAAAGTGGACCCCCAGGGCATCATCACGACCGTGGCGGGCAAAGGCGGCACCGGCTACTCCCCGGATGGCACCGTCGCCACCAACGCCACCTTCGGAATTCTCCAATCCGTGGCCTGCGATGCCCAAGGAAGCGTTTTCATTGCCGATTACCAATATAACCGCGTCCGCAAGATCCGCCCGGATGGCACTCTCGCCACCGCTGTGGGAGATGGCTTCGCCCGTTATGCCGGGGACGGCGGACCAGCCGCTAACGCGAGTTTGGATAGCCCGGCCAGCATCGCGTTCGATGGCCGCGGCAACCTCTATATTGCCGACGCGATGAATTTCCGGATCCGCCAGGTGGACACGAATGGAGTGATTACCACGCTGGCGGGTTCCGTCGGGTCCGGTTCTCCCGGTGACGGCGGTCCCGCAGCGAACTCCCACCTGGGAATTCTCAGCAGCCTGGCGTGCGATCTGGCAGGAAATCTTTATCTCACGGAACAGAGTTCCCATGAGCTGCGTCAGATCGCCGCCGCCGGTTCACCCACCCTCACCGTGAGCAATATCTGGGCGCTGCACGCCGGGGATTATCAGGTTGTCATCACCACCCCATCCGGCAGCCTCACAAGTGCGGTGGCGACGGTTACGGTGACCGGCTTCTCCCCGCCCATTCAAGCGACGCAAATCAAGTATGAACCGCACGCCAACCAGAAGTTCAGCTGCTATTTCAGCGGACCCTTGGGCCAGACCCTGATCATCGATCGCTCCCCCAATCTGGTCGATTGGACACCCATCTATACGAATACCCTGGGCAATTCCCCGTTTTTCTTCTCGGACACGGGAACCAATGCGTCCCGGAGATTCTACCGCCCGCGAATTCCGTAGCTGATCAGGGGAGCCAAAATGCTGGGCGCAGTTGGATCAAGCATATTCAAGGCTAAGCAGACCCAACGAATAAATGGAAGTGCCGAGAGGAATGATGTAGACCCATTTCCTTCTCACGCAAATACCACCAAAACAAACAAAGAAATGCAAAGGGACTCCAGCCTTTAAGCTTTCACTTATCCAATGCAAACTTTGCCTTCCTTGGGTTGCAAATAGTCCGCCGCGGTCAATCGCGATGAGCAGGGCAATCATCACAAATCCAAGCAGCGAAAGAAAAAGAGCCAACCATTTTTCATTTTGACTGTTCACCTGCAGAATTTAATGAACTGGTATAGGTAACTGCTTCCGCAGCGAAGCAATTCTAGCTCGGCGCTCGGCCATTCTCGTTTCGTATTGATTACGGGCCTCTCTCATAGCCTCCTTCAAGACGTTTGATCCAAATTGCTGTTGGATCCTCGGAATTACCTCCTCGTTATATCCACGAACCCAAGCTTCCTCCGCCGCAAAACTTTTTGGAAATGAATAGACAACCATGCCAACTCCGTATCGCATCCGTAAGATCTCCGTGTAATCACCAAAGGTCAAATTGTCTCCCCTGTCGGCGAACGCTACGTTGAGCGTGCCTTTGGCGATGTCCAATTGCGCCTGCATTTTTCCTCCACCGTATTCACTGTACTCTTGACTGCACCCTGCAAAGACACAAATACACAAGGCCACAGCACTCATACAGCGCGTGAAGCGGTGTGGAAAAACTAATCGCATATTATCATGGTTGGTTCATGGACTGATCGAACGGGACTTCCAATCGCTCTCCGCCCATACAAAAACATGACGGCGGCCCATTGGTTGGCGTTTTTGCTCTGGCATGTGAAGCTGACTGGCGCGTCGGCCGCCGACACGGAAGCAATGCCCGGCAGGAGGTCCAGGTTATCGTTGCCGTTGGTTGTCGTCATGTGCGCCATGCCGTTGTTACGGAGATAATCTGCTTCACGAGCGGGAAATTCGCAAAGCGGAATCGCGAGGGGAAATTTGAGGGTATGGGTTCGGCACGAAGATGTATCGCAATTTGCCGCCTTCACAAATGTTTGATAATGAATGGGTTGTGCTTCCTGGAATTAGAGTCGGTTCGGGGAACTGCTTTACCGTGGTTTGCTGATGTGAAATTCTTTCAAAATCCCCGGCTAAATTCCTCCCATAGGAATACGAATCGCCCGATCCCATGCTAAAACCAACCGCGGGCTGGCCTGACTTGGCCTCGCTGGCCCGCCAGCCCTTCCCGGACGTGGGCGGACTCGCTCTTTGACATATTGAATGAATTTTATCCCGGCCATCGCCGGGCAACCGCCCGCCGAATCGAATGCGAACGGCGGCCCCTGCCGCGTGCCGCTGCCCAACTGTACAGTAACCGGCAGCGCGCGCGGCAACCCGCCCTCCACGCCACTGGTCCTCGAACCAAACGTCCGTGCCTGAACCGAATCTCGAAACACCCGTCCCACCTGGCCAAGGGGGGAAAATCCCTGCTTATTCCTTGCTTCTCCGCGCACTCCGCGTCTCCGCGTCTCCGCGTGAACCATTGCCTAATTTTTTCCGCCAACGACCCCGAAAATGAGCCTGTCGATCCGAGTCCAGTTTCCGGACAGTTAACCTGCCCGGCGTAGCTGCTCTCAGCGAAGAGGGGTCCAGTTTCCATTTTGACTACTGCGGAATTAACGCCGCAGGTTCTGCAATTGCCAGAATCTGCTTCGAATACCTGGCAAAACAATTCCCTGTTGTGGTTTCCTACAATCCCGACTGAAGCAGTCGAGTTTTCCGCACGAAGATCAATCTGGCATTTCCCGAATCCCAACTGCCAAAATGCCCGGAGTCCAGGTTTAACAAGGTTAGTCCAACTTCGGGACGCTTAAAATCCAGCTTCAGGACGGTTAGTCCAGTTTCAACACCGGTACAAAGGCTGGGGAGGTCATGGGGGTTTAGACAGGATGGACAGGATTGTCCCCGCGCCGCCCAAAGGGCTATGCAGGGCAGGCAGGATGGCAGGCGGAAGCAGGCCGCGCCGCTGGGCCTTTATCCGGGTCCATCACGCTCAATCCTGTAAATCCTGTCTCATGCCGGGTTTCCTGGTTTCGGCTTCATCGGCGCCTTTTCAAAGATGGGCTGCGGTTTTGAAAAGCCGCCTTTTCTTCGCGCCCTTCCTGCCCTGCGTGGCTTTCAGCGAAGCATGGGTCGCGGCCTTCTGTGGAGAGGTCCATTTCTGTCCGGGTCCAGGTTTAACAAGGTTAATCCAGTTTCAGCATTGCTTCATGATGTTGGCCTGCTTCGGATGAAAAAATCCCGGTGCCTCGTTCCCTTTTGTGACCTGTGTGAACTATTGTGGCAAATCAATCCCCGGTTTTCCCGCCCGAATCCAACCTCCGGACACTTAATCCAGTTTCGTCCGCCTTTCGTCCCCGCTTGAACGGTTCGATGGTTGCGGCAGGCCGGACGGGTTCGGGGATGTCGGGTCGTCCCTCATCCGATTAGGTCGCACTTTCAGCGCTTGAGGGCTCCGATGGGATGGGTTCCTGGGGCGGCGCGATGGACGCTTTGCCCCAGGCTGTAATAGTTCGCGCCTTTGGCGCTGCGAAACGGAGTCAGGGTCGCGGAATATGGTGGACAGGTCCGAGGCCAGGGAAGCCGAGCCTGCCCTCCGACCCGTCCGGCATAGCCTTGGCGACGACGGAAGCTTCAGCCAAGGAGGGGACTCCGAACCGGGCGGCGGGCTGTGTCATGATTGTCGTTGTCAACGCGGGAGGACGGTGGTAATCAGGCGCCATCAACCACCGAACCAACTATGAAATGCTCCCGGCCTAACCTTGCTACTCTCGTGGGCAGATCGCTTTTTGGCTTCGGCCTGCTGGCGGCGATTCCGTCGGGTTACGCGGCGGATGGTGCTGTCCAATATTTCCGCTCGGATCGGGGTGTGGCCGCGCCGGCGGGCGGGGCTTTACCGGCTCAATTGGAGGCCCCCGCCGCTCTCCGTTGGCGCGTGCCACTGGATCCGGGACATTCCACGCCCATCGTCGATGGGGATCGCATTTTTCTCACGGCTTATCATGCGGAGTCGCGGGAACTCATCACGCTGGCGCTGGATGAACGCACCGGCAAAACCGTGTGGCGGAATGCTGTTACCGTGCCCAAAGTAGAACGAACCCATTCGATCGGCAGTCCGGCCACAGCCACGCCGGCGACGGACGGAAAGCGGGTGTTCGCCTTTTTTGGCAGTTACGGTTTGGTGGCCTATGACCGCGAGGGCAAGCCCCTTTGGGAATATCGGGCCGGGCCGTTCCAGGATGAATATGGTGCCGGCAGCTCGCCGATCTTGGCGGATGGAAAGGTCATTCTGAACCAGGACCATGATATCGACAGTTTCCTGCTAGCGGTGGACGCGGCCACGGGAAAGGTGGCCTGGCGGACGCCACGTCCCAACGCCGTGCGGAGCTACTCCACTCCAGTGTTGTGGAATCATGAGGGCCATCCGGAGTTGCTGGTGGCGGGGGCCTTGGAACTGGCCGGGTATGATTTGGCCACCGGCAAGCGGCTGTGGTGGGTCAATGGACTGGCCCGCATTGTCATCCCCACCCCGGTTCCCGTTGGCGATACCATTTATATGGCCTCGTGGGCGCCCGGGGGTGATGCCAGCCGACGCATTGGCCTGGATCCCTGGGAGGTGGCGCTGAAGAAGTGGGACACCAATCAAGATGGCAAATTGTCCCGCGCCGAGATCAAGGATGGCGAGATCCTGGACCGTTTCTTCCGGATCGATATGGACCAAAACGGTCTTTTGGACCAGGCGGAGTGGGAACGCCATGCCCAGTACTTCAGCCGGGCGCAAAATTCCTTGCTGGCGATCAAACCCACCGGCTCTGGTGAGTTGCCGGAGAGCGCCGTGCAGTGGAAACACCTCAAGGGCGCGCCGTACGTCGCCACGCCCGTCGTAGACCATGGCCTGCTTTACATGGTGAAGGATGGCGGCATCGTCACCAAAATTGAAACGGCCACGGGCAAACTATTGCAGGAGGAACGGGTGCCGGGCATCGGCAATTATTTCGCGTCCCCCGTGGCGGGCGACGGCAAGGTGTATTTCGCCAGCGAAGCCGGAGTCGTGAGCGTGCTGGCGAATCAACCCGACTGGCAGGTCTTAGGGTCGCATGCGTTTCGCGAGAAGATTTATGCGTCGCCAGCGTTTGGCCCGGGCTCGCTGCTGATTCGCACGGAAAGCGCGCTCTACTGCTTCCAGACGCCGCCTTAAAAGGTTCCCTCCGGGATTTCTCCGGGTCGGGAATTTTTCATCGCTTCCCGGGCTATGTGCCGATAATTTTCCAGCCGATGAAAAACGCGCTCAACGCCCATGAAATTGTGTCCGAAGTGATCCAACTGTATCGCGAAAAGGGCGACCAGCACTACGGGGAACAGGTTACGGAACGCCAGCACGCCTTGCAGTGCGCCACCTTTGCCCGCGAACGCGGCGAATCCCCTGCCCTGGTCGCCGCCTGCCTGCTGCATGACTATGGCCATCTGGTCCATAATCTGGGCCAGGACATCGCGGACAAAGGAGTGGACGCCCGCCATGAAGAAGTGGGGGCCAATCGGCTCCAAAGGTATTTTGTCCCGGAAGTGGTGGAACCCACCCGCCTGCATGTTGCCGCCAAACGATACCTGTGCTGGAAGGAACCGGAGTATCTCGACGGCCTCTCCGCCGCCTCCCGCAAAAGCCTCACCCTGCAGGGCGGCCCCATGACCGATGAGGAGGGTCAGGCGTTCGAGCAAAACCCTCATTACCAGGACGCCGTCCGGCTGCGACGGTACGACGACATGGGCAAGGTCACCGACATGAAGACCCCGGAAATCGAGGAATTCCGCCCCCTACTGGAGGCTTTCGTGATCCCGCTCCGGTAAGGACGGGAGGCGCTTCAGGAGGCCTTCTTTTTGGCCTCTTCCGGCACCGTAACCTTGGTGGTCCCGACTTCCTTGACTTCCACCAGGCTGGTCCGGTCATTCTCAAAATCATTGCCATTGAAGCTTACGGTGCCCTTCAGCTTGAACTCATACTTGGCCACGGCCCCGTCCTTGAGCCAGAATTTCACCGAACCCTTGGCGTTGGCGATCGTGGGGCCGTCGCCGCCACCGAAACGCATCGTCTGCAAGGATTTCGCCCCCTCTTCGGTCAAATCACCGGTTACTGCGTCCCCGTCCTTTTTCAATTCTTTCGCCAAGCCGGCCAACTGCTTGATCTGATCGGCCGGATTCTTGAAGCTGCGCACCATCCCACCGATAAAGCGGCCCGGGCCTTCGGCATTCTCCAATTCGGAGAAGCTCTGCCAGCCGCCATCGGGCGTCAGGGCGGCACCTTTGTCCCCCTTCATGATGGCTTCCATGGAGTTGTCGCCAAAGCTCATCTTGACATGGGTGTACCCGTCCTTTTCCGTCTTGCCTTCGGTCGGACCCGGCTTCCAGCGGGCGTCTTCCGGCACCGTCACCGTGGTTTTCCAGGCGTAATTAGCTTTCTCGCCCAAGGCTTTGGCAGCGGCAAGAATTTCATCTTTGGGACTGGAATCGGCGGCAAAAACCGATCCCGCGAGCAGCAGGGCCAGACCAAATAAAAGAGTTTTTTTCATGGGACGGATGGAATTGATTAATGGTTTCCGGTTGTTTGTGATGTCGCATGACCCTCCCTTATTCCATCGCCTTTGACAAGTTATTCTGGCACCGGGCGGATGCGGATCCGGCCAGCCGGTCAGGCAAATCCCCCGGCTGGCCATCGACTCAACAAATTTGCCTGGATCCGGCGCCGCAACTTCACTCAAGCGCCCGATGGCATACCCCCCGCTCAACCTATCAGCTCCCCGGGGCTCGGGCAGGTCACGGGTGACGCAACCGGAAGAACCAGCTCTCCCCCTGCGCGGGCGCCACATAACGCTGGTCCGTGGGCGCGGGGGTTACCGGTTGCCAGTCCGCCGCATCACCCAGCACCGGGGAGGATTCGAGCACATAGCCGTCCGTCGTTCCGGTCCACGTCACCACCACCGTCCCGTTGTCGAGGGCGATAAAGACTTCGACATCGCCGACCACGAGCACCGGGGGCAAGGGAGTGATCGCAACCTGCATGGTAAAGTCGTCCCCGGCGAGGGACATCGCTCCATCACCAATCACCGGTGACTCGAGGGTGAAATCCTCGCCCGTCATGGCGGTCAATGCCGGCGTGATACTCAAATCCGACAGTGTGTATTCCGACTGCGCCCGGCTTTGGGCAACCAGGCTGAGCAACGCGACCAGCGCGGCCAGCCAAGTTAATCCAAAGCGGGCCCGGCGCTGCTTAGGGCAGAATTGTTTCATAAGTTATCCCGGGATGAACCTTAGGGTTGATGCGCGGCCAGTTTGCGGACGATCTCGTCCAAACGGCGAACCTGTTGTTCCAATTCCCGGATCCGCTCGTCCTTTTCGAGGCCTTCCTGATGCAAACCCTGAATGGCCGCCAGCGCGACCCCGTCGGCATCCACGGTCGCGATTTGGGTTTCCGTGGCACCGACCCCGAACGCGGCGTGAAAATCCTGCGCCATGGGGCCGACGTGCCGTGAACCTTGCGCATCGTTTTTGAACTGCCATTCGCTGATAGGCATCGCAGCGACCTTGGCTAGGACTTCCTTCACATTCACGGGTTTGAATCCGCGCTTGGCATTGCGGTCGCTGGTCTGATTCACGACGGTGGCTGAGAGTCCGCCATTAGCATCCATGATGACGCGATCCGTTCCGGAGAAAAATCGCAGGGACCCGTCCGGACTGGCCGCGATATCCCAGGCCTTGGCGCCCGTTTCCAGGCGCACGCGGGCTGCGTCCTGCGGATTTTCCTGGGTAAACCGCGCCTGGGGCAGGTCGAAGCCGCCATGGCCCCGCACGTGGAATTGGGCGAGGGGTTGCTGGCTGCCGACGCCCACCTCGCCATTGGCGGTGATGACGAACCGGTGCGCGCCATTGTCGCCGGTGGTGTTGGCGGGGCTTTGTCCAGGCACGTAGAAGGTGAACCAGCCATTGGGTCCGGTGCCCACGGTCCAGAAGGAGCGCGGGGTATTCATCATGAGGCGCACGTAATCGTCCGGGTTCGTTTGTTCCAGGCGGGCCTGGGGCTGCGTCTGGCCGCCGGCGGTGATGACCGTGAGGGGGACGTTGCCGCTGCTGCCAACGACCGGGACGCCATCGACGAGCAAACCCTGGCCTCCGGTATCGAGGCGGATGCCCCCGCGCGCGCGCACCGCAAATTCGTTATCCCGGAGACTGGTGAAAGTTCCGCCGCCCGTATCGTTCCAAACAAAGGCCCCGGCATGCAACGCCCGCGCATCAGTGCCGGCGGCAAAACTTGCCGTGCCTTGGGCATAGTTGTATCGTCCACCGGGAATGACACTGTCCGCGCCCCAGGATTCATTATTTCGCCCCCCGCTAATCACGGCGCCATCGGCCGCCTCTTGGATGCGATTGGATTGGCCGCCGCCGATGAAGGAGTAGAAGGAGTTGGTAATCAGGTTTACCTGCCCGCCCAAAATTCCCGCGTAGTGCGCGTAATTTCTCCATTGGCTGCGGGTTTCGATAATATTGTTCAGGTTTCCCGCCCCGATCACGCTGCCGTCGGCATCGACTATATTGGCGAGGCCGCCAAGAATGGAACCAAGACTCCCGGCATAATTCTCATTTCCGCCGCCGATGACGGATAATTTTCCCGTGGCGTGGTTCCCCAAACCACCGCCAACGAAAGCATCGGTAGACCGGGAATCGCTGGAATCTCCCGCGACATTCAGTCGTCCACCAGCAATTGTGCTGAAGGAAGATTCCACCCGGTTGCCGTGAATTTGTCCATTGACGGTTCCACCGCCACCCACCATCACACCGGCCAGCGTGGGCGGATTCACGTTATTCACAGCCGGATTGAAGATCACGTTCATCCCGGTGCGGGTCCCGGGCGGATTGGCGTCAGTGCGTTGTTCGATCCGCAAAGCGGGCGAATTATTGACGCGAAAATTCAGCGGCTGGGCGTCCGTCGTTCCCAGAAAGGCCGTGGCCGGATCGGTGCCGGCATTGCCGGCCTGGGACCACCCATTGCCACCGCCCCCACCCGGGGTGACACTCACACCATCCACCGTGAAGCCGCGCCCGCCGGTCGTAAAGCGGACGCCACCGGGGGCGCTCACCGCAAACTCGCCGTCGCGCGAACTGGAGAACGGTCCGTTCCCGCCAAAGCCGCTCCAGACGAAGGCCCCGGAATGCAGCGCGCGCGCATTATAGCCAGCCGCGAAACTGGCGACTCCGCTGGCGCGATTCTGAAAGCCACCCGGAACCGTGGCGTAGCTATTCTCGGTCTTGTTCAGCACGCCACCGGCAACCGTGGAATAGGCGCTCGCCGTGTTGTTCTGGCCGCTCAAAACGGTCGCGAGTTCGCCCGCAACCGTATTGCCGCTCCCGCCCCCGATGACGCTGCTGGGTGAATCCGTCGATATGGTGTTGAATTCCCCGCCCGCCAGGGTCGAGGACCCGGATCGTTCATAAATTACATTCAACTTTCCACCGCCCAGAAAGGAATCGTAATTGGCGTCACTGATCTTGTTGTGTTCCCCGCCGCCGAGGAATCCATAATAGGCGGAGCCGCCAAAAGTGTTGTCCAAGCCACCCCCGAGGGCATTGCCATGGGGCAGGGCCGGCGTTCCGCCGCCCCCCGTCGCGGTAATCGTAATGACACTTCCCTGCCCCCCCAGGGCGATGCCCTGACCGGCCGCCAGCGTCACGTCATCGCGCAAGCCATTGAGCGAGCGCACGACGGTTTGTGGCGCGATCTTGGCACCGGTCACCCCAAGGTCTTGCAGGGCGCCAGTGCCGATGCTCACCGGCGCGAGCTTGTCCGCCGTGATCGCCGCCGGCGCGATTTTGGAACTGGTCACTCCGAGGTCTTGCAGGGCGCCGGTGCTGATGCTCACCGGTGCGAGCTTGTCCGCGGTGATCGCTGCCGGCGCGATTTTGGAACCGGTCACGCCGAGGTCTTGCAGAGCACCGGTGCTGATGCTCACCGGCGCGAGTTTGTCCGCGGTGATGGCTCCGGGCGCAATGGACCGGTTATCCACGCCGCCTTCGGTCACGGAACCCGCCACCGCGGCGTGTTCCGCGGAGAAGGCGGTGGACGCGCGGGGCACGGATCCCAGCTTTTGTCGCGGCAACAATGGCACAAAGGTCGTGGTTCCCTTCCGGCGCACGGAGATTTCCAGCCAATTGCCTTCGATGGCCCGCCAGCTTTGGTGCATCGCCGTGCGGACGGTGTTGTCCAAAAGGGCGCGTTCGCCGACGGCGGGGGTAACGGTATTGTCCAAAAGACTCACGGCCTCGTTGGCGGGAATAACTGTATTGTCGAGCAGGCTCTTCTCCCCGCCGAAACGGCGCAAATCCAGAGCGGTCTGCCAGTTTCCCGCCGTCACATTTTCGCTGGTGACGATGGTTTGGGTTTTCGGAACAATCGTGTCCCCCGTGGCGCTGGTGAACAGGCGGAACTGGAATTCGTGCTCCCCCGTCGCGGGCGAACCCGCCTGGTTCAACTTGCCGCTGAGATGCATGGCGGAGGAGTCCGGTGGCCCGGCGTGCAGCGTGGATAACGTGGGAAAAAGGGCAAGCATGCCCCCGGCAGTCAGGGTTCTAATTAAGCGGGTGATGTTCATATCACCAAGAGGTAACCACCCGGACGCGCCAATCTTTCAAAAAGATTTCGGTATTTTATTTTTCCGGAGGTGGCGGCGCCGGGAGGGCACCGTCCAACCGCAGGGCGAGGGCCGCCGGAAGGGCCGCCGGCAGCGTCGGCGCCCCGGACGGTTCCCAATCCAGGCCCAGTGCCCGTAAACGCGAACGCAGGAAAGACAAGTCCCAAACGTGCCCAAAATGATTCTGGGTCAACACGGCGAGCCGGGCCCCGTCCGGGCTGAAGGCCAGGCTGGAAATCAGACCGGTTTCGAGCGGGCGAAATTGGAGCAACAGGTTGCCGGTTTTGGCATCCAGCAACGCCGCCTCGCTGGCTCCAATCGTCACCGCCACCAAGGTGCCATCCGAGGAGATGGCCACGGAGGTTCCCGGGGCATCTGGTTTCGGCGGCTGAAAGCGCCACTCGATTACTCCATCCGCCACCCGCTCCCGATGGACCTCCGCCGCCGAGGCGATGATGAAAGAACGGTTGTCGGGAGTAAACACGCCCTGGGCGGACAGCCGGCCAGGGATGTGCCGGATCAGTTTCCAAGGTTCGCATTGCCACAGGTGCAAGCCGCTGTCGAACTGCGCGCCCGAGAGCACCCACTGGCCGTCCGGACTGGACGTGATGAAGGTGGTAGGCTGTGCGAAAGAGCCGACCCGCCGATAACTGTGCTCGTCCGCCACGACAAAATAATCAGCGGCAGCGGCGATCACACCCCGATCCGGATGGCGCGCGGCCAGCGACCATTCGCCCGCCATGCCCGTGCGGCACGTATTGGTTCGGATCGTGAGCGTGCCGGGATGGCGCTGCCAATCCAGGTCCAAATCGTAGAGCCCACTCGCGGTGCTGGCCCACAGGCGATGTCCCCCGTCAGAGAGCCGCAGCCAACGGGTGGGGCCCAGCTCCAATAACAGAGATTCGGTTTGGCTTTCCGACCAGAGTCTCACCCCATCATAACTCGCGGCGGCAAAAGCCGAACCTTCGGCCACAAAAGTGCCGTGCCATGGCCCTTTCTGGATATTTAAGTCAGCTCCGGGCGTTGGTTCCGTCAGCAATTGCACACCGGCAGGCTCAATCATTTCAAATTCGGCCAGCCACCCGTTGCCTTCGGCGACGACTTCCACCCAGCCGATCCGGTTGTCGCCGGACCAATGCGGCTGCGCGCCCCCGCGGGGAATTTGGGCGAGCATCCGGCCATCGCGCAGATCCCACAGCCGGGAAGAACCATCCCAGGCGGAAGTCAACACGTAGGGCCGGGTGGGATGAAACACCACGCTGGAAATCTCGGCCGTGTGCCCGGCCAAACGCACCGGTTTCCGCCCGTCCTCGGGGACCCGTAAATAATAGCCGCAAAAATCGTTGCCGGCGACGAGGATGCCCCGACTGTCGGGCGACCAATAGGCTTCGATGCCGGAGATTCCACTGGGCAGCCGGATCGGGCCGAGTTTCCGGCCTCCCGCCACGCTGTATCTCTGAATTTCCCGGGCGCCGAACCCGAGCATCGCGACTTCGCGGCTGTCCGGACTGAACCAAAAGGATCCGCGTGTGAATCCCATATCGATTTCCGCACCGGGCAAGGCATTCGTGACCAGGTAAAGTTTGAGGAGATTATCCGGGGCCCGCAACGCCACCCATTCGCCATCGGGGGTCATGTCCACGTTGGCCAGGCCCGGCGCCGTCCTTTCGAAGATGCGCCGTCCCGTGCGCGAATCCCAGACGAACGCATGATCGCCGGACTGCCCGGCCAACCGGTCACTGGTGGCGGAAAAAGGGTCCAGGAAACAGTTGGTGGACAATAGTCCGTCGAGCGTGGCCAATTCGCGATCGTCCGCCCAGGAATGAATCCGCACCGACCCGTCCGGATGTGCCGCCGTGTAGCGTTTAAGTTGGGCATCGATGGCGCACCAATACCCCGAGGGGCCGTGCAGTTCATCCCGCAACCGCCGTCCGGGGGCGGCTTGGCCGGTGGCCGACGGCTCCGGACCGGGAACGGATCCGCGCGCCACTTCGCGGATGTCCGCCAATGCCAGGGCCGCCACCGTTTCACTGCGCAATTCCGCACGGTTCGTATGGTACGGCGATGCTTCCCGGAGGAGTTCCAGGGCCCGGTCGCGCAGCCCGGCCCGGCCGGTGCGGCGTTCCATTCCCGCTCCGGCCAATTGGGCTTCGGCCAATTGGGCGCGCGCGTCCTTTTCGGCCGATTCTGCCCGGGTCAACAAGCGGGTCGCGGTGCGGACATGTTCGGCCTCCAGGTGTGCGCGATACCCCACGAATACGCCCACCGCGGTGGCCGCCAGGGCCACGAAACCAGTCACCATCCCAATTGTGCGCAGTTTACGCACCCGCCGCTCCAATTGCCGGGCGCGGCGCACCGATTGACCGCTCTGCATCAATGCGAGATCCGCCTGCATCTGGGCCGCATTGCGATAGCGTCGGGCGGGATCATGTTCGCAAGCGCGCAGAATGACTTCATGAAAGTCGAGTGAATCGTGCGGGATGTCACCGGTCAGCCAGTCCTCCGGCGGGTTGGGGAACTCGTCCGCGGACAAACCGGTCGCGGCCTCATACAGGACTTTGCCCAGGGCAAAGAAATCCGCGCCCGGAGCGCCCGGCCCCTCCGGCGGGATGTATCCTTCGGTGCCCACGAAAGTGCGCGCTCCCCGGATCTCGCCGACCAGTCCCACATCCGCCAGTTTGGCCCGGCCCTGGACGAAAACGATGTTGGAGGGTTTGACATCCCGATGGACCAAACCGTGTTTGTGCAACGCGCCGAGCCCCGCCGCAAGCGTCAGCCCGATCTCCACGCATTCCTCCACCGGCAAATGTCCCCGACGTTTTAGCTCCGAAAGGAGCGTTTTGGCTTGGTATGTGGCGGCGTCAAAAGCCGGCGACTCCGCTTTTGGCCCCTGGCCGGGGGGGCGACCGGATCCGCCAACTCCATGACATAATAGAAACTCCGCTTCCCGCCCGGCGAACCCACATGCAGAATCGGCACCAGCCCCTCACCCGTTCGGCTGATCGGTTCATAGCGTTGAATACCGGCAAATTCGCGCTCAAAAGGGCGGTCCGAATCAAAGTTGGCGCGGGTCACCACCTTGACCGCCCGCCAGACGCCCATGATGTTGCGCGCCAGCCAGACTTCGCCGTAACTACCCCGGCCAATCGGCCGGATGAGTTCATGATCGGGTATCCAGGGCGGTCCCGCAGATGGCTTGAGGGGCACCATTCAGTCACGAAGCTTCGCGATGCAATCGCTCCAACTCGGACTTGAACAGTCGTCCGACCCGCAATTTAGCGAGATAAATTTGGGTCCGGCTGGCCTCATAACGTTCCCGGATCACGTGGGTGGGCACCTCTTTGAGGGTGGCAAGGCTGAACAGCAGATACTGGCGCGGACTGACCTTGGCCTGCACCCGGCGCAACGCAGCGGCTATCAGATTCTGTTCCCACTCCGCCTGCCAAATGCCCTCAAATTCCGGCGGCGCCGCCAGTTCGCCGGTTGATTCGCCGGCTTCCTCCGTGGTTCCATCCTCGGCGGTGGCGATCCTTTCCGCCCCGCGAGCCGATTTACGCCAATGCCGGCATAATCGCCCCCGGATCACCGTGTGCAGCCACGTTTTGAAAGAGCCCCGGGCGGGATCATAATGGAAGCCGGGCATTTGCTTGGCGACAATCACGAGCGTTTCTTGGACGACATCCTGGGCCTCCGCTTCG
The DNA here is from genome assembly GCA_903918755.1 of uncultured Pedosphaera sp. Classification (GTDB taxonomy): domain Bacteria; phylum Verrucomicrobiota; class Verrucomicrobiia; order Limisphaerales; family Pedosphaeraceae; genus CAIXFN01. The sequence goes on from CAIXFN010000005.1 coordinate 81,415, forward strand.
CCCAGTCCGGCCCGGCGAGCCACGCTGTAAATCAAGCGCCAATAGAGGTCAAAAAATTCCCGCCACGCCTCCTGATCGTCCCAGTTTTTCAAACGGGTCAATAGGCTGCGCCGCGTGGGCAGAAAAGAATCGGTCGGAGATTCCAATGTCATCCTCTTGGATAATCATTCTGGACGGTGAATCTTTCAAGAAATCGCTCGCGATTTATACCCTGCCCTCAATGGGTCTCATCTCGCGCCGGCGGAGGGCGCGGTCTTTTTGCCATCCTCGAAATTCCAGTCTTGATAACCCCGCCCCTTCCGGCATGATCTCGCGCCAATGAAACAGCAAATCGCGACGGATTTTTCGCGTCCACCCGGGTACCCCCGCGCGGGGAATCATCCCGGGCGTCAACCCCGGTAAGGCTCCGAGATTGTCATCGCGATCCGCAACCGCAAATCCTCCATGAAACTCCAACTGATTCTTCCCCTGCTGACCTTGCTGCCGGTCCTCCCAACGATCGCGCACGAGGACCATGGCACTAACACTGACAACCTGGTTTCCGCCATCGCGGTGGTCCCGGAAACCAAGCCCCCCATCAAACCGAAAACCACGGTGGCCAAATCCAGTGGCGCCCACCTCAGCGGTCAGGGGGCGTGGACCTTCATGGCCAACACGAACCTGGTACCGGTGCCGGCCGAAGCACTAAAAGCGGTCCCGGGTGCCCACGGCACCATCATCACCGATCCGGAGCGGGATACGGTTTATTGGGGCCTGCAGGGGGTGGGTTGGATTGGTTTCTCCAATAACCTGACCCAAAGCTGGGTGGTCAAGGGTGACCCGAAACTCGCCGAGGGCAATCTGCATGGCGCGGAATTGATCAAACGTCCCAAGGGTCAACTGCCTTTGGTGGTCGCGGCCGATAACGTCAAAAACCGGGTCTATGTCAGCGACACCTCGTTCATGGATGTCCAGACGCTGGGCTATCCCGCCGATTCCGGGAAATACAAGGATGGCAATCAATTTCATCCCACCGACGCCACGTGGGTCGATCCCGGTCATTTCTGGGTCACCGACGGTTACGGACTAGGTTGGGTGGCGGAAGCCACCACTTCCCCGTTGGCGTATACGGGGCAAATCTTCGGGGGACGGACCATGTCCGGAACCCCGCACGGTGTTTCTTATGATGCGAAGGCCAAAGAGTTGATTGTCAGCGCCCGTCCCGAAGGTCAACTCGTGCGCTGGAACTTGCGAAGCAGCGCCGTGGTCAAAACCCATAACCTGCCGAGCACGGAAACCAACGGCCGGAAATCGGTGCCCACGGTTTGCGATCTCGAACTTTGGGGAGATTACGCGGTCGCTCCCTGCCTCGATGGCCCAGGGGGAATTCCCGGACCGATTTATGTGGTCAACCGCAAGAAATGGGAAATCGTGAGCATTGTGGCGCCCAAGACCGAACTGGGCTATCCCCTCGCCCAGCACATACATGATGCGGCGCTTTACGCCCACGACGGCCGGCTCTGGCTCATCTTCACGAATTGGAATCCGGGCGGCATTGGGGCGGCGGAGTTGGTCCGTGTGACGGACTAACATTGCGGAACCGAATCGCAACTCCGGCGGCTTGACTTAAAACCGGGCGTAGCGACAGCACCACGCTGTTGCTACGCCCAAAACTTTGTCGAAAAATGACGGACAAGAAATCCAAACTGGCGGACAACAAAATTAAACCCACCAAGGCCAGCGTGGCGGATTTCCTCAATGGCATTACCCCGGTGCAAAAGCGCGCCGATTGCTTGGTATTGCTGGAAATGATGAAACAGGCCAGCCAGGAAGAGCCGGTGCTTTGGAGCAATTCCTTCGTCGGTTTTGGCATGAAAAGACACAAAAGCACCGCCACCGGCCGCGAATCCGACTGGATGCGGATCGGCTTCGCGCCGCGCAAAGCGGACCTTTCGTTGTATTTTGGCACCCCGGTGAGCGAACATGCGGCGGCGCTGGAAAAACTCGGAAAGCACCGGGTGGCCGTGGCTTGCTTGTATATAAAAAAGCTGGCCGATATTGATCTCAAAGTGCTGCAGGGGATGATCGAAGCGGCGTTGCAGCGGAAGTAAATTGCTGAACCCCCGTTCGGGGCGACATGTTTAAAGTCCAAGGCCAGTTAGAATGCAAGCTCCGGAGGAGCGACGTAAGTCCGGTATCCGTAGGCGGAGTGGGACGCGAATTCACCCCCCTCTGAACAATCCCGGTTCCGAGTTTTCAGTTTGCCGCGGATCCCCGTGCCGCCCCTCTGGGGCTCCGGGCCTTCTTGGGGCACGGTTGCTCTAAAGGTGTCACGCCTCTGGCGCTGGGAGACTTACCGGCGGCCAGAATGCCATCGGCCGAGGAAGATTTTACCCATCTCCCAGAGCGTGAGGAAAAGGACGGTGCCAAAGAAAACCGCCACGAAGGCCGCACCGAAGGCGAAGCCAAAGGATTTCTGCTGCCAGGCGGCCCAGGCCACAAGTGGCACAATGGAAACCACACTGACGAACATCAACAACAACACCAAACCCACGCCGATGAGTCTGCCCGTGGGCCACTGCGCCAGTGGAATCTTGCTGCCTCCGATCATAGCGCCTTGGTCACCAGAGGGTCCCCATTCCCCCGCCCGAAACTTCCGATAAGGATATGTGCAAAAGGCACAAAACCGGCCTTTTGGAGGGTCTGCCGCGACGCCACGTTCGCCGTGTTGCAACGAGCGGAGGGAATGGCCCCGAGTTGCCAGGCTTCCCGCTTCAATTCCTGAACCAGGTAGGAGCCCAGGCCACGCCGACGATATGGCTCCGCCACCTCCATATAAATGTCGCCGTAGGGCACGTTGTAATGGAACAGGATTCCGCCCTTGGCAACTTCCTTCCCGGCCATTTCGAGAATCCATTCCCCTCCCCCCTGACGTCGCACGAAGGCCTGCTGAATTTCTTCCATTGGTGTGAGACACCGTAAACTTGCGCCCGGCACCGCGATTGCCGTCGTGAACCGGTCGTGAAAAACGATTTTTTCACTTTCCATCTCACCGCCCCAAGTCAGCACCATGGCCAGCAATACCGCGTCGTTGGTTTGCGCTTCAAAAAATCGCGCCCCGCTTCCCGCCAGCAGAACCGTGAAGATCTCAAACGCCCGTCCGCGATGTTCCGGCAGAACATAGAACTCAAAAAGGGTCGGCTTATCCTTCCAGGGACCGGCGATGGCAATCGAACCAAAACCCAGGACGATTCCTCCCCCTTCCAGCAGGTAGGACAAAGTCCAACCCGGCCGCCGATGAAGGGAATCGTGGACTATCTGGCAGTTTAATTCCTCCCGCTGGCGCACGCGCATCGGCAGCACTGCGGACTCGGGCGACAATCGGCACTTGATCTGGAGGGGAGAACTCACACCGTGCGGCTTGGGCGTTCAGTTGACGAAAGTCAGTTCGTTGGTTTCCAGTAGCACCTGCGCAAATTTCTCCCAAATCGTCAGGCGCCGAATGGGTGTCTCGCCGGAAAAATCCTTCTGCGTATCCCAATCCAGAACCGACTCCGCGGAAGTGCTGGCCGCAGTTTCCATTTTGACGTGCGCGGGCCAGGTGAAATTGTCGCCCTTCGGATTATCGCGGCAATCCGTGACAAAGTCGATTTGGTCACCGAGCTTGACTTGCAGGCGGGCGACCTTCAACGGCGCCTGAGAACGGATGGCATTTGCCGTCGTCACTTCGCCCAAGCGGCTGGAAACAATGCGCGCCCGCACGCCATCGCCCTCGGTCGAACCGTGCGTCAAAGTGCTATCGATGGAAATGAAGCCGTCCCGGGGAGCGGTCCAGCGGCGGATGACGGCAAACATCTGTCCCGGCAGGCCATTATTCCCGCCCAAATAAAGCCCCTTTACCCGCAGGTCAGTGATTTTCGAATCCGGCTGCCACGTGCCATTGGCAAAGGTGGTCATGGGGATGAAAAGCTTGGTTCGATGGTTGACGGAATCGAATTCCCCGTACCCGTAACTCCATGCCGCCTGGGGCGTGGTCTGCCATTCGGTCGTGCTGGCGGAACGCATGAAATTTTGGGCCAGTTTCGTCTCCACATCGGTGGGGCGGCGTTGGTAAATCAGTTGGTAAAGCAGTTGCAGCCGCGCGTCAAAATCCTGATGGGATTTGACATCGACCCGCTTGCAGATGTTCCGCGCCTGTTCGACCACCAACTGGCTGTTCATCATGAAGAGCGCCTGCTGGGGCACCACCGTGCTCTCGCGCTTGCCGGTGGTCAAATCCGGGTTGGCGAAATCGAAGGCCGCAAACATGCTGGGCACGCTCTTGCGATCCACAAATCCGTAAATCGTCCGGCGCTGGGAATATGGCTCGGAATCCAGCCGCACCGGGCGCCCGCCCATCGTCAAATCGAGGTCGCCCCCAATCGACAGGATCGTGTCCCGCAGCGCTTCAAAATCCAGTCGCCGCCGGTTCATCCGCCACAGCCAGCGATTGTCCGGATCAATCTGCTCAAAACGCGGAATCTCCTCACTGCTCTGCTGGTAAACACTCGAAAGCATCAAAAGCCGGTGGAGGTTTTTGACCGACCAGCCGTCCTCCATAAAGCGAGTCGCCAGGTAGTCGAGCAACTCCGGGTGCGACGGCGTATCGCCCCGCAGCCCGAAATCATCCGGGGAACGCACCAAACCCTCCCCGAAATGGTGCAACCAGACCCGATTCACGAAAACCCGGGCGGTGAGCGGGTTATCCTTGCTGGCGATGGCGCGCGCCAATTCCAAACGACCGCTGCCGGTCTTGTAAACCGGCGGTGAATCGCCCGCCAAAATCGAGAGAAAATGGCGCTCGACGACCGGTCCGCGATTGCCGGCATTCCCCTTGATCAGGATCGCGGAATTCTGGCCGTTCCCGTTGTCCTCCAATGCGGGAGCCCGTTGCGGGGATCCAGGATGCGAAATGACGAGATCTTCCAATGATCGCTCCAGTTCCAGGAGCTTGTTCCGCATTTTGTTGTCCCGGTCAATGTATTGGTTCACCCGGCCCGCATCCACGGCCAGGGGCGAGCCATTGGCGTACATCAGCCGCCGGATTTCTTCCTGGCCCGCATCGGGAAGCACGGTCAGGACCGGCGGGGAGTTGGAGGCGGAACGTGCTTTGGCTTCCGACTCCGCCAGCGCCTCGCGCCAGCGGGTTTCCACATCAGCAAAGACCGAGCCATAACGCCCGGCCACCTGCGCCAGGGAGTTGGGCGCGCTGGCGAACATGCGCGCAATCATGGGATTGATCGGCTTGGTTTTGTCCGCATTGGCGTAGAACTTGGCCGCCAGCGCGGGGGCCTGCGCGGCAAAGGAAGCTTCCGGCAGTCTGGCGAAAGCAAACCAGGGCGCGAACACCGGGTGATGCCGCCCCTCCCAGTTCCGGAGGGAATTCTCCCAGGCGTCCGCGATCTGGTTATTCAATCCCCGCTTCCCGATGAAAACATACCGGGCCATTCCGTTGGTCACCCGTTTGAACTCCTGCAGGGCGATCAGGTAGTTCGCGGCCTTCGAAAGCATCTCCCCTTTCAAGGCCGCCCCCGCCTCCGTTCGGAAAGTATCAATCTTTGCCTTGCGATTGTGGAATTCCGCCTGAAACGCTTGGTACGCCACCTTGTTGGTGGGAATCTCAACCAAAGGCTCTTCCCGGGGTTCGCCCGAACTGGCGAAAATTCCATGCAGCGCGTAATAGTCCTTTTGGGGAATCGGGTCGAACTTGTGATCGTGGCAGCGCGCGCAGGTGATGCCCATGGCCATCGTGCCCTTGCCGATGATATCCAGGCGGTCATCAATCACGTCGTTCATCCGGTTGCCCAGGGTCAGGAAACCCATCGCCGCCAGGGTGTGTTTGTCCCCGGCGGTGGGGAGCTTGTCCGCCGCGATTTGCTGCATCAGAAACTGGTCGTAGGGCAAATCGTCATTGAAGGCGCGAATGACATAGTCCCGGTAAACATAGGAATAGGGATAGCGGTCATCGCGTTGGTTACCCTGGATGCCCTTGGTATCACCATAGTGGGCGACATCCAGCCAATGTCGTCCCCAGCGTTCCCCGTAATGAGGCGAGGCCAGGAGCCGGTCCACCACTTTGGCGTAGGCCTCGTCCGAATCATCCGCTAAAAACGCATCCAGTTCCCGTCCGGTGGGAGGAATCCCGATCAGATCAAAGGTCGCCCGGCGCAGCAAAGTGACCTTGTTCGCGCGACGCGATGGGGCCAACCCTTTCGGCTGCAGCGCCGCGAGAATAAACTTGTCCACCTCCGTACGGGCCCAATGGTCCGGGTCCGCCGGTTCCGGGACCACGGGTTTGACCACCGGTTGAAAAGCCCAATGTTTCTTCGCCTTCTCCGCATCGACCCGGTACTCGTGGCCACTGGGGGCCGCGTTGGTGCGGGTGTCCGGGGCGCCCATTTTCACCCAAGCTTCGAGGTCGGCAATGAGGTTGGAGGACAACTGCCGGTCATTCGGCGGCATCTGCAAATCCTTGTCCTTATACCGGACCGCCTTGATGAGCAGACTCTTCTCCACATCGCCCGGGACGAGACCGGGACCCGTGTCGCCCCCTTTGAGCAAGCCCGCCCGCGTGTCCAGCAAGAGTCCGCCCTTCACCTTCTCACTGTCCTGAGCATGGCACTTGTAGCAATTATCCGCCAGGATCGGCCGGATCTTGCGCTCGAAGAAATCCACTTGCTCCGGAGTGAATTGAGCCGCCGCAGCCGAAACCGCCAGCACGGCGTTGCTCAGCGCCAGGAGCAGAACCGGGGCTGATTTCCCGGGGAGATACTGCCAAAGCCTTGTCACAATGTTTGCGAATTTACAATTTCCCACCACCCGCTCAGGCCAAAACCCCCTTCACCACCTTGCCGTACACATCCGTCAACCGGAAGTCCCGTCCGTTGTAGCGGTAGGTGAGTTTCTCGTGATCGAAGCCCAATACTTTCAAAATCGTCGCGTGCAGGTCGTGGATATGCACCTTGTCCTCAATCGCGCGCGCGCCAAATTCATCGGTGGCTCCGTAGGTCACACCGCCCCGGATTCCGCCGCCCGCCAGCCACATGCTGAAGGCCTTGTTGTTGTGGGTTCGCCCGGGATTGCCCCCGGCCATGTTCCCGTCCGCCGTGGGGGAACGGCCGAATTCACCGCCCCAAATCACCAAGGTGTCTTTCAACATCCCCTTTTGCTTGAGGTCGGTAAGCAGGGCATCAATGGGCTTGTCAATTTCGCCAGCCGTCCGGGTCATGGAATTTTGGAGGTTGCTGTGATGGTCCCAACCGCCATGCCAGACCTGGACAAACCGCACGCCTTTCTCCAGCAAACGGCGGGCGATGAGCATCTGCCGTCCCGCCTGGGTGTTGTCCCCATACATGGCGCGGGTTTCGGCGGTTTCCTTGCTGATGTCAAACGCGTCGGTGGCTTCCATCTGCATCTGGTAGGCCAGTTCGTAGGCCTGCAAACGGGCTTCTAATTGGGCGTCCTTGCGCAAATTTTGACTGTGCACCTCGTTCAACTGGTGGAGCAAGTCCAACTGTTGCCGCTGCTCGGGCAGCGAGGTGTACTTGTTCTTGATGTTCTCGATCAGCTTTTCGATGGAAGTATTCTGGGTGTTGACCGCGGTGCCCTGGTAGGCTCCGGGCAGGAAGGCGGAGCGCACATTTTGGGCGGAGACTCCCCCCGGGGACAGGGCGATGAAGGCCGGCAGATTCTGGTTCTCACTGCCCAACCCGTAGGTCACCCATGAGCCCACACTGGGTTTCGGCAAGCGGATCGAACCCGTGTTCATCATCAGGCTCGCCGCGGCATGATCCGGAATGTCCGTGTACATCGAACGAATCACCGCCAGGTCGTCCACGTGTTTGCCGGTCAGGGGAAAAACTTCGCTGACCTCCGTGCCGCTCTGACCCATTTTTTGAAATTTGAAGGGCGACGCGAACACCGTGCCGTTCTTGTCATCGGGCATCGGCTTCTCATGATACTTCGCCATGCCCGGTTTGGGATCCCAGGTGTCCAGATGCGAAGGAGCCCCCGCGGCAAAAATATGGATCACCCGTTTGGCTTTGGGGGCAAAATGCGGGGCTTTCGGCGCAAACGGAGAAAATTGGTCGGCCCGGGCGTCCGGCGCCTCCAGCAATCCCATGCCCACCAGGCTGGTCAGACTCAGCGCCCCAAATCCCATCCCCAGCCGGTTTAAAAACTGGCGCCGGGTGAAGATGGAATCCTCGGGCCGGTGTTCACGATCCTGACACGTCGGTTGAATCATAGGTCATTATGCGGGGCAGACCGCGTTGCGCAGCGAATTTGGTTTCGCGCAATGTGCCATACCAGGGTCAAAACGCAAGCCATTATGACCTTTTTGGGCCCGTCACCGGGCAACCAATGGCCAGGCGATCACTTCAAAACCAGGACGTCCACTCGCGTGCCCTTGCTCCCGCCCCGATACACCCGCTCCACCGCCTTTTGGAAGTCCCCGGCGCCTGCCGTGGAGATGTCCATGAATCGTTGGGGGTTCCGATCAGTCAGCGGAAACCAGGAACTTTGAATCTGGACCATGATCCGGTGCCCGGCGCGAAAAGTGTGCAGAACATCCGGCATGGCAAATTCAATATGCGCCGGCACGCCTGGTCGGAACGGCTCCGGCTGGGCCCGGTTGTTGCGGTACTTGCCGCGAAACGGTTCGCCCCGAACCATCTGCTGGTAGCCGGGCATATGCCCCCCCGCCGAAAGCGATTCCAATTCCGGGTAGTCGTTCGGGAACACGTCGATCAGTTTCACATCGAAATCCGAGTCGGTGCCGGAAGTCGAAACCTGCAGCACGGGAGTGACCGGTCCGGCGATGGTAATATCCTCCTCCAGCGGCTCGGTCTGGTAGGTCAGCACATCGGTGCGGTGCGATGCAAAGCGTTGATCATGGGTCATGTAATCTCCCGGCATGCCGGCGCCGATCTCACCCATGACGGGTACCGGATGGGCCGGATCGCTGGTATATTCGTCAAATTCAACCGCCTGGCCTTGGGTGGGGGTAAAGGAAAGTCCGCCCCCGGGGCCCAGATACAGGGAACGCCGTTCCGCCTCTTGCGGGGGCCAACTCGCAAATCGCTTCCATTCCCCGGTGCCCGTCTCAAACAACCAGGCCTTCGGGACATGCTCATCCCCCGCCACCTTTAACCCCTCCCCCTTGGATTTGAGATGGTTGAGGAAGAAAGGCAATTCGATGTGCTCCCGGAAAAATTCGCCGGTTTTGGAGGCAAACATCAGGTTGCCCAATCGGTCGCCATCACCCCGGGACCAGCCCCCGTGCGACCACGGACCCATGATCAGGGTATTCGCTGGCGCATGCCCATCCCGATCGACCGCCCGGAACAATTTCAACGGGCCGGCCAGATCCTCGGCGTCATACCACCCCCCTACGAAAAGCACCGCCGGCTTGACGTTCTTCATGTGCGGCGCCAGGGCGCGCGACGACCAAAACTCGTCGTAAGCTGGATGCCGCACGATATCGGTCCAGTACTCGTTCTCATAATTCAAATACTTGTCATCCGCATTGGCCAGCGGTCCCATGCGCAGGTAGAAATCGTATTGGTCGGGCGTGCCGAATTCGAACCGATCCCGCGGGGAAGAACGCTCGGGGACCGGACCGCGCGGTTTGAAACTCGTGAAAAAGCCGAAATTGGCGGCCAGAAACAGTGCGCCGTTGTGGTAGGAATCATCGCCATCCCCCACATCACCCATCGGAGCCTGCGGAGAAACCGCCTTCAGGGCCGGATGCGAATGAATGAGACTGAATGCGGCGTAAAATCCCGGGTAAGAAATTCCCCACATCCCCACCTTGCCATTATTGCGGGGCAAATTTTTAACCAGCCATTCGATAGTGTCGTAGGTGTCCGTGCTCTCGTCGAAATCCCGCGGCCCGGTCAGGTTTGCCTTGTGCACCGGCACATCCACGAAGGTGCCCTCCGATAGATAACGCCCCCGCACATCCTGATAAACGAAGATGAATCCCTCCGTCGCGAATCCGTCCGAAGGCCCCAGGCTGGGCCGATAATTATCGATGCCATAGGGCCCCACGGAGTATGGGGTCCGTTGCATCATGATGGGATACGTCTTGCTGGTGTCTTTGGGCAGATAGACAGAGGTGAACAATTTCGTGCCATCCCGCATCGGAATGCGATAATCGTGCTTGGTGTAACGGGAGCGCACGGAATCGGCGGACGCCCCGGCTCCGCCGGGCCGTGGTTGGGCGGGGGCGTCCGCCGGATGCAGGACCAAAAGTCCGGCGGAAAAGAGGGCGAAGAGGGTCCGTAACCGTGGGCTGGAACAGGCGGGTCGGGTGATCCGATTCATGGGCGCAAGCCTACGCTGATGGAGCGATGCGTCAAGCCCGCCCGCACGCGGAATTTTGGGCGGAGGTTCCCGCCGGAAAGCGCTCTTGGGCCGTGGCCCAGTCCATCGGTTTCCGGGCGGAACTTTGATTGCCGGAAGGGCTCCGCTCGGGCGAAGCTGAAAACGAATTATTGTTGACCAAATCCCAAGACCTGTGGAACATTAGGGTTATAAGCATGCAACGCCGTCTAAACTGGCATAATTATTCCATGAATAAAGTCCCTGAAAATCAGTCTAAATCCTCCTTCAGCGCCCGGGCGGCAAGTGACCCTGGCGCTACTTCGGCCCCGGGGCAGCGCGGATTTACGTTGATCGAATTGTTGGTCGTGATCGCGATCATCGCCATCCTGGCGGGTATGCTCCTGCCCGCGCTGGCCGCTGCGAAAGCCAAAGCCCAGACGACCACCTGCCTCAACAACATGCATCAGTTTGGGCTGACGGTGAACATGTACGCCAACGATAATTCGGACTATCTGCCCGGACCGAATTGGGGCAACACCCCCGGCTGGCTTTACAATGGGGATCCCACGGTTGTCCAACCCTGGCAGGCGCAGTTTGTGAACAATGACAATGCCTGGCACGGCGGAGAGTTTTGGTCCTACATGAAGAAATCCGAGTCCTACCTTTGCCCGGTGGATTTGAAGAGCAAATATTACAAGCAGCGCGCGAACGGGCTTTCCAGCTACATCATGAATGGTGCGGTTTGCCGCTATGGCGGATTGACCGGCCCACCGGGGCAATGGTCGGACAAAATCACCTCCGCCCGGCCGACTTCCATGCTGATGTGGGAACCTGATGAAAAGTTGCTCAAAAATGGCGTGCCGATTGGAGCTTTCGCCTTTAACGATGCTTCCAGTTTTCCCGATAGCGGTCCGAGCGAGGCGGAAGGTCTTGGGCCATTGCACAATAACAAGGGTGCCTCAGTCCTGGCGCTGGCGGGTCACACGCAATACATGCTGTTGACGACTTTCAATTCCTTGTCCAAGGATCCCAACAAAAATGATCTCTGGTGGTCAAACGGCAGCGTGAACGGCCATTGATCTAAAAGATTTGGAGCTGCACCATGAGCATCCGATTACTCCAACCACTCTTTAGCCGGTTCGCCGTGCGTGGTCCGGTTTTGGTAGTGCTTGCGATTGCTGGGCTGTCGCTGGCGGGTTGTGGCAGGAGTAGCTCGGGCAGTCTAGCGTCCTCCCACGAAAAAGAATTCAAATCCGCAACCGGTGAAGTCAAGGCGGGTTGGGATACCGTGGTGGCGGGGGTAAAGGCCAAAGATTATGCCGCCACCTTGACCGCCGTCGCCAAATTGGCGGGTAATCCCGCGCTCACGCCGGAACAAAGCAAGGCCTTGTCGGAAACCGGCACCGCCGTCAGCGATGAGATGTACGACAAGGCCAACAAGGGCGATGAAGCGGCCAAGCAGGCCCTTCAGACCCTCAAAGCCGCCAACGCGCGCTGAACTTTCTGGTTCGGCGGGTCGAAGCTGGTCCGTCCGTTCCTTTTCCAAAACCCCGTCGCGGCCAACCGCCTCGGGGTTTTTGCTTGCCACTGGTTATGGAGAAGCCGCCCCGAACGGGGCTTCGGAATCATCGCGCCAAATCCAGACAAACGAGATGATCTTCGCTGCGGAGGTAGAGCCGCTTCCGCGCCAGAACCGGGGCCGCCCAGCAGGGATAGTGCAATTGGGGAATCTGTGAACGGCTGACCTCCACGGGATGCTCCGGATTGAGCTGGAACAAACCAAGCAAGCCACCCTCTCCCAGAACAATCAGTTTTCCGTCCGCCTTGATCCCCGACCCGCGACCGTATACCCCCGGTGTGGGTGTGCTGTGAGGCACCCAATGTTCATCCCGGTCCCATTTGACGATTCCGGTCTTGAATTCCACGCAACGAAACCGGGCGTCCGGTTCGTTGCGCCCGCTGAAGGCATACAAATTTCCGTCGTGATAAACCGGGGTATTCCAATGAATTTCTAATGCCGTCCCCCGCCAAACCTCTTTCACGCTCTTGCCCCCGGGTTGCACCTGCAGCAATACCGAACCCACCCGGTAATACGCCCCGGAAATAAGAATGAGATCATCCACCACTACGGGGGTCATGGCGTTCACCGAGTCCGTCGCCACGGACCGGAACCAAAAGCTAAAATTCACTTCCCCGGTTCGCGGATCCAGCGAAACCAGACCCTGGCGGGTCAGGCAGAGTACCTGCCGCCGTCCCTGAATCGTCACCGCCAGGGGTGTCGAATAGCTGGCCTGCTTTTCCCAGGACTGCCACTGCACCTTGCGTTCCCCCGGCCAGCCGGTCATCGGGACGCCTTCCCAATTCTTCCGTCCCACACTTTCCCACACGGTCTTGCCGGTGGCTGCGTCGAACGCCACCATCCCTGAATCCGGTTGCCCGCCGACCATTGCCAACACCATTTCCCCTTCCAGGATCGGCGTGCTGCCCACCCCGAAAAAAGCATTCGGCACGTTGAAATCAATGCCGTTGCCCGTGTCGCGCTGCCAGATCAACTTGCCGGTGGCCAGTTCCAAACAGGTTAATTTGCCCTCTGCACCAAAGGTGTAACACCGGTTCGAAGTCAGCAGGGGCGTGCAGCGGGGACCATTATTGTAGCCGTAGGGATCCTGGTATTTGCTGGGATTCGAAAATTGCCAGAGCGACTTCCCGGTGGCTGCCTCCAGACATTCCACAATTTCCTCATCGCCCCGGCGGTGATGAAAAACCAAACGGTTTTCCCGGATGGAAGGGGCGCCGTAGCCGGTGCCAATCGCCTTCTCCCAAAGGACGACCGGACCGTTCGTGGGCCAGGCGTCCAGCAAACCGGTTTCGGCGGAGGTTCCGTTGGCTTGGGGTCCTAAAAAGCGCGGCCAATCCTCCGGCGAATCCTGGCTCATCGCCAAAGCAGGAAGGAGGAGGCAAAAAACGGTGACCGCAAGCGTGAACCGGACCCGCTTCGGGTCCGGGAATATCATCATGGTGCGCACTCCCGCAGTTTGGAAGAATTGGGTGGCCCGCACAAGCCCCAAGCGGGGAGGCGCGGACCTTGTTGCCCCACGCAACCAGTCCCGCCCCCTCCCCGCACAAACCCAAGATGCGCACTGGCGCATCGCCGTTGCGGTTACCACCTTCCCTGGCACCCCGTCGGCGCATTGAAGCTGCCCACGGGTAAATTGTTACCCTGTCCCGACCCTACCACGGCTCAACCACCCCGCCGCAGATCGCCGTTAATCTCAATCAGGTTCCCGTCCGGGTCCTGAAAATGGGCGGTTCGCACGGTCCATTCGGGACGATTTGTCGGTGGCGTCAAAAACACCACCCCTTTGGCCTGCAAGTCCCGCCAAAGCGCATCCACATCGGCCACGAAAAAAGTCAGCACCGGTCGGCCCAATGGACTCCCCGTGACAATTTCATCCGCCGATCCCAGCGCCAGCGCCATCTTCCGACGGTCAAACAACGCCAGGGATACCGTGCCCGTATCGAACTCGCCGTAACCGCCGGCCACATCGGAAAAACGCGCCGGCAAGCCCAGCGTCCCGCTGTAAAAGGCGAAGGCCGTCGCATAATCAGCGACCAGCAACCGCACATGACTCAACTTTAAATGCATCTATTTCCGATCCTGCCAGGAGATCAAAATTGAACTTTTCCCAAAGCGGGCTCTGGGAACTGGTCCCTATTTTGACACAAGCCGGCGAATCCTGCTTAAAAAATAATAAAATATTTTTCGGACATCTGTTTCCCTGCTTTAGCACCGGTAATTATCGGGCTCGTCGGGGAGTTCACCAAAGCGAATCGCGCAGCCGCAGTCGAAAAAAGGAGAATTGGGAGAACCGCAGGAAGGGACGGCAAAGGAGGAAATCATCCGCGGAGCAAACCACCCCGCAGAACTGTCTTTTGCCAGCTCAAAATGAGCAAAATCAAATGGTCGGGGCGGTGAGATTTGAACTCACGACCTTCTGAACCCCATTCAGACGCGCTACCAAGCTACGCTACGCCCCGAACCATTCCGCCCCGTCTTGCGACCAGGCAGGACGGACATACTACGTCCTGCCAGACCGAATTCAACCCTTTTTCCGGAATTTTTTTACCCGTTGCTTCTCCCCCTGCCCGGGAGCGATGGGGCCAAACAATCATGCCCGCGCCCCGCTGCTCGCGCCGCCCCAGGACGCCAAGTCACGGACGATTGGCCAGGCACTTTTCCCACATGCGGATGTAATCCTCCGCCGAGTGGAACAGGGGCGCCATCTTGTCCCGATTGACCCCCACATTGCTCAGGTCCTGGAGAAAATCCGGGAGCATTCCGTAATGGGCAAAGCCATCCAAATTGATATCCCAATCGCGGGTGATGACATGGTTGCCGGGATCATTGGCGATGGCCACCGGGGGCATGGTGTAACGCTGGAGCGGAGCGTTCGTGCCGGCCATCGCTTTCCAACGATCCGCGACTTTTTTGATCTTGAGCACGGCCGGATCCGTGATCACCGCCCCCGAAGGATCGCCGTAATAAGCCAGGTAGGCAGCGCGCGAATCGTCATCCCCCACCTGACCGGCAAATCCCCAGGCCCGCGAGGAAATCTTGCCGGCCGGGCCCACCAGCGGGGCAAACGGCAGAAAAGCGTCAAACAATCCCGGCTGCCACGCGGTGTCGGGCGTTTCCCCGGTGACGGGCAGCGAGGCGGCGATCGCCAGGGCGTTCCAAGTATCCCGGTCGTCCCCGTCATAATAGTTGCCGCCATGCACGGCCTGGAAACGATAGGCCCGGTAGTCCGAGACCGGCCGGTCATAGGCCACGCCATTAACCTGGGCATCCGCAAAACCGCCATAGAGGGGAGCCCGGAGGTGATCTTGTTGGCTTTGCTCCGCGTTATTGAGCGCGAAGGCGGTATTCACCCCGAAACGCGGCCCGGAATTGTTCACCAGTTGGAAGTCCGTCGCCAGCGAGACATTTTGCCCGTCCAAATGCTCCACGGCATACAAATACTGCTGCGCCCAACTCTTGGCGCTGCCCGGTGAATCGTTGGGCACCAGATCCCCCCAGGATTGGTTGTCTTTCGCCACGGTGATCACCCCCACCATGCCGCCGAGGGCGCGGATGCGCTCAATCAGATCCGGGGTGGTGTCCGCTTCGTGGGCCAGTTTCCCGGTGGCCGCTGTCTGCCCCCGCCGCCAGGCCATTTCCGTGAAGGTGCAATGCCCATCAATGACCGGGTAGTTTTGCGCTTCAGCCAGGGAAAGAGCGGCATTTCGCGTGACATAGCCCATGTGGTCCACATCAATAATCATTCCGCGGTGCATCAATTCGTGGAGAAAGTTCGTCCCCCGCTGGGTGAGTCCGCGGGCATTCATGTGGCCCGGGAAGTAACCGGTCTCCGGCAGCGGATCCCGGAAGAGCGCGTTGTAGTCCGGCGGATAGTAGCCGAACAATAACCCGCTGATCGCCCCAATGTTGAGCGGGGCGTCCTCCCCCATCCGGAATTGGATGGTGGGCGGCGCTGGCAATACTTGCACCGGGTTCTGGTGCAGATAATAATTGTTCAATCCCCATTGATCTTCATAGAGCCCGCAACCACCGAAAGCATTATTGGCCACGTGAATGGGAAAGACATGCCGCACGCCCATGTCATAAACCTGTTGCACATAGTCCGCCACTTGCTGGTCGGTGCATTGCGCTTCATCCTTGAAACCGCCGAACGAATCCTCCTCGATCCCCAGAATGACCGCCAGCCGGTTGCCGCGGATGATCGCCCGCGCCTCCGCCGGGGAATGGGCGATCTCCATGAAGTCGGAATGGGCGGCCACAAAGTTCGTCATCGCCTGGATTTGGACCAACGCCTGGCCCGGATCATCGTTGGGTTGCGGCCGCAAGCCTCCGAAGGTCGAGCCCAGCAACTCGGTGTTGACAGCATGCGCCACCATGAGCCGCAACCCTCCCTGGTAGGCGCGCCGGATGAACTCAACATGCATCTGCTCATGACTCTTCGATACGAACGAGGGCCAGCCATCATAGGCCGACTGGGCGCCACTCGTGCGATGGCCTAAGTTGACCGACATGAACAGACCCGCGCCCAAGTCCACCGTCGCGTCAAAGAGGACGAACAACGGGGCGGCCGCGGGATTGCGGAATAGTTCCGCCGCCTGTAGCAGGGGAACATCCGGTCCAAAGAGCCCCGGCATGCTGGTCTCAAATAAGGCGTAAAGCGGATTGTTGACGCTCGTCTCTTGCACGAACGGATTCGCCAGGTAGCCGATCCCACCATCGCCATGATGGCTCTCGCAACTGGCCAGCGCCGTTTCAAAGGGACCGTCCGGCTGCCCGGCTATGAGCGTGCCGCCATACGCCAGATGCACCATCGGGTGCGTATGCGTATCCGAGAAGCCCCACACCGGTGCATCGGGATCCACCAGGTCGCCCCAGGCCATGGCCGACAATCCCGGCGTGGGGTCATCGGTGAGGAACCGGAAATCATCCACGCTAATATGCCGCGTCACGGAATTATCGAGGATCCGGATCCGCGCCATGCGGCCCTGGTAGGCCGTGGCATCCCAGACTTCGCGCCGCAGTTGTTCGTGATCCGTGCCCGTAAACACCGAGACGATCGCAAAATCACCATCCGTCCCCCAGATTCCGCCCAGGTTTCGCCGCAAATTGGGGTCCGGCTCCAGGATTTGGAACTCCACCCGCAAATTGATGATGTCCCGTCCGCCCCCAATCAGAAAACTGATGAAATTGGCGGACAACCGGAATTCACGCGACGTGAGCGACCCTATCAAGGCGTCGAGCGAGGCATCCAACCGGGCGGGTGTCGGCGAGTCATCCATGTGGTTTATGCCAGTGCAGATCCAGGAACTGCCATGGTGTCCCACCGGAAACGGCACGTTCCAATAGTCGCCGCCCAGCACGCCGCCGGCCCCGGCGACCGAGGCCGTCGGGATGCAATCACCAAAAGCCGGTTGGTTCGTAAACGCATCCCCGCTGGCCGTCCATTGGCTCAGGCCATATTCAAAGTCCCAATTCCTCAATTCCAGGGCCGGTGAGTCGGTCACCACCTGGTAGAACGCCGATCCTTGCGGCCGGATGGCATCGGACACGGTGATCATCCCGCCCGCGGACTGCGGGGGAATGACCCGTTTGACCCGCCAGGAATTCGGATTCAAGCTGGTGGAAAACTGCACCCGATAGCCGTGGTTGGGCTCCGTGGGAAAAGTGAATTGAATGAACCCCGGCAAACTCAGATCCGGAACCATCGCCGCCGCCAGCGCGTCGGGATGCGCCAATGGCGCCTGCAAGGCGGTAAACTCCGCATCGCTATAAATGGCCCCTTGCGGTGTGCTCAGCCGGATAAATCCGCCGAAACCGCCGGGGGGAACGGTCAGCGAGAGTTCGCTTCCTGAGACCAGTTGAAACGGCACGTCTTGTCCCCCGATCGCCACCCCGGTGACCGCTCCCATCCCGGTGCCCAGGACCCGCAACAGATCACCCGGATGTCCCGCCAGTGGCAGGAAGGAGGTGATGGCCGGAAGCAGTGTCCCGTCAATCACGAACGGCGCCGGCGTGGCGACTGAATAACCGCCCGCCAGCACGGTGATGTAACCCGTGTCTGCCGTCGCCGGGACCGTGGTTTGGATTTCCCCATCCGAAATTACGGAGAAGTTCGCCGCAGCCGATCCATTCACCGCATCAAAGAAAGCAACCCCGGTAGCCCCCGAAAGACCACTGCCATACAGGCTGATCGAATCCCCGGCCACGCCGTTGCTCACCGACATCGCGGTGATCACGGGCCCGCTTCCCGTCCCCAGGACGGTAAAGATATCCGCACTGGTCGCCCCGCCTTGGGCGCTCGTCACGGACAGATTACCCGTGGTCGCCGTTTGGGGAACGGTCGCGGAAATCAAGGCATCGGACACAATGGAGAACGCTGCCGGCACCCCGTTGAAAGCCACACTGCTCACCGCCGCGAGTGAACTGCCCTGGATCTGGACCGTGTCCCCGGGAAATCCGCTCGCGGGCATAAATCCCGAAATTTGCGGTGCGTAAGTGACGGGCGTCACCACCACGAACGCATTCGCACTGGAGTCCGCGCCATTCGGCGTCACCACGGTAATCACCCCGGAAACCGCACCGAACGGAACATAAGCGGCAATCTGGCTGGAAGAATTGACGTAAAAGGCGGTCGGCACGCCACCGAAGCTCAACGTGGTGGCGCCGGTAAAATTGGCCCCGGAGATGGTCACCACCGCCCCCACCTGGCCACTCGTGGGAAAGAAGGAAATAATCGCGGGCGGGTTCGGCGGGGTCAACACCGTAAAATTAACTCCGGAAGATCCGGTGCCTCCCGGCGTCGTCACATAGACCGGCCCCGTCGTGGCTCCCGCGGGTACCGTGGCGCTGATATCGGCATCATCCAACAAGCGGAAAGTGGCGGCCGCTCCGTTGAAAGTAACCAGAGTTGCGCCGGTAAAGTGAACTCCTTCCACCTTGATCGTCATGCCCGGCAGTCCGCTATTCGGATTGATGAACTGGACGACGGGAGCCGGCGGCGGAAGATTGACCGTGAAGTTGCCGGAACTGGTTCCCGTGCCTACCGCCGTGGTGACTGCGATCGGCCCGGTTCCCGCGCCTGCGGGCGCCTGGGCGGAGATCTGGGTGGCGGAATCAACGGTGAATGGCGCCGTTACCCCGTTGAAGCGGACGCTGGTGACGCCCACAAAGCCGGAACCCTGGATCACCACGGTGATACCCGCCAATCCGCTGGCCGGCGAAAAGCCCCCGACCGTGGGCGGCACACTCGGCGGAATGACTGTGAAATTACCCAAGGTGGTAGCCGTCCCGCCCGGTGTCGTCACCGTAATCGGCCCGGTGGTCGCGGCCTGGGGCACGGTCACCTGAATGTGCGATCCATCGGGCACCGTGAAGGACGCCGGCACGCCGTTGAACGTGACGCTGGTGGTGTTCCCAAAATTCTGTCCCGTCAGGGTCACCGCCGCCCCCGGCTGACTGCTTGCGGGTGACACCAGCGAAATGGACGGCGGTGGAATGACGACAATCACCGTGAAATTCGCCGTGGAAACCCCGGTCCCGGAAGGCGTCACCACCTTGATGGGTCCGGTCGTGGCCGTCGAAGGAACGTAGGCAGTGATTTGCGTGTCCGAATTCACGGTGAAATAACCGGAAGACACCCCGTTAAACCGAACCTCCGAGGCGCCGGAAAAGTAAGCGCCCGAAATGGTCACGGCCGTGTTGCCGGAGCCACTTGTGGGATTAAAAGAACTGATGACCGGGGCGGCGGTCACCACCGAGAAACCGCCCACGGTGGTGGCCGTACCCCCCGGAGTGGTGACGCTCAGCGGCCCCGTGGTGGCCCCGGCCGGGACCGTGGCGCTGATTTGGGTGGCGGAGTTCACCGTGAAGGCCGCGCTCACACCATTGAAGCGAACGACGGTTGTGCCGGTAAAATTCTCCCCCGAAATAGTCACCCCCGAACCCACGGGACCACTCCCCGGAGTGAACGAAATGATCTTGGGACCGGGCGGCGGCGGCGCGGTAATCGTGAAGCTGGCCGCGCTCACCGGGTTGTATTGCGCAGCCAGCAGGTGGGCCACAATCGCGATGGGGCCCGTCGTCGCGTTGGGCGGCACCACGACCTGGATCTGGCTGTCGGAAAGCAGGCTGTAACCCCCGGTAGCCACTCCATTAAAACTGATGGTAAACAGCGAAAAATTCTGATTAAACCCCGCGCCGTTGATGGTCACGGTCGTGCCGGGTGGTCCGCTGGCCGGGCTGAAACTGTTGATCAACACCGGCGAGGCCAGGCCCGGAATCGCGGCGAAGAGAAACAACGCCGGCGCGAGGAGACGGGTCCAAAACGTGCCACCAAGGAGATTTCTGATCATAAGCATTCAGGTAAGTGGTCAACTGTTGCTGTCATGGGCGCAGTATCCTTCGTTGGCCCGCGTTGGAAAATGGGCGAGACGCGCCCAGGGGGTGGGCGAGTCGCGCCCACCCGGGCGCCGAAATCTTCCGGGAGGGGAAAAGCCGAGTGTCGGCGCGCCTGCGTCAATCTTCGTCCGGCTCGGAATCCGCCGCTTCGGGATACACGGCGGAATCAAGCTGTCCGCGTTGAATCAAATCACTCAAATCGCGCCGGATGGTTTTGCGCGAAACCTGGAAATCCCGAGCCAGTTGCGAGACGCTGGGCTTGGCCGTGGCCTCGCGCAACCGCTTGATGATCTCATGCTGTCGGGCGAGGCGCTCCGTGAACCGCCGCTCCGGTTCCGTGCAGTCAATCTTCTCCGCCTTTTCCAGCGCCTGCAACATCTGCACCGTTTCCCCCACCCCGCATTCCGCCAGCGCCCGTTGTACGGTGGCATCCAGTTCATCCAGATCCACCGGTTTTTCCAGCACGTAATGCGCCGCCAACGGCCCTTGCAACGCCGCCAGTTGCCCCCGGATCTCCAGGGTGCCCGAAATGATGAGAATCGGCACATGGGCGGCGATGGCCTTGAGCCGCGGGACGAAATCCGTGCCGTATTCCCCCCCGGCGAGCACATGGTCCAGGATGATCAGATCGGGGATGTGCCGGCTCATGGCGGCGAGCGCCGCGGTCCCGTTCGGGACACAGGTCAACTGGTAGCGCCCCAGCGTCTTGGTGTAATACCGCAATTGCCGGGCTTCATCCTCTACAATCAATATGGATGCCGTCGCCGTCGATTTCATAACTTCAAATCTATCCGGAATTTCCCGTTGTCGCCTATGGGCGAGTCGCGCCCACCTGCCCGCCGGCAGCCTCGCTACCGGGGTTCATACCAGCGGAATGATCAACCGGAAACGGGTGCCCCGGCCCACTTCCGAATGCAGCGCGATCCCGATTCCCTCCTGCTGCGCCATCGCGTACACCACTGACAATCCCAGGCCGGTCCCCCGCGTGGCCCCGGTCTGCTTCGTGGTAAAAAACGGCTCGAAGATCCGCTCCAGATTCGCCGGCGCAATGCCCGGCCCGGTGTCCGCCACCTCCAGTTCGAGGTACCGGGACGACGCGCGCGGACGCAACACCCCCGGGCTCCCCTCCGCCCCGGTTTGCCTCTGCACCACCACCCGGAGCTGGCCGTGTCCTGCCATGGCCTCGGCCGCGTTGACGATCAGGTTCAGCAAGATCTGTCCCAACCGCGCCCGGGACACCGGCGCGGGCGGCAGCGTACGATCCAGTTCCAGTTGCAAATCAATGCCGGCCAGGAACGGTTTGCTCAGTAGATTGATTGTGTCCTGGACTACCTCCGCAACGGCACACACGGCCGTCTCGTCCCCCGCTTCCCGGCTGTAACCCAGCATGGAGCGGACGATGTTCTTGCCCTGCAACACCGTTTCCTCGATATCCGCCAGGTCCGCTTCGATTTCCGGGGTCCGCTGCACCTGCCGCGCGATCGACTTGTTCGCCATCCGGATGACGGAAAGCAGGTTGTTGAAATCATGCGCGATCCCCGCCGCCAATGTTCCCAGCGCGCGCATTTTGTGACTGAGGAACACCTCCGTTTGCGCCGCCACCAGGGCCCGCCCCCGCTCCGCCGCGGTGGCTTCAATCTCTCCGTAGCGATTGATCAACTGGCGGTGTCGCTGAAAGACCGCGGCCAGCAGCACCAAGGCCAGCGCGCAACTGAGGAAGGCCAGGACGAACAGGGCGGGACTGGGCGTGGTCCGGTCCGCCCGCGCCAGGAGCGGAGCCGGTCGCCCGCCGTCTCCCCAATCCAATCCCAACCGCGCCAGTTCACCCCGCACTTCGCCCAGATTCCAAAGCTGGATATCGCGGTTGGCGGTTGCCACCGCCAATTGCGTGCCCGCCTCATTCAAGCTCAGCGACCGGATCTGTTGGGGTACCGGTGCCGGCAAAATGGTCAGGGGCTGGCCGGTCCCCGGCAAAACCAGTTCCACCTGCGAAGAAGTCCCTGCGATGGCCGCGAAATCGCCCCGGGGGGAAACTCCCACTGGCCCGGTGTTGATCCCCGCCGCGATTCGAGCCCGACGCCAGCGGACACTCCAGTTATCGGTGTTGTAACACGTGTTGTCCGTTCCGGTCCCCACCACGAGTCCCTGCCCCTCCGGGGTAAAGGCTACAAACGCATCGCGATCGATTTGCCGCTCGAATCGCCCGGTTTTCGCGTCCCAGATCTGGGTCCCCTCCCCCAGCCAGGTGCTCGTCGCCAACCACCGCCCCCCCGGGTCCAGGCACCCATCATTGAAGTACCCGTTTCCCGCCACCCGCCAGCGCGCCGCCGCCCCGTTGCGCTCCTGCCACCGCACCGTCGCCCGCGTCAGCAGCAACCAACTGCGTCCCCCTTCCTGCCAATGCGCCCGCACCGGCAGGGATCCATCTTCCAGGGTGATCCTGCGCGGTTGTCCCAGTTGGTTGGTCCCGGTGGGGTTTCCGCCGGCGATTCCGACCGACCAGACCTGCACCCCACCCTGCCCCGCCGTCAACAGTTCGCCGGTCCCGGGCGCAAACTCCACCGAATAGGTGGACCCGACGCGGGCCTCCGCCACCTGGGTGCCCCGCGCCAGATCCCATAATTCCAATCCCCGCTCCGTGCCGGCCGCCAGCCAATGGCCATCGCCACTGAAACTGGTGGACCAAATGTCTCTGGCGCCTGCCAACCCCCCGCGCAAGGTGCGGTACCCGGTGCCCAATTGCACTCGCCAGACCGCCAATCTTGCGCCCCCCTCCTCCCCCACGATTACTTTTTGGCCGGCCGCGCCGAACCCCAGCGGCACCCCTTCCGCCATCGTAAACAAAGTCGCCCCCGAACCTGCATCCCAGAACCGCGCGGTCCCATCCCAGGAGGCCGAAACCAGCAGTTCGCCCCCCGGATGAAAACCCACGAAGGCGACCGTCGCGGTATGGCCGGACAATTCCCGCCGCAGGCCCGAGCGGGGTTCCACCACGTAAACGCTCGCATTCACACAGCCCACCGCCAGCCGGACCCCATCGGGATGCCACCCCAGCGAACTCGGTTCGGCGGGCAGATCCAATTCGCTTACCAGCAACCCCGCCTGCCAATCCCAGAGCTGGATCTTTCGGCTGCTATAAAAAGTCACCGCCAAGGTCCGCCCCGTGGGATCAAAGCTGATCTCGCACGGCTCTTCCCGCAGCACCAGGGGCGCCTGATACTCCCATCCATTGGTCACCGAGCAAAATCGGATTCTATTGGCCCCCACCCGGAAGGCCAGAACTTGCGCATCGGGCGTGAAGCTGATCGTGTGCCCCCAAAAGGTCTCCGCCCTTTCGGGCGCCTTGAGCGCCCGACGGGAGCGGGCGGCCAAATCCCAGAGCTGCATTTCCCCGGCCGGGGAACGCACCGCCAGATGGCGACCGTCCGGACTGAAAAAGGCCGTGCCCCGCCCCGGCAATCCCGTCGCGAGCTGGAACCGGCCCGCGTCGCCGCCCACCGGGCCGACAATCATATCTCCATCGCCGGCCTGGGCGGCAAACCAACGGCATTGCCCATCCACCGCCAGGAGCACGGAATTCGTGGGCAACTCCTGGCGGACGGGTGGCCCTTCGAGATCGGTCAGTGCCATCACTCCCACCGCCTCATTCCGCAATTCCAGCGAGGATTGCCAGGCCGCCGCCGCCTGGATGGCCGCCCAACTCTCCTGCCGCCGCCCCACCCGGCCGCTGCCCCGCCCCGATTGCGCCTGCAGCAGGCGCGAATGCCACAATTCCTGTTCCGCCCGCCGCGAGGCCCGGGTGGCCTCCTGGGTTTTTTGTTCCGCCCGCCAGGCCTGCAGCAGGGCCGCCGTGGCCAGCACGATCACCAGCACCAGCACCAGCGCCGCCGCCGTTTGCAACCGCTGCAATCCCCGCCGCACGGACGCCCGGCGGCTTTGCAATTCGGCATCCGACAAATTGGACGGCACTGGTTCCATTGATTCAGCGGTCGCACTCTAGGAAAGACCGTTGCCCCGGGCAAGCGGCATCCCCATCCGACTCCCCAACTCACCTTACAAACTTGTAATGCTCCCGAAAGGTTCCTGTCACTGCCCCATGCGAGCTTGTTCTCGGTAACAGAAAAATCGTTTAACGAATTAACCAGACATATGAAACAACCATTCTCCCGCACTTCCGCCCGGATCCGGGTTGGCTTCCTGGCGGCCACCGCGCTGGTCGCCGCGACCACCCTTTCCGTCAGTCACTTGGTCTTCGCCAAGGAACCGCCGAGCCATTCCCGCAAAGTCAACGTCGTGGTCAGCGATTCCCCGCTGGCCCGGGACGGCAAACATGTCGCCAGCTTCGCCCCCGTCGTCAAACGGGTCGCCGCCAGCGTCGTCAAAGTCAATGTCTCCACCAAGGCTAAAATTGTGCCTATGGCCCAATCACCATTCGGTGATAATGAGATGTTCCGCCGGTTCTTTGGCGAACAAGGGGGGCCGGGCGGCATGCGCACCCCGGCCCAGCACGGTCTCGGCTCCGGCGTCATCATCACCGAGGACGGCTACATCCTCACCAACAACCACGTCGTGGATGGCGCGGACGAAATCAAGGTCGCCTTGAACGACGGCCGCGAATTCACCGCCAAAGTCGTCGGACGCGATCCCCGGACGGAAGTCGCCGTCATCAAGATCGAAGCCAAGAATCTGCCCGTCGTGACCCTCGCGGACAGTGATAAAATTGAAGTCGGAGATGTTTGCCTCGCCATCGGCAACCCGTTCGGTGTGGGCCAGACGGTGACCATGGGCATCGTCAGCGCGACGGGCCGGGTGGGTGTGGGGCTTGATTACGAGGACTTCATTCAAACCGACGCCGCCATCAATCCCGGCAACTCCGGCGGCGCCCTCATCGATGCGGAAGGCCGGCTCATCGGCATCAACACCCTCATCCTCAGCCGCAGTGGCGGTTATCAGGGCATCGGCTTCGCCATCCCCAGCAATCTGGCGCGCTCGGTCATGACCAGCCTCATCGACAACGGCACCGTGGTACGCGGTTACCTCGGCGTCGGCTTGCAGGAAATCAACGCCGCGCTCGTCAAGAAGTTCAAACTGGAGAATGACGAGGGCGTTCTCATCCGCCAGGTCGAACCCCGCAGCCCCGCCGACAAGGCCGGCATCAAGGACGGCGATGTCGTCCTGTCCTTCAATGACAAGAAGGTGAAAGATCCCAGCCATCTCAAGCTGCTGGTGGCCGAAACCGCCCCCGGCACCAAAGTTCCTGTCGATCTCCTGCGCGATGGCGAACGCATCACCTTGAAAGTCACCGTCAAGGAACAGCCCGGCGCCAAAGAAAACGCATCCGCCCAAACCACGGATGAGAATTCCAATGAATCCCTCAAGGGTGTCGGCGTCGCCGACCTCGATTCCGCCACCCGGTCCCAGTATGGCGTTCCCGCCAATATCCACGGCGCGGTGGTGACCACGGTGGAACAAGATTCCGTGGCGTTCGAATCCGGCCTGCGCCCGGGTGATGTCATCCTGGAAATCAACCGCAAGGCCGTCAAAGGCGCTGAGGACGCTGTCCATCTCACGGAAAACCTGAAGGACAAGACCATTCTTCTGAAAGTCTGGTCGCGCCAAAACGGCAATGCGGGCACGCATTTCCTGGTCGTGGACGAAAGCAAGGCCGGTTGAGTCGGTGGTGGCAACGCCGGGCCGCGGCTACGCGGTCCGGCGTTTTCCTTTTTCCGGACGCACTCTTTCCCCTTCCACTCTGCCCCCCATTTTTCATTCTCTTTTGCCTTCAGCGCCCTTTTCCATTATGTCATTGGACGGAACAACTATGCGAATCTTGGTGGTCGAGGATGATGCGAAAATCGCTTCGTTCGTCGTGAAGGGCTTGAAGCAGAATGGCTTTGCTGTGGACCGCTGTGCGGACGGCGAGGAGGCGGAGCTGCTGGCCACCACCACGGCGTATGACGGCGCGATCATCGACATCATGCTGCCCAAGCTCGACGGCTTGTCCCTGGTCCAACGCCTCCGCCAGGCGGGCTCCAAGATGCCGATTATTTTCTTGAGCGCCAAAGCCACGGTGGAAGACCGGGTACGTGGTTTGCAGGCGGGGGCGGATGATTACCTCACCAAGCCGTTCGCCTTCTCCGAACTCCTGGCGCGCGTCCAGGCGCTGATCCGCCGCGCGAGCCACGTCAGCGAACCCACGCGCCTGATGGTGGGCGATCTCAGCCTGGATCTCCTCACTCGCGCAGTCACCCGGGGAGGCGAGACGATTGAATTGCAGGCCCGCGAATTCGCCCTCCTGGAATACCTCATGCGCCACGCCGGTCGGGTGGTGACCAAGACCATGATTTTGGAACATATTTGGGACTACAGTTTTGACCCCCAGACGAACGTGGTGGATGTGCTCGTCCACCGGTTGCGCCATAAAATCGACCAGGGCCGGGAAATGCTCCATACCATTCGCGGCGTTGGTTATGTCATCAAACCTGCTTGACCGCTTCGGCCGCACCATCAGCTTCCGGCTGAACCTCTGGTACGCCCTGATTTTTACCCTCAGCGCCTGCGCCCTCGCCGGCGTGCTCTACCTCCTGCTCAGCGTCACCATCGAATGGAAGGACAAGGAAGTCATCGAAGCCAAGCTGAAGGAGTTCTCCACCGTCTATGAGGCGGGCGGATTGTCCCTGCTGCAAAACCAACTCGGCGGCGCCATGACCTCCGGCCGGCAGAAGCCGTTCTACGTCCGTTGGGTTACTCCCCGCCGCAGCCTGGTTCTCTCCGTCCCGGCGGATTGGATCGAATTCACCCCGGGCGATCCCAAAAATCCGGAAATGCTCGCCCCCCGCGCCTTCATCCGCGTGCCCAAGGATGAGCAAAAGGACTTCACGCTCACCTCCGCCTTGCTCTTTGACGGCTCCCTCCTCCAGGTCGGTCGCAGCACCAACAGCCGGGAAGCGGTGTTGCAACCCTTCCGCAAGGTGTTCGTGGCCGTCATGACCCCCATCCTGCTGCTCGGATTTCTGGCAGGTGCCTTCCTTTCCCACCGGGCCATGAAACCCGTCCGCGAAATCGTCCGCACCGCCCGTTCCATCATCGACACTGGCAAACTCGACGCCCGCGTGCCCGTCCGCCAGTCCAACGATGAATTGGACGAATTGGCCCAACTCTTCAACCGCATGCTGGACAAGAACCAGGCGCTGATCCGCGGCATGCGCGAATCCCTGGACAACGTAGCCCACGACCTCCGCACGCCGCTCACCCGTCTGCGCGGTACCGCTGAGGCCGCCTTGCGCGCCGGGACCGACGCCGAAAGCACTCAGGAAGCCCTCGCCGATTGCGTCGAGGAATCCGATCGCGTTCTTACCATGCTCCAGACCCTCATGGACGTCGCCGAAGCCGAGGCCGGCACCATGCGCCTCGTCCCGCAGCGGGTCAACGTCGGCTCCCTCCTGAACGAAGTCATCGAACTCTACGAGTACGTGGCCGAGGAAAAGCAAATCACCGTCACCCCGGACTTCCACGAGCCTTGCACCGCCGTGGTGGACCCTGCCCGACTGCGCCAGGTCTTTGCCAATTTGCTGGACAACGCCATCAAATACACCCCCGCCGGCGGCGAGGTGCGTATCCAGGCCCAAACAGAAACGGGCAATCTCGTCGTACGCTTCCGCGACAACGGCATGGGCATTCCGCTGGCCGAGCAGGGACGCATCTGGGAACGCCTGTATCGCGGCGACAAAAGCCGCTCGCAACGCGGCCTCGGCCTCGGCTTAAGCCTCGTCCGCGCCATCGTTCAGGCCCACGGCGGCCGGGTCACCGTTGTCAGTGAACCTGAGAAAGGCGCGGAATTCACCGTCCTGCTCCCCGTGAATGGCGCCGAGTCAGCCGTTGCAAAAATCACTTCCGCGCCGGCACGTTAGCCCGAGCCCAAACCTCACGCCAGTCCGCGCCTCATCTCATCATCTCCGCCAGCACTGGGTCCATCGTCTCCGCCCAAACACGATAACCTTCCGCCGTGAGATGAATTTTATCCCCGACATAAAATTTCATCTCCAATTCGCGATCGGCTTTGAGCAATGCCTCGCCGACCGCCAGCAACCGAACCTTCCGTCCATCCGCGAACTCCTTGAGGGCAGCGTTGATGGAATCCACCCGCCGACGCGTACCGCCGTCGCCTTTGTCGAAGAAGTGCCAATTGGAAACCAGCAGGACTTTAGAATTCGGAGCCTTCCGCTGGATCGCCGCTACCACCGCCTGAATACCCTTGACCGTGTCCGCCGCATCAAAGCTTGGCCAGACGTTGTTGACGCCCACCGACAGCACCACCACCTTGGGGTTCAGACCGTCGAGGATGCCTTTATCGATGCGATAGAGAAGTTGCGCCGTGCCATCCCCGCCCACGCCAAAATTCACCGCGCCCAGCTTGGCGTAATGCTCCTTCCAATGCGGTTGCTCGTTCCAGCCTTGCACCAGCGAATCGCCGAGAAAGACAATCGCGGCCGGACCTTCCTTCGCGCGCTTGACCTGACCCTCCAGAAACTGCCGCCACGCCTGCGGATAATCTGGATAAAAACCCTCGACCGGGTCGCAGGAATGCCTGGGCTTGGCCGGGCCTTCCACTTTGGGCAAGGCCACCGCTTTCGGCTGGGCGCCTGCACCTGGGTCGCGGCCGTCGGCGCTCACATCGTCGAGCCAAGCCGTACCGGCGCCTTGCAGCATCAGCACGACCGCGGCCCGGGCCGCATTGGCGGGTAAAGTGATTTCACCCTCGGCTTTCCGCCAACCCACGCCGGTGCCAGCATTACCCACCACTTTCAAATCAATGGCCTTCCAATCGGCGGTGAAGCTCTGCAACGCCAGCATCGCGTTGGCGCCACCGTCCGCGCGCACCCAGCCCGAGAGCTTGACGCGTTCGCCGCCCTTGACGTCGCACATCTGGGACACCTGCGCTTGCGCCGCGCCTCCCACCGCTGCAATCGCCAAAGCGGCGGGCGCGGAGTGATAGGTCGCCGTGTCGCGGAACACCTTGATCTTGCCGCTGCCCACCCACTCGTTACTCCAATGGTCGGGCTTGTCCTTGCCAACCGTCATGCTGGGGTTTTGCAGGGCAAGTCCGGTGAACCCGCCGCCGGTTGGTTTGGTCGGGGAGACAACGCCCGATGCCGGGCTCGCCACTGACGGCACGTTTTTGGGTGCCGGCGCTGCCGGAGCCTCGGCGAGCGGCGGTGCGGGTGGCGCGCGCCGTATTCCCCCGCCGCCGATCCGATCCGGGGCGTTATTGTCCACGACGGCCAACAGCGGCAGCAGCGTGTGCAGGTCGTCCCGCAATTCCGTCCACTCGCCCAGTTTATGGCCCCACGCTTTTTCCGCTTCTTCCTCCACCCCGCGCTCCGCGCATAGGTAAAAAACATCGTGCGCCGCATCGTCCACGATATAACAACCGTAGTCGCGCAGGGCGGCCGCGAGCTTCTTCGCCACCGGCGTCTTCAGCCGCGAAATATCCACCTGCGGCGGCAGCGCCAGGAGGCTGCCCATTGCCATGGCCCGATTGTCGCTGCCGTAGCTCTCCTTGTTCGCATAACTGTCCGCCACGGCGGCCGGCCAACGAAAGCCCTTCCGGTCGTCCCCGAAGTAGCAGTAGGGTTTGGCATACAAACAGCATTTGATGGCGTGGTGCAAAGGCGCCTCGCCCGTGAGCTCGCCCAACCGCACACTGCCCCCGAGCGCGGACATCCGGGACCCGCCATGGCCGCCGGTAATGCCGTCGCCCCGGATCTCGCTTTCCCCGAAATGATAGCCAAACACCGGACCGCCCGGCTCCGGCCGGCACATGGGCGCCAGGTGACGCACCGTGTGGTTGTCCGGCATGAGGAGCGCCGCGCAGAAATTCGGTGTCCAATACTGCCGTGCGTCAGGCACGGTGTCCTGATCATTGATGCGCACCGGGGGCAAATGCATCGTCCCACCTGCCCGATGGTCCCACGACTTGGGCGCGAACAAGGGACGCTGCGGGGCGTCCGGCGCCACTCGCAAAAGAATCTCCGTGTCGATGGAGAATCCACCCTGGGGCTTCAATCCGGCCGGAACATAGCGCGCCTCGCTGCCGATGGCCTGGTTCCAAATGCTGGTGGTCGCAAACGGCCAGAGCCAGGGATCCCGCAGCCCGGAAGGCAACACCGGATTCGGATTGCCCAACGCGGCCAGGGCCAGACCCAGTCCGCAAAAAGTGAACAAGAATTTCATACGTCAAAAATTTCAGCCTTCTGTGATCCTAATGTGACCAACGGGGCGAGTGAAAGGTTGGAAAATCCCGTTCCTTCAAACTTTCGTCCGGTTCGCAAAAACCTTCACCAAACCCGTTTGGTTCCGACAGTCACGCAGCAGGGCAGAACCAGCACGCAAACCCGCCGCCAGGTTCGGAGTCCCGCATTTATGCGGCCGGCGCATCTGCGCGCACCCCCGCGCCCGCTTTGCCTACCGCACTCTTCCTTGGCAGGAAATGCTAACGCTCGGGAAGCCCAGGAACCTCCAAATCGATCCCCCCCCAACTCCCCCGGGCCAAAGGCCCACGCCAAAAACAGCCTGGGGCAGAGCGTCCCGCGCGTCGCCCCAGAAGCCCATCATCCGCAAAATTCCCCAAGCGCTGAAAGTGCGATTTTATGATCCAATCACCAACCCACCTGCTCTTTATGCCCGGACATCTGACTGCCATACGACGACCTGAACGGTGTGACGAACTCGCTTGACGCCGTCGGCACTAAAGTTTAGCATTATGACATTGCGGGTCACCTGCTAAGCGAAGCAGGCCCCTGAAAAAAGTTGGAGGCCCAGTTCGTCCGCTACCGGGAGAATGCGAAGCAAAAAACATTGAAAAGATTGCTTTGGAAGAAAACGCAATTCCACTAATCGCCCGGCGGCAATCTTCGCCAAGCGGACAGCACTTTGAAGCGCAGGTAAACTGATGACGCAAACACATGAAACACGTGAAACACATTTGGTTTATTTCGGTGTTGCTGCTGAGTCTTCAACCGCTGCAAGGCCAGGGCAGCATCGTCTATTGCAACGGCCCCGCCTTTCAACTACCCGTGATCGAAGACTACGCCAACGGCGTGGCCTTGGCTGGCAACAACGCTTTCGACTGCTCCTTTTCGACCAGCGGGATACGATGTACAACTGACATGCCAATCAGCTTTTGCTCCCAGTCTTATTACGCTGCGGCCACCGGCACCAATGCCTTGCTGTGGCAGGACGGTCAAATCTGCGTTATGCCCGCCGGAAATGTGATTGGCTGCGTCGTTTACTCCAACACCGTTTGGGGCGACCCCGGAAAAGGCGGAATTTTAACCAGTTTTAATTCCAGCCCGCGCGATGGCGCCTCGTCCTGGACGCCGCCCTTGCAAACGCTGACCAACGGTTACCTCGGTGTCCGCTTTTGCGCGGCGGACGGAGCGCACTATGGCTGGATTCACGCCCGCTTACCGGATCAAAGTCTGGGCACGAATGGCTTTCCATCGGAATTTTCACCGGTGATCGTAGATTGGGCTTATGAAACCCGCGTGAACTCGGCCATTATGGCTGGAGCAAGAACCGTGACGGTCCTGCAAGCCACGCCGCAGGTGATTCGCCAAGGCTACGTACGGCTGAACTGGCAGACTGAGATCGGCAAAACGTATCAGATCCAAAGCAAAGAAGACCTGAGCCTGCCGGCCTGGAGAAACTTGGATTTTATGATTGTGGCGACGGCTACCAACGCCATGACGGATATTCCCATGACCAGTGGGGCAACTTTTTACCGGATCGTTGAAGCCAACTAAATTTCGCTTCCTGTATGATTATGAACTCTTCCTACACTGCCATTCGCAATCACGAAGCACTTGTTAAGTTCCTGGGCAAATGGCCTTCGTTCGACGACTTTGAAGTCGATTCAATGCTCCTCGAGCGAATCGATGTCGATGAATTATTGGGCCCCGCATTCAAGTGGTCCACACTCACCATCAGGTTTTTTGGCTTTCGCCATGACGTCGCCGTGGAAAGCCCGGATCGAAACAACTGCCTCATAATCATGCAATTTGGCGGGCTGGAGAATATGACGTTGAATGGATGGAATAACCAGAACGCTATTAACGGCTTCACCGTGAATTCGAATTGGTCGGAACGCCGCAAACGCCAGCTGTTTACGGTTGAACTCATCCAGGGGTTTGGGGTTGGCACCAAATTCGACTGTTGCGAAATGGACTTGATATCCGTCACTCCAACAACGCCGGGGCCGACGATGGCACCCGGAAGCGACGCCATCAATCGCGCAGCCATTTCAACATGATCGGGTAAGCGGGCAAGCCCGCCTGCCGGGCGTTTTTATCATCAAGCGCCAGGCCCAACCATTGGACCATGGGCAATCCGATATAGTACCCGGAGTTAAAATTCTCCAGCAAAGAGGCCCCGCCGTCGCGATAACCGGCAGCATGGAAGACCACGGCCGGGTCCAAATTCAAGTGCCGAGCGGCAGCGTAGGACCAGGCGATCGCCGCCATCTCCTCCGCCGGTCCCTGGCCGACGTCACCGTTCAGCCTGGCCCGTTCGTCCGCCGACGTGACCGCCAAATGCCCGGCCTCATGCAGCAAATCCCCCGGGTAAAGCAATTTGAGATCATCGACCACCAACCCTCCGGCGGCGATTTGAATTCCCGGCAACACCGTGGGTTCATGAATGATCCCGGCGCGCACCTCCAAACCAATTTCGCCAAGAAAGGCGACTATCTGGCTGGTGATGGGATTCGAAATCGTCATTAAGCTGACGGCCAGTTTATCGGCCGGTTTCGTCCCCGGCAAGAACGCTCCTCCGGTCCCTGATTCGCCGCCATTCGCCCCGGAAATCGCGCAGGCTGTCCCAATAGTATTTATAATCGCAAGGCATTAGATATTTTTTTCCAACATTGCTCATGGATTAGCGCCGCTCATTACCATGCTTAGGTAACGCGGTGCTTTTTGAGCGGCCCGACGGATTGCCCAATTCCGGCGGGTCGCACGCAGTGACATATGAAGCAGCAGGGTTTTTCCCGCCTGTTTGGGGGTATATTTTTAATCGGATTGATACTGGTATTGGGCGTCATGGTGGGCAAATGGCGGGGCCCAGGCTCCAACTCCGCGACCTCAACCGCCTTGGCGGCGGCACCGACGGGCACCACCACCAGTCCCCTCTCCGCCGGCCCGGAGGATTTGTTCGAAGATGTCACGGCCCGGGCGGGCATTCATTTCGTTCATCAATTTTGCGATGCTAAAATCGCCAATATTCTGGAATCGAACGGGGCGGGCGGTTGCTGGTTGGATTTCGATGGCGATGGGCTGATGGATCTGTTCCTCGTGAATTCAGGTCCCCTCGACGGCGTCACGCATCACGCTCCCGGCACTTTGCGGCAACCAAACCGCCTCTACCGCAATCGCGGTGACGGCACGTTTGCAGATGTCACCGAAAAGGCGCGACTCGGTGGAGCCGGCTATGGCACTGCGGCGGTGGCCGCGGATTACGATAACGACGGCCATACGGACCTCTTCGTGGTGGGCGTGGGGCGGAGTCATTTGTATCACAATCGGGGCGATGGCACGTTTGCGGAGGTGACCGATCAGGCCGGGGTCGCGAATGCCGGCGGCACGGGGCTGGGGGCCGTGTTCTTCGATGCGGACAACGACGGGCATCTCGATCTGTTCGTGGCAAACTATCTGGCGTTCGATCCCAATTACCGGCTTTATTATAATCCCGACGCTTACCCCGGTCCGCTCGCCTACAAACCGCAGTTCAACAAGCTTTATCACAACCGCGGGGACGGGACTTTTGTGGACATCAGTAAATCCGCGGGTGTGGAAATTCCCGGTCATCGGGCCATGTCCGTGGCGGTCTTGGATTACAATCACGACGGCGCGCCGGACCTCTATATTTCCAATGACGGCACCCAGAACCTGCTCCTGGTCAATGATGGCCGGGGCCATTTCAAGGACCAGGGAACGATTGCCGGTGTGGCCTTCAATGCGATGGGTGAGGCGGCCGGTTCGATGGCCGCCGCCATCGGCGATTGCAACAATGACGGTTACGAAGACCTGCTGGTGACGAGGTTGGGTTACGGCTCGCTCTACCTGGGCACCGCCAAGGGTTGGTTTGACGATCGGATGATGGCGTCGGGCCTCGGGGCGCTGACTGCGCAATTTGTGGGCTGGGGAGGGTGCTTTCTGGATTACGACAACCGCGGTCAACTCGACATTTTTATCGCCAACGGGGATCCGCATTACCTCGTGGGCTGGGAAAGCTTGCTCCTGGAAAACCGGGGCGATGGCACCTTTGGCGACGCGGCAGCCAAGGGCGGCGTCTATTTCAAAACCAAAATTCGCGCCCGCGGGAGTGCGGTCGCCGATTACGACAACGACGGTCGGATGGACTTGATCGTCACTACCATTGGCGACCGGCCGTTCCTGCTCCACAACCGGGACAAATCCGGCAATCATTGGCTGACCCTCGATCTCGAAGGGACCCTAAGCAATCGGGACGGGTTCGGCGCCTGGGTCAAGGTCACGGCGAGTGGTCGAACCCAGGTGGCGGCGGCGCGTTGCGCGTCCGGGTTTCTGATGCAAAGCGATCGGCGACTGCACTTCGGCCTGGGCCGGGCAAGCCAGGTGGAAGTGATCGAAATTACCTGGCCGAGCAAGCAGGTCCAACAACTGCGGGATGTGAGTGTGGACCAGATTCTGAAAGTGCGGGAACCGGGTCAGCGGAAGAAGTCATGAGGCGCCAACTCCATGTATTCCTCGGCCTGACCGCGGTCTGGCTCGGCTTGCTGACGGGCGCCGGCTGCCGGGAATCCCGGCCCCAGGGTACGCTGGTCGTCACGGAAGTGCCGCCGCAAGCAGGCTTCCAGACATCGACCAATGACTGGGATCGCCTTTATCCCACTGGCAGCCGGATCGTCCTGCTGTTCCCGCCGTTCCGCACCGGCCCAGTTCGGGTATTGTCCGAAAGCCTGGTGGCGGCCGGTGGGCCAATCGTTTCCCCCGACGGACAAAAAGTCTTTTTTGCAGGGCGGTCCACCATCACGAGCGACTGGCAGATCTATGAAGGCTTCCCTGGTGGGGGACGACCGCAGGCGAGGACGGCCATGCCGGGCGGGGCAATCAGTCCAGCGCTACTTCCCGACGGCGGACTGGTATTTGTCTCCCCTGCAGTCGGTATCCGCGGAACCAATTCCGGGAAACAAGCTTCCGCGCTTTACGTGCAACCCCTGTCGGGCACACCACAGCGTTTGACCTTCAGCTCGCGCAACGTGGCCGATCCCGAAATGATGGCGGATGGGCGGATCCTTTTTGTGGCTTCGCCGCAACCGGCCGACGGTGTCCCCGGCTCCGGAACGGGATTGTTTACGATCAACAATGATGGCACGGAAGTGACCGCCTTTGCCCGGCCCGCGCCGGCTGGGTCCGTCATTGAAAGGCCGCGGCTCCTGCCCGGCGGCCGGATCGCTATTGTTGTCGCTGCAGCCGGTGCCGCCTCGCCCGAAGGAGCCGCGGAATCGATCCGTCTGGCGCAGCCCTTCCACGCCGGAAGCCCTTTGTTTCCGGACGCGCCTG
Organism: uncultured Pedosphaera sp.; assembly: GCA_903918755.1. GTDB lineage: Bacteria > Verrucomicrobiota > Verrucomicrobiia > Limisphaerales > Pedosphaeraceae > CAIXFN01. The sequence goes on from CAIXFN010000005.1 coordinate 117,334, forward strand.
CGCGCATCCGCTCCGTTGCGTCAACGGCCAATGGCGACCTGTTGCTCTGTGCCCGCGTCCCCGCGAATCCGCGCTCCACGCTGGCGCTCTACCGCGTCCCACCCGGGCAGACCACGCCGGACGCGCCCTTGCTGGCGGATCCGACTTGGGACATTGCGGAGGCCGTCGAATTGGCGGCCCATCGCCGACCCATGGGCCGGCTTTCGAGTGTGGATCCCACCAAACACACCGGGCAGATTTTATGTCTCGATGCCAACTATTTGGCGAACAGGAATGAGGCCGCCCCGCCCAAGTTGGCGACGGTCCGGGTCCGGATCCTGGCGGAATTTGCACCCGGCACCACCCGGGCACTGGGCGTGGTGGCCGTGCAAACCGACGGCTCATTCATGGCGGAAGTGCCGGCCGAGGTGCCGCTCGGATTCGAAGCCTTGGACGAGCAGGATCGCGTGGTGGGGCGTCAGGCACCGATGCTCTGGCTGCGACCAGGCGAGAACCGCTCCTGCATCGGCTGCCATGAACCGCCCAACCGTTCCCCGCATAACCAACGCCCGCTGGCGGTGAATGTGCCCGTGCCGCGGTTCGATTTGCCCGTCGGCGGTGTCGCGACCGGAAAGGCGGAACGATGAGGAAGCTATCCTTGATCCTGCTGCTGGCGTTGGCGAGTTTGGTGGGCCTGACGCTGTGGGTGCGCCAGACTTACTGGGGCGATCACCGTCGCCGCATGTCCGGACAAACGGATCTCGCCAAAGTGGGCTGCTTGAACTGCCACCTGGTTTCCACGGCCAGCCTCCGTTGGTCGCAACCCCGCCCCCACCACGACACTCCGGCGGGCCTCGCGGTTTCCCCCGATGGCGCAATGCTTTATATCGCCCTCGACGACCGGGATGAAATCGCCGTGGCCGATACCGCCTCGCGGCAGGTGTTGCGGCGTTGGAAGATCACCGGACGACCCTGGGGACTGGCGTTGGATAATTTGGGCAAAAGGCTGTTCGTCACCTGCCGTGAGGGCGATCGACTGGCGGTGCTGGATACCGGCGACGGGCATGAGCTGGCGTCGGTGCCCACAGGCCGCGGACCGGTCGCCGTGGCATTCTGCCGCACGCTGAACGGCGAACGTCTCGTGGTGGCCAATTCTTTGTCCGATGACATCTCGGTCCTCGCGGATTCGCCCTGGCGGGAACTGGGACGACCGGCGGCCGGACGCGAGCCCTTCGCCGTGGCTGGCTCGCCGGATGGGAGCCGGGCATTCGTGGCGAATCGCATGGTGGAACTGGCTTCGGTCAAAACCAGCCCGGCTTCTGAACTGACGGAAATCGATACACTAAGCGGTCGCGCGGTGCGCCGCGAGGCGCTAGCTTCGGCGCACCTCTCCGAGTCCGTCTGCGCGGTCCCCTCCCGGTCCTGGATGCTGACCCCCGTTGTGAAGATTCGGAACCAGGTGCCAATCACCCAGGCGGCGAATGGCTGGGTGATGTCGGGCGGCTTGGCCATCACGGATGTCAATACCGGCGAGATGCTGCAAATGCCGCTGGATGAGGCCAATGACTATTTTGCGGATCCCGCCGGTCTGGTGGTGGATCCCGCTGGTGGCCGGGCGTTCATCGCCTCGGGGGGCAGTGACGTGATTACGGTCGTGGACCTCGAGCGGATGGCGGCTTGGCTGGCGAAGGCGAGCCCGGCGGAGCGCCGGGAAGCCATTTATGACCTGGCGCTCGCGCCGGAATATGTGGTCGCGCGCCTTCCCACCGGGCGCAATCCCCGGCAACTGGCCCTCAGCCCGGAAGGGAGCACGCTGTTCGTGGCGGAACGACTGGAGGATGACATCCTGCTCTTGGATGCCAACCAACTCACCGTGCGGGGACGGATCCGCCTGGGCGACGGCGGATCCGACGATCCCATCCGCCGCGGAGAAAGGGTCTTTACTTCGTCGGCCTATACTTTCCAGCACCAGTTTTCCTGTCGTTCTTGTCATCCCGACGGCCACATGGACGGACTGAGCTACGACTTCGACGGCGACGGCATCGGCGACAACCTGCTCGATAATCGCAGCCTCCTCGGAGTGGCGGGCACGGAACCGTTCAAATGGAATGGTAAGAATCCCAGCCTTGATGTACAATGCGGTCCGCGCTTTGCCAAGGTGCTGATGCGCACCGAACCTTTTCCGCCCGGCCCCTTGCAGGACCTGACGACCTTTATCAAATCCCTGCCGCCCGCGCGGTCGGCACGGAGAGGGGATGGCAAACTGACCACGGCGCAGGCCCGGGGCAAAGCCATTTTCTTTGCCACGAGGACCGCTTCCGGAAAGGAGATCCCGCATGAGCGGCGTTGTTCGACGTGTCATCGGCCACCACTCTATTCCGTGCGGTTACCCTTCGACGTGGGCACGCAGGGAACATCGGATACCACCAAGGCGTTTGACACTCCGCACTTATTGGGCGTCGGCGGCACCGCGCCATATCTCCACGATGGCCGGGCGCAATCGCTCGAAGAGATCTGGACTCTTTACAATCCCGATGACCGGCATGGAGTGACCAGCGACATGAACAAGATCCAACTCAACGATTTGGTGGAGTTTCTAAAAACCCTGTGAAGTCCCACCGCTAATCCTCAACTTAAACCCTCGCTTGAAACTCTGGAGAATCATCACCGGTGTCGTGCTAGGACTGCAACTCGCTGGCGGTCCCCGCGTCCGTTCTGCAGAAACGGCGGGACCTGACCTGCCGTTCCCCCTGATCGAGCGCTTCGAGACCTATGGAGCCGCGGAGGGTTTGCCCGGCCACAAGATACAATGCGTGACGCGCGCGAGCGATGGCCGACTATGGGTGGGAACTTACGAAGGCGCTGCCGTGCGCGAGAATGGGAGGTTTCACCTCATCAGTACGAACGCGGGACTGAGCCATCGCATGGTGATGTGCCTGGTGGAGGATCCCCGGCGCGGCGACCTGTGGCTCGGCACCATGCGCGGGCTCAACCGTTATAGTGCCGGCCGGATCACGACCTATACGCAGACCGACAGCGGCTTGCCCAACAACGTGATCTACGGCCTCGCGATCATGAATGACTCGCTCTGGGTGGCCACGGCGGCCGGGTTGGGGATGTTGGAACTCAAAACCGGGTCCTGGAAGATCTACGACCACAACAACACGGTGATGCATGAGCCGTGGGTTTACGCGGTGAAATCCGCCGGGGATCGGCTGTTCGTGGGGGTCTGGGGTGGCGGTATTTTGGAATTCGAACCGGCCAATGGCATTTTCAAGGAGCACCGCGACCCGGACCGGGATATGCACTTCGACCTCACCCCGGATGATGGTCCCGTGTCGGACGTCACCTCCTGGATCGCGTGGGATGCGGGGATTCTCTGGCAGTCCACCTACTTCGGCCTTTCCCGTTACGATGGCTCCCGGTGGCGCACCTGGCAGGAGAAGAAATCGCCGCTCCCTTCCAATTTTGTGAATTTTGTTTGGGCGCGCGGCCCGGTGGCCTGGGTCGGCACCGACCGGGGATTGGCCGTCACGGATGGCAGCATTTGGGCGAATTATCGCACCACTGATCAGGGGACCGGGATGTTGGAAATCGCGGCTCCCGGTCGCCCCGTGGAAAACCGCCGGATGACCACCGCCCTGCCCAACAATTTTATCCACGGCATCTGGGTGGATGACCATGAGGCTTGGCTCGCCACCGCCGACGGTTTAGCGCATGCCTTTTTGGCCGCGCCCCGCACCGCGGGCAAAGCTGGCGATGCCAAAACGAATCCCGCAACCCCGTCCTTTGGGCGGAATTGAAGCCATGACCCGTCTCGTGAAGCCGCCCGAGCGCATGAAGAAACCGTTCCTGATCTTTGCCGCGTTGTGGCTTGCCGCCGCGGTGGGCTGGTGCGATGGATACCCCGAAAAGCTGGACTCGAATACCAACCACCTCCTGGAACCAATCCTGCCTGCGGGCGCGGGCGCCAATTTACTCGTGGAAGGGGACTACCCCTATTATGGCAATGTGCCGGTGGAAATGCGGCCGTACCGGAATATCGTTCCGCATTTCCGCTATTGGCTCACCCGGCTCCCGTTTCGCGGGCCGGGTCGTGATTATCCCGATCCGCCGGGTTTGTCCTCGCTCAAGATCGGTTTGCTCAGTCCCCCGAACTATGGGACGGAAGCGAAACGCGGGGAGCTTTCCCGGCAGGGAGTGCAATTGGCGATTGAGGAAGCCAACGCGGCGCGCCGTCCCGGCGAGTTGCCCTTCGAGTTGGTGGAACGGGCCGATTCACCCCAATGGGGCAGCGCGGCCAACATCGCCGTCGATTTCGCGGATGCAAATGTCCTGGCGTTTATCGGCACGATTGATGGCGACGCCACTCACGTCGCCCTCCGGGTGGCTTTGAAGACGGAGACGTTTATCGTGAACTGCTCGGATCCCGATCCCTCCCTGACCGAAACGCAAATCCCCTGGTTGCTGCGCAATTTTCCGGATAACCGCCAGCACGGGTATCTCCTCGCCCGGTTGATCGTCGAGGAACGCGGCCTGACCAACATCGTCGTCCTTCGCGCCAACAACCGCCCGGGACGAATGGGGGTCCGGCCGTTTGTGGATGCCGTCCGCCGCCTCGGCCATCCGGTGCTCCAGGAAATTAACTTCAAGGAAGGCGAGCGGACGTTTGAAACGTCGATCACGGTGCTGAAGCAGGCCCAACCCGACGCCATCGTCCTCTGGGGCAATCCCGCCGAAACCGGCCTGGTAGCCGCCCAACTGCGGTCGGCTGGCGTCAAGGCCGCGCTCTTCGGTTTTGACCGCCTCGTCGATCCGGAGTTCGTTCGTCTAGCCGGCCTTGCGGCGGAAGGTGTAACGGCCGCCTTTTTCTTTGATCCGGAGCGCACGGACCCGGTCTGGCTGGGGTTTGTCGCCCGGTATGAAAAGCGCTTCGGTCAGCGTCCGGAGCACTATGCCGCCTATGGTTACGACGGGACCAAAATGCTCCTGGCGGCCATCCGTAAGGTCGGACCGAACCGCTATCGCATCCACGACGCCATGACGTCGATCGATGAATACCAGGGTGTGTCCGGCTACATGCGGTTTGACGGCCGCTGGGACAACATCGCCCCGATCGTTTACGCCCAATACTTGGGCGGGAAATGGCACTACCTTCCCGCACCCCCGGCCAAATCCACCCAAGCCGCCCGGAACTGAAACGTGCCAATTAAAGTCCATTTCCTCCCGGTCCTCCTCGTCGCCCTCGCTTGGATGCCGACGCCCCTGGCGGCAAGTCCGCCTACCTTCGGCACAAACATGGTGATGGGCCTGTTGCTACCCCCGGAAAGCGACGCCGCGGTAAGTCTGAAAAACGGCGCCGGATTGGGCGTGGAACTGGCAAATCAGGCTTGGGGAGTGAACGCTCGACTCGTCATTCGCGGTCGCACGGGACAATGGGGTGCGGATGGCATGGAAGCCGCGCGGATGATATTGGACGATGGCGCGCAAGGTTTGATCGCGCCTCCCGATGGAGCCGCGTGCCACCTGGTGCTCCAGGTGGCCGGCCGCACGGCGGTGCCCGTGGTTTCTCTTTGCGGCGACTCTTCCGTGACCCAGACCGGTGTTCCGTGGCTCGCGCGGGTAGTGCCCCGCACCATTGAAGAGGCCGAAGCCTTGTTCACTGGACTGCGGTGCGATCACTGGGTGGCCGTGACGCCGAATGGGCGGGCGGGTCGGGAGGTCCGTCGTGACCTCCAGGCAGCGGCGAGGAACCGTGCTGGCACCAACGGGCAATTCTTCGAAGTAAACCGCCCCGGCACGAATCCGGCACGATTGGCTCGTCAGATCATCGCCGGGCACCCCGATTCGGTTCTGTTGTGGCTGGATCCCGCCGTCGCCGGGACCATGGCGCAGGCCCTGCGCAAAGCAGGATTTGCTGGCGAGTTGGCTGGACCAGGGCGACTGCATTCGCCCGACTTTGTGGCGGCCGCTGGCCGGGGCGCGGAGGGGTTGCTGGCGCCGGGACTGAGGCAGTCCTTCGTCCGCATCGGTCCGCCCCAGCGCACAGAATTCGCCGCTGCGTATCGTGAACGGTTCGGTACGTCCCCGGATGCCACTGCAGTCATGGCCGGTGATGCGGCCTGGCTCTTGGTTCAGGTCTTGCAATCGGCCGGCTCCCATCCGGCATACAGGGTTTTTCCCCTGGTTGGATCGTTCTCCGGCGCTTCAGGAGTTCTGACCTTTGATCGCTCGGGTAATCTCATCTCCAACTTGGGCTTGCTACGACTGCGCGGCGGGCAGTGGATTCCAGAAGCTTCACAGATACCGTCGGGAAGTTCGAATAAAGTCGCTGGCAGGCAATTCCCCCAACCATGAACCCGATCACCAGTGCCCACCTGCACCTCGTTTTGTGTCATGCCCCGATCCTGACGCTCCTTCTTGGCGCCCTTTGGTTGCTGGTCGGATGGTGGCGCGGACTGCGCGAGATTCAGCAAGCGGCGTTACTCATGTTTGTCCTGACCGGAGTCTTGGCTACGCCTCTCTACTTGACCGGCAAACCAACTGCGGGCGCGGTCAAAGCCCTGCCGGAATTCTCTGACCGCTATCTGGAGCACCATGAAGCGGCCGCCGGGGTAGCGCTGGCGGGGTGCGTCGCCCTCAGCCTGGCGGCTTTGGTAGGCATCCTGTATTTCCGCGACCGGCCTTTCGCTCCCAACTTCATGTTGCTCATGCTGGTGGGCGCTCTCGCTGTAAGCGGCATGTTGGTCTGGGCCGGCAACGCCGGCGGCCAAATCCGACATTCAGAAATCCGCCCCGATCCCCCGGCGACGGAGTAAACGCTCCAAAGCATCCCCAGTACCTCCATCCCACATTCGTCCATGACGTCCACGCCGTCCACCTCGTCCACCTCGTCCACCAAGCTTGCCTTCCCAGCACCAGAGGCGCGCCCGATAAGAGCCTGGGGCAAAGCGTCCCTCGCGACGCCCCAGGAATCGAAGCCCCCAGTTCCTCCCCATCAATGAATCCATTTCGATAAATGGATGATGGAGCGCTCCGCTTGTTCCACCGTGCCGCATTCCACCGAGAAGACGATGTCACGGCTGGAGCGCCGGCAAATTTCGACCACGCGCTGCCAATCGATGACCCCTTCGCCGCAGGCGCAACCCACGGGGGTGCCGGTGACTTTGCCGCGGTCGCTCGCGGATTGGCGCACGGAAATATCCTTGGCATGCAGGTGGACGAGGCGGTCCAGGACACGCTCCAGCCACTCGTACGGATCGTGACCACACAAGTAGCTGTTGCCGGTGTCGAAATTGATCCCGATGGCCGGGCTCTTGACGAGGGCGTAGATACGGTCGAGTCCCGCGGGATTGCGGCTGTACTGTTGATGCGGTTCCAGGCCAAGCAGGATGCCGCGCGGTTCGGCGACTCTCGCCGCCTCCATAAGCGTGTAGCGCATGAGCACATGATCCTCCTCCTCCGTGGTCCAGACCGGCTTGGGGCCTTCGTCGGTGTTCACCACCGGGGCGCCGCATTCCGCAGCGAAGCGAATGGCTTGTTTGAGATATTCGACGCCGATCTCCGGTTTGCAAAGGGGCGTGTGGGCGGAGAAGCCGGATAATTTGACTCCGCTCTGGTCACAGGCGCGTTTAATCCGGAGTGGGTCGTCCAACATGGAGACACTGTGGAAGTAGCCGGCTTCACTAAGGAGTTCGCGGCCCCAGTGGACCATGGGCTCCACGTATTCGTAACCGAGCTCCGCCGCCTTGGCGACGCCCCATTCGAAGTTCTTGTCCTCGTGACGAACGAATTCCATGTTGACGCCGAGTTTGATGTTTCCCATGGCTTATCTCCTCTTGCGGCAGGGTTAAACTATTTGGCCCCGCCTGGTGTGGCTGGTTGGTTTTCCGCGTAATGCATTGTCGCCGCCCGCAATTGCGCCGAACTCCACCGCCCGGGATGGATCACCACCCGGTAGCGCAGAGTGAAGCTCTGGCCGGCCTTGAGCGTGTACGGATGATCCTGCACGACCGCCGGGCTGAAATAATGCATGGAACTGTCGCTGATGGCGTACCAGGGCGAAGGGCTGTTGACATTGCCGGGCGCATCGAGAATCGCGATCCCCGCCTCATGGCCCTCCATCAGGCCGGTGTAGTCCACCGCCGTTGCCTTGCCCCGAAACTTGCCATCGGCAAAACCAATCATGCCGAGCGGGGTCATGGCCTGGACTTCCTTGATCTCCTTGGGGAAGCGGACAGACAACCCAGCGTAACCGCCCCAGGGTTTTCCCCCCGGCTCACCGGGCAAGGGGGTGCGGTCAATCACCACATCCTGGCCCGCCGCGGTAAAGGTCATGGTCCAATCCTGATGGTAGGTGTCATCCTCGTCCGGCGGAGAAATGGCCACGTCCCGGTGTTCGGTCATCACCGGTTGCCCATTCGTGGGCTGGTACGTGATATCCATGCCAATCTTCGCCGAGAAATCCGGCGCCAATTGGATTTGCGGTTCCGTCCAGTGCGTGAGTCCCCTGCCCCCTTCGCCGCCGGCCTCGGTTTCCCAATAATTGATTTGGTTCAGGTATTTACAGGAAAACCACAGCGCGTGATGCCATTGGTGGTCCGGCGGCGCGTTCCATGTGACCACCGGTCCGTCGGGCACCGCCACGGGGTGAAAAAACGGCTTGGTATTGGTGGCCGCGTAGTTGAACTGCCAGACAATTTGGTCCCGTTGCTGCAAGGCCAGCACCCCGGCCTGCTGCTGCCATTGCCAAGGCGCAGTTCGACGGTCATTTACGGAGAAGTTCGCCGGGACTTTTCCGGCAGCCACCAGGATTCCCCCCAGCAAATGCTTTTGGAAGAGCGGTTCGGCAAAACTGGACTCCGAATGCCCCATTGCCGTGTACCACATCCGACCACGACCAACCTGGCGGCACCAGGCCATGGGATGTTCCCGCTCCTGGCCTCCGGGATGGATGGCGGCCACCACCGTGGCCAGAACGTGGGCGCGGCCGCGCGGCGAACCCGTGAAATTGTACCACTCATCTGTGCGCGGCCATTGGAGGGGCGGTCCGGCGGTACTGGGGTTCGCGGCGTCCTCGATCATCACCATCCCCGGCGAAATGCTGGAATGGTTGGTGAACGCGCAACCGAACATTTCGCCATACCACCACCATTTGTCCAGGCACGCGGATGGTCCGAACACAGCCCCATGGATGCCCGCGAAGCCGCCGCCGCCTTCCACATAGGATTTCAGCGCCTCCTGTTGGTCCGCGTCCAGCACATCTCCCGTGGCGCTGAGGAACACCACGGTGGCGTAATGCGCCAGGTTCGCTTTCGTAAACGCCTGCGCATCCTCGGTGGCATCGACCGCAAAACCATTGTGATCGCCCAGTTCCCGTAGCGTGGCGATTCCATTCGTAATCGAGGTATGCCGATAGCCGAGCGTTTTCGAAAAAACCAGCACCCGGAAAGTTGGCTGCGCGGGATTCGCCCCCAAACTTTGGGCTGATGCCTGAGTTGTAAACGCCAGCATTCCCGCCAGCAATGGCCAAAGCAGCAGCGATTTCAGCGAACCCACCCGCGACCAAGGAGATTGGATGTCTTTCATATCTGCCAGGGGGTGCGCATCGGCCGCAGTTTGAGGCGTTGGTTGGCGGCTTCATCCTCGATGAATTGCTCGGTGGCGAAGTCGAATTTCAATTTGCGTCCCAGCCGGATCGCGATGTCGGCCAGATGGCAAAGCGTGTCGGCGGCCACCGCGGCTTCGATGGGACAGACCGTGTCCGACCGACTTTTGATGCAATCGAGGAAGTTACGCACATGGCCCGGGCTGCTGGTCAGGCCTCCCCGATATTCCTTCGGTGGCACGTCGATCAGGTCCTCGGGCTGCAGGTTAATCCCGGTCCGATCGATGTGCACCCACCCCGTACTGCCTTCGAAGGCCGTTCCGTGCGAATCAATGCGGCGATAGCGTTGCTGCCATTCCTTTTGGTGCATGAAGGGATCGCCCGTCGGCGCACTTTGGTTTCCGCCATTGGGAACGCCAACGAAGTTCATTTTCAAACCACTTTGGAAGGCGTAGTCCACCTCCCAAACCGTGGCGGTGTCACAGGCCCCTTCCGTATTGCGGAAAGTACCACGCCCGCTGACCTCCACCCGGCCGCCCAGCAAATCCCCGCCACCCCAAAGGGCGATGTCCAGGGGATGAACGCCCCAGCCGGAGATGAAGCCCAGGGTGTAGTCCGAGATGAACCACCAGGTTTTCAGGTTGGAAGCATCGGTGCAGCGATTCTCGGTGTAGGGCGTCATCGGCGCCTGACCGACCCAGAGATCGTAATCGAGCCCGGCGGGTGGCGAAGTTGTCTTCAGCGACCCTCCCGGAGTGCTGCCGGGCGCCCAGACATTGATTTGCTGCAATTTGCCAATGTGCCCGCCGCGAACCAGTTGGCAAGCCCGCCAGAAGTTGCGGGAAGACCGTTGTTGGGTGCCAAACTGGAATACTCGCTGGCGCTGCCGCACTGCCTTCCGCAGCGCCTGCCCCTCGGCCAGGGTGATCGCCAACGGTTTCTCCAGGTAAATGTCCTTGCCCGAATTCACTGCCGCCAACGCGGTCAGGACGTGCCAGTGATCGGGCGTCGCGATGAGGCAGGCGTCGACATCCTTGCGCGCGACCAATTCCCGAAAATCATGGTGGGTTTGGCAGGCGTCGTTCCCATACTTCTGATTCACGGCCTGGCGGCCCAGTTCGATTTGATCCTGCTTCACATCGCACACAGCCACGACCTGGCAATCCGCCTCGTTCAAAAAGCCGCCCAGATCCCCCCGGCCCTGCGGCCCGCAACCGATCACCCCCAAGGTGATGCGATTACTGGGGGCGATCGCACCGTTTTTGCCCAGCGCCGAACCCGGGATGATGGTGGGAAACACCGCGGCCGCCAACGAGGCGACGGTCGCGCGACGCACAAAGTCACGTCGGGTAAAACGGTCGGCCGATGCATTCGAGTTAGAGGTCATATAGAGCTGGTGGATTTGCTTTTGCGACGGTTCTCTTCAGCACTTGATTCGCCGGGTGGCGGCGTCGAAGTGCGCCACCCTTTCCTGTAAAAAGGCCAGCATCGCCATGCACATGGCGGCCTGGACCTTGAGGGCAAACTCAACATCGCTGACGGGCTTTTCCCGCGTCCGGGCGCAGTGCAGGAAGTTCTTCCAATGCAGGGGCGTGGATTCGGATTTCCATCCGGGAACAATCTTTTGGGCACCCTTTCGGGGAACCACGGTGATGCTGTCGAACCCGGCTTCCCACCCCCCGGCGTTTTGTAAGATCAGGGTACCTTCGTCACCACGAATGGCGGGTTCGGTGGAGTACGAGTTGGCCAGCGTGCAGACCAGCACGGCGGAAGCGCCTTCCGGATAATCCAGGGTCATGTTGAAGGTATCCGGCACCTCGCGATCGTAGGTGCTGTATTTAAAGATGCCGCCCGAGGCCGTGGCCCGCCGGGGATAACCCAAACCCAGCGCGCTGACGAACGGCGTCAGCACATGAGGAAACAAGTCGGTGCACGGACCGCCGGCATAGTCGAGATACTTCCGCCAACTGAAAAATCGATCTACGGTGAAAGGCACTTTCGGGGCGTCCCCCAGGAACCCTTCCCAATCCAGTTCGGGACCGGGCGTGGCCTCCCGGTCGGGAATGGGCATGCGTTCACCCCAGTCCCCGTCCCGGAAGTAACCGGCTTGGATATGTTGCAGTCGCCCGATGGCGCCCTGCTGGACGAGTTCCCGTACCTTGCCCCAGGCGGGACTCGAATTACCCTGATTGCCGACCTGGACAATGCGTTTCAACTTCGCCGTTTCCTCGCTGAATTCCCGGCAAAGATCAAATTGACTCCAGTGACCCATCGGCTTTTCGCAATACACATCCTTGCCCGCCTGAATCGCCTTCAGCGCCAGCGGGACATGCAGGCGATCCGGGGTGGCAACACAAACGACATCCACGCCCGAATCAGCCAGCAAGTCCTGATGTTTGGCATACGGCTTGGCTCCGGTCGCTTTCGCGGCTTCATTCAGGCGGTAGCCGTACGCGTCGCAGACGGCCGTCATCTGCAAGTTTTCGCCTTCGTTGATCAGCCCCTGCACCACCGCGAGATGCGTGCGTCCGCGGCCGCCCGTGCCGATGAATCCCACTCCGATCCGGTCGTTCGCGCCTAGAACCCGCGCCCGGGAAACGAACGGTGCAGCCACCGCAGCCGTGGCGGCCAGTGTCAGGAATTCTCGCCGGTTCAGGTGCGGCGCTGAGCTTTGGTCGGCGGTTTCCGGGGTCTTCGGGGCGGTGGGGTTCATACGAATTGCAAACCTTCTCCTTCGGCGGCTGGCGCCGGGTGTTCGATGGCAATTTGACTAGCCGGGTGAAACACAGTGCTGCGAGTTTCCCCTCCAAAGCAAAACCCGGTCAATCCACCATAATTGTTGATGGATGCCAAAAAAGGGTGTTACAGTTAATCAGCTTTGCTGACCGAGCCACTAATGAGCCATGAAACTACGAATCTTTAAGGAGCCATTATTGAGCGGGCGCACGGCAGCACAGACGCTGGCGTCAGGTTTCATTTTGTTTGCAATTGCCCAGATGACGGTTGAGCGCACAGGCCAGCGGTGGACGTTTTACTTCCTGGTAGCGATCCATTTCCTTGTGCTAATTCCAACATCCTTGCGACTTGACCTGCCCCTCGGCACACCTTTCGGTAGAAGATGGTTGGATGTTGGCGTTGTCCTGGGAAGCCCCATCATTGGCCCAATTGTCTGGCTGTTTACCTGGAGGAGGCGGGTAATCGCTGAAACCAAAGCAGCCCGTTAAGCCGTCGCCACACTCACCCTCCCCAATTCTCCGGAGGGGAAGGAATCGGTAGGCCCATGCGGTGGCAGCGCCTCCTCTTCCGCGCGTGTCACACCTTGCCAACACGATTTGACAAATTGTCAGACGCGTGACAGTGTTTACGCGAGTTGCGATGCTGCCGTATTTCAAGATTATTGCCCTTTTGCTCTTGGTATTGGCCTTGGGAGCAATCTCATTGCCCATCTCGAGAATTCATCCATGGGGGTTGAGATTGCCGGTATTCATGGCCGATTTCTTTTTGTTGAGGTGGGTCGTATCCCTCCACATCAAACAACTTAAAGTCGTCAATGAATCGGGCTAGTTTGACAGCCTCCGGCATGAGTGGCCGTGAGGTTTCAACAACCACCAGAGAAACAAAATGATCTCAATCGCCCAGCTGCTTTTTTGTTTCTTACTCGTGCTCGCGCTGGCCTATTTTTTAGCGCAATACGCCTGGCGATGGGTCATCGGTTACCGCATAACCAAGTCTCATTTTGAAATCCTTGCGTTTGGCTTCCCGCTTTTCAAAACCGCGGTCGCGGATATTTTGGAGGTTAGAAAAGTTCCCTTCCGGGAGCTGCTACCCTGGAAGAATCGCAAGTCCATTGGCTGGTGCCGATTTGGGAATCGGCTCTTTGGCGAATGCATTTTGGTCGTGCGGCGAAAGGGGCTTCTCCAAGGCTTTCTAATTACACCTGATAATCCGCAGGATTTCCTCCAAACGCTGAACCAAAGACTCACCAACTTCCCTGCTCCCCGCTGCTCTTGAAATTGGAGCGGCGCCGGAGCTGACCATTTTCGCAACCATGAAGATTTTTGGCTTTCTGATCGCCGGCAAAGTGGAGATTCCAGATGAACTGAGCGAAGTGTCACTGCAAGCCACTCCCGCGGAATTGCGGCGCATCGCGAGGTTTCTTGAGCAATGCGCGGCCACAATGGAAACCCACCCTGACTTCGGTCACGCGCATTTGAAAGACACTGATGAGGCTATGAAAGAGGGTCCCGATGTGATCGTCGTTCAATGAGCCTGGCCAACTGGGCCAGGCTTGGCATCATCGCAAATTCCCGGAAACTTTCCCCTTCAGGATGCCAGAGCCTTGGCCTCCCGATGATCTTTCAATAACACCAATGTCTGCGGCAGCGGCAAACCGATGCCCTCCACGGCAAAGCGTTTCTTGGCCTGCTCGAGCAAATCACATCTGAGCCCGATCGCGGAAAACGCATCCGCGCACCACCGGTCCAAGCTGAGCACCACGCCGGAAGGGCCCAATTGGGTGAGCGGACATCCGCAAACCTCAGTGGCCTTCGGCTCAAAGGAAATCACCGCCAACAAGGCCGCCCCCCCCAACGTGGCCGGGTCGGCAAATCCCCCAAGCTGGATTGGTTCCAGGAGGGTCATGGCCGCGCCGGCGTCGTGGTTCGGCCAGAAAGATTCGTTGCCACAGGCAGGTCTGCCGCGAGCGCCCGGCCCGCCCCCGCGATGGCTTCACTGAGCCGCTCGGCCAACTGGGTGTAGCCGCCGCCATCCCAGATCACGTTCGTGGCGCTGAACCCGCCAAGTTTGCTGGCGGGCGTGTCGGATCGCGAGGTGCGAATTTCCCACTTCGCGGCAAAGCGGATGGAACTGGTTTCATGTTCACTGCGCACTCCCTCGCAGGCCAGAATCGTGATGGACACGTCGCAATCCAGGGAATCGCCTCCATGAGAGTTCAAACTCACGCTCTCGACATTGGGTGCGGACCTTAATGTTTCCTTCAGTACCCGGGTGATTCCCTGTTCGAGCGGCTCGGCCCACCGGTCGAACTCGGCGAAATGAATTTCGTTGGTGCCCGTTCGCACGACCATGGACCTACCGCGCAAGTAACCCGGAATTTCCACCGGCTGGAAACCAATCCGCCACCCTGTGAGCTTGCCTCGTGCCGGACGTTCCATTACCGCTGGCGGCACAGTCAGAATATAGAACCGCGTGGGATCGGCCTGTGGCCGCAGGAACTTACAACCCGCCAGCAGTAGGGCGGCGACAAGGCCGGGAAGGCATTGCCTGATCTGCCTCAGGGTCTGGAAAGCTCGCTTGGATATCATATTAACGCTCTTTGTCCGGCCGTTTTTTCCCGGTGATCAAGGCGCTGGGATTCCGCTCCAGAAAATCCGCCAGTTGTTGCAGTGACTCGGCGGTTTCCTTCACTTGTTGCAGCGTGCGCACTGTCTCCTCCCCCAAACCGCGCTCCGGGCCCAGCAGTTGGTGAACGCTCTCCGCCGCATCATGAAACGAATGCAACGTCCGCACCAGTTCCGCCTGCACCGGCTCCACTTGGGTGTCCAACCGGGCCACCAAGCCCTGCACTTCGCTCGCGGCTTTCGAGAAATTAGCCAGCGCCGCCTTGGCTTCGACGGAACCCGCCAACGTATCGATTGACGCCGCCGCCGCCGTCATCTTGGCCACCATCTGCTTCAGGTCCACGTCACTAACTTGGCGGTTCACGTTCGCGAGGAGCGACTGGAAGTCGCGCGAAAGTCCGCCGAAATCAATCTTGTTCAGATTATTGGCAATCTTCGAGAGATTTCCGATCAATTCGGACATGCCGGAACGCAAGGTCGGCACGACGGGATAATCACTCTTGTCATCCCGCAGCGGGACGGGGAATTCCAGCGGGTCAAAAAAATCCAGTTCCACATATTGCAAGCCGGTGATGCCCACCAGATCAATCTTCGCGCGCAACCCCTCGTCAATCAGCCTTTGCAGCGTGGCCCGGTCCGTGATCTGAATCAGCTTACCGCCCCGCTCACTGATTGTGCTTTTGTCCAATTCCGTCACCACCGCGACCTGCCAACGCTGGGATTTCGAGTCGTAGCAAACCTTTACGGTGACCACCCGCCCCACCCGGACGCCCCGCAGCTTGACGGCACTGCCGACGTCCAATCCTTGCACCGATTCGTTGAAATAGGCCACGAACCGCGCCGCCTTTGAAAATAGGTGCAGCGAGCGAAAGGAGAGGAGCGCAATGACCACCAGCATCACGCTGCCGAGCACAAACGAGCCAATCAAGAATGGGCTGAGTTTTGTCTTCAATGGGAAAGCGCCTCCGTCTTCTCGTCAACTGAAGGGCCGTCGCTTCGCTCTTCTGCGTTCGTGCCCTGCCGTAAAAACTCCCGGACCCGCGGGTCGCTGCTCTTGGCCGCCAACTCACTTGGTTTCCCTTCAGCAATGATGCCCTTCGCGTCCCGGTCCAGCACCATGACCCGGTCTGCCACCCGGAATATGCTGGAGAGTTGGTGCGACACGATGACCATGGTGGTTCCCAGGATGTCCCGGACTTGCAGGATCAACCGATCCATGTCCCGGGAGGTAATCGGATCCAACCCTTCCGAGGGTTCATCGAAAAAGACGATGGCGGGATCCAACGCCAGAGCCCGCGCCAAAGCGGCGCGCTTTTTCATTCCTCCACTCAACTCGGACGGGTAAAGCGCTCCCGATCCGGCCAAACCCACCTCGGTCAGTTTGAGTGCGACGATTTCATCACGGTCCGCGGCGGACAGCGAAGTGTGTTCTTCCAACGGCAGCGAAACGTTTTCCGCCAGCGTCATGGAACTCCAAAGTGCGTTGCTTTGATAGATCACCCCGAAAGATTTCAGAATTTCCCGCCGCTGGTTGGTATCCGCGGCGGTGAAGTCCTTTTCGAAATACAGGACCTTGCCCTGAAATGGTTTCAATAATCCGATGAGGCAGCGCAGCAACGTGCTCTTGCCGCAGCCACTACGGCCAATGACAAAGAGCACTTCGCGCGGACGCACCGCAAAGGAGACGTTTTGCAGAACCACGGTTTCACCATAACCGCACGTCAGGTTCTGGACTTCGATCACGTTGGCTGGTGGGTTCAGGTTCATTTATTCCTCAGATTCGCAGCACATTGAATATCAGGGCGAACACGGCGTCGGTCACCACGATGAGCAGAATGCCGGTCACCACTGCCGAGGTGGTCGCTTTACCGACGCCCGCGGCGCTGCGATCGCATTTCATTCCGCGCAGGCAACCGGCAATGCCGATGCCCAAACCAAAGAAAACACTCTTGATCAAACCGCTGGAGACATCCCCCAGGCCGACACGGTTTTGCGTTTCCACCCAATAGGCCGCCGCCGGAATGTTCAGCATCGTCGCCGCGACAAACATACCTCCCAGGATGCCCAGCACATTGGCATACAGCGCCATGATGGGCATCATCACCGTCGCCGCCAGCAGTCGCGGTAAAGCCAGAAAGTCCACCGTCGAAATCCCCAAGGTCTCCAAGGCGTCAATCTCCTCGTCCACCTTCATATTGCCCAGTTGGGCGGCGAAAGCGGCGCCGATGCCTCCGGCCAGGATGATGGCGGCCATCATTGGCCCCATCTCGCGTACCACGGATAGGCCGACCAAATCTGCCACAAAAATCGCCGCACCGTATTGCCGCAACTGAATCGCCGCTTGAAAGGCCAGAATCACTCCCACAAGAAAGCTGCCCAGGCTCACAATGGGCAGCGACGCCGCCCAGCATTGCTGCATCTCCACCACACAATCCACCCACCGAAATTGGTGGGGACGCTTCAATACGCCAACCAGGCCCAGCGTGCACTCGCCGATGAACGAAATGTTATCGCGCGCGTCCTTGCCGAGTTTGGTTGCCCAAGTCTCGGTGCGCTCAAAGATTGTCCGGGCCGCCCGTTGCGCTTGGGGGGGTGCTTTCGCAGCCTCGGCAACTTGGCGGAGCAGCGTTTGCAAATTCTCCGGTAATGCGTCCGTAATGAATTGGTGTTTGGATTCCACGCACCATTTCCGCCCGTGCACTAGGAACAGCAGCAGCGAGGTGTCCCACTTGCCCAAGTCAGCCGGCAGTACCCGCACATTCGCCGCGGCTTTCAGGTTGCACAATCCCTTCCACGACGGCACCGGGCTTTCCAACCTCCAATCGCCGCCCACTTTGACCACGCAATCACCACTCGCCGCGCCAGCGTCCCACTGGGCGGTGGCGGCTTTGAAACCCTGGCCTTCCCCGGCCGATGGTTCACTCGCAGTCATACCTTTTCAGGTCCAGCGCGTGCAAACTGTCCCCCACTTCCGCCCTTCACCCTGACTGCTGAAAATGTGCCTTATGGCTTCGACGGAGTGCCCTTTCTCAAGTCGGCTTCCACATTAATCACCACCTCCACCTGGTTACCGATCATGCCCTGGTCGGCGGTGATATCAAAATCGCGTCGATCCAAAGTAATCCTGGCTTCCCAACCGGAAATCGCCGCCCCGTTCAGGCCCGGACCAAACCCCAGTGCCTTCACCTTGAGCACCACGACCTTCGGCACGTTTTTCATGCTGAGAACACCGGTGACATCGTAGGCATCGCCACCTGTGCTCTTCCAGGAATTGCTCTTGAAAGTCATCGCCGGGAATTTTGCCGCGGCGAAGAAATTCGTGGAGCGCAAATCGTCGTCCCGCATTTTCGTGTTGGTCGTAATGCTGGCCACTTCGATAACTGCCTCAACGGTGCTGGCTTCCAGGTGCTCACGGTCCACCACGATCGTGCCCTTAACCGCGCTGAAATAGCCCGGCACCTTGGTGAAGAAATGCGCGATGGAGAAACCCACCCAGGTGTGCACCGGGTCAATGTCGTAAGTTTCCACTCCGGCGTTGGCGGACGCAACCGAAGCCAGGGCCATGCTGGCGAGGATTAGGGATAAGATAGAACGTTTCATGGGCTTTTTTGCTTGAAGGATTGTTGGAGTCGCAGGCGTTTCGACTATGCCGCTGCGTCCACCGCGCTGGTGCGCACCAGCTTCTTGTTTACAAATTCCTGAATGCCCGACGCGGAAAGTTCGCGCCCGTAACCAGAGTTTTTGATGCCGCCGAACGGCAAATCGCATGCCGTCCACGTCGGGTGATTGATAAACATCATCCCGGTGTCAATGCGACTGGCCAGTTGTTTGCCCAGCGCGACATTATTCGTGAAGATCGAACCGCCGAGCCCAAAATCGGAATCGTTGGCCAATTTCACCGCCTCATCCTGATTCTTCACGCGAAAGATGAGCGCTACCGGGCCGAAGAATTCTTCGCGATAAGCGGGGTTCCCGGGCTTGATATTCGTGAGGATCGTCGGCTCCATGAACGCGCCGGGCCGGTCAATCCGATTGCCCCCGAGCAACACCTTGGCGCCTTTGGCCACCGCCCCCTTGATTTGCCCGAGTAGATTGATCAAGGCCGCTTCCGTGGACAGCGGGGCCAGGGTGCTGGCGGCATTCATCGGATCGCCGGGTTGGAGGGCGGCCAAGGCTGCTTGAAATTTTTCTAGAAAAGCATCGGCGATTTCCTCGGCAATGATAAAGCGCTTTGCGGCCACGCAACATTGCCCGGCATTGTTCATTTTGGCCCACACCGCCCATTTGATGGCGGCGTCCAGGTCGGCGTCCGCCAGGACGATGAAGGCGTCGTTACCGCCCAGTTCCATCGTGGTCTTCTTGACGTTTTGCCCCGCCCGCGCCGCCACGCTGCGGGCAGCCTCCACCCCACCGGTAAGCGCGATGCCTTTGACCCGGGGATCATCAATCACCTGGTTCACCTGGTCGTGCGAGATGAACAGATTCGTATAAGCCCCCGCCGGAGCTCCGGCGTCGCGCCAGAGCTTGGCAAAAGCCTGGGCGCATTGCGGGACACACCCCGCATGCTTGACCATCACCACATTGCCCGCCATCAGATTGGGCGCGGCAAACCGCGCGAGCTGGTAGTAGGGAAAATTCCACGGCTGCACGCCGAACAGCACCCCGAAGGGACTGCATTCAATCACCGCTTCTCCGAGCTTCGGTTGCAGGATTTGCGGCGCGAGGAAACTCTCCGCGTTCCAGGCATAGTATTCGATGATGTCCGCGCTCAAGGCCACTTCGCCGCGCGCTTCCGCAATGAGTTTGCCCATTTCCAAAGTCACCAGTTTAGCCAACTCCTCCGTGCGCTCCCGCATCAGTGCGGCGGCTTTGCTGACTATGATGGCGCGTTCGGCAAAGGTCGTGTGCCGCCAGGATTGAAAGCAAGTTTCGGCCGTCTTGAGCGCTTTCTCCAACTGCGGGGCGCTCAGCACCTCAAAAGTCTTGAGCGTCTTGCCATTGCCGGGGTTCACGCTCTGGTAAGCGCTTTGTTCCGCTTTGGTAGCGGATTTAACGGCGGCTTTTTTCGGCGGTGGCGTGGTGGAAAGGGTGATTGTCATAATCGTCCTTTAAACTAGTCTGCCTCCGCCTGTCGCAACATGGGGGGATGCCCCCATTCGCTACTGCACGGCCAGCATCCGGCGAGCCAGCAAAGGAATCGGCTATTCGTGCCGCAATGCGTCGATTGGATTCAGCCGGGCGGCTCGCCGGGCGGGGGCATAGCCGAATAACACGCCGACGGCGGCGGCGAACAGAAAGGCGATCAGATTGATTTGCGCGTTGAAATTGAAAGGCACCTGGATAAGCCGCGCCAGTCCGGCGCAGAGGCCGAACGCGAGCAGCATGCCCAGCAGACCACCGACACACGACAGGGTCACCGCCTCCACCAGAAACTGCAGCAACACCTCGCCCGCCGTCGCCCCGATGGCCAACCGGATGCCGATCTCCCGCGTGCGTTCCGTGACCGAGACCAGCATGATGTTCATGATCCCGATCCCGCCGACCAACAGCGAGACCCCGGCCACCGCCGCCAGCAGCATGGTCATCAATTGCGTGGTTGCGCCCAGCGTTTCCGCAATCTGACGGGTATCGAAGATATTGAAGTTGTTGTCCTGATTTCGCTGCAAATTACGCCGCTGGCGCATGAGTGAGGTGATCTCGGTGATCAGAACATTGCTGTCCACCCCGTCCTGAGCCGAAATCGCAATCTGGCTGATGTCATGCGACGAAGTCTTGCCGATCATCCGCCGCTGCAGCGCTGAAAGCGGCATAATGATCGTGTCATCCTGGTCAAACATGCCCGCCTGCCCCTTGCCCACCAACAGCCCGATGACTTCGCAGGAGGCTTTGCCGATACGGATCTTGGCTCCGATGGGGTTTTCAGTGCCAAACAGTTCCTTGCGCACCGTGGGGCCAATGACGCACACGGCGGCGCCGGACCGCAGGTCGATGTCGGTGAAAAAGCGTCCCTCGGCCAGATTCCACTTGTTGATTTGAAAGTAAATCGGCGTCGTGCCTGTAACCGTCGAAAGCCGCGCATTTTGCAGATAAATGGTGCTAAGTGAGGCCGTGCGCACCGGCGCGGCGGCGGCGATCCCGGCAATTTGTTCTTCAATGATCACCGCATCCTTCTCCGTGAAATGCGGCGTCCCGGCTGCGGAGGCCCGCGAGCCAAATCCCGCACCCGGCCGCAGCGTGAGCAGGTTGTTTCCCAAACTGGAAATTTGCGCCTTCACGGCCAGCGTCGCGCCCTGCCCGAGCGTCACCATGGTGATGATCGCCGCGACGCCAATAAAGATGCCGAGCACCGTCAGGAAGGCGCGCGTCAGGTTGCGCCCAATTTCCCGCACCGCAATGGCAAAAGCATTCCAGATCATGTGCGCAAAGGGGTTCCCGCCCGGACCACATCGGACTCGATCAAGCCATCTTTGATTAGCACGGTCCGCCGGGCAAACGTCGCTACATGGTCATCATGTGTCACCAACAGCACCGTGATGCCCCGGTCCAGGTTGAGTCGCGTCAACAGTTCCATGACGTCGCCGGTGGTGACGGAATCAAGGTTGCCTGTTGGTTCATCCGCGAACAGGGTGCTCGGTTCCGTAACAATGGCGCGGGCGATGGCGACCCGCTGCTGCTGCCCGCCGGAGAGTTCCGCCGGGGTGCTGTCCAGTTTGGTGGGGAGCCCAACCGAAGTCAGCGCCGCCACCGCCTTCTCGTGGCGCTCCTTGCGCGAAACCCCGCGATACAGCAAGGGCAACTCCACGTTGTCCAGCGAGCTGGTGCGCGCCAGGAGATTGAATCCCTGGAAAACAAAACCCAACGCATAACGGCGCAGCAGCGAACGCTCATTGGTATCCAGGCTTTCCACGGCGATACCTTGATAATGATAGCTCCCCGCCGTCGGCGTATCGAGGCAGCCCAGGACATTCATCAGCGTTGATTTCCCCGAACCGCTCGGCCCCATGATGGCCACAAATTCTCCCCGATGAATAGTGAGATCAATGCCTTTGAGCGCCTGGAAAGCAGCGTCTCCCACGCCATAGGTTTTGGTCAACCCATGCAATTCAATCAAGGGCGTGACAGCAGGCGGGTTCATGTGGTGGGCGGGTTGGCGCGCAGCACGATCACCATGCCTTCGGCAAGCCCCTCCCCGGAAACTTCCGTGTAGCGTCCGTCGCTCAAGCCCAGTCGCACCTCGATGGCTTCGAGTTGGCCTCCGCGCAGCACCCAGATCCGCGACCCTTTGGCTTTGGCGGCAGCATCGGTGTCACTGGGATGCCCGCTCCGGCGGGTGGGCATGGGAATCAGGCTTTGCACAAACGACTTCTTGGCCGCCGCCGGCGCATTGGTCAGGCTGGCGGGAACAAAACGCAGCGCGGCAGTGGGCACGAGGAACACGTTGGTGCTTTCCGCCACCCGGATGTCAGCGGTCGCCGTCATGCCGGGACGCAGGCTGAAGTCGTCGTTGTTGACTTCGAGTTCCGCGAGATAGGTCACCACGTTATCCGTCACCGCCGAGCCGTAGGAGACCTTCGCCACCCGGGCGGTGTAGGACCGGTCCGGCCAGGCATCCACCGTGAAGGTGGAAGCTTGCCCGGCGGCCACCCGGCCGATGTCCGCCTCAGCAATGGTTACATTCAATTTCATGCGCTCCAATTTCTCCGCGATGATGAAGAGCTGCGGGGCGGTGAAACTCGCGGCCACGGTCTGCCCGGGCTCAATGCTCCGCGTCAGCACAATCCCGTCAATCGGCGACTTGATGATGGCCTTGGACAAATCGAATTCGTTGATCCGTACTTGCGCCTCCGCTTCGCCCACCGTGGCTCGCGCGCTGGCCAGATCCGCGTCGGCGCGGCCTGCCGTGGCGATCGTGACCTCCAGGTCGGCCGTGGAAACCAATTTCGCCGCGCTCAATTCCCGCTGCCGGGCGAGCGCGGCGCCGCTCTCTTTAACGGTGGCCTCGGCTTGCGCAACCTTGGCCTGCATGGATTTGACAGTCGCCCGGCTGATTTCGGTTTGCTGCGCCAGCTTGCTCGTATCGAGTTTGGCCAGGGGGGTGCCATTGGTCACCCGGTCGTTGAAATCCACATAGACTTCCAGCGTGGTGCCGGAGAGCTCGCCGCCCACCGTCACCGCGGTGGTGGGCGCCAGATTACCAGTCGCCGTAATGGTGAGGCTGATTTCGCCGCGCTTGAGCACCTCCGTCGCGTAAGCGGGTGCCTGGTGCTTCGCCTTCTCGATGCGACTCCACCAGAACCAAGCGCCACCCCCAAGCATGAGAACGATGACCGCCAGGATCAGGTAGCGTTTGACCTGCTTGCCCGCTCCACCACCCTTGATGGCGGCGGCCAGGTCTGGTGGCGCGGAAGTGGTGGGTGCGGTCATAACCCTTCGCAAGAATTCATCGCTTTTCCATCCCGGCCGTGTATTCCCCCCGTCGGGCAGCCCGATTGCACCGCGCGCGATGCAGCAATGCCGCCTGCGCGGCGCCCACATTGATCTCCCAACCCCGCCAAATCTCCAACGCCGGCTGCTGAATGGCGCGGGCAAAGGAAAAGGACAGCGCCCAAGGTAGGTGCCCTTTGAAGCGAACATTCATTAGGTTTAGCCGGGCCGAAGCCAGCTCACTGGGTTGCCCGCCCGACAGAAACGCAATCCCCGGAACCGCAGCGGGGACGGTTCGCCAGAGACTTTTCACCGTGGTGTTGGCCACCTCATCCGGGGTTGCCGAAGTGGGACAAGTCAATCCGGGCAGGACCATGTTGGGCTTGAGAATCATGCCCTCCAGCAGCACGCGCTGGCAGTTGAGTTGGATGAAAACGTTGCGCAGAACTTCCTCCGTGACCTTCCGGCACTGTTCCAGCGTGTGATCACCATCCATGAGGACTTCTGGTTCCACGATCGGAACCAGGCCGGACTCCTGGCACAACGCGGCATAGCGGGCCAGCGCGTGCGCGTTCGCCTCCAGGCCGCTCCGGCTGGGAATATCTTCGCCGATGGCAATCACCGCGCGCCATTTCGCAAAGCGCGCTCCCATCTGAAAGTATTCCTGGAGCCTTTCGCGCAAACCATCCAAACCTTCGGTGATCTTTTCCCCCGGATGAGCGGCCAGGTCCTTTGCCCCGGCATCCACTTTGATCCCGGAAATGATGCACGCATCCGTGAGCACTTTTAGAAAGAGCGTGCCATCCTTTTTCTGCTGGCGGATGGTTTCGTCACAGAGAATCGCGCCGCTGATGCATTCACCGAGCCCGGGCGTGGTCACGATCAACTCCCGGTACGCCCGCCGGGACTCCACCGTCTGGGGTATGTTCAGTTTGGCAAATCGTGCGTTACAGGTGGGAGTGCTTTCATCCATCGCCAACAACCCTTTGCCGGCGGCGACCAGTTTGTTGGCGGTATCGGTGAGTATTTGCGGGTTCATAAAGGCATTGTCTGCCATGCAAATCCTATCGCCCCGCGACCGAAAACTGAACGGGGGGAACTCCCCCCACATTCAAAGTGAAGCCCCCCCGACAATCACCGCAAGCGGGCTTACTTCTACTCATAAGCCCTACTAACGGCGCCCTAAAGCAAACTGTCCCCCGGTCCCGTTTCCGGCTTCCCTCAAACCCGACCTGTTCCATCGCCCTCTTCCCTGGAAGGCGAGGACATTCTTCCCGGATTCGTGGTGCCGGTCGGCGATCCTTTCAAAAGCTGAGACTGGTGAGTTCATTTGCCATTCCCCGATCCCGCCACATCTTTTACCCGAGACTTTAGCCCCGCCGGGCTGTCGCCCTCATCCTCAACCTCACGAAGTTGTGCCCTCTAGCCCGGGGGTGGCACGAGGCACAAATACCCACCCCGGTCGAATGACCAGAACTTCTGCTGGGTCAGGCTCCGTTTCGGGTGCCGTTTCGGGTTGCCGCCTCCGTAAGACAGTGCTACGGTGTCGGGGTCAATGACCCACCTATTGCAACGAGG
This sequence comes from uncultured Pedosphaera sp., assembly GCA_903918755.1. Lineage (GTDB taxonomy): Bacteria > Verrucomicrobiota > Verrucomicrobiia > Limisphaerales > Pedosphaeraceae > CAIXFN01. The sequence goes on from CAIXFN010000005.1 coordinate 142,282, forward strand.
TTGTTTCGCCGTCAGCACGATTGCGATTCTGGTACTAATCCGTTCATCAAGTTACGGCGCGGCCACTCCCGTCCTTGGCGATCCGGACCCGTTGGCATCGATTGACCCACAAATCAGGCGCGTCACCCCGCATGTGTTTGCCATCGGCGCGGTGAGTCTCGACCAGGAACAACGCACCGTGAGCTTTCCTGTGTCCATCAACCAGCGCACCGGCATTGTCGAATACGCGGTCGTCACCACGGCGGGCAAGACTCACGAAAGTGTTTTCCGTACCGTGGCACAACCGGTGCACATTCACATCGCCATGCTGCTCCTCGGCGTCAAACCCGCGAGCACAAATTCCTTCCCGGCCGATCTATCCGTCCCCCCGCCCGGTGAAGCCGTGTCCCTGGAAGTTTCCTGGCCCGCTGGCAACCGCGAAGTGCGCCACCCTTTGGAAGAGTTCATCGTCACCGGCAACAACCAACATCCTTTGCCCCCCGGCCCATGGATTTACAACGGCTCCTACCTGGCGCGCAGAAACTTCATGGCCCAGCGGGATGGCTCCATTGTCTCCGTTCATATTGATCCGGATGCCCTGGTCAATAATCCACGATCCGGTCGTGATCATGACGACCTGCACGAGGTGAATTCCCAAATCCTGCCGCCCGATGGCCTGCCGCTGGAAATCACGCTGCGGCTCTCCGCGGATCGCCCGCCAACCGCTGCCAGTCCGACCAACGCGTTGGCGAAACCCAACCCGAGTAACCCGGCAGATCCGCCTCCGCTAAAACCCCACTAAACCTCCATCCGATGAAATTCGTCTCCCCGATTCCATTCCGGATCGCCGTCGCGCAGATTGTCCTGCTTTTCCTGGCGGCAACCTCCTCGCAGGGCGCAGAGCAGGCGGCTTTTGTGGCCGCCCAGCCCGATGCTTCCTTCCGCCACGAACTGGAACACTCGATTGACCTGGGTCTGGCCTGGCTGCGCGCCAATCAGAATACCAACGGCTGGTGGTCGACACCCGACGACCCGGCCGTAACCGCTCTGGCACTCGCCGCGGTTCTCGCGGAACCTTCGGGACGTTTTCGCACCAATTCACCCGCCGACATCAAGCAGGGGTTTCACTATCTGCTGGCGTGCGTTCAGCCGGACGGCAGCATCCAGCGCGGTAAACTTGCCAACTACAACACCGCACTGAGCATGACGGTATTGGCGCTTTCCGGCGACCCGTCCTACAATGAAATACTGCGCCGTGGTCGCGCCTTCCTGATCGGTTCGCAGATCGATCTCGATGAGGCGGGCAAACCTGCATCCCGCTTCGCCGGAGGCATGGGTTACGGCGACAAGGTGCGCCAATCCGATCTGGTCAATACCCTCACTGCGCTGGAAGCCTTGCGGGCCACGGAGTTTCTCGTCCGGGACAACAGCGCGGCCAAAGGCCGGGAGCTGAACTGGAACGCCGCCATTCAATTCATTCAAAATTGTCAGAACCTGCCGCGCTTCAATACCCAGTCCTGGGTTTCCGCCAAGAGCAAAGATCTGGGCGGATTTGTTTATACTCCGGGCGAGAGCAAGGCGGGCGGCGAGACCAACAGCGATACCGGCCGCGTGGCGCTTCGTTCCTATGGGAGCATCAGTTATGCCGGTCTCCTCAGTTACATTTACGCCGACGTCAAGGGCGACGATCCCCGCGTCCGCGGCGTGCTGGATTGGCTTCGCAGCAATTACACGCTCGAGGAGAATCCCGGGATGGGCGAGCAGGGTTTGTATTACTATTTCCATCTGATGACCAAAGGGCTGGACGCGGCGGGCGTTGACCAGATCGAGTTGAAAGACGGCCGCCGGATCAACTGGCGTCGGGAAGTGGCGATGCACCTCCTCGATTTGCAACAGCGCGATGGTTCATGGGTCAACCGCAGCAACCGCTGGTGGGAAAAAGATCCCGCTCTCGTGACGGCCTACTCCCTCCTGACGTTGGAAATTCTTTGGCGCAAAATCTGAACCGCGACACGGCGGTCCCTGGTGACTTTCGGCGGGCTAGGTTCGTGGCGGTTATCTGGCAATGGCTATGGCATCCTAATCATAAATATTCCCTGCCATTTTATTTGACCTTCGTGTGGTGTTTTGTTAAGAATGCATTAGGTGTTCCATAAGAAAACAATCGTCGGCGGTTCGGCCTGGCGTTGGGCTGCAATCATCGGCATATCATGGGCGCACTCGGAGGTTTCCGCGCAAGATTTCTGGTTTGAGGGCGGGCCGATCGCGCGTGGCGGATTCCAGGTCAGGGTAGCGGGCAGTTCTTATGCTCAAACCTTCGGTTTGCATTCCGCGCCGGCCCCTTTGGCCTCGCCCGCAGGTGTCGGCAGCCCCACCGCCTATTCTGACCGGCTCTACAACGACGGTTATGTAAAACTTGACGCCGGGACGCTCAACCCGAACGCCATTGGCGGTCCGGGTAACACCTGGAACTGGGCTTACAACAACAGCGGCCAGTTCAACAGCGGGGCGAATACCCTTGCTTTCCACCAACCAGGGGATCCCGGCTATACGACTTTGCGGAACGACCCCGTCACGGGGCAGGCCGAAGCGACGGCGCCGGGCCTGCAACTTCTGATGGGCTGGAATTGGGTTAAGAATGAAGTGTGGCGAGTGGATTTCGCGATAGGTTTTCAGGGCGTCTGGGGGGCAACGTCACGCCTTGGCGCGACTTCCTACCTGGAGCGTAAGAGCCGGTTGGACGTTACGGATGTATACGATGTCGCGAGCACGGTAGATCCGGTGACCGGTTTCCCCCTTCCCCAAACCGCTCCCAGTGGCTACCAGGGCAGCTATGGCAATCCCGGTCCCGCGTTTTCCAACACGCCTTCCTCACGTTCCACTCAACGAACCGATCTCTCCACCGCCGCAAACCAGATGAATTTCCGTTTTGACACGGATCTTTACGAAATCACGCTTGGCCCGCGGATCACCTGGGAAGCCACTTCCAAAATTCATCTCAACCTCACGCCCAAGCTCGGTGTGAGCTATATTTCCATGACCGCCGATCGCACGGAAGTCCTCACGGAAACGGCTACCGGCGGTGGGACCTCCACCCTCGGCACTTGGCATGATCACCGCACCGCGGGGGTCTGGCGTTTCACCACCGGCCTCACGGCGGGCGCGGATGTGGATCTTGGGAAGGGTTATTACGCCGGCATCTTCGGCGGCTACCAGTGGACGGTGGATGACGTCCGCATCGCCATCGGACCGAACACGGCCTCCCTGAATCCCAGCGGTTTCGTGGCCGGGTTGGTTTTGGGCCGGCGGTTCTGATGCCTACGCCCGGCCGGCAAGGCGTGCGGGAATCGCGGAAACCAGGTTTCTTGGGAGTTTGGATATGAAACGAACAGCGCTGAAGCTCGGGTGTTGCGCCGCCTTTTTGTTGGCGGCGGAATTGTCGGCTATGATTGTCGGCCCCTTCGGACCCAAGGGCCAGGGTGGCAGCAAGAACGGTCAGACATTTCAGATCGGTTCGGGTGGCGTTGTCCATGAACTCGATGCCTTCCTGACAATCAATGGCGTGGACTTGAACGGCGGCCAGGTGGGCACCAGCGCCCCGTTGTCCAGCCAACCGCCGCCCCCCGGGTTGGCATATAGTTTTTCTTCCGCGCTTTCCAATGGCACGGACCTGGTGCTCACCTACCTTTTCGTGAACCAATCCAGCGGCGGATTCACCAACGTGCGCTTCGCCGTTTTACTCGACGTGGATATCGACCAGGAAACCAACACCTTCTTCAACGAGTATGGTCGCGTGCTGGGCAACCCCGGCACGAACGCGAGTGATGCCGATCCCGACATGTGGCAAATTGGCGAACCGGGCTTCGCGGGCGGGACGTTGTTCAGCAATTTGTTCAAGGGGACCCTCAGTAATTCCAATTCCATCCCGCCAACCGCGCCCAACGATGTTGCCCTGTCGCTCGGCTTTTACCTCGGCACCCTCCAACCCGGCCAATCCAACCAGATTCGCATCCTGATTTCTGAGGCCGGGAACCAGTTGGGCAACTTCGCGCTCCAACAACTTGATACGGACCCCCACTCCACCACCGTCATCACGTTTTCCGGCCAGGCGCAAACCAATGAGCTCAACGCGGTATTTGGGGACTCATCTGGCTTGGCCAGCCTGGGGCTGACCTGGCGATTCAAGCCCTCCACCGGCAGTCTCATCGGCACCCTGACGATTACCAATCTCCCCGCCAGCGGAAAGACTTTCACCCCGCCGTTTCAACTGGGCTTCCCGGCCTCCACGAATTTTTGGTTTGCCCATCCGGCGGGCACCCTCGGCAATGGCGCGCAATACGTGGACCTCACTCCGGGCGTCACCGCCGTTACCGCCGGCGGAACAGTTTCCTCCGGTCAAATCGTGGTCGTGGATGGGATCGAGCTTTTCAGTCGTAACCGCAGCGCACCACCGCTCGGCTTGTTCCAGTTGTGGACCACCCAGCAATAATGCCAACGAGCGTCCATGATGCGACTGGCGCGCCCGCGAATTGAACTAAGGAGACGCCAATGAAACGAAATTTCCTGGACGCGCACCCCAATCGGGTTGCCCCAATCCGCCGGATCCTCACCGCCATCTTGCTCTTCCTGCTAGCCATTCAGACTGTCGTCCTCGCCGACTCGGCCGTGCGCTTGCAAATAGGCCTTCTGCCAGCGCCCGCAGGATTACCCGTCCCCCGCAAAGCCACCCCAGGCCATCCCGCGATCCAACTTCAGTTGCTGGGCGGGGTGACCAACGGCATTTACCGGGTTCAATCCAGTACAAACCTCATCCAGTGGCGCACGATAATGGCCGTCAAATCGGGACCCATCCAGCCCCTGCCACTGGGCAACCTCCCAACGACTGGCGGAGCGACTTTTTACCGCGCTTTGGGCGTCAGCGGGGTTGGCGACACGAACCCGCCAGCGTGGTCAAATGGCGTCGGGGGAACTTTCACCCTCACCTCCCCAACCTCGCTGCTGGTGAACTGGCGCGAAGCCACGGACGACACCGGGGTCGCGCAATACCGGCTCTACCTCAACGGCGCGCTCCTGGCCAACCTGCTCGGCAACGTCCTTTCCTATGAGCTCCCGATCAATCTGCGCCCGGGAACGGAACTGCGCATCCAGGCGGTTGACCCGTTTGACAACGCCACCGATTTGCTGCCATTGATCTTTCTGCCCGGCGAGAAGTTGCTCGCAGTGTCCGATGACTCCGGTCGGGTTTACACATCGTTCGTTCAAAGCGATGGCAATTTCAGTCCCTTCCAGCAAATTGCCAATTTTGGCGTGAATGACCGCGGCCTTGGCATAGGAGATTTCGATCGGGACGGCTGGAACGACCTCATTGCGGCTTACCCTTCCGGCAATACGCTCGTGCCCTTTTTCTACAAAGGCCAGGGCGACGGATCGTATGCCCCCGGGGTGGCGCTGCCCACGACGCCCGGGGCCAACGGCTATGCCATGGACGGGACCGTGGGCGATTTTGATGCAGACGGCAATTTGGATTTCGTGTTCAACGGCAACGACCGTTTCGCGATGTTCTATTGGGGCAACGGCGACGGCACGTTCACGGTGCAAGTCAAGGATTGGGGGGACGGAAATTACTATTATGGTCGCGGCATGGCGGCCGGCGATTTCAATGAAGACGGTCGCACCGACATCGCGCGCGCGACCTGTTGCAACGGTTACCTGAAAGTCCTTCTTTCGAACGGTGACCGGACGTTTATTGAAACCAATCTCGTGGCCACCGGTCTGGCCAACAACGACCCGTATGCGGTGGCGGCAGGTGACTTCGACGAGGACGGCCATTTGGATCTGATCGTCGCCGGCGGCAGCAGCGGTGACGTGTCCTTCCTCAAAGGCCTGGGTAACGGCAGCTTCACCAATATCACCGGTACCAGCGGTTTGTGGGCCAACCTGAACGTGAATACCTTTTCCGGGCTGGAAGCGTTCGATTACAACGGCGACGGCCACCTGGACCTGGTGATGACCACAGCCAACGGACAGGCTTTTTTCTGGGCCGGTCTCGGCAATGGAAAATTCAGCACCAATCGAGTAACCCTCAACACCGGCATGAGTGGTTCGGAAGGAATCTCGGCCCCTCCCCGGCCGCCGCGCGTGGACGTGCAGATCACGCCGACGGATCCGGTCACGAATATCAACGGCACCATGACATTTAGGGCCATGGGAACGGGGGTGACTCCGGGCGACACGTTTCTGTGGTCTTTCGGCGATTCCGACACCAACCGCTACGCCTGGACCTTCACCAACGGCATGGCCAGCATGGGCCAGTCGATCACGCACACCTTCACCAAGGAAGGTCGTTTCCTCACGCGCCTCCTGCACACGGACCATAACGGCATCCTCAGCAGTCGCGGAACCTGGGCCACGGTTCAGGCGAATCCGCCCATTTCGCAACCTGGCGGACCCTACGCTTTCGGAGAGTTGGCCGCCACCCAGGCCGTGTGGTATGCGAGCCTCGATGGCTCGGCTTCCACCGATGACTTTGGCATCGTGAAATACATCTGGTCGTTTGGAGACGGCACCAGCGCAACCAACGGCCCGATCATTACGCACGGCTGGAGCGGACCCGGCGTTTGGAATGTTGGGCTCACGGTGGTGGACGCCTCGGGGCTCGCCGGCTCCAACCACACCACGATTACCTTCACGCCCGGCGCCCCTCCCGTCGCCGCGATCAGCGGCCCGGTTGTCGTGGACGAAACTGCCGCCGTCAACGGCGCCTGGACGGCGGCTTTCTCCGCCACGAATTCCTCCGATGACGTGGCCATCTGGAAGTACGAATGGAATTTCGGCGATGGCCAGACCGCCAGCGGGCCGAACGTCACCACGGCCTACCATGCGATCGGTACTTACAATGTCAAGCTGACCGTAACGGATAACGCCAACCAGACAAACACCACGTCGCACTCGATTACGGTGAAGGCCAACAACCTGCCCGTCGCGGCCATTAGCGGCCCCCGCCTCCTCAGCGAAGCGGTGGCCACGAACGGGCAGTGGTTCGGGGTTTTCAGCGGCACAAACTCCACGGACGATCGCGGCATTTATCGTTACGATTGGAATTTTGGTGATGGCACCACGGGCTCGGGGGCCACCGTGACGCACAACTATGCGGGCGTCGGCATTTACCCGCTCGTGCTCACGGTCACGGATTTTGGGAACCAGACGGCGGCCACGACTCAAAACGTGGTGGTTATAGCAGGAGATCCCCCGGTGGCCCGGATCACGGCGGACACGCTGACGCCGGAAGGGTCGCAACCGGTTAATCTGAGTGGGATCAATTCCACGGATGACCACGGTATCCTGGATTATAAATGGCTGTTGCCGCCACAATTGCTTACCTTTGATGGTATCGCGCTGGACGGCAACCGGTGGAAAGTGGCCAACACCGTGCAGAACGACAAACTGAATACCACGGGTCAAGGCGGCTGGGGCAGCGCCTATTTCTTTTCGAGCGGTATCCAATTGGGGCGCGGGACATTAATCGAAGCCCGGGTGGACACCTCCAGTGGGACATCCCACGCAATGTTTGGCCTAAGGAACCAGGACAACAGCTCCGGCTCTTACGACCGATTGGTGTACTCCATCTATTTTGCGGACGGCGCCGTCCAGATTTACGAATACGGCAACTATCGCGGGTCTCCCACGAACTATAGCAAAGGCACTTCGTACGACATTCGCGTCGAATCCAAGCCTGCAGCCGGAGCCAGCTATTACTTGCGGCCATCCGGGTCGGGCGGGCCGCTGGTCAAAATCTTTGAGACGGACAATTATTCCGATTCCAACTTCGGTGTCGCCGGTTCGATTTACGACGGGGTGTTTGGTTTTGACGATCTGAAGTTCACTCCTGCGTATGGATTCCGGGACATATCCGCGTCGGTTTTTCCCGGCGGCCCGGTCACGCTCACGGTCACGGACAATGCTTTTCAGACCAATAGCACCAGCATTATCATCCAAAGTATCACCGGGGCTCCGCCGGTCGCGATCATCTCCGGTCCCACAAACTCGCCGGCTGGCGTCAATCTGACTTATGCCGGGTATCTTTCGTCGGATGACCATGCCATTGCCAGCTATACCTGGGACTTCGGCGATGGCAGCCCGCTTGCCCTGGGTCCGTCGGTTACCCATGCCTACCCGCTGCCGGGCGTTTACACCAATACCTTGACTGTTCGCGACTATGCCGGCCAGACGGATGTGGCCTCCTCGTTGGTGTTCATCGGCAATGGCAACCAACTCGCGTGCATCCCGTGGCGCATCATTGGCGGAATTGAATATCCCCACGAAACCTACGCCGGCAAAACTATCACCTTGAAAGCAGTGGCGCGCAATGTGCCTCTGCCCTTTGCTTATGTTTGGGATTTCGGCGACAATTCCGCGACTTTTACGAACACCGCGAACACCACAGCCGACGCCTATGCCTTGCAAGCCAGTCACGCTTACTCCGGCCTGGATGGCACGCCATTCAATGCCACCATTCGCATCATCCTGACCAACGGCGCCACTTTGCTCGATACTTACCCGATTCTGCTCCGGCCCAAGACGCTGGACACGGAGCGGAACATATCTATTGATGAAGGGCTTTGGTATCTTCACAAAACCCAAAATCGGTTTGATCTGGACTCGAATAACAAAGGTGGCTCGTGGACCGAACAAGGCTACTCTTTCTCGCCGACCGCCTCGGCGGTTCATGCCTTCGGCATCAATGGCCACTTGATGAGCGACGATGCGGCGCAGGACCCATATGTTGAAACCGTGCAACGCGGCATCAACTATTCACTGACCACTCTGGTTGCCAATAACATCAGCCCGCAAGCCTATGGCGATCCGGATGGCAACCACAATGGCATCGGCTTGAGTGCCAACAGCGGGCGGGCCATTTATGAGACCGCTGCCCTGATGGACGCCTTAGTGGCGACGGCCCGACCGGAATTGATCGCGGCCGTAGGTCCAGAAAACGTCAAAGGGAGGCCCTTTCGTGACATCATGCAAGATTTGGTGGACTTGTATTGTTGGGGGCAGTTCGACGACCCGAATGTGGGCGGTGGGTGGCGCTATGAGTGGAATCAAGCCCCGGACAACTCGGCCTGCCAGTGGGGTGCCATTGGCATGGCAGCCGCGGAACAGTTTTGGGGCATTGCCATTCCCGCATGGGTGAAGGAGCGCAACCAGGTTTGGCTCGCTTATTCCATGACGGCCTCCGACCTCGGTGGCTTTGGCTACACTGGCGCCGGCAGCGCCGCCGGTCAGGGGCCCGGGGGAGTTGACGGCACAACTCCCTCCGCAATGATTCAAATTGCTTTCGATGGCCTGACCCGGACGAACCTCCTTTGGATTCACGGGGAAAACTACCTCGCCAACTATTGGAGCACTTTGATGAGCCTCAATAATGTTTATGCCCACTATGCCATCGCGAAGGCCCTGCGCACGGCGCTGCCGCAACCGGTAAGCAGTTTTGCCACCACCGGGAAGGATTGGTTCAACGATCCGAACGACGGCTTGGCGCGAACGACGATCAACTTCCAGCGGGCGGATGGTTCTTGGGACTCTGATTATCGGCTGGAGGTACCCCTTTCCACCTCCTGGTCCATCATCATCCTCTCCAGTTCGCTCTTCCAGCGCGGCCCGGTCGCGGTCATCCACGCCCGCCCGAACCCCACGGCGGTCGGCTTCCCGGTTGTTTTCGACGGTAGCAGTTCCTTCCACCAGCACCCTTCCTTCCGCGTGGTGGAGTATCGCTGGGACTTCAACGCCGCCGACGGCCTCGACTTTGACCATCCGGACGCCTACGGCCCAATCGTTACGAATCGTTTCGGCTTCTTTGGCACCAACATAGTGACCCTCCAGGTCCGCGACAACGCCACCCCGCAACTCAACGACAACGCGGCCATCGAAATCCGGACCACCCTGCCGCCCTATCCGCCCACTGCCGATGCCGGCGGCCCCTACCTGGCTTGCGTGGGACAGGACGTGCACCTCGACGGTTCCGGCTCTTTTGACGTGGACGGCGCCCAGGGCGACTACATCCAGTCCTGGAATTGGGAAGTGGACGGACTGACCCCTTATGATTTCAACGATGGCGTCACCGGCGCTCACGCCGTCATCCGGAACGGATATCCCGCGGCGGGTCAGTACAACGTCGGGTTGCTGGTCAGGGACGCCACTTCCATCGTCTTCCCCACGCTCGGCTTACCGGACCTGACCAACGTGGCCTTCACGACTGTCTTCGTCTATAACCGCGTCATTACCAACCTGGTGGGTCGCGCCAAAGACAACAAGATTCAACTGGTCTGGACCAAGGCGGGGGACTACGCCGTCGTCACCCGCAGCACCCAGGGTCCGGATCGGGGTTTCGTGGAAATTGGCCGCACCGCCAGCGCTTATGCCACTTTTCTTGACACAAACGTCGACTACAACGTCCCCTATTTTTACCGTCTTTACGCTTACCAGAACGGCCAGGCCGCGCCGCTGGGAATTTCTGATCCCATCAATGTGGTTTCCCTCCCGCGTAGCTTCGAAAGCTGCGGCCCATACTTCGTCGGCACCCCGTCGCACGAAGCCACCGTTGGCAAACTCTACGAGATCACTCTCCAGGCCCGGGAACGCCAGAACAACCCCTTTGCTTACGCCCTGCTCGCCGGTCCGAACAACCTGACTTTGAACACCACCAACGGTCTCGTGAGCTTCCAACCCACGCCCGACCAATTGGGCGATCAATTCGTCTCCTTTGCCGTCACGAACCTTTGCGGCACGAACGTCCTCAGCTACACGCTCACCGTGTTCAACCCGTCCAACCTGCCGCCCATCGTCAATGTTCACGGTCCGTATTCCGGTGTTGCCGGCCAGCCGGTACAATTCTCCTCCGCCGGCACGTACGATCCCGATACCAACGCCCTCGCCTACGTGTGGGCCTTTGGCGACGGCGTTTTTGATACCAATGCCAATCCCACCCACGCCTACCCGGCACCGGGCAATTACACCGTCGCGCTCTACGTGAACGATGGCCACGGCGGTACTGCCACCGCCCAAACGCAGGCTCACATCTCCCGCGCCAACCGCCTCCCGATTGCCAACGCCGGGCGCGACCAATTGCCGCTGGTTGGCCAGACCGTGATTTTGGACGGCAGCGGTTCCTGGGACGCCGACCTTGACCCGCTCACGTACCGTTGGGACATCGTCCTGCACCCGCCAAACAGCTCGTCCACTTTATCAAACGCCTTCACCGCCCGCCCGTCCTTCGTCATTGACCAACCCGGCTTCTACGTCGTGCGTCTCATTGTCAATGACGGTCGCACCGACAGTGCGCCCGACGCCGTCACCATCGTGACGGCCAACTCACCACCCATCGCGTATGCGGGCCGCGACCAGCGGGTGCTGCAGGGCAATACTGCCCAACTCGACGGCAGCGGTTCGTATGACGTTGACCTCCAGCCCCTGAATTATCGTTGGACCCTTGTCAGTGTCCCCACCAACAGCACCGCCACACTGACGAATGCCAACACCGCCCGGCCAACCTTTGGCGTGGATCTTTACGGGCTATACATTGCTGAACTAATCGTTAACGACGGCCTGGTGGACAGCGCCCCGTACCGGGTCCGTGTCAGCACCGGCAATCTCCACCCGGAAATCGTCTCGACGCCGACTACCAGAGCCGTTCCGAACTATGCCTGGAGCTACCATCTCCTCGCCTACGATCCCGACGGCACAAATCTAACTTTCACCCTGCTCCAAAGCCCACCCGGCCTGACCCTCACGCCCCAGGGTACCGCCTTGAATACCGGTGACACGGATTTGGCGCTGCTCGCCTGGACGCCGACCCGGGCGCAGTTCGGCTCATATCCCGTGCAGGTGCTCCTCACCGACGCCGAGGGCGCGACTAACTCGCAATCCTTCACGATCAACGTAGGCGTGGATACCCAGCCACCGTCAGTGTTTGTAGCGCTCAGCCAGGGCGAAACCAACCAGTTTGGCCAATGGGCCGCCCAATTGGGCACCACCGCCGGGTTCCGCGTGGTCGCCACCGATAATGTCGGAGTGGTCAACCAGACCCTCAACGTGGCGAACCAGCCCGTCACGCTGGATTCCAATGGCGTGGGTTACGTCACCGCCACGAATGCCGGCCTCTGGCCGGTCTTGGCCACCGCGACCGATGCCGAAGGCAACGTGGGCGTCACCAACACCTCCATCTTCTTCTACGACCCCAATGCCTCCAACACGATCTACGCGCGCATTCTCAGCCCGGCCTATGGCGGCACGGTCACCAAACCCGTGGCGGTCATCGGCACCATCACCAACGCCACCGACCTGCTCTCCTACCGCGTGGACTTCGCCCGCGCGGCGGATGTCAATCTGGGCGATATCGCGATTGAAGCGCCGCAATTTACCACCCTCACCAATGTCATGCTGCCGGCGGGCACGCGCTCGATCACGAATCAGATCTTGGCGCAATTCGATCCGACGATGCTGTTGAACGACGACTATGTCATTCGTCTCGTCGCCAGCGATGGACGCAACCTCTGGTATGAGCCGGCGCTCGTTTCCGTCAGCGGCAACCTCAAGCACGGCGAATTCCATCTGGAATTCACCGATCTTTCCGTGCCCGTGGCCGGCGTTCCCATCACCATCACCCGCGTCTATGACACCCGGCAGGCAAACCAGAACACCGACTTCGGCTTCGGTTGGAGCCTCGGCGTGCAAGATGCCAGGATTCGCAAGACACTCCGGAACGGCACCATGTTTCTCGGATCCAAAGTCTATCTCAACACGCCGGCCGGCCGGCGCGTGGGCTTCACCGCCGCTTACCAGCCTTCGAGCTGGCTATTCTCCTGGATTGGCGATGTAATCCTCCAGCCCGATGCCGGCGTGGAGGAGCAGCTGGACATCGAAGGGCACACGGTTATCTATAGCGGCGGCTCCTTCTATGGTGGCCTGGGCGACGAAAACTTCAATCCCTCCACCTTCCGCCTCACCACCAAGGATGGTTCCGTTTACACCTATCACGATACCCAGGGCCTGCAAAATGTGCTGGATTTGCACGGCAATCAACTCGTCCTGACCCGCGATGGCATCTTCCACTTCTCTGCCGGTAGCCAGAACTACGATCAATCTGTGCCCTTCATCCGCGACGCCCAGGGCCGCATCTCGGAAATCATTGACCCGGCGGGCAAGCGCCTCACCTACGCCTACGACGCCCGCGGGGACCTCCGCAGCTTCACCGACCAGGTCACCAACCTCACCCAATACCTCTACTCCACCGCCCCCCCCCATTACCTCACGAACATCATTGACCCGCTCGGCCACAGCGCGCTGCGCCTCGAATACGACCCGGCCGGTCTGTTGGTGGGCATCCGCGACGCCAACGGCAACTTGATGAATCAGAATTTCCCCGATCCCAACACCGCCGTCTTCCAGGACGCCAACGGCCACACCAACATCGTCCGCTATGACGACAACGGCAACGAGGTGATGAAGGCCCGGCCCGGTATCTCCACCAATTACTTTGCCTACGACGCCAACAACCGCCTGACCAACTCCATTGACGGCCGCGGCTATGTAACCCAGCGCGCCTACGACAGCCGGGGCAACCTGACCAACCTCACGGACGCATTGAGTAATGTTACCTCTATCGTTTATAATTCCCTGAACAAACCCATCAGCATTACGGAGCCGGGAGGCGGCCTCACAACCTTCGCCTATGACGACAAAGGCGGGCTGACCAACGTGGTGAATGCGACGGGCGGGCAAGCCGCTTTCCGACGCGACGCCCAGGGACGCGTCACGCTCATCACTGACTGCAACGGCCGTTCCACCTTTTACGATTATCAGGGTGGCTGTTCCTGTGGCAAACCTGGCAAAATTGTCAACCCGGATGGGTCTTTCACACTTTACGAGTACAATTCCCAGGGACAGGTCACCCGCAAGATCAACGAGTCCGGCAACGAAAGGCTCTCCATGTATGACGACGTTGGCCATCGCGTGTCCGTGCGCGATGCCACCACCAATCTTACGGCATTTAACTTCTCCGGTTCCTTGAAAACCAGTCAGACCGACCCTCTGGGACGGTCGATGTTCTACGCTTACAATTCCGCCAACCGCTTGGTTGCCATAACCAACGCATTGGGTGGCCGAACCCAGTTTGAATATGATGCCAACGGTAACCGAAACGCCGTGATTGATCCGACCGGTAACATTACCAGATTTGCTTATGACGCGGCCAACCGCCTGGTGCGCCTGCAGGACCCCGTCGGGCATACCGCGAGTTTCAGTTACGACCCCGCGGGCAATTGCGTGGAAGCCGTGGATCGGAACGGTCGCCGACGAACTTTTGCTTACGACGCGCTGAATCACCGCACGAACGAGCTGTGGTGGGAAGGGACCAACCTCCTTCGGTCAATTGAATATTCGTACAACACCCTGGGGTTGCTGACGAGCGCCAATGACCAGGGCCTCCGGTCGGGCTTTTCCTATGATTCTCTCGGTCGGATGCTCTCCTCGACCGAAGCGGGCATGGAAAACCTTTCGGATTTTACCCTCACCTACGCCTACGATGGGGCTGAAAACGTTGTCTCCATCACCGACAGTTGGGGCGTCCAAGTCACTTCCCAATACAATGCTCGCAGCCAACTCGAATGGCGCTCCTGGGGTGGCGGCGGTCTGCCCGGAGCCAGTGTTCATTTCCAATATGATGCCACCCGCAACCGCACGAACGTGCTGCGTTTCGCCGACAGTACCGGCAACCTTCCAGCCGGCGGGAGCCAATACCAGCGCACTGCCCTCGGCACGGTGACCTCCATCGTTCATGCCAATGGGTCGGGAGAAGTCTTGGAAGCTTCGGTTCTGCAGCGCGATCTGGCCCAGCAGATTGTGATGCGGTCGGGCACATCCGGCACTTCATCCTATGAGTACGACCTCGCGGGACAACTTACTAATGCCACCGCCTCCCCCGGTCATCCCGCGGAGAACTATGCTTATGACCCGAACGGCAACCGCACGGGTTCCGGCTATGTCCTGGCGGCCAACAATCAAGTGAGCAACGATGGCACTTTTGCCTATGGGTATGATGGGGAAGGAAACATGGTTTCCCGCACCAACAATGTCAATGGATCGCGAGCCATGTTCGCATACGACCATCGCAACCGCTTGATCCAGGTTCAAAACTATGGTGCGGACCAGGCGCTGAATCAGACCGTTGCGTTCGTTTACGACGCGCTCGATCGCCGGGTGTCAAAGTCGGTGAACGGCCGGGTGGAACGGTATGTTTACGATGGCACCAGGCTCTGGGCCGATCTGGACTCAACCAACGGAATCGCCAGCCGGTATTTGATGAGTGACATCACGGATGATTTTATCGCCCGGTATAGTGTGGAACAAGGATTGGTATGGTTTTATTCCGACCAGTTGGGCACGATCCATTTCACCGCCAACTCCGCCGGCGCCATTCTGGCAACGAATGATTATAGCAGTTTCGGGGTGCCACTTGGGAATGCGGGGCGGACAAATTTCGGTCGGATCGCGTTCTCTGGCCGCGAATACGATGCGGAAACAGGATTATACTATTTTCGGGCGCGCTACTATGACCCGCACCAGGGTCGCTTTATCAGCCAGGACCCGCTTGGGTTTACGTTGGGCGAATCGAATCCCTATCGCTATATTGGCAATAATCCTTCGTCATCGCGTGATGTCCTGGGCATGAGCGAATTGCTGGAGTACCTGGGAACCCTGCAGTTCATTGGCGAGGGTATTGACGTCAGGCCCGGAGAGCCGCCCAGTCCCGGAGAAATGCTGGGCGCCTTCATCGGGTTCATGCACGGATTTAGCGTCGGCACGCTTTTCTTTGTCGCCGAAGTCATTGGCGCTCCTTCCGCGGATCCCACTCAATGGGTGTGTCAGGGGGAGCAAGACGCCGAGAATTCCACCAAATGGTGGGATAAGGGATTGGGTCTTTTGGAACCGGAAGATGAGCCCTGGAAAGAAGGCGCAGGATTTGTCGGAGCTTACTTCGGCGGCGTTGGCGTCGAGATCCAAGCCGTGGTGCCGATAGTTGACGGCTTGGGACTAAACCTCGCCGGGCTGCTTCCCGATGGTTCACAGCCGGAATTAAAGGCGGGCGGATTCGGCAACGGCTTTAAAATCGCTGATTGGTGGTTTCGCTCGAATGTGGGTGTTCCGCCGGGATTTAAGTGCCCCCCTAACAAGTAGATCAGCGAATTGAAGCCGACCCCGTCACAGTGCATCCAGTCATCGCGCTCGACAAGAAAGCGTTTTCTCAAAAGGAAGGGCATTTTTCTCCCAATTTGGTTTCATTCCGTTTTGGGCTTTCTCTTGCCTGGCGGACATAAAGGACTGCTTCACGTTTGTGTCCAACGCGAGATTATTGGTTCATCCATCCTTGGTAATGGCCATCTGTCCGGTGCCCCTCCGTCGTCCTAACTCTGGACGGTTAACCCAACCTCAAAGTTCGAAGGAAACATTCGCTGGTTACCCCGACGCACCATGATTCCTGGCACTGTCTCCTTTTGACCACCCCTGATCCTGCCTGGGCTCTCCCGGAGAAATCCAGCATCCTCGTTTTACAAATTTATTACACTTTCTTTGCCGCTGGCTGACAACTTCCCGCGTCTACCGCGGTAGACTATGCTTATGAAAACACTATTGCTCACCGCTTCACTATTGCTTCCGTCGACCCCGTGCCTCGCCGCCGATCCACCGGATTCCGGCTACGTCGCCCACGAATGGGGCACTTTCACCTCCGTGCAGGGATCCGACGGCGTCGTGCTCTATTGGAATTCCGCCGTCACCTCCCGGCTCCCGGGATTTGTTTACTCCCGCAATCACCCGTTCAACGACCGCACCCTCGACAAGGCCGCCTTGATGTTGGCGGGCAAAACGGACGGGCTCTGGCTGGAGCGGATGGAAACCCCCGTGATCTACTTCTATTCGCCCAAGGAGCGTTCCGTGGACGTCAAAGTCGATTTTCCGCAAGGCCAGGTCACCGAATGGTTTCCGCAATTGGCCGGCTACGGGCCCAATCTGCCCTTGCCCAACATCCCCTCAACCGCCACCAACAGCTTCATCGAATGGCAGGGGGTGAACCTGCTCCCCAATGGCCAATCGACCGCCGCCCCACCGCCCGCCCCCGTTGCGGGGCAGAAGTTTGAATACTTCGCCGCCCGCCACACGGACGCCAACCTGCTCCGTTCTCCCGGTGGTTTGGGCGGCCAGAAGAAATCGGAAGCGGAGAAATTCCTCTTTTACCGGGGCGTCGGCAACTTTTCCACGCCCTTGGAAGTGAAAGCGGACGCCACCGGTCAATCGCTAAACCTCCGGAATACCGGCAAGGCCCCCTTGCGCGAACTTTTTCTATTGACGGTCCACCACGGACGGGCGGCCTTCACACGCCTGGATGCGCTCGCGGCCGGGGACACCCAAACCGTGGCCCTCCCGTCAGCAACTGGCCTGCGCAGCCTGGCAGAAACGCTTCCCGCCCTTGGCGAACGCATGGCCCAAAGCCTCCAAAGCGCGGGACTGTACCCCGCTGAAGCCCGGGCCATGGTGGAAACCTGGCAGGAATCCTGGTTTGGGGAGGACGGCGTGCGCGTGCTTTACCTGCTGCCCCGCGACTGGACCGATCAAATCCTGCCGCTGACGCTCACTCCCCGCCCCCGCGAATTAACCCGGGTCATGGTGGGCCGCGCGGAAATCTTGCCGGTGTCGCTGGAGCGGGAACTGGTGCGTCAGTTTTCCCGTTTCCAGCAACCCGAAGCCCGCCCCGGGGCGGTCAACACCGTCCGCCAGATGAATCTCGGCCGGTTTCTGGACCCCGCCTTTCTGCGGCTCGCCGATTTGCTTGAGCCTCACGTCATGGAGGGGAAGGAGGACTTGACCTGGCGCAATATCAGCGCCCTCATGCGCGCCGTGCAAGAGGTTGGGCTCGCCCGGAACTAACCGGTTCCCGCGCTCGTCTCCGGCTGGCAGACGGATTCGGGAGTTGGCGCGGGCGGGTTGAGGCGAAATTCCCACCGCCAGATCCGGCCATCCAGCGGATCCTCAACCTCATCCAACCAGGTGAACCCGCACTTGCTTAACACCCTCCCGGAGGCGTTCCGCTCCGGGAGAGTATGCGCCCGGACGGTGCGCACCCAGCCGCTGTCAAAGGCGAAGACCACCAACAACTGCGCGGCTTCGGTGGCGTAACCTTTCCCTTGATAGGCCGGCACCACCCCGTACGCAATTTCCACCATGGCGTCCGATCCGGGCGGTCCCTTGAACCCCGCCAGGCCGATGACTTCGCCGCCCGCTTTGGGCACCATGGCAAAGCCATGAGTCCAGGGGTCGGTGGTGGAGGCGGATCGGAGTTTGAGCAGCCATTCCGGGGCCACCTCGGCGCCGGCGACAAATTCACCAAGCCCCGCGGCGGGCGGCAATCCGAAGCTCTGCGCATACGCCTCGGCCCCCGCCACCAGCGCAAGGATGTTTTGGGGAGAATGGGGGACCAGTTTGAGGCGTTCGGTTTGCAGTGTTACCGGACTCATAGCTACACCTTCAGACAGTACATTCCCGTCGTCCGCCGTCAATCCCACTTCCGCCCCCAGGCTGGCGTCGCGCCTAATTTCCGGGTGACAAACCGCCAGCCATGCGGTTAATTCTTGCCATGTCGCATTGGCCCCCGTTGCCCCGGATTTCCCTCCGCCTAAGTCTCGCCGCCTTCCTCCTGGCTGGCGCCGGGCGCCCCGTTCTGGCCGCCGATTGGCCCCATTGGCGCGGTCCCGATTACACCGGCATCAGCCCGGAAAAGGATTGGCTGGATCACTGGGGCGATGATGGTCCGCCCGTGGCGTGGAAAGCCACCGTCGGCATCGGTTTTTCCGCTTTCGCTGTGGCCCAGGGGCGGGCCTTCACCCTTGGCAACGCGGACAATACGGACACCGTTTTCTGCCTGGATGCCGCCTCCGGCAAACTCCTCTGGAAGCAGAGCTACCCGGCCGATCTCGGCGACAAATATTTCGAAGGTGGCACCACCAGCACCCCCACCGTCGTTGGGGACCAGGTTTTCACCGTCAGCCGCTGGGGCGACGTTTTTTGTTTCGCCGCCGCGGATGGCAAAATCCTCTGGCAGCGCAATGTCCAAAAAGATCTCGGCATCCGCGTTCCCAGTTGGGGCTTTTCCGGCTCGCCCACCGTCCTCCAAAACCTGGTCCTGCTCAACATCGGCGAGGCCGGACTGGCGTTGCGACAAACCAACGGCGAAACCGCCTGGCAATCCGCCGACGATGACGCCGGCTATTCCACCCCCCTGCCTTGGGAGCGCGACGGACATTGGCAGGTGTTGCTGGGCTCGGGAAAATCGTATCTCGCGGTGGACGCGCTCACCGGCAAGGAACAATGGCGCCTGCGCTGGTTGACCCAATACGGTGTAAACGCCGCGGACCCGGTCATTGCCGGAAATCAAGTCTTCATCGCCTCCGGATACGGCAAAGGCTCCGCCTTGCTGCAGCCAGGCACCACGTCCGAACCGGAGGTCAAGTGGAAGAGCAAGGTGCTGCGCACGCAGATCAACGGCGCGGTCCTTTACCAGGGCCACCTCTACGGCAGCGACGGTGATTCCACGGACAAACATCCCCTCAAATGCGTGGAACTCGCCACCGGAACCGAGAAGTGGTCCGCCCCGGAAAACACCTTTGGCGCGCTGTTGATTGCCAATGGAAAACTGATCCTGCTTGGCGATCACGGCGAGTTGGTCGTAGCCCCCGCCACCCCCGCCGAGTTCAAACCCACGGCGCGCGCGCAGGTGCTGGGTGGGAAATGTTGGACCGTCCCCGTGCTGGCTAACGGCAGGCTTTACTGCCGGAATTCACGCGGCGATGTGGTCTGCCTGGACCTCCGGCCAAAATAATATTTGACAGAAATTAGCGGTGGCATCAATCTATCCGTATTCGTTGATATCAACGATACTCATGACGAGTGGTTGAGGGACTGGCCCGATGAAACCACGGCAACCGGCCGGAGCGCGATCTCCGGTGACCAGGTGCCAATTCCAGCCCGAATCGGTTCGGGAAAAGATGAGAAGAGCGCGCCTTCCCGCATTCTCTTTCCATCTTCCCAAACCGTGACATGTTTGTCGTGCGATAATTAATTGACTGCAGTTTATGGAAAAATACGAAAGTTTCATGAAGGCCCTGAAGTGCCGCGAGTGCGGCCGGGAATACCCCCTCACGGCCACCCATGTTTGTGAATTTGACTTCGGCCCCCTCGAAGTCGCCTACGATTACGAGCGGATCAAGAAGTCGATGACCCGCGCGGCCATCGAGGCGCGTCCCCAAACCATGTGGCGCTACCGCGAATTGCTCCCGGTCGCCGGAGAACCCACCGTCGGTTTCAAGGTCGGTTACACGCCCCTCATCAAGGCGGACCGTCTGGCCCGCCGCCTGGGCATTCGCGAACTGTGGATCAAGAACGACACCGTCAACTATCCCACCCTGTCGTTCAAGGACCGCGTTGTGAGCGTGGCGCTGAGCCGCGCGCGCGAATTGGGCTTCACCACCGTCGCCTGTGCCTCGACCGGCAACCTGGCCAATTCCGTGGCCGCCAATGCCGCCGCCGCCGGCCTGAAAGCCTACGTCTTTATTCCGTCCGATCTCGAGCAGAGCAAGATCCTGAACTCCCTCGTCTATGGCGCGAACGTGATCGCCATCAAGGGACACTACGACGAAGTCAACCGCCTCTGCGCGGAAATCGCCGGGAAATTCGGCTGGGCGTTCGTGAACGTCAATATGCGCCCGTACTACGCCGAGGGTTCCAAGAGCATGGGCTACGAAATCTGCGAGCAACTCGGCTGGCGCCTGCCCAACCACACCGTGGTCCCGATGGCCTCGGGCTCCCTGCTCACCAAGATCTACAAGAGCTACCAGGAATTTCAAAAGCTCGGGCTGACGCCCGAAGGCCCCTTCAAGATCCACGGCGCCCAGGCCACCGGCTGCTCCCCCATTTCCGTGGCGCAGAAGGCGGGCTTGGATTTCTTCAAACCGGTGAAACCCAACACCATCGCCAAATCGCTCTCCATCGGCACGCCGGCGGATGGCTTTTACGCCCTGCGCGTCATGAAGGACTCGGGCGGCGCGGCGGACGACGTGACCGACGATGAAATCCGGGAAGGCATCCGCCTGCTCGCCGAGCATGAAGGCATTTTTGCCGAAACCGCCGGGGGTGTCACCGTCGGCGTCGCCAAGAAACTCATTGCGTCCGGCCGGATTTCTCCCAATGATTCGGCTGTGCTCTGCATCACCGGTAACGGGCTGAAAACCCTTGACGCGATCGTTGGCCAGGTCGGCCATCCGCGGGAAATCAAACCGAGCCTGCGCGATTTCGAATCGTTGCTCGCCGCCGAAAACCTGACGCCGGTAGCCGCCTGATTTATGTCCATAAAAGTCCGCATCCCCACCCCGCTCCGCAAACTGACCAACGAAGAGGAACTCGTGGAATTGGAAGCCGCCACCGTGGCGGCCGCCATCGACGAACTGCAAGTCCGCTTTCCCGGCATCAAGGAACGACTCCTCGATGAAAAGGGCGAAGTGCGCCGCTTCGTTAATGTTTACGTGAACGAGGAGGACATCCGTTTCCTGCAAAACCAGGCCACTCCGTTGCCGGATGGCGCCGAAATCAGCATCATCCCCGCCATCGCCGGGGGTTAGACCTTTCCGGAGCATTCCCTTATGGCAGGCAAAATCAAATCTCCCGCCCCGGCGACCCCGCTGAAAAAAGCGGCCGCCAAAAAAACGGTCAAATCCGCCACCGCCCGGCAGCAGACCCGGCTCTGGCTCATGTATCCGCCGAAGCTGATCAAGGAACCGATGCTGTGGCAATTGAGCCACAAGTTCCCGGTGATCACCAACATCCGGCAGGCGAGCGTCACCGATGAAATTGGCATCGTCAGCCTGGAACTCGATGGCAAACGGTCGGACATCGCCGCCGCCATCAAGTGGCTGGAAAAAATCGGCGTCAGCGTCGAACCAGTCGAGATCAACGTCATCGAAAGTTGAGCATTTCATCGCCCGGCGGTGGCGGGTCGAGTTCTTCACTCGATAGCCCGCCCCGCCCGAGCGAAACGCTTCAGTGGTGGATTTCAATAACCACCTGCTCCTGTGAGTGCGGCGCATTGATAAAAGCCCTTTGATTGGCTGCATCCCATGACCAACCGGATTCCCGGCGCACGGGCGAGGCGGATTTGGGCAGCGGTTGACCGTTCACCAGGACTTCCCGGGGCTCCGCTATTTTCACCAAGATGTGGCTGGTTTCCCCGGCAAATCCTTGCAATGCAAACTTCAGACTCCCCTTCTCCGCCGCCAGCACCCGAATCCTGGCTCCGGAGCTGATCACCGTGCCGCTGGCGCCGGATCCCACCCGCTGGGATTTTATGTCCGGGTCATGCCCCTGCAGCGCCAGAACATTGAGCAAAATATCCTCCGGATTGATGAACGCCGGGTTGCGCTTTTTGAAGTCCGAGATGCTGTCCGGATAAAGCCCCGTGTCATTGCCCGTGGTGATTTGCTGCTGGAGCGCGCTGGCGGTGATCAATTCCACCATCCGCTTCCAATCCGAAGGCTGGAAATTCAGCGTCACGGGCAAGGGCGAATCCTCCTGGCCCGGCACGGTGCCCTCCAATTCCTGCGCCAGGTGCAAAACGTGGTACGCGTAAACCAACCCGCACCATTGCACCGGCATCGCCAGCCAGGAGTGCGTGTAAAAGGTGCTCCCGAAAACCGGAATCGTAGCGCCCAGCATCATGGGATGATCGGGCACCGTCCAGCCGTACAGGAACGGCACGCCGCTCTCCGCCCAGTATTGGGCATCGTGCAGCCAGCGGGCGTTGCCCGTGGCCCGAAAACCGTCGTGATAGGCGCGAATCGCGTAAGCGGCGGCCAGGATATCCGGCTCATACATCGGGCATTCCCACGTCTGCCCGCCGCGGGGTACGCGGAACTGTTCCATAAATTTTAGCGCCCGCTCGCCCGCGGCCAGCGCGGCAGGATCGCCGGTAATGCGCGCGAAGCGCAGCAGCAGCGCCGCCTTGTTGGCGCACGTGCCCAGAACCGAATCCCCCGCGCGACCCAAACTTGCCTGCTCTTGATCGGCCGGTTGGTAAAACCAGCCGCCCGCGGGCGTTTGACTTTGAATCAAGCCGCGCACCTGCGGTTCCAGGGCACTGATGGCTTCGGGCAGGCAACCATAAAGAAAGGGAAATTCCCATTGCATGATGTGGCAGGCCGCCTGGGAAGTGAGTAAACCCGGTCCGCCTTGCTCCAGCATGCGCCGCCCCACCAACTCCACCCGTTCCCGCGATTGCGCCCGCGCTTCCGCCTTCTCCGCCACCTGGGCGTCCATCCACAACAACGCGGCAAAACCCGGGGCGGGTCCCGCCACCCAACCAGCGCAATGACGCCACCCCATCTTCACCGGATCCCAAGCCGTCTGCAAAAAGCCGGTCCGGCACAAGTCCAACTCCGCCTGGAAAGAACGGGGCCAGGCCGTCGCCGCGGGCAGGCCCCCGCGATCCCGCAGATACTCCCGCACCACCCCCATGACCGGTCCCGGGGTGACCACCAAAGTGGCTTCCAGGGACAGACTGGTGCCCGCCGCAATTGAAAACGGAACATCGGCCGCTTCGCCGTTTTCCGGCACCCCATCCGCCGCCGAGGGCAACAGCAACGCCAGGCGATGGTTGTCCATTCCCTCGCCCCGATTCGGCGACGAGAACTGCGCCGTGGGCAAAGTCCTTTTTCCGTCCCATTTCTGATTCACGTCCCAAAATAGTCCCACGGTGAAACCACTGAAACCATCGGCCGAGGAAGGCACCGCTGCGGCCATGGCTATGTCATGGCTGGAATCGGGCGTGAAAAATCGGTCCGCCCCGTCCGGCGATTTTTGACTCCCCGGCCCGATCGTCACCGCCATTAATGGCAGCGTGATTTTATCCGGACTGGGCGTCCGACGATCATTCAGGGGCGGGGAGAAATCGCGTAGATTGGAGGAGGGTTCGGCGCCGTAAAGGTACTCCAGCCCGGGAAAAAGCCCCCATTCCTTGGCCGCTCCGCTGGTGCCCTCACCGACATAGATATTAGGCCCCAGCAAGGAGCGAATCTGCCGGTCGGCGGCCGGCCGCCACTCATAACGGAGTCGCACCTGGTTGGGTTCTCGATCCGGAAGATCCACGCGCAATTTCGCCTCCCAGGCCACGCCATCCGCGTCCTCGCCGGTACCCGACAATTCCCAGGCATGCGGATTCCCCGGGGCGACCCGCAACGACCCTGGATGAATCCGCCAGACTTTTGGTCCCCCCCGGGTTTGGGAATTAATCTGGAACAGCGGCCGCCAAACCGCCACGAGCCGCCAGTTGTTGGTTTCCCGCGCAAAAACATTGGCATAGGCGTAGGCCCCGTTTTCGGAAACGAACTCCAACTTCACCCGCTCATTGGCCACGCTGTTGGCCGTCCCACCCCGTCCGGGATAGACTTCCAAACTGTGCCGCAATTCCGTTTTCCCCGCGACGCCATCGCGCAACCCGGCGCTCAAATCATATTCTCCAAAGACCGCCGGCAACGGCGCCCGCCATTCGCCGCCCCACCCCTCGCCTGGTCGCAAGGCCGGCACGGCCAGCTCGGGCGACTTTTGCGCCCCCAATCCCAGCGTCACACCCGCTTGCCCGGCGCTACTGCTCCCCCGCCCTTCGTTCCGCACCACCACCCGCACCGGCACCTCTTCCCCGGCGAGCAGCAAAGCCCGGGTGGGCGAAACTCGCGTCAGCCGCAAATCGGCCGGATAAGCCGCCAGCCGGATGTCCCCGGCGGACAAGGCCGCACGCGGCTCCCAATCCACCGTCACGGATTTGCCGGCGGCAAAACTGAAATCCTTGACGAGCAGCTCGGCGGCCGCATACCCCGAGGTGTCCGCCGGCTTCGCCCATTCCACCGTGGTTCCACCTTCCGAGCGAATGCGGAATCGCTGCAATGCCACGGGCAAAGGGCTCACCACCGCCACGCCGGCGATAAACGGCACCGCTCCGCCTGTGCCGGTAGCGAGGGACGGCAAAGGTTGTCCCGCAGCGAGCAACACCCGGGGATTGCCCCACAGCGCCCAATCATAGGCCGTGTTTTGCCGGCAATTCGTGCGCAGGGAGAGTTTTATTTTCTTCCGCGCCCACCGGCCCAAATCCACGGCAAAGCTCTGCCAGGCACATTGCTGCGAATCCTGGGCGAACACCGCATCCCCATTGACGCACACAAGGAAACGCACGCCGTCGCATTGTTTGAGATCAATCCCGTCGGATAGTGCGAGATCGAAAGCAAAAGTAAGAGTTTCATTGGTATGGACCGGCGGCAGCACCAGTTCGTAATCAATGGAAGCCTCCACCCCCGGATTCAAGGGATGCTCAAAAATGGCATCCTCCTTCACCCCGCCGGCAACGGCCGGCCGCCGCACCTCGCTGGACAACGAATCATGCACGCGCCCCGGCGCATACAACGCCACCAAGTCAGCCACGATTTTGACTCCCGGTCCGCTGGCCACCGGTGCCGTCTGCGCGCCCGCCCACCCCGCAGCCAAAGCCCAAAGCAAACCCGCCATGGCGTATCGAAAATGCTTCATACCCGATTTCATACACCTGCCTCCTTCACCTCGCGAACATAATCCGGCACGGTCGCCAAATCAAATGCGAGCCCCACGAAATCGCCCTCAAGCCGCCACACATAAGCTTGCGAGGGTCGGCATACGATCCTTATCCTGCCCGCATGCAAACAGTTCAAGTTCCGCTCGGGGAACGTGGTTACGACATTTTAATTGGTCCCGGCGCGCTCAAAGACGTGGGCGGCCATTGCGCCAGGCTCGGTTTCGCGGCCCGTTGCGCCATCCTCTCGGACACGAACGTGGCGCCGCTCTTTGCCGCCACGGTTCACAAGTCGCTGGTCAAGGCGGGGTTTGATCCGGCCCTCATTCTCGTGCCGCCGGGGGAAGGCTCCAAGAGTTTGAAGGTTTTCCATTCCTGCCACGATCAACTCGCCGCCCATCGCATGGAGCGCAAGTCGTTCATCGTGGCGCTGGGCGGTGGCGTGGTCGGGGATCTGGCGGGTTTCGTCGCCGCCACCCACCTGCGCGGAGTGGCGCTGGTCCAAGTGCCCACCACCTTGCTCGCCCAGGTGGACAGTTCCGTGGGCGGGAAAGTGGGCGTCAATCTCAAGGCCGGCAAAAATCTGGTCGGCGCTTTCCACCAACCGCGCTTGGTGCTCTGCGATTTGGCGACCTTGCGTGGGCTGCCCGACCGCGAATTCCGGGCCGGCCTGGCCGAGGTCATCAAGTACGGCATCATCTACGATGCAGCCTTGTTTGAACGGCTGGAGCGGGAAATGCCCAAAATCCTCCGCCGTCATTCCACCACCCTGGCGGAAATCATTGCCCGCTGCTGCCAGATCAAAGCCGACGTGGTGGGCCAGGACGAAACCGAGACCGGCCTGCGCGCCATTCTGAATTTTGGCCACACCATCGGCCATGGCCTGGAAGCTATTTCTGGTTACGGCCGCTACCTGCATGGCGAAGCCATCGCCATCGGCCAGGTGGCCGCGGCACGACTCTCCGCCGAGCTGTCCGGATTTCCTCCCGCCGACATTGCCCGCATTGCGAACCTGTTTGCACGGGCCGGCTTGCCGACGGAAGTCCGGCTCAGTGCCAGCCAAAAACAACGGCTCTTTGCGGCGATGCAACGCGACAAAAAAGTCAGCGGCGGCGAGATCAAGTTCGTGCTCGCCCGCCGGATCGGCGAAGTGGTGTGGGGGCAAAAGGTGCCGCTGGCCCGGGTGGAAGCGGTCCTCGAGCCAACCGCCAATCAATCCGTTGGCGGTTGACCCAGTTGCCGACCAGCCGGGAGACAAGCAATATTCGGAGTTTCCAAAGCCGGGTGGTTGGGTTAAATAATAAAGCGCGGCAAAGCTATGGTGCTCGTCATCGATAATTACGATTCGTTTACGTATAATCTCGTCCAGTATCTGGGCGAGATGCAGGTGGATTTGCGGGTGCATCGCAATGATGAGATCACCCTGGACCAGATCGCCGAATTGAAGCCGGAACGCATCCTGATTTCCCCGGGCCCCTGCTCCCCGCGGGAATCCGGGTTATCGAACGAGATCATCCGCACCTTCGGCCCGAAGCTGCCCCTGTTCGGCGTCTGCCTCGGCCATCAATGCATCGGCCACACCTTTGGCGGCGATGTCGTGGTCAATTACCGGATGATGCACGGCAAGACTTCGCCAATTCGCCACAACGGCAAGGACCTTTTTGAGGGGATGCCCAATCCCTTTGCGGCCACGCGCTACCATTCGCTGGTGATCAAGAAGGACACGCTGCCGGACTGCCTGGAAATCACGGCCGAAACCGATGAAGGCGAAATCATGGGCGTGCGCCACAAGCAGCATCCCATCTGGGGCGTCCAGTTTCATCCCGAGAGCATCCTCACCGAGGAAGGGCGCACCATTCTGAAGAATTTCCTGCGCCTGGGCTGAGCCCGGGCAGCAAAGAAAAAGCCGCTCCCATTGCGGGGCGGCAAAAATCGGCAGAACTCTGACAGTCGGCGGCTATTGCAGTCGGTAAACGATGCGTGCCTTGTCGAGGTCGTACGGGGA
>CAIXFN010000006.1 GCA_903918755.1 uncultured Pedosphaera sp.
AGCGCACCCACACTTTCCGCCCGACATATTCCGGCGGGACGGAATAATAGGTTTTGGCCACTTCCACATGACCGTCCAGGTGGACGGTGCGCCGGGCTTCGGCAAAGACCGGGAAAAGCATCGGCGGCAAGGGTTGCAATTTGGGCTGCTCGCTGGTCTTAAAAACGTGGGCGACCTGCTGGCGCGTGGTCCCGTGAATGCGGGTGTCGGCGACGCGGTTTTCCCAGTCCAATAAGAACTCGTTTTCCTGGGCCAGCCCCGGAAACACCCGGCCCTTGAGGGCGTTGTTCTGCACGTATTTGATCCCGGCCTCGATCTTGCCTTTGTGGCGCGGCGTGTAGGGTTTGGCCGGCAGGATCACCGTTTGATAATGCTCGGCAAAGGCGACCAGCTTGGGGTTGAGTTCGGGATCAAACCAGTCGGCCCGCGTCACCGCCGCCCGTAGATTATCAATGACCACGGTATGGGGGACCCCGCCAAAATAGCGGAAAGCATTTTCCAAACAGCGGAGGAAGTTCTCGGTGGTTTGGTGCCAGACGGCTTCACTGTAGCCCTTACGCGAATGGCTGAGCACCATCCGGAAGACGTGTGGACGCTTGCGTTTGCCGTCGACTTCGATCCACGCTCCCTGGCCAAAATCCACCTGCACCTCCTGCCCGGCCTCGCATTCCATGCGGCGCCAGGGCAGCGGCGCGGTGGCGCCCAGGCGCCGGACAAAGCGCTTCACCGACTGATAGCTGCCGGTGAACTGATGTTCGGTCACCAGATCCTGGTAAACCCTTTGGGCGGAGAGCCCCAGTTCCAGCGCCGCGGCAATCTGCGGTTCCCAAGCGGCGCAGGAACTCTTGCGGCCCGCCACCGAGCCGGCGGTCGAAATGGCTGGTTTTGAATTGCTGGCGGTGTTGGCGCCGGGGGTCGAAATGGCTGGTTCTGACGGCTCACCCGTGCCGGCCGGAGTCTGTGCCCGGAGATACTTGCCGACCGTCTCCCGGTTGAGCTCGAGTTCCCGCGCAATGGCGCGGTGGGACCAACCGCGCTGATGCAAAGTTAAGATGGCGTGCTGCTGGTTCAATTTGAGTTGATACATCAGCCAGCGTGCTCGCTTCGCGAGCCCACCGGCCAATTATCTCATCCTCAAACTGGCTGGTTTTGATTCGACCCCGAGTGGCTGGTTTTGACCGTCCCCTGACAATTCTAAAAGGTCGGTGATCTTCCAAATGCGATTGGTGATGCCTGCCGCCATGGCGGGCGTGCGCTTGGGCTGTCCGGCCTTGCTCAATGACGAGTGGGGCCGACAGAAGTTGTAATGGGCCACGAACATGGCCATGGCCAGCTTGAGGTTCGCCAGCTTCTTGGAATACCCCAGCGTCAACCGGGTCAGTCGCCGATTGAACAACCTGGCACTGAGGTTCAGCCGCTCCGAGTGGCTGATATTGATCATGGCCCGATCCGGCTCACCGATCATGGGAACCCGTTTCGTCCACTGGCATTTGACGGGGTTTGACCGCCGATCCCCGCCCTTGTTGTCGGTCGCGAAGTGCTTCACCTCGAAGCCGTAATGGATGTCGTTCTTGAACGTCTGGAACACGGCCCCGAGATGTCCGACGTAGCCCTTGTAACCGTCTGAGGACAACTGGAAGATGCCGGTGACGCGATCCTTGAGATCCTCCATGAATTCCCCGCAATTCTCCCGGGAACGTTTTCCAACCAAGAAGTTGATAATCAGCTTCGTGTCGCGCTCCAGCGACAGGTAGGTGTATTGGTCGCCGCGCTCCATGTCGTCAGCCGTGGTGTTCGCCTGCTTGCACTGGACGAAGCCGTAAAGCTCGTCAACCTGCACTTGCTCCACCGGGATGTTGCGGAGCTTGGCATCCAGGAGTCGGCTGCACTTGTGGCCCCCAACTTTCAGGATGTTCAGCACCGTTTCCCGGCTGATGCCCAGCAGCCGCTCGCAGGCCCGGACTCCCACACCCTCAACGAGCATGTGGAAGCATTGCAGGCCCTTTCCAAGGTCAATCCGCAATTCGTCCAACGGACGTTCGGGGATGTCTGAGTGGCATTTGCCGCATTGTTTGCAGCGGTATCGTTGGATTCGCGGGTTACCAAAGAACCCGAATTTTTTCATTTCAGTTCGACAGTTGTGACATGTCATTCGCCTTGCCTTTCCCAAAGGCGCGGCCTAGGTTACGAAGTCGCAAGACAGCGAATCCCAAGGCGCAATCCTTCGGATTTGCGCCCCGCTCGGTGCTCTAACACCTTGCGGGGCTTTTGTTTATGGAGTTGAAAAATTGAAGGTTGGCCGCGCAAGTTTTTTTCTGTAAAATGTTTTAGCATTTTGAACTGAGAGCTGGGTATTGGTTATCCATGTTGAGGTAAATTTTCTCGCTGAGCCATTCGTCGCTGATTTCGGCGAGGAGGGCGCTAATCAAACGGAG
>CAIXFN010000007.1 GCA_903918755.1 uncultured Pedosphaera sp.
AAGTCTATCGACAAGACCGGACACATTGCGTGAGAATTTATGGGTCCAGTTAGCACCAGCGGAGGATTCTGGGACAACGGCAGCTTTTTGGAATGAGGGGCGCTTTTTTTTCAAAACTTTATTAATTCAACAGGCTGCTACGGCGAAACCGACGATTTCTCCTACAATATCGTCCGCGACCCGGTTCACATCCACGATTTCCACGCCACCGTCCTGCGCCTCCTCGGCATGGACCACGAGCGGTTTACGTACCCCTATCTCGGCTTGGACATCCGCCTCACCGGCGTCGAACCCTCGCGCGTCATCAAAGAAATCATCGCCTAGGCGCCCCCGGATTCGCCCGGGGTTCCCCCTACGCTCAATCCGTCGGATCCGTCCAATCCGCCCTCCTTTCCCCAACACCAAAGGTGTTGTGTCCTCCAGCCCGGGGTTGGCGTGAGGCACGAGCGCCTACCCCGGGTAACCGCAAAAAATCCGCAACCCCGAAGTGGGTTGTGGCAATCCTGTCACTGCACGCACTGCACGCACTGCACGCACTGCACGCACCGCACACGCCATTGCATCACCCCAATCCCGTCCCCGTCCCCTCCGCACTGGACGGAACCCAAATCCGTGCTAGTGTCCCCGAGTGAGCAACCTGCTATTTTTGGGTGTTTTCGGGCTGTTGACCCTTGCGGATCCTCCGCCGGCGACGGTCACCAATGCCCCGCCTCCCGCTGCCATCGTCGCCACCAACAGCGTGCCCGTTTCGCCGAAGAAACAGGCGCCGGACCCGGATCCCAACGATCCCGTGGAGAAGCGCTACCTGCAATTGATTGTCGATGACAACAAGGCCCAGGGGGAGGTCGATGACTGGATTCGCGAAAATAACACCTTCCAGGAAAAAGGCGCCGGCGTGCCCCGGGAGATTCTGAACAACCGCATCTTCGCCCGGTTTGCCCCCATCCGCCAGGCCTACGACGAATTCCTGCGGCAATACCCCGACCATGCCCGGGCGCATATTGCCTACGGCAGCTTCTTGAATGACATCCGCGAAGTGGATGCCGCGGAGGCGGAGTGGGAGAAAGCCCGGCAAATCGATCCCACCAATCCCGCCGCGTGGAACAATCTGGCCAATCACTACGGCCACGAAGGTCCGGTCAAAAAAGCTTTCGAGTATTACCAGAAAGCCATCGAACTGGATCCCGACGAAGCCGTGTACTATCAGAATATGGCCACCACGGTGTTCCTGTTTCGCAAGGAAGCCATGGAATACTACCACATCGAGGAGCAGCAGGTGTTTGACAAGGCCCTGGCGCTGTACGCCCAGTCGCTCCAGCACGATCCCACGAATTTCGTCGTCGCTCAGGACTACGCCCAGACCTATTACGGCATCCGCCCGGAGCGCACCGAGGATGCCCTCAAGGCGTGGACGAACGCCTTCAAGATTGCCACCACGGACGAGGAGCGCGAAGGGGTGCAAATTCACTTCGCGCGGTTGAAATTGCACCAGGCGCGTTTCGTCGAGGCCCGCAAGCACTTGCAACAAGTCTCCAATCCCATCTACGAAGCGCTCAAGACCCGCCTCACGAAGAATCTGGAACTGGCCGAAGCGGAGGTCCGCACCGGCAACACGAATCATCACTCCGTAAAATTGTCCATCCCTGCGACCACCAGTCCGCCCAATTCCTCGCCCCCCGTCACGCCGCCCCCAGCGCCTCCCCAACCGTAGCGCATACAACTTACACGGTCCTCCCCAACCCCGCAGGTGGTTGTGGCAAACTCGCCCCTGAGCCAAACTTCAATACGCCATTGTCGTCGCCGACGTCCTGATTCGGGGCGACCCACGAAACACTGATCCGGCGCCTCGCCCTCATCTCCCTTCCGCTATTCTGAATGGCGGAAGGGTTGGGAATCTCCGCCCATTGCCGCTTGTTTCCATTATCCGGGTGAATATGATTGCGCCGTCAGCGTCTTTTGTACTTGGCCATGAACCCGCTGCTCCATTCTTTTGCTCACTGGCCGGCGATGCGCGTCTTCGCCGGATCCGCTTTGATCGCGGGCCTTTGCCTCGCTGCGCCTGCCGCCGTGCGCGCCGCGGACCCGGATCTCTCCCTCCTCCCGCCCGCCGTCGC
Organism: uncultured Pedosphaera sp.; assembly: GCA_903918755.1. Lineage (GTDB taxonomy): Bacteria > Verrucomicrobiota > Verrucomicrobiia > Limisphaerales > Pedosphaeraceae > CAIXFN01. The sequence goes on from CAIXFN010000007.1 coordinate 2,115, forward strand.
CACGCCGGTTGATTTTGTCCGGGATGTCGAACCCATCCTCGCGAAGAATTGTTATTCGTGCCACGGACCTGACCGGCAAAAGGCGGATTTGCGCTGGGATGTCAAAGGCATCGCTCTGAAAGGTACTGATCACGGGCCGGTGATCCTTCCCGGCAACAGCGCTGGCAGCCGCATGATCCAGTTGGTGGCCGCCCTGCAGCCGGACGCTGTCATGCCCGCCAAGGGGGAACGACTCACCACCGCGCAGGTCGCATTGCTTCGCGGTTGGATCGATCAGGGCGCCGCCTGGCCGGACGGCCGCGATCCCGTCAGCTACACGGCTCGCCGCAATCATTGGGCTTTCAAAGGCCCGGCGCGTCCCGCTTTACCCACCGTGCGTGATGCCCATTGGGTGCGGAACCCGATCGATCAATTTGTCCTCGCGCGTTTGGAGAAAGAAAACCTCCATCCCAGCCCCGAGGCCGACGGCACCACGCTCATCCGGCGACTCAGCCTGGATCTCACCGGCCTGCCGCCCACCCTGGCCGCGGTGGACGAATTTCTCGCGGACAACCGCCCGGACGCCTACGAACGGCTCGTCGATCGCCTGCTGGCCTCGCCCCATTATGGCGAACGCTGGGCCCGTCACTGGCTCGATGCCGCCCGCTATGCCGATACGAACGGCTACGAGAAGGATTTGCCCCGCTCCATCTGGCCCTACCGCGATTGGGTGATCGCCGCCTTCAATCGCGACCTGCCCTTCGATCAGTTCACCATCGAACAACTCGCGGGCGACCTGCTGCCCAACGCCACTCCCGAGCAGCGCACGGCCACCGGTTTTCACCGCAACACCATGGTGAACGAGGAGGGCGGCATTGATCCCGAGGAATTCCGCGTCTCCGCCATCCTCAACCGGGTGGAGACCACGGGGAAGGCGTTCCTGGGCTTGACCATCAATTGCGCCCAATGCCACGCCCACAAATACGATCCGATTTCGCAAAAGGAATTTTACCAGTTCTACGCCTTCCTGAATAACGACGACGAACCGATGATGGAAGTGGTCAGCCCCAGCCTGGCCGCCCGTCGCCAGGAGATTCAGTCGCAAATCGCCGCGCTGGAGGCGGACCTTCCCACCCAGGACCCCGGCTTCGCCGGCCGCCGGGAAGCCTGGGAAAAGGACATGCAGGCGTTGTCCGTGAATTGGACCGAACTCGATCCCGAAGCCTTCTTCGGCGCCGTGGGCACCAAGTTTGAAAAGCTCGCGGATCATTCTCTGCTCGCCACTGGCTCCAGTCCGCCGGTTTCTACTTACTCCGTCACCGTCAAAACCCCGCTCTCCGGCATCACCGGTTTCCGCCTCGAAACCATCGCGGATCCCAACCTGCCGCGCAATGGCCCGGGCCGCGCCCCCAATGGCAACTTTGTCCTCACCTCCTTCGGCGTGGATGCCATCTCCCCGGACGGCCAGGTGACTAATCATGTCGTCTTTCAAAGCGCCACTGCGGATTTGTCCCAGTCGGAGTTCTCCATCACCAACGCCATCAACCCGCACGGGGACAACAAACACGGCTGGGCCATCGATGGCGGCCCGGGTCGCCTCAACGAGGATCGCCGCGCGGTGTTCGTCACGTCGGACAAAGTCGGCTTTCCCGCGGGTACCACGCTCCAGTTCACGTTGAAACAACTGTACGGCGGTGAGCACACCATCGGCCGGTTCCGCCTCTCCGCCACCACGGTCGCAGATCATCCGTTGAAGGCGGATCCGTTGACTCCGGCCTTGCGGCTGGCGGTGGATCTGCCGGCGGCGCAACGCACTCCTGCGCAGTCACAGGCTTTGGCCGGCTTCTTCCGTCAGCAGGATCCGGGCAGCGCGGCGGTGAATGAAAAGATCGCGCACCTCCTGGAGCAATGGCGCACGGGCGACACCACCTTGGTCCTTGCCGCCCGCCCGGAACCCCGCGTCACGCGCATTTTCAATCGCGGCGATTTCCGCAGCCCCACCGCGGCGGTCACCCCGGAAGTGCCCGCGTTTCTCCCCCCTCTCCCCACGAATGCCCCTCGCAATCGACTCACCTTTGCCCGCTGGTTGGTGGATGGCCGCAATCCGCTCACCGCCCGCGTCGCGGTCAACCGCTTCTGGCAGGCCTATTTCGGCCGTGGCCTCGTCCTGACCGCCGAAGACTTCGGCACGCAGGGCGATCCGCCGTCCCATCCCGAATTGCTCGACTGGCTGGCCTCGGAATTCATGGCGCGCGGCTGGAGCATGAAGGCTTTGACCCGGCTCGTCGTCACCTCGGCCACCTACCGCCAATCCTCCCAAGTCAGCTCGGAATTGTATGCCCTGGATCAATACAACCGCCTGCTGGCCCGCGGCCCGCGGGTGCGCGTCGAGGCCGAAGTGGTCCGTGATATCGCCCTCGCCGCCAGCGGTCTGCTCAGCGACAAAATCGGCGGACCTGGCGTTTATCCTCCCATCCCCGATGGCGTCCTGAGCCTGGCTTACGGCGCCCCGATGAAATGGGAGGTCAGCAAGGGTGAAGATCGCTACCGCCGCGGCATGTATACTTTTTGGAAGCGCACCGCGCCGTATCCCAGCCTCACGGTGTTTGATGCCCCGAATGCCGATACCGCCTGTGTCCGCCGGGTCATGTCCGATACCCCCTTGCAGGCCCTCACCACCCTCAATGACGCGGTCTTTCATGAAGCCGCGCAGGCCCTGGCCCTGCGGGTCTGCCGCCAGGGTGGCGCGACCGAGCGCGAGCGGGTGATTTACGCGTTCCGCCTGTGCACCGGCCGGTTGCCCGACGCCGACGAATTGCATCGGCTCCTCGATCTGGTGCAAACCCAGGAAGCCTATTTCTCGGAACGCACCACCGCGGCCATCACCGTGGCCGTGGCGGATCAAAAAAATCTCCCCACGGAAATGAACCTGCACCGCCTCGCCGCCTGGACCCTGGCTGCGCGCGTGCTGCTCAATCTGGATGAAACGATCACCAAGGAATAGTGCCGCCCCTGCCATGAACCACGAAGCCGAACTCCGTCTCGAAGCCGCCAAACTTATCTCGCGCCGTTGGTTCTTCCGCGATTGCGGCGTGGGCCTTGGTTCGCTGGCGCTGGCCTCCCTCCTCCGGGATGAACGTCTCCTCGCTGGCACTCCGCCCGCCGCGAATGAGGATCCGCTGGTCCCTAAACTCCCGCATTTCGCCGCCAAGGCCAAACGGGTGATTTATCTGTTCATGGCCGGCGCCCCCAGCCAGTTGGATCTGTTTGATTTTAAACCCACCCTCGTCAAATACGACGGCCACCCCGTCCCCGCCGAATTGGTGAAGGACCAGCGCTACGCGTTCATCCGGCCGGATGCCAATCTGTTCGCCAGCCCTCTGAAATTCTCCCGCCACGGCCGCAGCGGCGCCGAGATCTCGGAAGTGTTGCCGCATCTCGCCGAAGTCGTGGATGACATCGCCATCGTCAAGTCCATGAACACCGACGCCTTCAATCACGCGCCGGCGCAGATTTTGATGAACACCGGCTCGACCCAGTTTGGCCGGCCCTGCATGGGCTCGTGGGTCACTTACGGGCTCGGCAGCGAATCCCGTTCCCTCCCGGGCTTTGTGGTGCTCAGTTCCGCGGGCGGCACCAGCGGCGGGGCTTCCAATTTCGGTTCCGGCTTCCTGCCCACCGTTTACCAGGGTGTGCCCTTCCGGCGTTCCGGCGATCCCATCCTCAGTCTCACCAATCCCGCCGGCGTCACGCCCAAACTCCAGCGCGATTCCCTCGATGCCCTCAAGGAATTGAACCAGCATCATCTGGGCGCCACCGGCGATCCTGAGATCGCCACGCGCATCAACTCCTTTGAAATGGCGTTCCGGATGCAAACCAGCGCGCCCGAACTCATGGACCTGGGCAAGGAATCGCCCGCCACCCTCGCCATGTATGGCGCCCAGCCCGGCAAGAGTTCTTTCGCCAACAACTGTCTCCTCGCCCGCCGCCTCATCGAGCGCGGCGTCCGGTTCGTTCAGCTCTATCACGAGGCCTGGGATCATCACAGCGAAGTCGTCCAGGGCGTGCGCGACCAGTGCGGCCAGACGGATCGCCCCGCCGCGGCCCTAATCAAGGACCTCAAACAACGCGGCCTGCTCGAGGATACTTTGGTGATCTGGGGCGGCGAATTTGGCCGCACCCCCATGGTGGAAACCAACGAAGCCGCCGGCCGCAAAATGGGCCGCGACCATCATCCCCAGGCGTTTACCATGTGGTTTGCCGGCGGCGGTATCCGCCCCGGGATCACGCTGGGTCGCACGGATGACTTCGGCTTTCACACGGTCGAGGATCCCGTCCACGTCCACGATCTCCACGCCACCCTCATGCGCTTGTTGGGCTTTGAACACACCCGACTTACCTATCGTTTCCAGGGGCGCGATTTCCGCCTCACCGATGTTTCCGGCGAACTCGTGCCCAAGCTGATGGCCTGAGTCGCCAGTTTGCGTTTCCCTCGCCCGCTGGCCTGCGCTAAGTTGCCGCTATGAAGCGGACTGCGGTTCTCAATGTCGTCGGGTTGACCCAGGGCCTCCTCGGCCCCCACACCCCGCGCCTCAATAAGTATCTCGGTCGCGGCGCCTTGGCCAATATCGTGCCCGCCTTCCCGGCGGTTACCTGCACCGCCCAATCCAGTTATCTCACCGGCACCACCGCCGCCGGCCACGGCATTGTGGCCAATGGCTGGTATAACCGCGAACTCGCCGAGGTCCAGTTTTGGAAACAATCCAACCACGTCGTTCACGGCCCCAAATTGTGGGACGAATTGCGCGCCCTGGATCCCCAATTCACCTGCGCGAAATTGTTCTGGTGGTACAACATGTATTCCACCGCGGATTATTCGATCACCCCGCGCCCCATGTATCCGGCCGACGGCCGCAAGTTCTTCGACATCTATGCGTGGCCGTACGACCTCCGCCCCCGCGTCAAAGCTACCTTGGGCGAATTCCCCTTCGCCACTTTCTGGGGACCCGCCGCGGGCCTAGCCTCGCCCCAGGGCGGTCGCGACGCCGCGTCCCGCTGGATCGCCGGTTCCGCGCAGTGGGTCGAAAAGGAACATTCCCCGACCCTCAGCCTCGTTTACCTGCCGCACTTGGATTACAACCTCCAACGCCTCGGCCCCCTGGATCCCGCCGTCTCGCAGGACGTCCGCGAAATCGACGCGCTCGTCGGCGAACTCCTCGACTTCTACGCCGAACGCTCCGTGCAAGTCATCCTGCTCTCCGAATACGGCATCACTCCGGTGGACACCCCCATTCACTTGAATCGCCTCTTTCGCCGGGAAGGTTGGTTGCAAATCAAGGAAGAGCTGGGCCGCGAACTCCTCGACTATGGCGCCAGCCGTGCCTTCGCCGTGGCCGATCATCAAGTCGCCCACGTGTATCTCAAGGACCCCGCCCTCGCTCCCCGCGTCCGCGCCGCGCTCATCGCCGAACCCGGCGTCGAACAGGTCCTCAACCGCGTAGAACAGGCCGCCCTCGGCATCGACCACGAACGCTCCGGTGATCTCGTCGTGATTGCCCGCGCCAACGCCTGGTTCACCTACTACTTTTGGCTGGATGACCGCCTCGCACCCGATTTCGCCCGCTGCGTGGATATCCACCGGAAACCCGGCTACGATCCCGTGGAACTGTTCCTCGACCCGGCCATTCCCGCTGTAAAACTCAAAATCCTCTGGCGCCTGGCCCAAAAGAAGCTCGGCTTCCGCATGCTCATGGATGTCATCCCGCTGGACGCCACCCTGGTCAAAGGCTCCCACGGCCGCTTGCCGGAACGCGTCGCCGATTACCCGGTCTTCATCTCCCCCCGCTCCGAATTGATGCCCCCCGGCCAAGTCACTGCCCCGGATGTCTATCACCTGATCAAACGCCACCTCCTGCACGGCTAAGTCCGGATCCTCACACTCGGCCCCCTGCACCCATCGAATTTGCGAGGCCCATAACGCTCACCGACCATCCCTCTTCCCCCTCTCCGCCATTTCGAATGGGGGAGAGGGCCGGGGAGAGGTGGTGATCCCTGCATCTTACGCCGTAACCTTTCCCCCCTTGCGCTGTCTTGCCGGTTGAACGAACATATCGCGTAATCGCTAATCACCATCAGACCCCCGGGTCTTCCCCCACCATGAAAAATCTCATCCTCGGAGTCCTGCTCATCGCCGCCCTCGGGTTGGGCGCACTGTACTTCCAACAATCCCGCAAAGCCGCCACTGCGGAAGCGGCCGCCCAGGCGCAAGCCGCCGCCCTCCAGACCCAAAAAGAGGCGGAAGCCCAACAAGCCGCGCGGCTGAAGGAGAAATTGGCCGAAACCCGCGCCGATGCCGCCGCCAAGGCCATTGAAGCCGCCCAGGCCCGCAACGATCTCGCCGCCAGTCTCACCAACCTGGCCCAAGCCAAGGCGAAAGCGGCCGCCATCGCCGCCAACGGCTCCGGCACTCCGGCAGCCGACGGCGCGGACGCCAAACCCGCCAATCCCCTGGCCGCGATGTTCAACAACCCGGACATGAAAGAGCTCATCCGCAGCCAGCAAAAAGCCGTTCTGGGCACCATGACCGAGAAGAATTACGGCCGCTTCTTCGCCGCCGCGCACCTCACCCCCGAGCAGTCCACCAGCCTCAAGGACCTCATCATGAACAAACAGTTGGCCGCCTCCGAAATGGGCATGTCCATGTTCTCCGGCAACCTTGATGAAGCGAAACGCGCCGACCTCGTCGCCCAGGTCAAAACCTCCACCGATGCCGCCGACGCCCAGATCAAGAGCCTGCTAGGCGATGACAATTACACCCAGTTCCAAACCTACGAGAAAAGCATCCCCGAACGCATGCAAGTCAGCGCGCTCAAAGACCAATTGGGCACCGGCCCGCTCGCCCTGACCGACGACCAGGAACAGCAACTCGTCCAGGCCATGGCCCAACAGCGCGAAAGCTTCAAATTCGCCAATGACCCCACGGACCAAACCAAACTCAACGCCGACCCGACCGCCCTGTTCGACGAAACCAAACTGGCCACAAGAATGCAGGAAATGGACAAACTGAACGAACAATACCTTAACACCGCCAAGAACATCCTCTCCCCCGACCAGTACAAAACCTTCAGCAGCTACCTGGAAACCCAGCAAACCATGCAAAAAGCCGGCCTCCAAATGGCCGCCAAAATGTTCGCCCCCACCAAACCCGCTACCAAATAATTCCAGGCATCATCTCCCTCTCTGCCATTTCCATGGCGGAGAGGGCCCGGGAGAGGTGGCCCTTTCTATCACCCACGCCGCGCCAAGTTCCATTGCCCTTTCCCCCCACCTGTGCTTAATTAAAAACGGAAGGTGCGAACTTCGGGCCCAACCCGGCCAACCACCTCAATAGCATCGGTAGCTCAATTGGATAGAGCTTCTGACTTCGGATCAGAAGGTTGCAGGTTCGAGTCCTGCCCGATGCACCAGCCTCCCTTTCCCCAGCGCCAACGGCGCGCTTCAACCCCAGCCCAGGCCATCGGCCTGGGAATTCGGTCCAAAATTCCTCCGAGCACTGAAAGTGCGACTCAATCCGCGCCACCCCGAACGATCTCTCCGAGATTTTCGTCCCCAGTTCTGTCCGCCTTCTTCTTTCAAATGGCTCGCGCCAAATCCACAATGAGGTGCAATCGTCGCCCGAGTTGCAGAATTGCTCAGGAAAGCAATCTCCACGACACTCGGGAGGACTGAATGGTGGTATTTCCATTCATTCACGAATCGGCAGTTGCATGAACCGGACAAAGGTTGGTTGCTTTTGAACAACGACAGCCGCCTTCGTCCAAGGATCTAAGAAAAAGCCGCCTTCGGTGTCGTAATCACATATGAAAAATGTTCTTTGCCTCGCTTGCGCATTCCTGTCGCTCGCCACGCTGCTGACGGCCGATGAGAAGGCTTATGATTTCCACTCCTCGGCCGCATACAAGAAGCTCCCCGCCGCCGACAAGCAGCGGTTGGAGAAGGTTCGCCGTGATCAGGTTCTGCTGTGGGGGCGCTGGACATGTATGCCGAGGATCACAGCGGAAATCTGCCTTCGACACTGGACCAACTCGTTCCCCGGTATCTGACGGAACTTCCGAGCGATCCTTTTGCGACCCAACAGACCGCGATTGCCGAGGTGAAAGCTGGCTTCCAGCGATCCAAAGGAGGGTTGGGATACCGTTTCGAAAGCGGCTCCCCTGGCAACCGTGCCTGGGTCATTGCCAGCGTTGGTTTGCCTGATTTTCCCTATCTGGCTGATCACGGGAATGTTGGTCTTTACGTTTGCAAAGGGTTTTGGACTGGGGGTGTCAACCCTGGCACGGGGCGCTTGTTCAAGGTCCAACCAGACGCTGCCCCGGGCGAAATTCCCAAAGCCCCACTCGGCCGTTAAGCTTGGCCGGACGGGGGGCGACCTCCCCCGGGCACCTGCGGCTCGCAAGCCTTCAGATCGAAACTTGAGTCGCATCCCGTCAAAGGGGTCAGTCCCGGCTGTCAGGGGACGGTCAAAACCAGCCACTCGGGGTCGAATCAAAACCAGCCAGTTTGAGGATGAGATAATTGGCCGGTGGGCTCGCGAAGCGAGCACGCTGGCTGATGTATCAACTCAAATTGAACCAGCAGCACGCCA
>CAIXFN010000008.1 GCA_903918755.1 uncultured Pedosphaera sp.
AGCCCCGTTCTTTGACATCTTAAGGCGGAAATAGCCACCAAACCGCCACCGGCCACCGGTAATCACCCGGTTGGCCGGTGGTCGGGGCCGGTCGCGCCCTTGCGCACTTACCCGGCTCCGGCCCCCGCCGGGGTTCCGAACGGCCTGAAGGGCCGTGATTGGATAGCCCAGCCTAAAAAGGCTGGGTCTTCCGGCATTTTAATTCCTGCGCCCTGAAGGCGGCGCGATACCACGGCCCCCCCTGTCGCCCCTACACACACTTAATCCAGTTTCCCGCACAACCGCCAACCAAACGCCTGGATTTCGCCATCCGATACGTCAGATCCTTCCGATTCGTCCGACCCGCCCTGCGTAGCCTTGGCGAAGCGGGGTTCCGCCTATTCCCGACGGAATCGCCCCCACGGACACTTAATCCAGTTTCATTTCGTGCCTCCGTGGCGTCATTTCCGGTTCCCCTCCTCGCTCTCCGCGTCTCCGCGTGAGCAATTCCACTCCGCATCGGATTCCAAACGGCCTGAAGGGCCGTGATTCGATAGCCCAGCCTAACCAGGCTGGGTCTTAAGGCATTTTCCATCCAGCGCCCTGAAAGCGGCGCGACACCGGGGACCGCAATTACAACGGAAGTCCAGGCTCCGGACACTTAATCCAACTTCATTTCGTGACTCCGTGCCTTCGTGTGAAATCCTCTCCTTTGCCCCATTTGTGAAGAGTTTGCTTTTTCCCGGACAAAATTCCGGGCTTTTCCCTGTCTTTGGTCCTTCGCCTTCCTACCTTTGCGGTCTATGTGAACTATTGTGGCTAAAAATCATTGTGTTTTGGTGTTTTTTGAGAGAGCGGGTAGGGATTTGCGGAAAAAGCGATGGCCCCTCCGGTTCCCGCAGAAGTCCACCCTGCGGACACTTCACCTGCCCGGCGTAGCTTCCAGCGAAGACGGGTCCAGTTTCCCTTTGCGGCTCCGTGCCTTCGTGTGAAATCCCCCCTGTGATTACCTTTTGCGAATCCGGCAAATTTTGGGGGCTAAGACTCCGGAACTTTCCCCAGCCTTTTGAATGACATAAAAACGGATTCCCCAAGCCTTTTCCACTTGCTGGAGTTCCCGAAATTAGGGAAATATCGCGGAAATCGAATCATCCGGCTTTCCGCAGGGCGCGCGGCGGGGCGTTTTTCCGCTCCATACCAGGTCCTGCATCCGGGGCGGGTGATTAATCAAGAACTAATCAGCAAGGAGCAACTGAAGCTATGACTAAACGATTGGCCATCACAGTATCGGGGGCGGTTTCTTTGGGTAGTTATGAGGCGGGGGTGATGTTCGAAATTCTGGATGCAATCAAACAGCATAACCAGGACCCCGCGACTCTCGCGGCGGGGGACTTCATCAAGGTGGATGTGATTACCGGGGCGTCCGCCGGCGGGATGACGGCCACGATCCTGGCGCAGAAGCTCTTGTTTGAGGCCGGTTCACTGGATGGCCCTTACAGCAATTGTCTGTACCGGCCGTGGGTGAGCGACGTGGGGATTGAAGAACTGCTCAACCAGCACGGAAAGGACAGTCCTGAGAAGTCCATTCTGTCATCCCAGCATGTGGCCGACCTTTCCGAGCGGTACATCACGGCGCGGTATGCGGTCCAGACGGATTTGCGGGTGGAGCGGCATCCCGCCGGCGCGGACCGGATCAGTTTGGGGCTGGCGCTGTCGAATCTGAATGGGGTGGATTACGGGCTGCCTTTGCGACCGGCGGGCCAGTTTGTTTATACCAAGCACCAGGATCAGATCACCACCCGGTTGGATGGATCGAAGCCGGAGGATTTTGACACGCTCGACCAATGGGAGCCTTTGCGGCAGGCGGCGGTGTCCTGCGGGGCGTTCCCGTTCGCGTTCGGTTTGGTGGACCTCGTTCGTCACGGCGCTGATTACGGGCCCCAGCCGCCGCTGGTGACGTCGATCCTGCCGGGGCAGCGGTTCACTTACACCGACGGGGGGACCTTTCAAAACGAGCCGCTCGGCATGGCCAAAAACCTCGTGGATGAAATTGACAATCACCAAAATTCGGATAGTCGATTTTATTTGTATGTTTCCCCTTCGGCGAAAAATCCGCTGGGGGTGACGCATGACGCCTTCAATTCCGACAAGGCCAGCTATGTGGAGGTGGCGGGCCGGCTGTTGCTCGCCATTTTTCAACAGGCGCGCTATCGTGACTGGATTGAGGCGGAGCGGGTTAACGACAAGATCGATTTGTTCAATGCGCGAGCGAAGGCTTTGCACGATGGCTTGTTGCAGCCGGCCGGGGCGGACGGTTTCATCACCGCGGCGAGCTTGCAACCCATGACCGACTCCTTGCTCCCGCTGCTCTTCCAGCAGAATCCCGCCTTACAAAAACATGAATCGGATCGGCTTCGGCAGCAGTTTGGCCAGGAATATGAGCAGCTTACGGACGCCCTGGGAGTGGCCGCGGCGGAGACGTACATCGCGACCCTGCTGACGCTGGAAACCGCCGCGCAAATCGGGCGGTTCGACGAAATGAAGATTTACGGCATCACGGCGGAGGACCGGGAACTGGCCAGTTTTGAACTGGCCGCGTTCGCCGGTTTTTTTGACCGCAGTTACCGTGATCACGATTACGATGTGGGTCGGCAAAAAGCGCAGACCTTCTTGCAGAACCCCGCCATCGCTTTGCCGGGGGAGATTGGGCCAATCCGCTACACGCCCCAGCCCATCAATGAAATCGACGAGGATTTGAATGGTTTGACGATGGATAAGATGGATCGGGAGGTCCGCGAAAAAGTGCGGGACCGGGTGCGGGACCGGGTGATGACCATCCTTGAAGAAATGGGCGTGGAAGGCTTTATCTGGGGGCCGATCGTGCGGGAGGGATTGAATGCGGCGTTGATCACGCCGGAGCTCAACAAAGTGTTGAAGCTCTGAGTATTGCCCGCATGGCCGGGTCTCCGGGTGCGCGTCTGGCGCCCGGAGGCCTGGCTCCCCCCGGTTAATTCGTGACCGCCTTGGCGCTCGCAACGGGCTCCGTCGCCGCCGGGGGCAGCCCGGCCTGCAGGATGGCGTTAAAGAGGAATTTGAAGGTGCCATGCGGCTGCGCCCGGAAGAGGATTTCCGGCCCGAACAGGGCGAGGTGACCGGCACCGACGCGGGCTTCGGCGATGGCCACGGTGTCCTGCAGGTATTCCTGGCCCCAGGCCCAGCCGCTGCGCAGCGGCGTTTTGGTGTCGAACCAGGCGACGCGCGCCAGGCCGTTGGTGGCCGCACCGTCGAGGAGGCGGAAGGCCGGGCTGCTGGCGATGAACATGACGCTGGCCGTGGGGTCGAGGCCCCAGGTCAGCGGCGTGGCTGGGTTTACGGCCACCTGCAGCAGTGACCCAGGGATGTAGAATTTTTCACGCGACAAGGCGCGCACCCGGCCATTGGTGCCGGTTTCCACCAGGCCGTTGGTTAGGGGCAGGTCCAGGTGATAGGCCAGGCTGGTGGAGGTGCCGATAGTGAGGACCGTCCCGCCGTTGGTCAGGAATTGACGCAATTGGGGCACGGTTTTTTCCGCCGTGAGGGAACCCCGTTGCTCGCGGTATTCATCCTTGGCGGCATCTCCGGTGGCGGGGGCCTCGGGATTGCCGGCCGCCGGGGCGTCGCCGCCATCGCCGGGCGCGCGAATGGTGACGGAGCCGGTGCGACCCGGAATGGCGCCGTCCACGAAGATCAGGACATCGAATTTGGCCCGCAGGTCGCCCCGATCCAATTCCGGGGCGTAAACCAGTTCGAAGGGGTATTCGAATTGCTCCAGCAACCACCGGGTCCAACCAGAGGGGATCGAGCCGCCATAACGATCCCACAAACCGATCCGGACGGGATGGAGGTCGGCGGCGACCGCGGCGGCAGGAGGCTGGCGGGTGCCGGTGAAGGGGACGCCGAAATTCTGCGCGAGTTTTTGGAGGAGCGCCTCGGTGGCGGGTTGGCGTTCCAGATAGAAAGTCCCCGGCGGGTAGGTGATGGCGTCCAGCGTCACGGCTTCCCGCAGTCGGCGGACGGGTTGACCGGCGGCCAGGAGGCGGTTCACGATGCGGAACGCGTCGTTAATGCGGGTGCCGAGGTAATAGCCCACCGCGCCTTCGGCATTGACGATGCCGGCGGGCGCAGGGGCGATGGGTCCGTTGACCACGGCGAATGGTCCATCGAACCCATGGCGGATGCGATCGAATTGGACGCCCATTTGATCGGCCAGCGTCCACCCGCTGATGTCATACGGCGGCGTGGGAGCGGCCCCGGGATAGGGGAAATCATTGGGATGATCCTGGGGTTCGAATTGATCCAACACATGGGCGCGAAAAGGTTGCGCCGCCAGGACGGCATAGGAACCCGCGGGGTAGTGGCGATCGCCGATGGTAAATTCCGTCGTCGCGCGTTCCACCGTGATGCCGGTGCTGAGGAGCGCGTTGACAAACTTGGTGGCGGTCGGGAAGTCCGGCTGATCGGCCGGAATAATATAGCCGCGCGGGTCACGGTTGGCCGGATCACGGAACAGGCGGTTGAACTGGTTCGTGCCGCGGCTGCCGTCGCCGCCAGCCCGGGCGCCGCGACCGCCGCGACCACGGGGAGCGGGGGCATCCGTTGGCGTTGCCGACTCGGGCGGAAGCGACGAGGCCACGGCGGGCGGCTCCGGTTCGTGCTCGGCGGCCGCTGTTCCCCCGACGCGACCGGCGCGGGCGGCTTCCACCAGTTTGGGGGTGATCGTCCAACTGTCGCGGTTACCGCGCTCCACCGCGGCGTGGCCCATCCGCCAGATGTCGAAGAGGAGGGGTTGGCGATGGCGGGAGGCATAATCGAGCACGGCTTTGTTCGCGGAGACGGAGTAATCAATGGATTGCCGGAAGTGCCAGGTTTGGGGGGCGATGGGGGCGAGGTAATCCGCCTTGGGCAATTGCAAGGCCGGATTAAACGGGATCTGCATGGGCGTGGGGCTGCCGATGGATTCCGTCAGCAGGCCGATCATGTTGTGGAAGTAACAAGTTGTCCGCAGTCCGCCATTCCACCAGGTGGAATAGCGCGTTCCGGAGCGGACGGTGGCCCCGGGTTTGTCCTCCTCCAGGAAGCGTTGCATCATGGCCGCGCCCAGCGCGTCGATGCCGCTGATTACGAGGGGATTCACATTGTAATTGAACGGGTCGCGGAAGGGCGGGCAGAAGAGGACGGTGCCGGGCGGCCCGGTCTGGTGATGGTTGTAAACAATCTGCGGGAACCATTCGCGGTACATCACCCGGTTCAGATTGCGCGTCTCCGCCTGCGTGGCCGCATAAAAATCGCGGTTGTTATCGTGGCCGATGTATTTCTGGTAAAGGCGGGGCAGGCCGTTCAGGGTGCGCTTATGGGGATCGGTTTCCTTCATGTACCATTGCGAGCACAAATCCATGCCGTCGGGATTGGCGTGGACGAAGAGGATGATCACATCGTCTAGAATCCGGAGGGTCTCGGGATCGTTGCCGCTGACAAATTGATAGAGGGTCTCGATCAATTGCTGGGCGCCCAGCACCTCGCTGGCATGCAGGCCGCCGTCGATCCACACCACCGCCTTGCCTTCGCGGGAAAGGGCTTGGGCGACGTCGGGATCGCCCGGAACCGCCGTGGCCAATTGGCGGGCGATGTCCTGATAACGGGCCAGGCGCTGCTGATTCGCGGCGGAGGTGACGATCCCCATCATTTGGACCCGGCCTTCCTCGGTCCGCCCGATGGGCACGACCCGCAGGCGGGGCGATTCGTGGGCCAGTTGGATCCAGTAATTGGTGAGTTGGCGATAGTCGGCCAAAAAATAATCATCACCGATGCTCGCACCAAAGAACTGCTTGGGCGTGGTGACGGGAGCGGCGGTGACCGGGCACAACCAGCCGGGGAGCAGGCAAAGGAGCAAGAGGGGCAGGGCAGTCGGGCGCAGCGTGAGTTTGATCATGGTGGAGTAGGTTTACGCGGGGGAACCGGGACGGGCGGGTTCGGGTAAGGGGAGGGGCCGCCAATCAGAAATGCGGTGAGGGGATTGGGTTGGCGGATTGGCGTGCAAGCGCGGGGGTTAATGGGGCTTGGGTGGCGGGGGCAGGGGGGTGCGCTCCAGTTCAGTCAATTCCCGCACCCGCGCCAGGGCGGGCCGCTCATCCATGGCGATGAGGAATTGCCAGGCCGCGAGGACGCGCCGGTAAAACAGCGTGCGCTCGGCGGCGACATCCTGCGCCAGGGGCCACTTCAAGTCAGCGGTTTCCGGTGCCGGAGTACTGGTACCAACCCCCGGTGAACCGCCGTTACGACCGCGACCCGGTCGGGCTTGCGAAAGGGTTTCGGCCGCGGCGCGGACGTCGTCGTCATCGGATTGTTTGGCCCAATCGAGAATCTTCGCCCGCCGTTCCTGCCCCCAGCGGATGATGATTTCCGCTTTGACCGGATCCATGTTTTTGGGTTCGCCATAACCGGCGCCCCAAAAAACTTCGTCGTTCAGGCGGGAGCGGCCGCGGGGAGAGAAGAAATCGACATTGGTATTGCCGGCTTCCTGACGCAGCAGGTGCAACTCAAACTCCCGTGCCGCCGCGGGCAGTCCGGGAGTCTCATTCGCGGCGATGGCCGCCGTCCAGGCCGGGCGAATGGTGGTGGCCCAGAGCCGGCGGGTCTGGCCGCCCGCCCCGCGTCCGCCGCCCCGGCCACCGCGTCCGCGGCGGGGCGCGGAATCAGCGGGGGGCGGGTTGCTGGCCGCGACTTCCGTCTCCGGTCCATCGCCGGTGCGAATCACCCGTTCCAATTCCTGCCGCGTGCCCACGCGAACCAGGCGGCGGACGGTGGGATTTTCGTCCGTCAGCCGCTCGGTGAAGCGGTAGAAAAGTTCGGCGCGATCATTGAAAGCGGAGTTGGAGACCTTGGCCACCATGCCATCCACCGCGCGTTGATAGGCGGCCAGCGGTTTGCGCAATTCGGGCTTGAGCCGGGGATTGCCGACCAGTTTCTTCTCGATGAGTTCGGCCCAGCGTTCGAGATATTGTTCGGAGGTGGAGTAGGGCTTGTCGATGGTGCAGTCCACCAGCGTGGCCGCGATATGCGCCGCGGCGAAGGACGGGAGGGGCTTTCCGGCGGGTTGCAAGGAGAGCAAATCCAAGCCCAGCAGGTTCTCCGGCAGGTAGCGTTCGTAACCGGCCCACTGATCCGGGTCCGGGTCGGGATCGCAGCCGGAAGCCAGGGACATTTCATCCGTGGCGGTGAATCCCGCCGCCAGGGGGAAAACGGGGGCGGCTTTGACGGGGGAAGCCGCGACGGAATTGGTGAACCAACGCGGATTGGCGGTCATTTCCCGCGGCACGCTCAAAAAATGGAAACCGCCGGAATGACATTGGGTCATGCAAAACACCACGCGGCCCCGGCCCAGGCCATGACGCAGCGCATCCCGGAGGTCGCTCACCTTCAGGTTTTGATCGTCATCGTAGCGCCAGCCATGCGGAGCGGTGGCATCCGGCGTGTAACCCCACAAGGTGATATCGCTTTCCGCCTCCTTGCCCCGGGTGCGCGAGCCGTGATCTCCCACAAACAGGAATAAGGTGCCACCCTCGGCCACCGCCGGCAGGATTTCCTCCCGCAGCGCGCGCAGGAAGATTTCGCGCCGGGCCGGCCGGTTGTTGGCCAGCGCGCCGACCGTCCAGGATTCGAGGGATCGCCCACCGCGGCGGATGTCGTGCCGCACGTCGCTGAAAACCGGGGCGGCTCCCGCCACGTTCCCGGCGCCAAAAAAGGTCCAAACGGAATTGGCCGGATAGGTATGCTGAAAATAACCCGCGACCGCCCGGGCCTGCAGGTATTGGGAAAAATTGTTGTTCCCCGGCGAGTCGCCGCCGGAAAGCAGGACGAAGACATCACGCGCCTGGGTCGCGGTCGCGCCGCCAAAAGTCAACCCGAAGAAGGCGGCGACGCAACCCAGGAACCGCCGGACCAGGCGCAGGGAGTCGTCCATGGCGGATGGTAGACGGGCCGCCGGGGGCGCTTCAAGCGGATTTCGTTTTTGGAGCGAGGCGGGCCAGGAACACTCCGACGAGGAGTCCCGCGAGGTGACCTTCCCAGGAAATGGGGCCGGCATTGGGCAGGATGCCGGTGAGCATGCCGCCATAGGCAAAGAAGCAAAGGACGGCCACCACCACCGTAAAGAAGGTGCGATGGAACCACGCCAGGGCTGTGAGATAGCCAAAGTAACAGAACACCAGGCTGCTGGCGCCGATGTGGTCGGCGTTGCGCGCCAGCAGCCAGATCAGGCTGCCCGTCAGCGGGATTCCGGCGAGGGTCACCGCCAGGAATTCACCCGGACGGCGACTGCAGAGAATGGCGCCCAGCACCAGGAGCGGGATGGTATTGGCCGCCAGATGCTGGAAGGAGGCGTGCAGAAAGGGACTGCAAACAATGCCGGGCAGGCCATACACCTGGCGGGGAATGATGCCGAATCGGTTCAATTGACCTTGAAAGACCAGCACATTGACGAAAAACACCGCCCAGCAGGTGGCCACCAGGAGCAGGATGGGAGTAAAGCGCCGGAACATACTTCAGTTTTATAATGGGGAGGCAGGCCCGGCGGGCAATCAATCCCGATCCCTGGCCCGGAATTCGGGGGCCTCCCGTCAATGGGAACATGCTCGCCCGGGGGAGGGGTTTTGGAAATTATAAAATGGCGGGATAATTGGAGCCGAATTCTCGGGTGGGTGCCACGGGGGGTATGTCCCCCGGATGCCCGGCGATTGGCCCATGATTGCGCACTTTCTTGCGTGGCGGGAATTTATTCCATTGATTTTAAATCCGGGCAGGCACAAGTTTGAGGCAGATAAAGATGAATCCTGAGGAACAGACGGAAATCCCGGCCCGGCCGGTTGAAACCGAAAGAGCGCCCGCACCCGCGGCGCCGGCGCCCCGTGCGGACACGGAAACTTCCTTCAGCGGACCAGGTTCCGACGCCCCGGTCACTCCGGGCCCCGTCAACGCGGGCCCGGCCGGTGGCCCGCCGCGTCCGGATGACCGGCGGCATGGCAATCGCCGTCCGCGTTTCCGCCGTGATGGACGGGATAACCGCCGCGACAACCGGGGACCCGATAATCGCGGGCCGGGAAACCGGGGACCGGACAATCGCCCGGGCGACCAACGAAGCCAGGACAATCGCGGGCCGGACAACCGGACCGCCGAGTCGGCGAGTGGGGAAAATCCGACCGACAACCGGGAAGAAAACCGGGACACTGAATTTCGCGATAACGACCGCCGGGAAGCCGGGGGCGAAGGGGAAAACCGGGGTGAAGAACCACGGAGTTCCGACCAACGGACGGGTGACCAAGGCCCGGAAGGTCAGTCGGAAAATCTCCCGCCAGCGGGGGATGACCGCGCTCCGGAAAATCGCCAAACTGAAGGTCAAACGGGCGAGAACATTTCGGAAAACCAGGGTCAAAACCGGGGGGGAGATGATCGTGGAGGGGACAATCGTGGTCCGGAGAATCGCGGACCCGAAAACCGGGGGCAGGAAAACCGGGGCGGGGATCGCCGTCCGGACAATCGGGGCGACAACCGTGGGGGAAATCGCGGCGATAACCGCGGTGACAATCGAGGAGGGAACCGGGGCGGAGATTTTCGTGGACGGGACAATCGCGGCGACAATCGCGGCGACAACCGAGGTGAAAATCGTGGCGACAACCGGGGCGACAACCGCCGGCCCGAAGGCCAGCAGCGTCCGCCGGACGATGCGAACCGTCGCGCACCGAGCAGCGTCCGCAAGGCGATTGAACAAGTGGATGTCATCCGCGGCGAGTTGCGGCGGGTGCTGGAGGAACTGAACCAGGTCATTCGCACGCTGGAGCAGGCCGAGCGGGAGAAGAACGCCTCCGAACAGGAAATTCAGAATTTGCGCGATGCGCTGCGCGGTTTGCATCGCGAACCGTCCTACAATCGCATGGTCCGTCCCAGTGGCAACCAGCAGACGCCCAATGCGCCGCAAGGCGGGGCGGTGGATCCCGAAGACGTGGACCCGGCTCCGGAGATTGATCCGGAAGACGATTAGGCCGGCATTAGCCGGTAATGAATTTCAGCAGGTCGGCTTTTCGAGGCTGGCCTGGATCGGTAAAAAGACCGGCTGGCGTTTTGCCAGCCGGTCTTTTTTCTAATCACTTCGCTTCGGCAATCAAGTCGTAATCCGTATGCCCGACGACTTTGACCTTGGCAAAGGTGCCAATTGGAATCTGCCCGCGCACATAAACCCGGCCATCGATGTCTGGGGCATCGGCTTCTCCGCGCGCGATGAGATAACGGCCTTTAAGTTGGCGGGTGCCCTGGTCGGCTTCGCGGATCAGGCCGTGTTCCCAGGAACTGATGTTGGCCTTGCGCAATTCCTTGGCGCTGGCTTCCCCCTCCACGAGGACTTTGATTTCCTTGCCGACGAACGACTCGGAAACCGAACGCGCCACGAGCAATTGCTCGGCCATCGCGAGGTCGCGGCGGTGCTGCTTCACCTTGTCCGAGAGTTGGCCTTCCATGCGCCCGGCGCGGGTGCCGTCTTCCTGTGAATAAGTGAAAATCCCCAGGCGCTCAAACCGCGTTTCCCGGATGAATTCCAGCAGGGTTTTGAAATAACGTTCCGTTTCGCCCGGAAAGCCCACGATAAACGTGGTGCGCAGGGCGATGCCGGGAATGCCGGCGCGAATGCGGGCGATCAAATCCACGATGTATTGCTGGGAAGTTTCCCGGCGCATGCGTTCGAGCATGTTTTCATGGATGTGCTGCAAGGGAATATCGATGTAGCGGGCGACCTTTGGGCATTCCGCGATCGTGGTGATCAATTCATCCGTCCAATGGGCCGGATGGGTGTAGAGGAGCCGGATCCAGAAGTCGCCGGGAAGATTGTTCAACTCCCGCAAGAGCGTGCTGAGCGTGGTGGCATCCGCCGGCAGGGCTTTGGCGGCGGCGCTGAATTTTTCCGGGGAGGCGATATTACGCGAGGCGGCGGGGCGCAGATCGAGGCCGTAATAGGTGGAATCCTGCGAGATCAGGTTGAGTTCCCGGACGCCATCGGCCAGCAATTGGCGCGCTTCGCGGACGATGTCCGATTGGACACGGCTGCGATGGGTGCCGCGCATGCGCGGGATGATGCAGAAACTGCAGGGATGATTGCAGCCCTCGGCGATCTTGACGTACGCAAAGTGTTTCGGCGTGAGACGGAAGCGGGGGGTGGCGAAATCCGGAATGTAAACCGGGCGTTCAGTGACGTTGGTCAACGGCGAATCCGCCGGGGCCGGGGTGGGCGCAGGAGCGGCCGGGGCGGGAGTGACGACGGTGCGGGTTTGCCCAAACTTCTTGGTGGCCCGGAGATTTTCCTCGGCTTCGTGTTCCGTCAGGTCGCGCGTGCGATCAAGCTCGGCGAAGCGGTCAACAATGGCGGACTTGCCTTTGCGGGCGGCCGCTGGCAGGGCGGCGAGGCGTTGCTTACGGTGGGCCATGGCCTGGTGCACGATGGCGGTGACCTGGGCGACCTGATCAATCCCCATGAAGGCGTCCACTTCCGGCAGCAATTTGGGGAGTTCATCGCGGAAACGTTGCGGGAGGCAGCCCGAGACAATCAGGCCCTGGCCGCGATTGCGGGCTTCGCGGAGTTCGCCGGATTGCAAAATCGTGTCCACACTCTCCTCCTGGGCGGAATCGATGAAAGAGCAGGTGTTGACAATCACGACATCGGCGGCGGCGGCGTCGTTGGTGATTTCCACGCCGCCCTGCATGAGCGAGCCGAGCATGATTTCGGCGTCCACCAGGTTTTTGGCGCAGCCCAGCGAGATAAGGCCGACCCGCACGGGGCGTTCCGTTGATTTGGCTTGTTTGGTCATTAATAAAGTGGCCGTTCCGTCGGGGGCGGGCCGTCTGTGGCCGCGATTCTAACGCAGGAACCTCAGCGCGGCAAGGCCGGGACGGTCGCCGTCCGGCCGCGCCGGTAGATCCAGAGGAAGGGCAGGAGGCCCAGCGCGAGGACCGTGCCGATCGCCAGGACGCCGGCGTTGGCGGCATGCGGCCAGATGGCGAGGGCGCTGGCGCCGACGGCCGGGCCGCCGAACACCCCCAGGCCGATGGCGGCTTCATGGAAACCACCCCGTTTGCCGGTGGATTCCCCGCCATCCATCGAATAAAAAAGCGACGAGTAATAGATCAGCCCGACGGCGCACCCGAACACGACCTGGGCCAGAATGAGCAGCGTGATGTTGGGGCTGAGCAGAATCCCCGTGAAGCTCAGCGAGAGGGCGACGAACGCCGCGAGCAGCCACCGAAAGCGATAGTGCCAGCCCGGCCAGAGGTACAGAAAAATGAAAGTGGCGAGCCGGACCCAAAACCAAACCGAACAAACCAGCCCGGCGGCGGCGTGGCTCAAACCCAGGTGATCGGCGAGTTGGGGAATGACGGGCAAAATACCGTTGATCGCCATGTAGGCGAAAGGGTTGGCCAGCCAGCCCAAATAGAGGAAAGTCCGGACCCGGGAGATGGGGCGCGGGTTCAGCGGGGGATGCGCGGGAGTGGCGGCCGGGATGGGCGCGGATTTTACGCCCAGCAGGATTTTTTCGCCCGGCAAGGTGAGCAGGAGGAGCAATTCGAGCACGTGCAAACCGACCGGCACCCAAAACAGGGTTTCTCCGCCAAAGCGCTCGAGCAGCGCCCCTCCGGTCAGGTAGGAGACTGCGGCGCACGAGGACCAGACGACATTGTATGTGCCGGCGGTGCGGGCCATCTCCCCCGGGGCCTCATGGCGGCTCAAGAGTGCCTGCAGCGTGGGCCAGGTGAGGCACATGCTAAAGGTCCAAAGCAGGAGAACCCCTAATTCCGCCAGCATGCAGGTCCGGGAGAACCCCAGGAAATGTGGCAATAGGCTGCCGATCAACAGCGCCAGGCCCATGCCGCCAAAACCCATCCAAAGCGCGAACAGATGGCCAAAGCGATGCGCGAAGCGGCCGGCGCTCCCGGCGGACAAGGTGTAAAAAAATCCATGGAGGACGGTCAGCAGCAGATTCTGCCGGTTCCCGAACCCAAAATGGTCCCCCATGTAGAAGAACAGGTAGTTGAAGTAATACGCCGCCGCCAGGCTGTTCAAGGCCTCCAGGGTGAAGAAGGTGAAGCGGAGGCGGTGGCGCCCCCGTTCCCGCAAAGCCGCCGTTGCGACCGCCGCCGGCGGGTGGATGTCCAGCGAATTGCCCATCCTCACTCCGTAATTTCCGCCAGGGCCTGGCGGCAGTACCACTTCACCGCCCCGGACATGGGCGGTTGGAGCGAATCCAGTTCCTCAGTGGTGCACCAGCGGATGTCGTGGTGCTCCGCCGGGGCCAGGGTGAGATCCCCTTTGCGAGGGCGGGCGTAGTACATCATCCCAATGTGCCGGTGGGTGGCGCTGATCCGGTGAATATCCAAATACCGGGGCGCGATGAGGGCCTGGGTTCCGTCTTCCGTGGTGGGCGGGCGCTCCCCGATGAGTTCGATCTCGAAGCCGGTCTCTTCGCGGGCTTCGCGGAGGGCGGCCTCCTCGGGATTCTCCTCCAATTCAATGTGGCCACCCGGGGGCAACCATTTGTTCAATCCGCGATGGTGAATCAGCAGGATCCGCCCGCCGCTGACAATGAGGAGGGCAACGGTGAAATCGATTTTTTCGTGAATGTGGGCCATGGGGCAATCTTTCAATAATCGTATAAACCACCGTCATGTGCGTAGCCGCGGCCGCCCGGCGTTGATTCCTCTTCGCCGGCACCCATAAAGCCACCCAAAACGTCACCCATGTCCGCGTCAATCTTCTCCGGATCCTCCCCGGCGGCCAGTCGGCGGATGGCCACGTCCATTTCTTTCGGCATCGTGCCGGGAGGCAGGACCGCGTTCAGCTTGCGCATCATCTCGGCCATGTGCTTGGGATTGTTTTCATCCAGATGGGCCATGTCCCGTTCCAACTCGCCCATCACCCGGGCGATTCGCGGGTCGTTCGGATCCGGGCCGGGTCCGCCTTCCGCGCGGGGATGGGCGGCGGAGTTCTCCCCCGTTGGCTCCGGGCGACCGGCTTGGGGTGTGGCGAAAGTACTCATCTGCCGGGTCATCTTCCGGTTGCCACATTTCGGGCAGGTCGGCAAACGGTCCGGATTAATCCGCTTGGACAGGAAGTTGTACACAACCCGGCAGCGGGGACAGGCAAATTCGTAGATTGGCATGGCGCAGTGGATTTCCCGGGAGTTCGCCACCAGCGGGAACTGTCGGGTCGAACGGCCGGACCGTCAATGGGGGGCTTAAGGTTATTTGGCCAGAATCGAGAACAATGCGGCCCCGTGACGGGGCCAAAGACGAAGCGAGGCAGACAGTGAAGTCTGCCTCGCGTGGTCGGTTCCGCCCGGAGGCAGAGACGGTTATTTCAAGCGATCAAAGGACTTTTGGAGAATCTCCCAGTCCTTGAGGCTCGCGGTTTTTTCGCGCGCGGCCGCGACGACTTTCGCCTCATTTGCGTTCTTGGTGGCGCGGGTAGCCTTGTAGAAAATGCCGAATTTGCCGGGGAAGGCCTCGCCGGACAATTTGTAGGCCGCGAGTTCGTCCGTAACGTCATGATCCGCGGGCACGGTGTTGAACACGCCACCTTTGCGCGGGTTTGAGGCGTCGAACGCGCCTTCATAGAATTCCACGCACTCGCTCAGGCACTCGATGAAGCTGAACCCGTCATGGTCCATGGCGGCTTCCATCATCTGGAGGACGTGGTTGGGGTTGGAATGGGTGGTGCGCGCGACAAACGTGGCCCCGGCGGCGATCGCCTGCTTCATGGGGTTGATGGGCTGGTCGGTGGCGCCGCCGATATCGGTCTTGCTCTTGAAGCCCAAGGGGGAGGTGGGCGAGGTCTGCTTCTTGGTGAGGCCGTAAACCCAATTGTCCATCACGACGTAGGTCATCTTGATGTTCTTGCGGGCGGTATGGGTGAAATGGTTGCCGCCGATGGAGAAGGCGTCGCCGTCGCCGCCAAACACGAACAGATGGAGGTCGGGGCGGCTGAGCGAAATGCCGCTGGCGAAGGGCAGGGCGCGGCCATGGATGTAATGGACGCCATGGGCCTGCACGAAGTAGGGGAAGCGGCTGGAACAGCCGATACCCGCCACCGTAGTGATCTTTTCATGCCACAGCTTGCGCTTTTCGATCAGCTTGAAATACAGGGCCAGCACCGAAAAATCACCGCAACCCGGGCACCAGGTGGGATGATCCGCGGCGATTTCCTTCTTGGTCAGGCCTTTGCGTTCCAGCGGGGAATTGGCCGGAACCGCGGTGATGTTGCCGCCACGAACCGGAATGTCAGTCAGGGAAGAACTCATAGATGGAGATGTTTACAAAGTTCGTTAAATTAAAGTTTGCGCAAACCCGTGGCCACATTGGCCCGGGCCTTTTCGACGATTTCCTTGACCTTGAAGGTCAGGCCGTCCGTTTTGGTAATACCGCGGATTTTCTTGTCGCCGAAGCAGGCGCGGAGCACGCCGCCCAACTGGCCGTAACCATACAAGCCTTCGTCGTTCATTTCCACAACGAGGACATGGTTGAAACCGGCGAAGATGTTTTCGAGGCCCGGGGGCAGGGGATTGATGTGCCGGATATGGATGGAGGACACGCTGTCGCCGGTGGCCCGGGCGCGGTCCACGGCTTCCTTGATCGGGCCCTGGGTGGAACCCCAACCGACGAGGAGGACATTGCCTTCCGCCGGCCCGTAAATGTTGGGCGTGGGAAGACTCGCGGCGAGCGTCTGGAGTTTCTTGCGCCGCTTGGCGTTCATCTGGCTGTGCAGCTTCGGGGAGCCGGTCGGGTGCCCGTACTCGTCATGTTCCAGACCGGTGGCGATGGGGTAAACGCCGTCTTCGATGCGGGTGCCCGGGGCCAGGTGCTGGGTCACGCCGTCGGCGGCCGACAAGTCATAGGGCTTGTGGGAGGCGACCGGGGTCAAGTCCGGCGAGATGTCCTGGCAGATCGTTTCCAAGTTCGGTTCCGCGAACGCTTCGATGCGGGTCGCGATGGCCTGATCAGAGAGCAGGATGACGGGCACGCTGTATTTGCGGGCGATGTTCACCGCTTCGATGGCGCTGTAGAAGCAGTCTTCGACGTCCGCCGGCGCGATGACCACGCGGGGGGAATCTCCGTGGCCGCCGAAGCAGGCGATGTTCAAATCCGATTGCTCCACGTTCGTCGGCATGCCCGTGGAGGGGCCGCCGCGTTGAATATCCACAATCACGAGGGGAATCTCCGCCATGACCGCCCAACCAAGGGCTTCGGTCTTCAAGGAAATGCCCGGGCCGCTGGAGCCGGTGACCGCCACCCGGCCGCCGTAGCTGCCGCCGATGGCCATGGAAATGGAGGCGATTTCGTCTTCGCACTGGATGAAAGAACCGCCGTACTTGGGCAATTCCCGGCGCAGGAGCTCCATGATGTCGGACCACGGCGTGATGGGGTAACCCGCGCCGAACCGGACCCCGGCCGCGATCAAGCCGTAACCCATGGCTTCGTTGCCGTTCATGACGACCTGGGGACGGCCCTTTTTCTGGCTTTCCACGAAGGCAAAAGTCTCGATGACACTGCCCAGCGAATGGCTGTAGCCGGCATGGAAGGCCGCGAGGGCGTTGTTCAGGATGCTGGGGTCCTTGCTGGTGAAGCGCTCGCCGATCAATTTTTCCAGTTTCGGGATGTTGAGATCAAACATCTTGGCCACCAAACCCAGGGCGTAGATGTTCTTGCCCTTGTCCTTGGCGGTGCCGCCGATGGCTTCCACCGTCAGGCCGGAAATGGGGACGCCGACATGATGATAATCCTTTTGCCACTCCGGCTTGGGTTCGACGTGGTCGGAATCATAAAGCACGATGCCGCCCTTTTTCAGGGAATTGATATGGCCTTCGTAGGAGTGCTGGTAAAAAGCGAGCAGCACGTCCGCCTCGTCGCCTGAGCTCAGCACTTCGCCGGAGCCGATCCGCACCTGAAAGATGGAAGGTCCACCAGAAATGGTGGCGGGAATGGTCATGTGCGTCATGACTTCCTGTTCGCTGCGGCCAGCCAGACGGGCCAAAAAGCCGCCAATTGCTTGAATGCCGTCTTGCGAATTGCCGGCGATGCGGATGATAGCCTCGGAAACCCGGGAAACTTTGGGGGTGCCGCCGGAAGCTGGGGCGGTCAATGTTGCGTCACTCATGAAGAGATCTCGATTTAATATTACAGTACATTAGGCAAAACCGCCGCGTCAGCTTTTGGAGCCCACGCGGCATCGTTGCAGTATCACAGTAACATCCGGCCCTCCGCACTGCAAACGAAAACGAGAGTTGCATCTATTTGGTCATCAATAGGTTGCAAAAAGTGTCTTAATTGTCACCGAAGGGAGTGGCGGGAAAATTAGCGCCACTAATCGGCTGGGGGGAGAGGATAAGCCGCAGCGGCCAGCCAATGGCGCAGACCGGCCGCCACCCCGTGTCCGCAGGGCAGTTCACTGACAAAACCACCATGTTCCCGGACGGCTTGCTTGACTGGGTCAATCGCATTGGCCGGGGCGATTAAGAATCGCGCGAACTCCGGGTGCAGCATCGGCAGGTCGTTGAAATGGTCGCCGGCGGCCAGAATATTGCCGGAATTCAGGCCGAGTTGCCGGCCGATTTCGGCCAGGGCGCGGCCCTTGTTGTAGGCGCGATGGGCGAAACGGGCGTAAACCTCATTGCGCACCACCTGCAAGTCGGGAATCTCCAGGCAGTATTCATTCATGTAGGCATGGATCCGGTCGGCATCGGCCCGGTTACCCGCCACCAGGCAGAAAGGCGAATACGCATCTTCATAAACCACGGCGTTGAATTGGTAATCCACCCAGCTCCGGAGTCGGACCAGGTCCCGGCGGACGCGCCGAAACACTTCCTCATGGGCTTGGTGACACGCCATGTTCCATTCCTCGCAGGCGAAAAAATCGTTGTCCCGGCGCACGTGAATTTCCCGTTCCACCAGCACGAGGAAGTCGGGGGTGATGGAAAGTTTTGCCCGGGCGAGGCTCTCCTGCAAACTGGACAGATCCCGCCCCGTGTTGATGACCCATTTGACGCCCTGCGCCTGTTGCGCGCCGATGAGTTCCTGCACGGACACAGGAATGGGCGGGTTTTCGAATTCGGCAAACAGGGTGCCGTCGAAATCGGTCGAAATCAATTGAATGGGTGCGGCCATGGCTTTAGTCGGGCAAATCTTGGGTGGCACAGTGTAGCTTGTGGCTGCGCGGCAACCCGGTCGGGAGCATAAGGCAAAGCCACGGTGGCGCAAACTATTTGCGGCTCGCGCCGGGGAGCGGGTTGTTCCATGATCGCCGGACAATGGTTGAAACAATTTCCGGGCGGGAGCAGACGCCCAACCCGCCGGAGGACTCGGTGATGCCGCCCGGCTTGCGGCACGCCTATTGGTTCGCCGCCTTCAACGCCCTCTCGTTTCCCATCGTGCTGAGCAACCCCATGATTTTGTACGGGAAGACGCTCGGAGCGGGCGCCACGGTGCTGGGCATCATTGCCGGGATGATGCCCTTGCTGGTGATCTTCCAGATCCCGGCGGCGAATTATGTGGCCCGCGTGGGTTACAAACGCTTTGTTTACGCCGGTTGGGGGACCCGCGTGATGTTCATTTTTGCCATGGCCCTGGTGCCGCTGACCGGCGGGTTCCTCGACGCCACCACCCGCCTGGCGCTGCTGCTGCTGTTGCTCTTCTGCTTCAATTTGTCGCGGGGGATTTCCAGTTGCGCCTGGCTGCCCTGGATCACGACCCTCGTTCCGGCGGACCGGCGCGGCCGCTACCTGGCTCAGGATGCCGCCTGCCAGAATCTGTCCAGTTTTCTGACGTTCGTCATCGCCGCCCTGGTTTTGGGGGAAGCCCCCCAGCCGGGGAGGTTTGCGGTGATCTTCGCCTTCAGTGCGGTGATGGGCGCGGTGAGCCTGGGATTTCTCAAGCGCATCCCCGATGTGCCCATTCCCGAGGCGACCCGGACGTCGCGGACCCCGGTACCTTGGTTGGCGATGGCGCGCTATGAACCGTTTCGGCGGTTGCTCTGGGCCGCCGCCGCCTGGTCGGTCGCCTACGGCGGGGTCACGGCCTTCACCGTGGCCTACTTGAAGTCATCCGCCGGGATGGGGGAGGGGCGGATCCTGCTGGTGACCTCAGTCATGTACCTGGGCGGACTCAGCAGTTTGTGGCTGCTGGGCGCTCGGCTGGATCGGCTGGGCAGCAAACCGGTGCTCATCGTGGCGCTCGGATTCTGGCTCCTGATTCTGGGCGGGTGGCTGGTGCTGGCGGGCGGTGGCTGGCCCGCCACCATGCCGGTGATCCTGTCGCTGGAAGTGTTGATGGGCCTGTTTTCCGCCGTGGTGACGATGGCCTTCATGCGGCTGGCCATGGGCGTGATTCCCGAGATGGGGCGGAGTCATTTCTTTGCCTTGTATTCGGTCATTACGAGCGTTTCCCTGGGTTTGGCGCCGATTGGCTGGGGGCTTATGATTGACGCGGTCGGCAGCTGGCGGGCGCAGGCCGGGGGATTGGAGTGGAACCGTTTCACCCTGTTCTTCGCCGCGGCCAATGCCACCCTGCTCATCGCCCTCGGGCTCACCCGCCGTTTGCACGAGCCCACGGCGGCGGGAATGGCGGCGGTCCTGCGGGAGATCAAGTTCCCGTCTCCCGGTCGGATCTGGCGGAAGTTGCGGCCACGCGAATAATCGGGGGCTTCCCGGAGCGCGGGAGGGCATTGCAAAACGCCGTCTGGCTGGTAAGGTAAGAAAGGCCGAAAGCTGCCGGGATGAAGAATGCCCATCAAATGACGAAGCTAAAAACGACGAAGCTGCCGCTGATGCAGGACAAGCAAAACGAGCGCGACCACCGCGAATTGCGGATCGATAAGGTCGGCGTGCGCGGGCTGCGCTTTCCCATCCAGGTGCGGGACAAGGCGCACCTGCTGCAAAACACCGTGGCCACGATCGGCATGTATGTGGATTTGCCCAAGGAGTTCAAAGGCACCCACATGAGCCGTTTCATCGAGGTCTTGAACGCCCACGGCAACATGGTGCATGTGGAAAACATCACGGAGATCCTGCATGCCATGCAGAAGAAACTGCATGCGGAGACGGCGCATCTGGAGATGGAGTTTCCCTACTTCCTCTGCAAAGCGGCGCCCGTCAGCGGGCAGGCCGGGTTGATGGATTACACCGCCCGGTTCGACGCCACGGCGCAGGGCCGGGAAATTGACTTTGTGCTCACGGTGATCGTGGGGGTGACCACTTTGTGCCCCTGCTCCAAGGCGATCAGCCAGTACGGGGCGCACAATCAACGGGGCACGGTGACCGTCCAGATCCGGTCCAAAAAAGCGATCTGGATCGAAGACTTGATCGCGCTGGTGGAGAGTTGCGCCAGTTCCGAACTTTATTCCCTGCTGAAGCGGCAGGATGAAAAGGCCGTGACCGAGCGCGCCTACGAAAATCCGGTTTTTGTGGAGGATTTGGTGCGCAATGTGGCCCTGAAACTCAACGCCCATCCCGACGTATCCTGGTACAAGGTGGAGGCGGAGAACTACGAGAGCATCCACAATCACAACGCCTACGCCTGCATCGAAAAAGGCTGAAGCGGGAAGGTGCCTCCGGCTGGGTTCCACGGCTCGCCGGAGCGGCGGTAAAGATTCTTTAACATTTTTATGGCATTTGTCGTTTCCTTTGCTACATTCGCCCACTCTCGATTGGCCTTGACGGCCATGGATGAGCCGATGGGCGTTCCGGGAGAGGTTTGAGACGAAGCAGCGATGTGATAACGAACAAGAAAACTGTGAAGAAGGAAATAGTCGGGAGCAAAGCAGTTCCTTCCGCCACGGCGGCGGCGATTTTGGGAAAACCGTCGGATCACGGCCGCGCCAATCAAGGCCCTCCGAAGATCAAGCCGGAGTGGGCGCCTTTTTATCAGAATTTGCTGGAGCTGCGCGAGCAACTGCTGAAGCAGATGAGCGGGTTGGCCAAGGAATCGGCGCAGGAAATGGCCGGCTACAGCCTGCATATGGCCGATTCCGGGACGGATAATTTTGATCGTGATTTCGCTTTGAGCCTGCTGTCTTCCGACCAGGATGCCATTTACGAGATCGAGGAAGCGTTGAAGCGGATTGAGAAAAACACCTACGGGGTGTGTGAATTGACCGCGAAGCCCATTCCCAAGGCCCGCCTCGAGGCGATCCCTTGGACGCGCTTCACGGTGCAGGCCCAGGCCCAACTGGAGCGCGAAGGCGCCCTCCGGCAGCGGCGGTTGGGCGCGCTCGGTTCGGTGGACAGCGTGGGCGTCACCGAGGTCGAGGAAGAAGAAGAGCCCGAAGAAAAGCCCATCAAAGAAAAAGAATAATTTATGGCACGCGAAACTGTCACCATTGAATGCACCGAAGCGCGGAAGGAAGGCGGAGCCCCCTCGCGCTATCAGACCAGCCGCAACAAGAAACTTAAGCCCGAGAAGATCGAGCTCAAGAAATACAACCCGAACCTGCGCCGGCACACGGTGCATCGGGAAATCAAGTAATTTTATATGCCACGCAAAACGCACGACGACAAAAACAAGCGCGGAGGCCGCGGAAAAAACGGTACCGGCGAAGCCCGTACGCCCCGGCCCAAACCCAAGATCGATTTCACCTTGGATGCCTTGGACTTCAAGAATACGAATCTCCTCAAGACCTTTGTGACCGATCAGGGCCGCATCCTGCCCCGGAAATACACCGGTCTCCCCGCCCACTATCAGCGCCAGTTGAACCGCTCCATTAAACGGGCGCGGCAGATGCTCCTGATGAAGTAGGCCGCCGAATCTCTCCGCGCTGGCCGCGGAGAGATTTTTTGCGGACCGTGAATGCAAATCGTTTGCAATTAGCCCTGTCCGACCCCCAATAAATTGGGGCGATAGGCCCAATCAACCAATGGCCCGTCAACCATTCCAACGCATGGCAATTTGCCGGGGGGTGTTTATGGTCCTCGGTTACCTGCTTTGGGGAGGAATCGCCCAGGCCTCCGGAGTTGAAGGGCACCGGCTCCGCATTGTGACCAGCATTCTGCCGATTTATTGCTTTACGATAAATATTACGGGTGATCTGGCGGAGGTGGAGAATTTGCTGCCCCCGGGAGTCGAACCTCACGATTTTCAGTTCACCCCCCGGGAGATGCGGATCGTGGGTGCCGCCCAGATTCTGGTGGTGAACGGATTAGGGTTGGAATCCTGGTTGTCCAGGGTGCTGGACGCGCCTGAAAACCGCAAAACCGTGGTCATCGCGAGCGCGGGCTTGGAGGCGGACTTGCTACCGCTGGCTGGCACCGGAAGCCTGACTTCGACAGTGCCCCTGGCTCGGAGTTCCGGCTTCAGCCGGTCCGCGCGTGATTCCGCAACGGAGAACCCGGCTTCAGCCTGGAACCCCCATTTCTGGCTCGACCCCACTCTGGCGTCTCGCGCGGTCACCAACATCCTCGCGGCCCTCCAAAAAGCCGACCCCACCCACGCCGAAGCCTACGCCCACAACGCCCAACGCTACCTGGGCGAACTGGCCGCCTTGGATGCCGAATTGCAGGCCGGCCTGGCGCCGCTCAAGGATCAGGCGATCATTACCTTCCACGACGCGTTCCCATACTTTGCCCGGCACTACGGCTTGCGCGTCGTCGGCATCGTGGAAAAAGTGCCCGATGTGGAACCGTCACCCCGCCACGTCGCGGCTCTAGCCGCCTTGATCCGCCGCGAGCCGGTGCGCGTGGTTTTTGGTGAGCGGCAGTCGCCGTCCCGCCTGGTGGACATGCTGGGCCGGGATTATCACGTGGCGATTGCGCAACTCGACACATTGGAGACGGGCGCCTTGACCGGCGATGCCTACACCCGCGGAATGCGGGACAACCTGCGGACCTTGGAGAAAGCCTTGCGATGAGTGCCGCCTGCTGCCAATCCCACAATACCACCCCCGTCGAAGTGCGGGACCTGCGCGTGGCCTTTGATGGTCAGCCGGTGCTGCGGGGGGTGACCTTCAGCATCCCCCACGGGCAATTGGTGGCGTTGATCGGCCCCAACGGCTGTGGCAAAACGACGCTGCTCCGCTGCCTTTTGGGACTGCAAAAGCCCACTTCGGGGGAAATTAAATTGTTCGGCCAGAGCAACCTCAAACTGGCGCTGCCGCGGATTGGCTACGTGCCACAGCGGCTGGCGCTGGACCGGAGTTTTGTGCTCAGCGTGCGCGAGTTTCTGGCGTTGCGGCTCCGCCGGACGCGGAATTGGTTCTGGCAATCGCGCGCAACCACCGACCGGTTGTTGCACGAAACTCTGGCGGATATCGGCGTGGAGGGGCTTTTGGACCGGCCATTGGCGCGCCTTTCCGGCGGCCAATTGCAAAGGGTGTTGATCGCGTTCAGCCTCTTGACGCGGCCGGAACTGCTTTTGCTGGATGAGCCCACCGCGGGCGTGGATACCCCGGGCGAGGAATCGTTTTACGGCTTGATCGCCAACGTCCAGCGCAAGCATCACCTGACGGTGGTGCTCGTGTCCCACGATCTGTCCATGGTTTACAAGCACGCCTCCCATGTTTACGCGCTCAACGGCGTCATTTGTTGCGAGGGCACGCCGGAACATGTGCTGAACGCGGAATCGCTCAAGCAGGCGTACGGGATTCATGTTTCCCCGTATGAGCACCATCATCCCCATGCTCACTGAACCCTTTGTCCAACGGGCCTTGCTCGCAGCCCTGTTTCTCGGGCCGGTCTGCGCCTTGCTGGGGGTGTTTGTCATCGCACGGCGCATGGCTTTTTTCAGCGACACCGTGTCACACTCGGCGTTGGCGGGTGTGGCGCTGGGCTTTTGGTGGGGTTTTGCGGAGCCGACCATCCCGATGGTGGGCTTCACGCTCGTAGTCGCGGTCGCGATGATGTGGTTGATGGAGAAAACCGATTTGCTGACCGATACCATTCTGGCCCTGCTGTTGTCGGGCTCGGTGGCATTGGGGGTCATCATTCTAAGTTTGCTGCACGGCCGGAACTATCAAGGCGAATTGAATCGCTACTTGTTCGGCGACATCCTGGCGGTGGGTTGGGAGGATGTCGGGTTGGCGGGAAGTCTGCTGGTGGTCGTGGGGGTGGGCGTGTTCTTGAATTTGAGTTCCCTGACGCTGCTGGCGGCCCAGGAGGAAATGGCGCATGTCTGCGGGGTGCCGGTGCGCCGTTTGAACTACCTCTTTGTGATTGTCCTGACGCTGACGGTGGCGCTGAGCATCCGGTTGCTGGGGATCATCCTGGTGACGTCGCTGATCGTGATTCCACCCGCGGCGGCGCGCAGCCTGAGCCGGAACCTGCGGCAACAGATCATCCTCAGCATCGTGTTCGGATTGTTGGCGGGGGCGGGCGGCACGCTGCTGGCCTGCGAGTTGGATTTGCCCTGCGGGCCGACCATTGTCATGACCTGCGTCGGGTTCTTTCTGCTTTCGCTGGGAATCGGAAAGTTGCGTCAGGAAAAAACCGCCCGTGCCGGAGTCGCATGAACTGTCCGGAACATCCCCACGGTCATTCCCACCACGCCGCGGGCGCTGGCGGCCGGGCGGCGTTGCCGGAATTGGCGGATCAGCTCCGGCGCAAAGCGCGGAAGTTGACCGGTGCGCGGCAGGCCATTTTTGAAATCCTGCGGCGTCAACTGCACCCGCTCTCCAATAAGGAAATTTTCGCGGAACTGCCGAAGGGGGATTGCGATCTGGCGACTGTTTACCGCTCCCTTCACCTCCTCGAGGAGATGCGGATGGTGAAGCGATTTGACCTCGGGGACGGGATCGCCCGTTATGAGTTACTGGCGGAAGGCGATGACGGGCATCACCATCACCTGGTCTGCACTCGCTGCACCGCGGTGATTGAAATCGAGGAGTGTTTTCCCCGGGAACTGGAACAGAACATCGCCACCCGGAACGGCTTTACCGCCATCACTCACAAGCTGGAATTTTTTGGAATTTGTCCCCGCTGCCAGTGAGATCCTGGCCGGTCTGGTTAAAATTAACCACCGACCGGCCAGGGAAACGGTCATTTATTCGTCTGCATCCGGTCAGGCGGCTTCGCCGGTCTGCCAGTCGCCCAGGCTCAGATAGCCTTTGACTTTGCGCCGTTCATAGCGGCTTTTTTGGGCTTTTTTCGGTCGGTCATCGGTCTTACGGAGGGCATGTTTGGGGTTGCGTATGGTTTCCGTGATGAGTTCCAACGTTTTTGTCATAGCTTAGAGTTCCTGTTTCAAGGTTTTCGCTAGTCGATCCGTTCATTAGCTATTTTCATGCCAACCGAAATCGCCGACGGAACAAAACGGCATTTTCGGCGGGCACTCATTTGAACGAGATCATTCAAACCTTTGACCCACAGCCATGACGGCAGTTCAAAAAATGATGGTTAATTCCTTGTTACAAATCACTTGCGGGCGTTTTTTAGACCAATTCACGCCCCTTGGAAGGCGCCGGAACGCCATTCCCCGGCAATCCGGCTGGCGGTCAGGCGCAAACCGACCGCCTCCATTTCTTGCTGCACCGTGCTGAATTCGCGTTCCAAAATGCCGGCCAACACCAGCGTGCCGCCCGGTCGCAGCCGGCAAAGCAGGCGCTGCCGCTCGGCGATGAGAAGATTGGAGATCAAATTCGCGCAAATGAGATCGTATTTCGGGCGGCCGTTCAGCGGGGAGCGGGTGATGTCCCCAAAACCCAGGCTGAGTTTGTCCGCCACCCGGTTGCGGCGCGCATTCTCGGCCGCCACCCGGACGGCCGCGCGGTCGAAATCAATGGCCCGGATGGGTCCGTAACCAAGTTTGGCCGCGGCGATGGCCAGAATCCCGGAGCCGGTGCCCACATCCCAAACCGCCTGTGCTTGGCCGGGGCGCCGGGCGGCGACCAGCGTTTCGAGACAGAAAGCCGTCGTGGGATGGTTGCCCGTGCCAAAACTCAGTCCGGGATCCAAGATTACGACGGCCTGACCCGGCCGGGGTTTGCGTTTGATCCAACTGGGTTTGATCAGCAGCTTGGATCCGACGGCGATGGGTTTGAAATGGCGTTTCCAGGATTCCGCCCAATCCTGTCGCGGCACGCGGCTGGAGGCGATCGAGCCCTCCCCGAGGTCCAGCCCCGCCTGGGAAATAAGTTCCAGTCCTTCGGCCAACTGGCGCCGCCGGGTTTCGTTCCATTCCGCCGCCTTGGTGCAATAAACCGAGGCCACGGCCAGCTTGGTTTCCTCATTGATATAGACCGCGGCCGGGAGGCCAAAAACCCGGTCCAACAAATCCACCACCGCTTCCTCCGCTTCCAGGGTCGTGGCCACGGAGATCTGTTGCAGAGCCTGGGTCTTTTTCATTGCAAGTCGCGCCATGGGGTAAAATTGAGCAATTGAATTTCGGTTTTGTGCGCCGTGTGTTGCACGACGGTGAGGCTGGCGTAATCGATTTCAAACGCCGCGGTTTTGGAAAAAGGCACGTCCAGCAGGATGGACAGAATCATCCGGATGGTGCCGCCGTGACACGCCACGGCCACGCTTTGTCCGGGGTGATCGGCCAGAATCTGGCGGACGCAGGGTTCCACACGGGAGCGGAACGTGCCGGCGCATTCGGAGTTGGGTATGGCCGCCTGTTCCAGCAGATGGAGCCATTGAAACGCGCTTACCTGGAAGCGGGTGCGTACATCTTCCCAGCCTAGACCGGTCCAGTCACCGAAATCCACTTCCCGCAGGCCCGGCAGGATCACCGGAGCGGGGTGGGGGGCGGTGGTGGTCGCGCCCGGGTTTGTTGGGCTGGCCTGGAAGGGCTTCAGGGTCTGCTGGACGCGCTTCATCGGGCTGGCATAGAACGCGTCAAACCGGCGGTTGCCCAGGTAGTTGGCCAGGGCTGACGCCTGCTCGTGCCCGCGCTCCGACAAATCCATGTCAATGCGACCGCCAAACACCCGCTGATAACGCGGCTCCACCTCGGCATGGCGTAGCAGATAAAGGCTCGTGGGGGAAGTCATGGCAGCGGATCAGGCCAGCGCGGCTTGTTGCGCGGCGAGCAATTCCCGAATGCTCGTTTTGCCAATCGCCAGCAGGGCGGCCAGTTCCGCTTCGCTGAAAGTCGATTCCTCGCCCGTGCCCTGCAATTCGATGAACTGGCCGGCGCTGTTCATGACGAGATTCATATCCACCGCGGCGGCCACATCCTCGGTGTAGCAAAGGTCCGCCAGTGCCTGCCCATTGACGATGCCCACGCTGACAGCCGCGACCGGGTGGAGCAGGGGACTGGCCGCCAGTTTGCCGTCCGCCATCAGTTTACGAATGGCGAGCGATAGCGCCACGAAGGAGCCGGTGATGGCCGCGGTGCGCGTACCGCCGTCCGCCTGGAGCACATCGCAATCCACCCAGATGGTGCGCGAACCCAGCCGTTCCAGATCAATGGCCGCCCGCATGGATCGCCCGATCAGGCGTTGGATTTCCTGGGACCGCCCGTCAATCTTGCCCTTGGAAATATCACGTTGCTTCCGTTGCAACGTGGAGTAGGGGAGCATGGAATACTCCGCCGTGATCCAACCGCCCACCACCCCTTGTTCCTTCATCCACCGAGGCACCGATTCCTCGACCGTGACCCCGCAAATGACCCGCGTATTGCCCCACTCGACTAGGGTCGAGCCGGTGGCATAAGGGGCGATATGGTTTTGAAAGCGCAACGGACGCAGTTGGCCCGGTTGCCGGCCATCGGCCCGAACGGGGCCGGCCCCGGAAATAGGTAAATTTTCAGACATAAATAAAGCGTGGCAATATTACGTGACGCCACCGCCGCCGGGCAACGATGAAGTGGGGGGCCGGCGCCAAACATGGAGTCCCGGCTTTTAGCCGGCCGGGGCATTCGTGCACATCCCCGCATCCGCCCGGCCATATTATACCCACCGCCCGAAAGGCCGCGCAAGTTTTTTTCTGTAAAATGTTTTAGCATTTTGAACTGAGAGCTGGGTATTGGTTATCCATGTTGAGGTAAATTTTCTCGCTGAGCCATTCGTCGCTGATTTCGGCGAGGAGGGCGCTAATCAAACGGAGG
>CAIXFN010000009.1 GCA_903918755.1 uncultured Pedosphaera sp.
CAAACAATGCGTTTCAAACACATCAACATATTAGCTTACTTATAGTATTAGGCGATACAATTATCGCGCTTTTTGACGATTATTTCAACAGGCTGCTAAAGCGCTCGCAATAGGAGTCCTTCTTCACTCCCATCACACCTTTCGGCACTATGAGTCCTCTCGACACCGTTTCTAGCCGGCAGTCCAGTCGCCACAAACTTAATCCAGTTTGCCGCAACACCACCAAATAATCGCCCCCCAAAAGGCGCTCGCTCGATCCGTCCGACTCCCCGGCACCACGGATTCGTATCGGCCTGAAACGCCGTGCTTCGATAGCCCAGCCTATCAGGCTGGTTTTCCTCGCAATTCATACCAGCGCCCTGAAGGCGGCGAGACATCACGATGGCGCGAACATGACGGATGGCAATCAAAACTGGGCACACACGGGACAAGTCGCACTTCCGGACAGTTAATCCAGTTTCAGGAAAGCTGGTCCAGTTTCCACACAGTTGGTCCACCTTCCGAACGGTTAATCCAAGTTTGGGTTAAGGTCGCCTCTCCAAACACTCTGCCCCCCTCCCTGCGGTTGACCCGGTCCCAGGCCTACGATAATATAAACAGCCTTAGCGGGGTGCTGTCCACGCCCGCGAGCGGCCCGGTGGTGAGCGATAATTACCAATACAACCTGCTCAATGAGCGCACCTCAGCCACCCTGGCCGATGGCAGCCACTGGGACTACCAGTACGACTCCAAGGGCGAGGTCACGTCCGGCCGGAAAGTTTGGAGCGACAGCACGCCGGTGGCGGGGAAACAGTTTCAGTATGCGTTTGATGACATCGGCAACCGCACCTCCACGCTGGCCGGCGGCGACCAGACCGGCCGCAATGGACTCGACGGGTTGGTGGACGAAGAGTAGTAACGGACAGAAGTTTGGCATTCTATGAAAATCGAGGTTCTGCCCTATGATGAGCACACATGGCTGCGTAAAGCAGAGCCAGCGGCCAAACAGGATAGCCAGAAATACGCATACGAACGGTGGGCAAAAGCGCGAAACGCACTGGTGGAACGATTGAGTGTTCATGGCGTTTTCGACTCGATGGAGAAGGGCGACGGAGACTTCTTTATCGGGGACGATTGGTTTGAAACCGGAGTTCTGCATGTTGTCATGGTGAAGTGGGAAGCCCTTACCAGGGGTTTTCTGCAAGCGTGCCAGGAATTTCTTGTGCCGCCTTACAATGACTTTCTGATTACCGCGGGAAAATCGATGCCAGCGGTGGAGGACATGTTCCAACTTGTGATGACCAACCAGCGAGCCTATATCCGCTTCTATCAGAAAGGGGCAGAGGAAGCGCGCACCGCGATAAACGCGCATTCCCGCTACGGCGCAATCAAGGCGTTGCTGAAGTAGCGAACGGCCAGAACAAGGCGACACCAATCGAATGTTCACGTCCTTGCCATGCACGCCCGAAGTTTATGACAGACTTGAGACCATCATTCGTGATTCACGGAAGCGAATCGGCAATTGAGCGGCCTAACAAATCGCTGCGGATCCAGTCTTCGCGCGCCGGTCGCAATCGGCGCACCTCGTGGCCGCCGTCACTGAGCTTGGGTCGTTAAACGGCGTAGACACACATGACTCCTTGGGCCACCAAAAAGGAATATGTCGTGGATGGTAGCCGGTTCAGCACGCTGGCCGAGACTGCTGCGGAGTTCACGCGAGTCCTCGGTCTTGTGATGCCTTGGAATGGCAATTTGGACGCTTTCAATGATT
This sequence comes from uncultured Pedosphaera sp., assembly GCA_903918755.1. GTDB lineage: Bacteria > Verrucomicrobiota > Verrucomicrobiia > Limisphaerales > Pedosphaeraceae > CAIXFN01. Next base: position 1,751 of record CAIXFN010000009.1, read on the forward strand.
TCTTGCGCGGAGGATTTGGCACGCCTGACGACGGTTTCATTCTCATTTGGCGGCACTCCGACCTTTCCCGTCAGCGTCTTGGCTACGGCGAGACGCTTCATTGGCTTGAAGAGCGCGTCCAGGACTGCCATTCTTCCTGCGTCGCGCACCTTCAGGAGCGTATGGTCGCAGAACATCGGCAGGAAGGTGAGACGTTGTTCGATACACTCGTTTCCCTTATCTGGGACCACGGGGACATCGAGTTGAGATTGGAGTGAATCATATGATAGAGCTGTTCAATAAATCGCAGCAGGCAACGCGAGATGGCCGGTCCAGTTCCGCCATCGCGGAGGAAGTCATTCGCCCCGCACGCCTGAGCTTTTGCCGTTAGACCGTTTGACACAACCCGTGCATGACGACATTCAACCACAGATTCTCTCGCCAGAAGATTCAACTCTCTGGCGGCAGGCATATCTTGCGGCGTTCATTGACACGTCCAGCGAGCATTACCGCCGTTACCTCGCGTCTCCGAGCCAGTTCTCAGATGGCATTCACTACGAGGGCTACCTCTGGGATTGCTTGCGTTCACCCTCACGCATCACCATCCAACGGTTTCGCCTTGAGGTGGTCCGACATCGCGAGGTTTTCGTCACGGCTGATGACCACTCCCGCGACCGGATTCCAGCCGCACCGCTCTGGCCTTATTCGCCGTATTCCGTCGCTCGCTTTGAGCCGCAGCGCCTCATGGAGTCCCTTGATTCATTACCAGAGGACATCTACGTTTTCGATTCCTAGGTCTCGTGGACTCTCGTGCACAGTCACGAGCATGACGGCAAGAGACGGATTTGTTGCGCAGTTGGAATTCGGACATGAGCGGTCTAACACCCATGCTCGGCTGCGAACGGCGTCGTGCTGTCCTGGTCACTGGAGGAATGGGGCAAACTTTTCGGCGACGTGCCTACTGCCGGTGCGATCTTGGATCGTTTCCTCCACCACGCCCAAACCATTGCCATTACTGGCAGGAGCTACCAGCTCAAAAACCACGCCATCATTGCCGGAAAGGAGGACAAAATCAAAAAACAAATCCAAGTCCAACGAACCCTCGACCGCGGAACCGGCGATCTGAGTGGCTCGTGTTCCGGTTCTGCTTGTTTTACTTCGCTGCTGGCAGATTAAGGAAAACGATCGCTTTTCCACGCAAATTGGCCACGCTGGCAGCATGGTGTCTGCACCGGTTCAAAAATGAAGATTGATCGGACAGACGCGGCGGTGTGCCATGCTCGGAGCATTATGAAACTGATTCACAAAACCAAGCAACGGTTTCTGGTATCTTTGGCACCGGAAGAGTTGACTGGCATCTCCAATGCCTTGAACGAAGTCTGTGCCGGCGTTCAAATCGCCGATGCGGAGTTTCAAACTCGGCTTGGTCATACTCGACCAGAACTGGCGAGCATATTACAGCAGGTTGGCGAATGCCTTGCTGCTGCCAACGCCGACAACATGGAGGTCGTTGAGGCGTGGTCCGACGGTGGTTCTGTCCAGGTTCGAGCCATTTCCGTGTCAGGCGATCCTGTAGATATGAGCTCCGAAGAAGCGTTGGCGCTTGCAGCACTCGTTACCCGTTGCGCACATGAAGCGGAGTCCGCATGAATTTGGCAGCGGCCAACGCTCCGATTCCGCCTGCGTATCGATCCGGAGCCAGTGGCGGCGCGTCGCACGGCGTAAACTTTAGGCATATTCGCGCATCTTTGAACCTCGAACCAACAGACACTTGGCCGTTCGACCAGCTTCGTAATTGCTGCACGCTGACCATGCGGCAGATATTGGACCGCTCAGAGCCGATTCTTTTGGAATCGCAGGACGCCGACGATCATGGCTGGCAGTTCATCGGCATTTCTGATGCATCGGTTCCCGACGCGAGACTCGTTTGCTTGGAAGAGATTGTCCGCCTCGACCCGACAGTTTTAGAGGTGGCAGACCTTCCTCCGGGATGGCTGGCAGGTCGTGCCGAGGTCGGCGGTCAGTGGTCACGACGCTTGCGGGCACCAGATCTAAAATAATTGAAAAGCCCATTGCTTGGATCAAGAAACCTGATATGGATCAACCAGCTCAGAGTGGCTGGTTTTGAAGTGACCGGTGACACGGTCGCAATTGGGGCGCCTCGTCGCCGCCGTCGCTGCGCTTGGGTCGATTTAGGCCACTCTGCACGCATTATAATTATGGAAGCTTCCGTTCCCACAGCAAAAAGCGCCCGCTCGCCAGACGAGCGCGCGAAGTTAAAGCGCGTGATTGCCGAGCGTGACTTGTGCGGCCTCGCCAACGATACGAAGTGGGACGAATTCATCGCAGCGATGCGGGTTCGCGAGACTTGGACGCCGAGGTATCGCTGCAAGTGCATCGACGCCCCCCCTCGTACTGGGATACTGAGTGGTTCTACCATTTACCTTTTCCGTTGATTTCGGTGGAGTGGTTGGATGTCGCATTATTACAGGAGACACAAGATAACCGTTTGCCGCCGCGCATCCAAATCACCGATCACTCACCGTGGCTTGAAGAGTTGTTGCAACGTGTTGGTTTGGAGTATCAGAAGGGCAGCACGATGATTCGCATCTTCGGATACAGCCCGAAAAGTTTGGACCTATTTGACTTATGGCCGACTGGCCACAACCTGCGATTCAGCTAACCCGGCCATCCCGTCGCGTTTGCAGTCATTGCGTCCGTGCGCCGGGTTGCTGAGCTTGGGCCAAAAGGCAGCATTGAGCATCACTCATGTTTCGCGTCATTGACACAATACAGTTCGACAACACGACGCGTCCGAGTTCGTCTGACCTGATGTCGCGCCTTGGTCGCGGATTGCTGGTTGTGCTCGACCCGGCGCAGGTTTCATCCGCACCATTCCAGGCAGGAGCGACTATCAGAGTTCATCGTCCTGACGGCAGTTCGTTTGACCGGGTTGCATCGGCGGTCGAAGTTCACCACGCTGTGGTTGGTGTGTTCTTTCGAGACATGTTGCAGGATGAAATACCGAGATTATCAGAGATTGAGTTGTTGGTGGCCTGACACCCATGCTCTACAGCGAACGCCAGATTTGTCACCCCAAGATTACGAGCGAGCGGTCAGAGAATTCACTCGAAAAGCTGAGGACGACTTCCGCCAGTCTGCCGCCTCCGAGCCGGAGCAGCGGTCAGCCATTTGCCGTTATTTTCGTCGCGGCGCGGACGCGGATTTTTCTAATGCAGAGCTTATTGATTTTCTTGGCATATCCGCGCCGTCTGTCTTGGACATGGCAGGCTATCCTGAAGCGGCGGCATCGCGAGTAATGGAGATGCTTCGCGACATGAAGGACGATGAGCTTTATGGTGCGACACAATAATTTTACCGCCTTCAATCGCTCGGCCAACCACACTGCACGGGCGGCCGGAAAACCCTTCCGGCCGCCCGCACTAATTACTTCGTCAATTCCTGCCAAAGATGGGCACCCATCAATTGCCCCTTGGCAAAACATTCCAAGTCGAATTTCTCGTTCGGTGAATGCGCATTGTCATCCGGCAACGCCAGCCCCAGCAACAACGTATCCGCCCGCAGGAACTTCTTGAAATCGTTGACGATCGGAATCGATCCCCCTTCCCGCATCATCACCGGCTCCCGATCCCACGCTAATTTCAACGCGCGCAACGCCGCCTTCGCCTCCGGGCTGGTGGGTGACACAATGTAAGGCTCCGCGCCATGCCCCGCCTTGACTTCGAGCCGGATGCTCGGCGGGCACAGTTCCTTGAAATACTTTGTCGCCGCCTTCACGATCTTCTTCGGATCCTGGTTGGCCACCAATCGCAGCGTCAGTTTGGCTCGTGCCCAGGCCGGAATGATCGTTTTGCTGCCCTCGCCTTGGTAACCGCTGGTCAATCCATTGATCTCCAATGTCGGCCGGGCCGTGCGTTGCTCGGTGGAGGTGTAACCGCTCTCACCAAAGAGCGCCGGCACTCCGAGGAATTTCTGGTACGCCTTGTCATTGCCCGGCAGACGCGCCAGTTCCTTCCGTTCAAAGGCGCTGAGCGGCGCCACATCGTCATAAAATCCGGGAATCGTCACCCGTCCCTTTTTGTCGCGCAACTTGGCCAGCAACTGGCTCAACGCCATGGCCGGATTGTCCACCGAGCCGCCAAAGATGCCCGAATGCAGATCGCGCGAAGGTCCGTGCGCGATCAATTCAAACGCCGCGATCCCTCGCAACGCATATGTCAGCGCCGGATGCTTCTTGTCCGGCATGCCCGTGTCGGAAATCACCACGGCGTCGCACGCCAATTCCGCCCGGTTGGCCTTCAGGAAGGTCGCCAGGTTCTTGCTCCCCACTTCCTCCTCCCCTTCGATCACGAAGGTCAGGTCGCACGGCAATTCCGTCCCCGTCTTCAAATAGGCTTCCACCGCCTTCAAGTGCGCCAGGTTCTGGCCCTTGTTGTCGCACGCGCCGCGGCCGAACAACGAGGTCCCCACAATCCGGGGCTCAAACGGCGGCGACTTCCAAAGATCAAACGGCTCTGGCGGTTGTACGTCGTAATGCCCGTACACCACATAATGCGGACGTTTCACCCCCGCCTTGCGCGGCGTTTTGGCCACCACGATCGGGTTGCCCGCCGTCGGCCGCAGGCTGGCGTCCAGGCCCAGGGCCTGGCAATGGCTTACCAGCCACTCCGCGCAGGCCTGCAAGTCAGGCCGGTGCTGCGGTTGGGCGGAGACGCTGGGAAATCGAACGTAGGCGCACAGTTCCTCGATGAACCGGGACTGGTTGGCCTGGAGATAATCAATAATCTTTTGCATGATCGTTAAAATATCGGGCGCGGCGGGATCCGGGGACCACCGGGGCAAAATCCCCGGCCAAACCGCATTTCCCGATCACTTTGCGACCACCCCCCGCGTCAAGTCAACCGCATTCCCCTGCCACCACCAATCCACAAATTCTTCTTGCCCAAATAATAGATGCATCTAGTATACATCCATTGTCATGAATACGTCCGTGCCCCTATTCAACCGCCTGGGTGGCGCCCCTGCTCTCCAGGTCCTCCTGCGCCACTTTTACGCGGACGTCCGCCAGCACCGCGTTCTGGGCCCCATTTTCGCCGCCCACATCGAGAACTGGCCCGCCCACCTCGAAAAAATTGCCGGCTTTTGGAGCCAGGTCACCGGCGGTCCCGCCGTTTATTCCGGCTCCCCGCCCGCCCGCCATCTGCCCCTCAATCTCCAGGCAGAACATTTCCAGGCCTGGCTCGGACTATGGGACGTCAATTGCCGCCTTTGGCTGGCCCCCGATTGCGCCGCCGAGATGTCCGCCCTGGCCGCTCAGATCGGCCGGCGACTCCGCCAGGTCTGCCAGGTGCCCGCACCGCCCGTTTTGCAATTGAACTTCCGCCCCGCCACTCCGGCATGAAACTCACCCTCTTTTCCGATTACTCGCTCCGCATCCTGATCTACGCCGCCTTGCGCCAGGAGGAACGCTTTTCGGTGGTGGAAGTGGCCCAGGCTTACCAACTCTCCCGCAATCACGCCGCCAAGGCCGTTAATTTCCTCACCCAACGCGGTTACCTCCGGGCGCAACGCGGTCCCGGCGGCGGCCTTTGCCTCGCCCAGGCGGCCACCGCCATTCGCGTGGGTGCCGTGGTGCGCCTCACCGAAACCGGCGCGCCGCTCGTCGAGTGTTTCACTCCCGCAAGCAACACCTGCCCGCTCATCCACGTCTGCCTGCTCCAACGCGCCCTGGCCGAGGCCTGGACCGCCTTTTTCCATGCCCTGGATCAATACACCCTCGCCGATCTGGTCCGGCAACCCAACCCGCTCCGCCAAGCCCTCCAGCTCCCCTTGTGAAAGCCGTGCTCTCCTCCCGCCTCCGACGCACCAGCCTTGCCCTCGGTCTGGCACTCCTCCTCGTGCTCCCCTGTGCGACCCGCGCTCAGGACACGGAACAGTATGAGCTGCCGCCGATCAATTATTCGCACACCGCTCCGCACGATGTCATCACCACACTGCAGGCGGATATCAAGTCGGGGAAACTCCCGCTGACTGGCAACGCACGCGAAGTCGTCACCCGGCTCCTGCAAGAACTGCGCATTCCCGTCACCAGCCAAATTCTCGTCTTCTCCCGGACCAGTTTTCAAAACGACCGCATCAGCCCCACGCATCCAAGATCCCTTTACTTTACGGACGACTGCTACATCGGCTGGGTGCCGGGCGGATTGATGGAAGTGGCCGCGATCGACCCCGTGCTGGGTCCGGTGTTTTATTCGTTCGACCCGCGCGGCCAGGGTGCCGAAAAGCCCTTTGAATTCCAGCGGGGCAATGACTGCCTGCGCTGTCACGGCGGCCAGTTCGTTTCCGGCATCCCCTCCGTTTTCGTTCGCACCGTTTACGCCAGCGAAAGCGGCGACCCGATCTTCCGCCAGGGCACGGAAGTCGTGGATTACCGCACCCCGTTTACCCAACGCTGGGGCGGCTGGTACGTCACCGGCACCCATGGGAAAACCCTCCACCGCGGCAACACCTTCGCCGCGGAAAGCGGCGATCAGTTGCTCTTCAACCCCGCCCCCGGAGCCAATCTCACCAACCTGGCCACCTTCTTCGACGCCAGCGACTACCTTACCAACAGCAGCGATATCGTGGCCCTCCTGGTTTACGAACACCAGACCGCCATGCAGAACGCCCTCACCCGCGCCGGCCTCAATTGCCGTCACATGCTCGATTACCAGCAACACCTCCAGCAGGAACTGAAAGAACCCGCCAACGACTCCGAACCCCAATACGACAGCGTGCGCGGCATGTTCGATCACTCCGCCGAAGAAGTCCTGGATGCGCTCCTCTTCAAAGACGAAGCCACCCTGCCCGACACCATCCGCGGCACCACCGATTTTCAGACCACCTTCGCCGCCGCGGCCCCGCGTGTTCCCGGCGCCGGGTCTCTCAAGGATTTGCTGGTCTCCGATCACCTGTTCCAAAATCGCTGCAGTTACCTCATCTACTCGGAAAGTTTCCGCCGTCTGCCGCCCGCCTTGAAGCAGCGCATCTACACCCGCCTGGCGAAAGCCCTGGACCCTGAGAAACCCGACCGCCGCTACGACTACATTCACCGCTCCGAACGTCAGCGCATCAGCGCCATTCTCCGCGCCACGCTTCCGGAATTTGCGTCCGTCCGCTAATCGCCGCCTTTGGCCGACTCCCCGCGGCTGACCTCGCTCGTCCTCCCGTTGCTCGGAGCGCTCCTCCCCTCCCGACCAGTCCTTAGGTAAGGGCTTTCCCCCCGTATTTTTCCCCGCCAGCTCAGGGCAACCTAAGTCATCTAATATGTCGAAATTGCCCCTGCGCTTTCAGACTTGGCTGGCCGGGCGGCGAACCTCGCACGATCCGGCGGGCGATGCTCCCTTGCGCGAAGAACTCTTCAGCGGCGAGCAACTGGCCCGCCATGCCCGGGATCTGGCCACCCGCCACGAAGTGGTCACCCGCCAGGGTTCCAACCGCTTACTGGCCAGCCTCGGCCGGAACGAGGACATTCTGCGGACTTTCAATCGGGCCACGTTGGGCGTCTGCCCCAGCCGCCACATCACCCCGGCGGCGGAATGGTTGCTGGATAATTACTACCTCGTCGAAGAGCAGATTCAGCTCGCCCGCCGCCATCTGCCCCGCGGTTATAGCCGCGAACTTCCCCGACTGCGCGCCGGTCCCTCGGCCGGCCTGCCCCGCGTCTATGACATCGTCCTGGAGTTGATTTCTCATGTGGACGCCCAGGTGGAGGCGGAACCCCTGCGCGCCTTCGTGGCTGCCTATCAGGGCGTGCATTCCCTGAAGCTTGGCGAATTGTGGGCCATTCCTATCATGGTGCGCCTTGGATTGATTGAAAACCTCCAGCGGATCGCCACCCGCCTGACCCTCGCCCGCCAGGACCGCGATCAGGCGGATGCCTGGGTGGACAAACTCGGGAACATCGCCGAACAAAACCCATCCCAACTGGTCATCGTGGTGGGCGAGATGGCTAAGTCCGCATTACCCCTGTCGTGCTCTTTCGTCGCGGAGTTCTGCCAGCGGCTGTCCCGCCAAAGCCCCGTCCTGCACCTCGCTCGCAATTGGCTGGAGCAACGCCTCGGCGAAGCGGGGCTCTCCAGCGAACAACTCGTGCAGCAGGAGAGCCAGATTCAGGCCGCCGACCAGGTCTCGGTCGGCCACAGCATCGCCAGCCTGCGCTATCTCAGCGCCATGGACTGGAAGGATTTCGTGGAATCTCTCAGCCGGGTCGAGGAAATCCTCCGCACCGACCCCGCGGGCGTTTATCGCTCGATGGATTTTTCCACCCGGGATCGCTATCGCCACGCCGTGGAGTTTTTCGCCCGCCATGGCGGCCTGCCCGAAGCCGACGTCGCCAGCCAGGCCATCCTCCTGGCCGGGGAAAGCGCCCGCTCGCAAACCCCTGCGGAACGCACCGCCCACGTGGGATATTATCTCATTGATAAAGGCCGCGGCCGGTTGGGACGGGCCACCCACGTCCGCTGGCCTTTCCGCAACCTCCTGGAACGCGTCATCCACCGGTTTCCCCTCGCCTTCTATGCCGGGGGAATCCTGTTCCTCACCCTTTTCACCACGCTCGCCTTCCTGCTGGGGGCAAATCAAATGGGAGTGCCGGGCGGCCTGCGCTTACTATTCACCCTTTTGTTCCTCGTTTGCGCCAGCCAAATGGCGGTGGCCGTGCTGAACTGGCTCGCCGCCCTCCTCGTCAAACCGCAGTTGCTCCCCCGCTTGGAACATGCCGCGGGCATCCCGGCGGAATGCCGCACCATGGTGGTGGTCCCCACCCTGCTCACTGATGCCGCTGGCGTGGACTGCCTGCTCGAGCGGTTGGAAATTCATCACCTCGCCAACCGCGATGCCCACCTGCATTTTGCCCTCCTCTCGGATTTCCGCGACGCGCTCACTGCCACCCTCCCGGGGGATGATGCTTTGCTCGCCCGGGCCCGTCAGGGCATCATGCTCCTCAACCTCAAATATCCGACCGGCGAGCACACGGTGTTTTACCTCTTTCACCGCCCGCGCCGTTGGAATCCCGGCGAAGGCCGCTGGATGGGTTACGAACGTAAACGCGGCAAGCTGATGGAGTTTAATGCCCTCTTGCGCAACGGGCCGCGCACCGGGTTCTCCGAAATCGTGGGCACGTTCGCCGACCTCGCCGGCATCAAATACGTCATCACCCTCGATACCGACACCCAACTCCCGCGCGAGGCCGCCCGGCATTTGGTGGCCACCATGGCGCACCCTTTGAATCAGCCGAAATTTGATGCCGCCCGCGGAATCGTTTCCGAGGGTTACAGCATCCTCCAACCCCGGGTCAGCGTCAGTCTCGCGGGCTCCCGCCGTTCCTGGTTTGTGCGGCTGTTTGCGGGGGACGCGGGCATCGATCCCTACACCCGCGCCGTGTCTGATGTCTATCAGGATGTCTTTCAGGAAGGCTCCTTCATCGGCAAGGGGATTTACGATGTGGACGCGTTCCAGCGCGCCATGGAGGGTCGCTTTCCGGAGAATACCATTCTCAGCCACGATCTGCTCGAGGCCTGCCACGCCCGTTCGGGACTGGTCAGCGACGTGGAATTTTACGAGGAACATCCCTCCCGCTACAATGTGGACATCAACCGGCGCCATCGCTGGATTCGCGGGGATTGGCAGATCTCCCAGTGGCTGTTGCCCCGCGTGCCTGGATCCGATGCCCGCCGCATCGCCAATCCCCTCAGCGTGCTGTCCCAGTGGAAAATCTTCGATAACCTGCGGCGCAGCCTGGTCCCGGTGGCGTTGTTACTATTGATCTTGGGTGGTTGGCTGCTGCTGCCCGAGTTGGCTTGTTGGGGACCGATCCTGGTCCTGCTCCTGGTGACCCTGCCGGGCCTTCTGGCCATTGTCATCAACCTGTGCGGCCGGCCGGAGGAACTGCCCTGGGGATTGCATCTGCGCTCCGTGACCGCCGCGGCTGGGCGGCAGGCGGGGCAGGTTTTCCTTACCCTCGTCTTCCTCCCCTACGATGCGTTCATCAGTCTGGACGCGATTGGCCGCACGCTCGCGCGCCTGCTCGTGACACACCAGCGTCTCCTGGAATGGCAGACCTCCAGCGACTCCGAACAATCCACGGGCTCCGATCTTACCGGCTTCTACCGCACCATGTGGATTGCCCCCACGGTGGCGCTCGGCACCGCACTCCTCCTCTTTTTCCGGCAACCGCCCCATTTGGCCGCCGCGCTGCCCCTCCTTTCGATTTGGCTGCTGGCACCCTGGATCGCCTGGCGGATCAGCCAGCCCATCGAATCCGCGCCCGAACCTTTGGATGCGCGACAATTGCTCTTTCTCCGACTGACCGCGCGCAAGACCTGGCATTTCTTCGAAACTTTTGTCTCGGCGCCGGAGAATTGGTTGCCCCCCGATAATTTCCAGGAGGTGCCCGTTCCCACGATTGCCTCCCGCACATCCCCCACGAATTTGGGTCTGGCCCTCCTCGCCAATCTGGCCGCGCGGGATCTCGGCTATCTTTCTCTCGGCGGCCTCCTTCAACGCACCCGCGCCACCCTCACCACGATGCAAAAGCTGGAGCGCCATCGCGGCCATTTCTACAACTGGTACGAAACCCGCACCCTCCAACCCCTGCTCCCCCTCTATGTTTCCAGTGTGGACAGCGGCAATCTGGCCGGCCATTTGCTCACGCTTGCGGTCGGCCTGCGGGAACAAAAGGAATTACCCATCGTTTCTCCCCAGTTCTTCGCCGGCCTGCGCGAAACCATCCAGGTGCTCCGCGAAATGGCTCCCCCGAACCCCCGCCTACCGCAACTCGCGGCGGACTTGGAACCGCCCCCGGCTTCGCCCCGGGCGGCGCTCGCGCTCTTGCAACAGCTTCAGGCAACGATTGACGAAGTGGTGCTTTCATTCGCCGGCGAAACGGGCGAGATCCAGGCGTGGGGCAACGCGCTCCGCCAAAATTGCGCCGACCAACTGGCCGACCTCCTTGGCCTCGCGCCTTGGTTGAATTTACCGCCTCCCGCCCTGCCACCCCCCGCGACGGCACCAGCCACCCCACTCCCGCCCGCCGCAAACGATCATCCGGTCACCCCGGCATCGCCGTTGCCGTGGATACAGTCGGCTGACCGGCTCCATGAAGTCGGCAATCTGCGGGAAATCGCCACTCTCGCCGGGTCTTTGGATCCCACCTTGGCCCTCTTCGGCGCTAACCAATTCCCTGCCCCTCCCCCTCCCCCGCCGGGCACCAACCCGGCGGAATTTGCCGCCCTGCTCCCCGGCTTGCAGACGGCCGGTGCCCGGGCCCACCAGCACCTGCTCGAACTCGAAGCCCTCGCCACCGAGTGCGAAGCCCTGGCCGCGATGGATTTCACTTTTCTCTTTGACCCCGCCCGCGATTTGTTTGTCACCGGTTATAACGTCACCGAGCGCCGCCAGGATACCAGCTTCTATGACCTGCTGGCCTCGGAGGCCCGCTTATGCAGCTATGTCGCCATCGCCCTCGGGCAGGTGCCGCAGGATCACTGGTTCTCCCTCGGCCGCCTCTTGGTGGCCTCGCGGGGCGAACCCGTCCTCGTGTCCTGGAGCGGTTCGATGTTCGAATACTTGATGCCGCTCCTGGTCATGCCCAATTTCGAGAACACCCTGCTCGACCACACCTGCCATGCCGCCGTTCATCAGCAGTTGGAGTATGGCCGGTTGCGCGGGGTGCCCTGGGGCATTTCCGAATCCGGTTACCATCGCACCGACATTCATCTCAATTACCAATACCGCGCCTTCGGTGTTCCTGGTCTGGGCTTGAAGCGGGGCCTCGCCGATGATTTGGTGGTTGCCCCCTACGCCAGCGCCCTCGCTTTGATGGTCGCCCCGCGCGAGGCGTGCGCCAACTTGCAGCGCCTCGCCAACGAGGGACGGGCCGGCAACTTCGGCTTCTACGAAGCGGTGGATTATACGCCCGCGCGGCTGCCGCCCGACGAGACCAGCGCCACCGTCCGCTCCTTCATGGCGCATCATCAAGGCATGAGCCTTTTGGCCCTGGTCAATGTCCTGCAGGATTTTCCCATGCAGCGCCGGTTCCTCGATTGTCCCTTGTTCAAAGCCACGGAATTGCTCCTGCAGGAACGCGTACCCAAGGCCGCCGCCAGTGTGCTTTCCGCGGATCTCACCCTGGAGGAGGGGCGTCCCCTCACCGGCGAAGGGGGAGCCGCCATGCGCATTTTCACCAATCCCACCCCGCCAGTCCCGGATGTGCATCTTCTCTCCAACGGCCGCTACCATGTCGTCATCTCCAGCGCCGGGGGCGGTTACAGCCGCTGGCGCGACCTCGCCGTCTCCCGCTGGCGGGAGGATGCCACGCGCGACTGCTGGGGCACATTTATCTACTTGCGGGATCTGGAATCCGGCGAGTTCTGGTCCACCGCCCAGCAACCCACCGGCCGCACCACCCGGAATTACGAGGCCATCTTCACTCCCGCGCGGGCGGAGTTCCGCCACTCCCACGCCGGTCTCGATGTCCACACCGAAATTTGCGTCTCGCCCGAGGATGATGTCGAATTGCGGCGCGTCACCATCGCCAATCGCTCCTCCCAGCCGCGCGAGGTGGAGGTGACCTCTTATGCCGAAGTGGTGCTGGCCACCCCGGCCGCGGACGCCACGCATCCGGCCTTTAGCAACCTTTTCGCGCAAACGGAATTCGCCCCCCAATCCGCCGCGCTGCTCTGCACCCGCCGGCCCCGGTCCGCCGACGAAAAGCCGCCCTGGCTGTTACATCTGCTCACGAGTCAGGGCGGGACGGCCGGCCCCGTCACTTGTGAAACCGACCGCTCCCGCTTCCTCGGCCGGGGCAATTCGCCGGCCAATCCCGCCGCGCTGCGCCATCCCTCGCCCCTGTCCAACACCGTCGGCCCGGTGCTGGACCCCATCATCTCCCTGCGGCGAACCGTTTCCCTGCAACCCAACGAATCCGCCATCATTGACTTCGTGATCGGCGTCACCGAAAACCGTGAGGCCGCCCTCGGGTTGGTGGAGAAATATCAAAGCTTCCGCATGGCGGAACGCGCGTTCGACCTGGCCTGGACCCATAGCCAGGTCACCTTGTACCATCTCAATGCCACCCAGGCCGAAGCCCAGCTTTATGGCCGCATGGCCGGCGCCCTGATTTACGCCGACCCCGCCCGTCGGGCCAACCCGGCGATTCTCAGCAACAACCACCGCGCCCAGAACGGCCTCTGGAGTTATGGCATTTCGGGGGACGCCCCCATCGTGCTCCTTTGCATCAGCGACCTGGAAAAGGTCGAGCTTGTCCGCCAGTGCATCCGGGCGCACTCCTACTGGCGCACCAAGGGATTGGCCGTGGAACTGGTGATTTTAAACGAGGATGTCTCCGTTTACCGGCAATCCCTGCACGAGGCCATCCTCGGTCTGATTTCCTCGGGCATCGAAGCCCAGTTGCTCGACAAGCCGGGCGGCATCTTTGTCCGACGCCTCGAACAGATTCCCAATGATGATCGCGCCCTGATGCAAGCCACCGCGCGCATCGTGTTGAGTGATGAACTGGGCTCCCTCGCGCAGCAGATGGAAATCCGCGCCGTGCTCCCGGCACCCCCGCCGGTCCTGCACGCCAGCCGCAACCGCTTCGCGGAAGCCGCTCCCGCGCCCGTCCCCCGCGATTTGTTGTTCGCCAATGGCTTGGGCGGCTTTACCCCGGACGGCCGGGAGTATGTCATCACCTTGGAACCGGGCCGGATGACGCCCGCGCCCTGGGTCAATGTCCTGGCCAGCCCGGATTTCGGCACGCTGATTTCCGAAAGCGGTGGCGCTTACACCTGGGGCGAAAACGCCCATGAATTCCGCCTCACGCCCTGGGGCAACGACCCCGTCGTCGACCCAACCGGCGAAGCCCTGTATGTGCGCGACGAGGAAACCGGCCAGTATTGGTCCCCCACCCCGCTCCCCGCGCGCGGCGCCACTCCCTATGTGGCACGGCATGGCTTTGGTTATACCGTGTTCGAACACACCGAGCATGGCATCACTTCCGAATTGTGGATTTATGTCGCCCTGGATGCCCCGGTGAAATTCAGCGCGCTCAAACTCCGCAATGTTTCGGGCCGGCCCCGCCGCCTATCGGTCACCAGTTACTCGGAATGGGTCCTCGGCGAGTTGCGCTCCAAAAGCCTCCTGCACGTTCAAACCGAGGTGGACCTGAAAACCGGTGCCCTGCTCGCCCGCAACTACTACAACGCTGATTTCCCTGACCGCGTGGTTTTTCTGGATGTCAACGACGCCAATCGTTCCTTCACCGGAGATCGCCAGGAATTCATCGGCCGCAACGGCAGCCTCGCCCAGCCCGCCGCCCTCCGCCGTACCCGCCTCTCCGGCCGGGTCGGTGCCGGCTTCGACCCCTGCGGGGCCATCCAGGTGGCGGTAAATCTCGCGCCCGGCCAGGAGCGGGAAACCAGCTTCCGCCTCGGCCTGGGTCGCAACCCCACCGACGCCCAAAACCTCATCCGTCGCTTCCGCCGCGCCGACGCCGGCAGCGCCGCCCTGGAAGCGGTCCGTTCTTACTGGCGGCGGACGCTTGGTACCGTGCAAGTAGAAACCCCCGATCCCGCTGTAAACATTCTCGCCAACGGCTGGCTGCTCTACCAGACCCTCGCCTGCCGGTTCTGGGGACGCACCGGCTTTTACCAATCCGGCGGCGCCTACGGCTTCCGCGATCAGCTGCAGGACGCCATGGCCCTGGTGCACGCGGAACCGGCGCTGACCCGCCAGCATCTCCTGCGCGCTGCCGCGCGCCAGTTTCGCGAAGGCGACGTCCAGCACTGGTGGCATCCCCCCTCCGGCCGCGGCGTCCGCACGCATTTCACCGATGATCTCCTCTGGCTCCCCTACGCCACCTGCCGTTACGTCGCCTGCGTGGCCGACACTGGCATTTTGGACGAGAAGCTTCCGTTTCTCGATGCCCGGCCGGTCAAGCCAGAGGAGGAATCCTATTACGACCTCCCGAATTCCACGGGGGAATCCGCGACTCTTTACCAGCACTGCGTGCGGGCGATTGAACGCGGCCTCCGCTTCGGCGCCCATGGCCTGCCGCTGATGGGTTGCGGGGATTGGAATGACGGCATGAATCTCGTCGGCCAGGCTGGCCGCGGTGAAAGTGTTTGGCTCGCGTTCTTCCTCTACGATGTGCTCCAGCAGTTCGCCGTCCTGGCGCGCGCGCGCAAGGACGTTGCTTTTGCCGATAATTGCCTCACCCAGGCCCGGCAATTACAAACGAATATCGAATTGCACGCCTGGGACGGCCAATGGTACCGCCGCGCCTATTTTGACGACGGCACTCCGCTGGGTTCCGCCTCCAATCCGGAATGCCAGATCGATTCCCTCCCGCAAAGCTGGTCGGTGATCAGCGGCGC
>CAIXFN010000010.1 GCA_903918755.1 uncultured Pedosphaera sp.
ATCGATCTGTGCGGGCCGGTCCAACGGCAATTGCTTTCGTTTCAAGCTGCCAACGATAAAAAGTTCAACGGCCAATGTCCCGTCAAATCTGCGTTAGCCCTGTCATTCTTGCATCAACACACTTTCATGCATACGCGCTGCTGATTGGCAAGCCGAGACAAACTTTGGAATCCTGAGCCCAGGGACATGGCCCGCAACCATGGCCGACCAACCCTCTTCTCCCTCTCCGCCATTCATATGGGGGAGAGGGCCGGGGAGAGGTGGTGCCATCCATCATCCGCACCCGCCAAAATCCCAGGTCCGGGATCAGGCGTCCTTAGTCCGATTCTTGTAATTAATCGCTTTTACTGTAATATCGGCCCGTGAGTAACACCTTATCAGATGCCACAGCCGGACCGCTGGCGCCTTGTTGCCGTTAGATCACCACCTCCCTCCCATGAGCAAGCGCACGCCAAATAGTCTGCATGTCTTCATCGGCTGTCCCGGCGATATGGCGCCGGAGCGCGACGCTATACGCTTTGCTCGCGAGCACATCGAAAGCGTGGTCTGTCCGGTCAAGTTCACTACTTGGAAAACCAGTGCCTCGGGCGTGGGTGAACCGCAGCGCGTGATTTTTGAAAACGATCCGGTCGAGTCCTTCGATGTGGTGATCATCCTTTTGTGGCATCGCCTCGGTGTTCCCAGCGGGTATCATGATCCACTCACCAAGCTGGAGATGACGGGGACGGAGGCCGAGTTTGTCGCCGCGTATGATCTGCATCAGTCCAGCGGAGGCCGGAGGCCTCAGGTGTTGCTGTATCGTTGCCAACGCGACCTTCCGCCGGATGTGGATGTGGAGCAACTTGGCAGCGTCCGCAAGTTTTTCAAGCAAACCGAAAAGGGCGGACCGCGTCCCATGCTTTCCGTGGGTTTTAAGACGGCGGAGGACCTCAAGGACATTGTCACGCGAAACCTGCAGACCGCCGCCAAACGCTTGCGCGCCGCGGAGAAGAAGCCAGCGACTTCCACTTCGTCGAAAAAGAAAACGCCGAAAGCCTCCGGTTCCATGCCGGACTCTGGGATGATGCTGCATCGGTATTTCACCAATCTTCGCGACCAGTTCGCCACCTACGAAAACGTCGGCCTGCCGGTTCCGGAGCGCGATGGCAAGGAGGGCGAGCAGGATGTCCCCATCCCCATCCGCAAGCTTTTTGTCGCGCCTGCCTGCACGGAGGCGCATTTCCGACCTGAGGCATTCGATTCCGCGTTGTGCGATGGGAAGAATCCCGCGACGCCGCTCCTCCCCCGGCTCTCCCCGGCCAAATCCCGCACTGTCCTCCTTGCCGATCCGGGCATGGGCAAGAGCACGCTCATTCAGTGGCTGATCTCCACCCTTGCCGATGAAGCAGTGCCGCCCGGGGCCGAGGCACTGCGCGGCGCCATCCCGCTTCCCTTTATCCTCCGCGATCTCGTCGGGCACTTGCCGAAGGATTTAAAGAATTGGAACTGGAACGCATTGGTGGATGCCTTCCGCCAGTGGCGGCATCGCGGCCGGGGCGCTGCCCTCGCTGCCCCCCTCACGGCTGACGAGGCGTCTTTCCGCTCCCTCCTCGCCTCGGACGGGGCCTTCTTCCTCATCGATGGCCTCGATGAAATTGGCGATCCGCAGCGCCGGATCGCCATCCGCAATGCGATTTGGGAAGGGTTCGAGAAGTATCCCCTGGCCCGGTGGCTGATTACCTCGCGGATTGTGGGGTACGAGCAAGCTGTGGTGGAGCGCAAGTGTATCATCGAGTGGGATCCAACGCAGAAGCTGACTCCCGAGCTTGCGAAGAGGATGAGGCAGAAGCTTATCGCTGCCGGGATCCCCGAAAGCGAACGGATGCCCTTCGGCGGCGGAAATGTCGAACCGACTTCGGTTCACCTGCAAATCGCCACACTCCTCCACCTTGCCCCTTTCGACAACGAGCAGCAGCTCAGCTTCGCCCGGAATTGGTTTGTCCCCCGCCTCGGCGACGCGGCCGGCACGCAGCGGGCGGAAGACTTCATCGCCGCAGTCCATCGGAACGACCATACCCGCACCATCAGCCGGGTTCCCAATCTCCTCTACCTGCTTGCCCTGCTTTTCCGGCATCGCGCCCGCCTGCCGGACGGGCGCGCACTCGTCTATTCCGCCATCTCTTCCGCCTATCTGGCCGACATTGATTTCCACCGACGCCTGCCAGATTCTCTCCTCGTCCCCTGGAAGTTTGACGAAAAGGAAGAACTCCTCGCCCTGGTCGCGATGCGAATGCAGGAGATTCGTGCAGCAAAAGGGCAGGACGAAAATGGCGATGTCCTAGTCAACCGCCAACAGCTTGAAGAATGGCTGGCACCACGTTTTCGCGGCTCGGGCGATGCTGAAACATGCGCCGAACTGCACCGCTTCCTCGACCACATTGCGAACCGCTCCGGCCTCCTGCTCCCGCGCGGCGAAGGCGTGTTTGGATTCGCCCACCTTTCGTTTCAGGAATACTATGCCGCCTGTTTTCTCGAGAAAGAGTTCCAACGCATCCTCACCGAAAAGTCGCAGGACGCCGCGAATGACATCTTTGGCCCTCCTTCCGCCGCTGCGAAAAAGGACGAGGAAAAAATGTTTGCCGAAATGGCCATTCTCCCCGCATGGCACGAGCCGATTCTCTTCCTCGTGGAAAAACTCCGTCAAAGCGCACCTTATACCCGCCGCATCCTCAGTTGGACCTTCCCCCAACTCGCCGAACCTTTGCAAGGGCCTGAAGGAAGTTCGCTTGCAGGGGTTAAGGACTGGATGCCCTTCACTACCGCTCGGCTCCTCGCCAGCATCTCCCTTGACCAGGAAGTCAACCTCGACGATGCACAGCGTTCGACGATCTGGCGCAGCCTGTGGCAGGCACACATTGCCGCGTCTGACGGGGAGTGGGACATCGCTTCTTCCCTCATCGTCTCTGGGAGTCTCTACCAAACGGCCGTGCTCGACGCCGCCGTTGCGCTAAAGCCTGCGAAACTCCGCCTGGGTGGCTGTGCTGCATTAACCGACCTCAAGCTCCTCGCGGGGCTGAGTTCCTTGACCTATCTCTCCCTCGACGGGTGCACGGGGTTGAGCGACCTGAAGCCGCTGGCCGGCTTGGCTTCCTTGACTGAACTATCCCTGAGCGGCTGCACGGGGTTGAGCGACCTGAAGCCGCTGGCCGGCTTGGCTTCCTTGACTGAACTATCCCTGAGCGGCTGCACGGGAGTGAGCGACCTGAAGCCGCTTGAGGGCTTGGCTTCCTTGACCTTTCTAAATCTCGACGGGTCCACGGGAGTGGGTGACCTCAAGTCGGTGGCGAGCCTGGGTTCCTTGACCACTCTCTCCCTCGAGAGGTGCACGGGGGTGAGCGACCTCAAGCCGCTGGCAAGCCTGGGTGCCTTGACCTATCTCTACCTCAACGGGTGCACGGGGGTGAGCGACCTCAAGCCGCTGGCGGGCTTGGCTTCCTTGAACTATCTCAACCTCAACGGGTGCATTGGGGTGAGTGACGAGGTTGTGGCGTCGCTGGAGGCGAGCCTGCCGAAACTCACAATCCGCAGATAACAGTAGGCTTGGTCTCATCTGGCAAAATCGCTGGGCTTTGGTCCGCAGGGTTCAAGTGAGGGGCCATCGCCACCAACAAACCATAATTGGCTCGAAAGCTGGACAGAATGTCTGAGCGTTGGATCAGTGAAGCATCATAATAGCGCCTTTCGCGGCTTGGCCTCCGCTTTCCCTATTTGGCACCGTACGTGAGACCGAGAATCGCCCGGATTTCTTTGATCAAACCCTCCTCGGAGGCTGCTCTATTAACCTGCCGCGCAACACGTTACCAACCAAATGCGCCTAAATTCCTCCCGTAGCAATTCAAAGCGCCCCAACTCGTGCTAAAAATGCATGGGAGCCGATCCGATTTCGGCAACCGCCGTGCCGCCTGCCCTGCATAGCTCAGAGCGAAGCGGGGCCGCCCCGCCAACGCCTGAATTTTGGCCACCGGAACCAAAGTTCCGCTCGGCCCGCTCTTTGACATCTTAGAACTGCTGCCTGCATCCGCCAGACAAGCCGAGGCAGCCTCAGAGTGGTGATCATCGCCGCGTGCCGTCCCAATCGGCACGTGGCCCACCCCAATCGTCCGCCAGCCGATCAAGCCAGCTGCGTGATCGATATACCCGCACCGACGTCCTTTCGTCCGCCCTGCGGGGTTGGTGCCCGCGCCGCCAAATACCGGCGAGTCCAAGTTAAACAAACTTAGTCCAGTTTCGTTACCTCCGCGACCTCCGCGGCTCCGCGTGAGAATCTCCCCGAAGTCCCCTCTAACCACCCGGCCGCCTGCCCTGCGTCCTGTCCGGCGCAAGGGGTTTGCCCGGCATACCTGCAAAGCGAAGCCGGGTCGCTTCCCCGCCGGTCCGTGTTCCATCGTTCCGGGCTTGCGGGGCCATTGGTCAGGGGTTAAATTGCAAGCATGAGCGACAAAGAGATGGTCATCGAAGCAATCCGCCAGCTTCCCGAGACCTCCACGCTGGACGAAATCAGCGAAGATGTGGCCATATTGGCCGCGTTGCAACGTGCAAAGGCGGCATCGGCTGCTGGTCGGGTCGTCGCTCATGATAAGGTCAAGGAGCGGTTGGCCGCATAGATTTAGGAAAGTGCCCGTCAGGATCCTCACTTGCCGCCGCCTCCCCCCGTTTGAGTTTTGGTACGGCACGTCCTCGGTGTTGCGAAAAGGGGTGAAGTCTCACCTGCGCCAATCTCCCCCCGGCATCATCCAAATCGATCGCCGGTTGCAAAAAGCCATCTCCATTTGCCTGCCACCCAACACGTTACCAAACCAAGTGCGCCTAAATTCCTCCCGTAGCAATTCAAACCGTCCCGACGCGCGCCAATAGTGCTTGGGAGCCGAGCCAGTTTCGACAACCGCCGTGCCGCTGCCCGGCAACGCCAGAATTTTGGCCCACCGGAACCAAGGTTCCGCCCGGCCTGCTCTTTGACATCTTAAAACTGCTGCCTGCATCCGCCAGACGCGACGGGGCAGCCGTGGAACATGGCCGTCGCCGTGTGCCGTCCCAACCGGCACGCGGCCCACCGCCCCTCTATTTGGTAGGCGACGAGGTGACGGCCTGCCCTGCATAGCCTCTTGGCGACGCAGGGAGGCTCTGACTTTGGCCCCTTCGGCGTCCAGGTTAAACAAACTTAATCCAGTTTCGCATCCGGCACTGGCTGAATGCCCGTCACCGTCTTCGATCACGGCTACTTGCATTTCTTTTGTGAGCTTTGGTGCACTCTCGTGGCCAATCAACCTCCGGAATTTCTGTCGAAGTCCAGGTTCCGGACACTTAATCCAATTTCGCCGCCATCACTGGCGGCGTCCACCTCGCCGATGTTTCGTCCTCCCGCGGCGACTGGGTTCACCGTCGAATCAGTTCCCTTTTGCGGTTCTTGCGCATCTTGCGGCCAAGCAAACTCCGTTTCTTCCAGCCAAATTCCAACCTTTGGACACTTAACCTGGCCGGTGTCCTGTCCCCCGTCCCGTCCCCCGTAGCTGTTCAGCGAAGGGGGAAGCTGCCCCAGCGACGGCGGAAACATGGGTCGTTGGCTTCGGTGAAAAGGTTCCTGCCTCCCGCGCCGCGAAGGAGGACGTGGCGGTAGATGATGATTGCAAGGCGGTAGAAATGCCGGTGCGGATGCATGACATTTGCGACGCATTCTTGGGAATAAGAAGGGGGCGGGCTTGCCGGAGAATTCGGGAGATTCGGATGGAGTAGGAGATATTGAGGGATTTGGGGTGTTTTTCGACAGGCGACCCCGGCCAGGGAGCAGGAGGCGCACTTGGCACGGCGGGTGCTTTATCAAACTTGCCGGCATGAGTGTGCGCGGCAGGTGGTTTTGGTTTGTGTTTGGGTGCGAGCCGGATACGCGGGCAACCGTGGTTCCGGCTCGCATTTTTTCCGCCGAACTTTTTGATGAGTCATGGCGGAAGGTGGCAAGTGCGCGATTCGGCCCGGGACTACAGGATCACCAGGTTGTCGCGATGGATGACTTCTTTGCGAGGGCGGCGGCGGGAGCGGAGGTCCTCGGCTCCGGCGGCGCCAATGCCGCGGGCAAACTCGTGGCCGGCCAGGTCGCAGATGCTGAGGACATCGCCGACCCGGAATTCACCTTCAAACTTCGCAACCCCGGGGGGCAAAAGGCTGCGGCCACTTTCACACAAGGCGCGGCGGGCTCCGGCGTCCACAAACAAGCGGCCCTGGGGGTGGTGGAAAAAGGCGATCCATCGCTTCCGCGCCGGCAGGCGGGAAGAGTGGGGAACGAACAGGGTGCCCTCCCCTTCCCCCTCCCCGGTCCCGGCCAGAATATCGGCCAGAACATTGGCTTTGCGACCGGAGGCAATGACGAGCGGAATGCCCGAACGCACCACGATTTTGGCCGCCTGGATTTTGGAGGCCATGCCACCGACCGCGGTTTCGCTGGTCGTGCCGCCGGCCATCGCTTCCACCGCGGCATCGATCCGCGGAATGGTGTTGAGGGTATGGGCGCCGGGTTTGCCGTAATCCGCGATGACACCGTCCACCGTGGTGAGGATGACGAGCAAGTCCGCAGGCAACAGGGCGGCGACCAGGGCGGAAAGGCGGTCGTTGTCGCCGAATTTGAGTTCGGTGGTGGAGATGGCGTCGTTTTCGTTGATGATCGGAATGACGCCGTGCTTGAGCAGGGTAACGAGGGTGTTGCGGGCGTTGAGATGCCGTTGATGATCCTGCAAATCCTCGTGTGTCAACAGGACCTGGCCCACGTGCAAGCCGTGACGCGCGAACAGCTTTTCGTAGGTGGCCATGAGACGGGACTGGCCGACGGCGGCGCAGGCCTGCAATTCCGCGAGAGCCCCGGGACGCTTTTGGAATCCCAACGCGCCCATGCCGGATCCAACCGCGCCGGAGGTAACCAGGATGACCTGGATCCCGGCCTGGCATTGCCGGGCCATCTGCGCGACCAATTGTTCCATCTGGGCCAAATCCGGCTGTTTCCGGCTGTCCGTGAGGACGCCGGTGCCGAGCTTGACGACAATTCGACTGACTTTATTAAACAACTGGCTGCGCATGCGCATGCTGTTAGCAAAAGGATGGGCGGGTGTCGAGTGCGTGGAAGGTGGGGGGAGATGCGAACAATTGGAAGGAGGTCATCTGAATTCCCGGGGGCCACTGCGAAAAACCACCCTGAAGAATGCCACAAACTCCTGCTGTCGGATGCTACAAAGGTAGACGAAAGGAAACGGCGCGGGGAATTGGCATTCCACCGCGCCGAGAGAGGAACCAGCGGCTGGTTGTTTATTTATTTGAGGACGGCTTCGTGGAACTCTTTCCAGTCGTCGAGGTTGTTCAAATTCACGGCATCCTTGAAGGAGGCCAGATCGTCGGGCAAACCGTTGGCGCTCAGGATGGACTTGCGGGTGGCGTCGCCGTGGAAGTACCCCTTGATGGAGGCATTGAGGCTGGCGATGGAAGCAGGATTCAAGTTTTTGGCGTTGGCCTTGACCCAGGCCTCAAATTGGGGGTAGGTGGGGCGGCTGGTCTTGATGTATTGCAACAGGGCATCGCGATCCAATCCGAGGCCGTCGATGACCATCTGGTCGTAGCCTTTTCCCGCTCCCGGATAGCCGGGGGCGAGGCGGCCGCGCGCTTCCAGCGAAGCTTTCAGCCACAAACGCGGCAGGTGCAGCACGCCCAGGGGACCGGCAATTCCGGAACTGATCAGCGGAACAATCGTATTCATAGTATTTGCGTTCTTGTTGATGAGAGTTGCTGCGGAATCGTAAAGGGGAGCAGGCGGCGGGGTCAATGGGATAGTCGGGATGAGTTGCGCCGGGCGGCGGGGAAGGCGGAACCCCCAGCCAGGACGATCGTGTTTCTCGAATTTGGTGGCGGACGGATGGGGAAATCCGCCGACAGTATTCGTCAGGCGAGGATGGGGAAGAGGACTTCGCCGTGGACATCGGTCAGGCGCATGTCGCGGCCGGAGTAGCGGATGGTGAGGCGTTTGTGGTCCAGGCCGAGCAGGTGCAGCATGGTGGCGTGGAGGTCGTGGATCGTGACGGCGTTTTCCACGGCCTTGTAACCGTATTCGTCGGTGGCGCCGTAGATGGTGCCGCCTTTGACGCCGCCGCCGGCGAGCCAAAGCGAAAAGCCGAAAGGGTTGTGGTCGCGGCCGTCCGAGCCCTGGGCAAAGGGGGTGCGGCCAAACTCCCCGGACCACACTACGAGGGTGTGTTCCAGCAAACCGCGTGATTTCAGGTCGCGGAGCAATCCGGCAATCGGTTGATCAACGGCGAGGGCGTTGGTTTCGTGGCCGTGCTTGAGACCGCCGTGCTGGTCCCAGCGGTCGTTGCCGTTCACCGCGGGACAGGTCAGCTCGATGAAGCGAACGCCGCGTTCGACCAGGCGACGGGCCACGAGACATTGGGTGCCAAAAGTGCGGGTGTGTTCGAAAGCGGCATCCAAGCCGTATAACTGACGCGTGGCGGCGGATTCCCCGGTGAGGTCCATCAATTCCGGGACGGCGGATTGCATGCGGAAGGCCAGCTCGTAGTTGGCGATGGCGGATTCCAGTTGATCCAACCGGCCGGTGCGCTCCAACTGGCCCTGGTCCAACTGGCGCATCAACGCGAGCTTGTTTTGTTGCAACCGGGCATTCGCCTCCAAGGGCGCGATATTGGCGACAGGATGCCCGCCGGCACGGAACAGGGAACCCTGGTAAGCGGAGGGCAGGAAGCCGTTGCCGAAATTCTCCAACCCGCCCGGCGGCACCAAGCCACCATTGAGGACAATGAATCCCGGCAGGTTTTGATTGGCACTGCCCAAACCGTAGCCCACCCACGCGCCCATGCTGGGGCGTCCCGCCAAACCGAGCCCGGTATGCAGGAAATAATTGGCGTTGGTATGCTCGGAAAATGTGGAGGTCATCGAGCGGATCAACGCCAGGTCATCTGCGCACTGGCCAACGTGTGGGAACAAATCGCTGACGGGCATGCCGCATTGCCCGTATTGCTTGAATTTCCAAGGGCTGCCCAAGGTGTTGCCATTGTTGTTGAACTGCGTGGGCTCCATCTTGGGCTTGAAGGGCTGCCCATGTTCCTTGGTCAGACGGGGCTTGGGATCAAAGGAGTCCACCTGGGAAACGCCCCCATCCATATAGAGAAAGATGATGTTGCGAACCTTGGGGGAAAAGTGGGAGGGGCGGGCGGCCCAGGGATCACCGGCGTTTTCAGCTGCGGCCGGGGCCGCGGCATAGGCTTTGTCCCCGAGCAAACCCCACAAGGCGAGGGCGCCAAAACCAATGGCCGAACGGCCCAGCATTTCGCGACGGGTGAGAGGCTCACCGGCAAATCGTCCGCAGTGGTGTCCGGGATGCTTCATGGGCAGTGGTTCAGTTCAGAAAGACAAATTCCTTCACGTTCATCAAAACATGCGCCAGGTCCGCCCACAGCGCCACGTCGGAATTCCGGTGGGCGGGGTCCAAACCGTAAGCTTCTCCCTGGGTTGCGAGGAAAGATTGGGCGGAAGCGAGTTCCTCCGCACGGGGCGGACGGCTGAAAATGGTTTCATACATGGCTTGGATGCGCTGCTCCGGCGAGCGATCGGGCGGCGCGAGCACGGATTGCGCCCAACGCTTCGCTTCCCCGGTGACGAAGGGATCATTCATGAGCATGAGCGATTGGGCGGGCACATTGGAGGCAGTGCGGCGACCAACCGTGCTGGCGGGTACCGGGAAATCGAACGCCCGCATCATGGGCGGGAGGAAATTGCGCCGGACCTCCTGATAAATGCTGCGCCGACCGGCGCCATCCAGAGGGCCGCTTTGTCCAGGCCGACCGCGCCCTTCCATAAACTCCGTGAGATAAATGGGCACCGGCGGGCCATACAGGGCGGGGTCCAAACGGCCGGAGACCGCGAGAATCGCGTCGCGGATGGCTTCCCCTTCCAACCGGCGAACGGGCATCCGATGCAGCAGGAGATTCTGGGGATCCAGTTCCTCCGCCCGCGCGTCCGCCGGGCGACTGGCCATTTGATAAGCCCGGGTGGTGACCAACAGGCGGATGAGGCGTTTGGTGGACCAGCCACCTTCCGTGGCATACCAGTTCGCCAGCCAATCCAACAATTCCGGGTGCGTGGGAGGCTGGCCAA
The DNA here is from genome assembly GCA_903918755.1 of uncultured Pedosphaera sp. Classification (GTDB taxonomy): domain Bacteria; phylum Verrucomicrobiota; class Verrucomicrobiia; order Limisphaerales; family Pedosphaeraceae; genus CAIXFN01. The sequence goes on from CAIXFN010000010.1 coordinate 10,180, forward strand.
GGACACCGAAATCATCCGGGGTCGGCACGATCCCGCGGCCGAAGAGGTGCAGCCAGACGCGATTCACCATGACGCGGGCGAGGAAGGGGTTGGCGGGATCGGTGATCCGCTGCGCCAACTCCAGGCGGCCGCTGCCCTGGGTAAACCGATTCTGCTCGGAGCCGCCGAGGGCTTCCAAAAAGCGGCGCGGGACGACGGGACCCAAAGTCCGATGGCTGCCACGAATGAAGACGTTCTCATCCACCCCGGTGCCGTCCACCATGCCCAACGTGCGGGTGCGTTCCGGTAGGGCGTCTTCGCACGTGCGAAATTCATTCACCAAAGCGGCCAATTGCCGGGGCGCGGGAGCGTCGGGATGGGTTGTTTCCAGCAGGGAGTGCGGGAGGAGCCACTCGAGCCAGGCCAGGGTTTCCGGGGCACCGCAATGGGCGTTGGACCAGGATTGCACGGCGGCGGTGATGGCTTGTTGATAGCACGCGGCCAACTCCTCGGGAGTGGTGACTTTAGCCAGTGCGCCGCGAGGCAGGAATTCCGGGTGGTTACTACTGTCCGCTGGCGGTGTTCCGTTCTCGGAAAACACCACCCGGCTCACGGCGAGGTAAGCGAGAGAGTTGTATTTTTGGCCCGGGTCCTCGGAGGGATCGGGCGTCACTTGATCGGCGAATTCAAAAAAAGCCCGATGCCCACGCCACGTTTCCAAATCGATGGTCAGCCATTGGAGCGACTCCCGATTCAAATTGTGCTTGAGCCCACCATAAATGGGATCGCGGATCATCGTAAAATTATCGACCCGGACATTGACCCGCCCACCGGAACCAGCGGCGAGGATGTGAGCGTAACGGTTGGTTATGACGAATGTCGGCGACCGCAGGACGCCCTCCAACCGGCGCGCAATAGCGGCGCTGCTGGCGGCCGGCGTCCGCAGGCACGCGAGCACGGGACGGCGGGCATCTCCCACCACAAAATCACCCGCCGGCACCGGGGCGGCACCGAAGGCTTCTTCGCTCACGGTCCAACCGGCAAAATCCGGTCCGCCAAAATCCCCAAATGAGGTGCCGGCATTGACATCCGTCTCCCGCCCGGCGGAGTGGGGAAGTTCTTCAATCACGGTCTTGAGGCGCTCCCGAAAAACGTCTCCGGCCGGGGCATTGGTAAGGCCGGCCACTTTCGACCAGGCATAGAGCGGATGGTTGGGTCGGGTGGCGGCGTTGTCGGCCAGGGCATGCACCCATTGTTCCAACCGCGCCGCGTTCAAGTGACGGGCCGCGGCCACCGCGACACATTGGTTGCTCAAGGCTCCGGCAGCGGAGGGGGCACCGACTGTTTGAGCGGCGAGAAGATACTCCGCGACCTGACCGGCCTCCGACTGCCAGACTGTTCCGAGCAAGGGCCGCATCGACTGTTTCAAAGACTTTAACGCCGCGGTTTCGGGAGCCAGCTTCTCGGCCGGCTCCAGGGCGCATTGGGCGTAGCGCGAACTGCCGAAGACTCCGTAAAGGGAGTAGTAATCGCGGGTGGAAATGGCATCGAATTTGTGGTCATGACAACGGGCGCAGGCCACTGTCAGGCCGAGGAACGCTTTGCTGGTGACATCGATTTGATTGTCCACGGTTTCCGCCTGGTCGAGGCGCACATCCACCGGCGAATGCGAGCGCTGCCCAAGCCAATAATAAGCGGTGCCGATGACGGATTCATTAAACCCTTCGGTGGGATGCCGCCGGGGGTGTGGTAGCAAATCCCCGGCAATTTGTTCCCTGACAAAGTCGGGGTACGGCACATCGGCATTGAACGCGCGGATGACGTAATCCCGGTAACGCCAGGCATTGAAATTGGCGTAGTCAAATTCATGGCCCAGGGTCTCCGAATAACGGACCAGATCCAACCAATGCCGGGCCCAGCGTTCGCCATACTGCGGGGAGGCCAGCAGGCGATCGACCAACTGTGCGAAGGCCGCGGGGGAGGGATCTGCCAGGAAAGCCTCCACTTGCGCCGGCGTCGGCGGCAGGCCCGTCAGATCAAAATAAACGCGGCGAATCATCGTCCGGGGATCAGCAGGGGGCGCCGGGGACAATTTGGCCGCCTCCAACCGGGCGAAGAGAAACCGGTCCACGGACGTCACCGGCCACGCGGAAGCTTGAACCGAAGGCGGCGTGACTGGCTTGATAGGTTGCCAGGACCAATGTTGCTGGCGGCGGGCGGCGAGGTCAAAGGCCGCGATTTTGCCGGTGGGACTGCCACCGGCAGGCCACGGCGCACCGGCTTTAATCCAAGTAGCAAAATCGCCCACTTCCGCCGCCGACAAGCGCTGTTTGGGCGGCATCTGCAAATCCGGGTTGCCATAACGGATCGCCTCCATCAACAGGCTCTTTTCCGGCTCACCCGGGACGATGGCTGGGCGGGTGTCGCCACCGTGCAATAACCCGGCGCGGGAATCCAATTGCAGTCCGCCTTTGAGCTTCTCGCTCGCGGCGCTGTGGCATTTGTAACAGCGTTCCGCGAGAACCGGGCGGATTTTGGTTTCGAAAAACGCCAGCCCATCGGCATCGGCCGCGGGCTCAGCACCCGACGCCACGGAGGCTCCGAACAGAATCAGTCCCAGCCATCCCATCGGGAGGAAGGATGGCCACCCGCAGCGGGAGCGAGGCACTGGGACGGAATGATTCATGCGGTAACGCAGGGAAATTTAACGGAGCGGAGTGCCGGGCAACGGCTGGCCATTGGTATCCAGGATTTGAAAATGATGGATGCCGCTGCCGCTCTTGTCAGAATACATCCAGACGATTTTTTTGTCCGGGGTGACTTCGATCAATTTGGTTTGTTCCACGCCGATACCGTAGCTGGTGATGACCGTGTTGCCGTTGGGCAAACGCTGGCCGCCGCAGGCGTCCTTGATGAAGGCTTTGGGCAGATCGGCATTGCTCAATTCCCAGACCGTCTTCCCGGCGGCATCCACTTCGATCACCATATTCCCGTAGGTGCAATCAATCTGGGTATGACCGTCCGGCAGGCGGATGGCCGTAAACGGCCAGTTCGGGGTGTTGACCTCCCAGACAATTTTGCCGGTGGGCGTGTACTCGCGCACCACTTTGTCGAGCAACTGCGGCACCAGATAATTGCCATTCGGCAATTTGCGAGACATGCGGCTCTCCATGTGATGATTCGTGGTCTGGCAGGTCAGGGGGAAATCAACCAGGATGTGCCCCTCGCGATCCACTTCGAGCAAGCGGGGTTTGGCCCCGGCCTCGGTCAGCATGATATTGCCATTCGGCAGGGCCTGAGCGGTGTTGACCTCATCCTGTGTGCCTTTGAATTCAAACAGTTTCTTGCCGTCGCGCGTCAACTCGACCACGGCACCGCCGGGGTATTCATCGCCTTTGGAGACGGCGAGGAGGAGATTGCCATTCGGCAGCACCCAGCCATCGCGGGTGCTCTTCGGGTAGCGCCAGATGATCTGGCCGTCCCCGGACCGGATGTAGGTCTCGGCGCCGGCGGCGAAGAACGAGTGGGTGATGGGAGGAGTATCCGCGGCAAAGGCCGCGGGAGCGACCGCGGCGAGGAGGAGAACGCGCCAGTGCTTGATGAGATTGTTCATGGACATAATAGGAGTCGTTGTTTTTAAGAGCAATTGCCGCCCGGAGGCGACGGATCATTTAGTATCAAACTGAATCCAATCCAGGCTCAGCCAGTTGGTCTGGCCGGGGCTGGTAAACACCGCCACCACATCGCAGCGGGCGGCCACCGGTTTCATGGGGGCGACGATTTCTACCCACTTGTTCCACGCGCCGGTCGGTTTGACGTCGGCGCGGGCGAGTAATTCACCTTGCGCAGAATCCCGTCGCAATTCCACGCTCCCACCGGCCGACAGGGCGGAGACGCGGCTGGTCACGTGGTCCACGCCGGCGAGATTCAGGGCCGCGAAACGGGCGGTGGCGCCATCGGTCAGGGCACGAACAAATTTCTTGCCGCTGGCATGATCTGCCCCCTGGACGGCGGCCCCGGTCAAGTTGCCGCCTTCCTCCGCTTCGACGCGAGCATTGCGCAAAGTAACGGTGCCTTTGCCGACGAGTGGTGCGGCGGGTAAGCGGCCCGCGTCCGTGTAAGTGGCTTCGAGGATGCCCAGACGATTGGCGGGATCCACCGGGGCGTTGAGCGAGCCGGCAAGACCGCGCAGTTGCTCGGGTCCACCCTGGCCGGGTTCAAGGCTGTACACCCAGCGCACCATCATCTGGACCTGGTCGGCGGTCAGGCGCTCATGCGCGAGCATGGGCACCGGGCTCCAAACCCCGCTGGAGCCCTTGATCACCCGCTGCACGCTGGCTTCCAAGGCGCCCGCCTGGCCGCGGTATTTGTTGGCGACGTCGAGGTAAGCCGGACCAACGATCTTCTGGTTGATGGAATGGCAGTTAAAACAATCGTTTTGGCGCATCAAGGCAAGACCGGGAGGAACCACCGCTTCCGGTTGCTCCCCGCCCTGGCTCCAAGTCGCGCTGACGAAGGCCCGCGTTTCCATGAGTTCGCCGTAATTGATGGAGCTGCCATCCTCGAGATCTTCCACCAAAATTTTGTAGGCCACCGGTTTGCCCGGGGTGAAGAAATCGCCATCCTGGGGTGCCAGGAAGCGTACCGTGGGCCGGGCGTTCCCCACGAGCATCGGCACGGCCGCCTTGGAGATGCCGCCGTGGCCATCGTTCGCGGTGAGTTCGACGACATAATTGCCCGGCTCGCTGATCGTCACTTGCGGATTGGCCGCGGTGGAAAGCAATTTGTTGCCGGGGTGCAGGCGCCACTCAAAAGTCAGCGCATCGCCCTCATAATCATGGGTGCCGGCGCTGGAAAGCGTCACTTGCAACGGTTCGCGGCCGGCGGTCGGAGTGGCACTGGCCACCACGACGGGGGCGAGATTGCCGCGTTGATAGGAAATCTTGAGGAGCTGGGAATCCGGGTTCGCACCCCAAGTTTCGCCATAGTCGATCATGTAGAGGCATCCGTCCGGACCAAAAAGGCTGTCCTCGGGACGGCGGATCACAAAAGACCCGGCCTTTTGGGCGGCGGCGATCCGTCCCTTGTCGTTGAGCGCCACTACCGCCTCAGTGAAGGGTTCGATGCGCACAAAATTGGCCTGGGCATCCAAACGAGCCCACTTGATGAACGGGCGCTGCCAATCATAGAACAGCAGGCAGTTGTCGTAGGTTTCGGGAAAGCCGCCGCTCTTGGCAAACTCCGGACGGTAATGGAACACCTGGCCGGCGCAAGCCGTGCGACCACCCTCGCCCAGTTCCGGGAACTCAGTGGATTTGCCATAGGGCCAGTAAATCATGGCCGGGTGCGCGGGCGGCAGGACTTTTGACCCGGTATTGTTGGGGCTTTCATTGACGGGCCGTTGCGGATCGAACAAGGGTCCGAGTTCCTTGGTGGCGTAGTTGTATTTGGCGTAGGGAAAATTTTTGCCGACAAAGTACGGCCAGCCGTAATTTCCCGCAACGCGGGCCTGATTGATTTCGTCGTATCCGCGGGAACCGCGGCGACCATCGCCGCCCGCATCCGGTCCAACCTCACCCCAGTAAACAATGCCCGTAACTGGATCCACGGTCATGCGCCAGGGGTTGCGGCAACCCATCACGAAAATTTCCGGGCGCCCCTGCGAGCCGTCCGCGGGAAAGAGATTGCCGGGGGGAATACTGTAGCCACCTTCGGGGGTGGGATGAATGCGAATGATTTTACCCCGCAAATCATGGGTGTTGGAAGCGCCTTTCTGCGCATCCCAGGGTTCCCGCCCCGGTCGTTCGTCCATCGGGCCGAAGCTCTCGGAATCGCCGAAGGGATGAGTATTGTCCCCGCTGGAGATGTAGATATTGCCATCCGGACCCATTTGCACGGAGCCGGCGTGGTGGCAGCATTCCTGGCGCTGCTCGGCAAACTCCAGCATGACCTTTTCACTGGCCAGATCCAGCATGTCGCCCCGCATGGTGAACCGGCTCAAACGTTGCCCCACGTAATTGGTCGGGGAGTAGTAAACGTAAAGCCACTGGTTTTGGGCGAATCCAGGGTCCAAAGCAAAGCCCAACAGGCCGTTTTCCTGTTCCGCGAAGACCGGCACGGTGCCCGCCTCGACGATGGACTGGGTGGCGGGCTTCCAAATGCGCAGGGCCCCTTTCAGTTCGTTGAAAAAGATGCGCCCATCGGGGGCCAGCTTGAGTTGCAAGGGTTGGGCGAGGCCAACGGCCAGCACCTCGACCCGGTAACGGTAATCCGCCACCGGCTCTGCGGCACCCAGCGGGGCAACCATCGTCAGTGCCAGGGTCAAACAGGCCAATTTGGCACAAAACTTCGCGGGTAGATAATCTCGTCTCATCATTGATTTGCTTTCGGTACTACAGTTGCCTTGGGCGCCGGGGCCACCGCGGCCGGATCCATCTGTCGCCGGAGGGCTTCATCCGGACCGCCGCCAAATTGTTCCCAATAACGCGCCTTGAAGGGATTCACTTTCGGGCCGGTAACATTTTCATTCACGAGCAACGGTTGCACGGATCCCCACCATTGGTCATAGGCTTCGCGCAGCCGCGCGACGTCGGCGGGAAATTGGTCGAGGACGTTTTTGGTTTCGCCAAAGTCATTTTGCAAATCGAACAATTCCCGATTGTTCACCAGCGTGAAGCGCTGGTCGCGAATCGAGCAGGTGGTGAACTTCGCGGCGGCGGTCTGGCCGCGTTCCCAACGCCCGAGGTGGGTCACCAGAGTGCGATTCGGCCAATCCGTTTTCGGATTCTTGAGCAGCGGCAAAAGGCTGCGCCCCTCCACCTGCCCAGCAACCGCCCCGGTCAGCGGCACCCCGGCGATTTCCGCAAAGGTCGGGAAGACATCGATGTGGGCCGACAAGGCGGCGCAATCCCGGGGCGTGCCAAAATTCTTGCCCCAGCGCCAGAAGGAGGGCACGCGAGTACCGCCCTGGTAAGCCGTGCCCTTTTCGCCGCGCATGCCGGCGTTGAAAACTTTGACGCCCCCGGTGCCCCCGTTGTCGGTCATGAAGATCACCAGGGTGTTGTCGGCGATGCCCCACTCTTCCAGGCGCTGGAGCAGCACCCCGAAATTGTCGTCAATATTCTCAATCATGCCGAAGAATTTGGCGGACATATCCGGCACGCGGCCTTGATAATGTTTGAAATACTCCTCCGGGCAGGTGAGGGGCGCGTGGGGGGCATTCGGAGTGAGATACACAAAGAACGGCGACCCGAGCTGGCGTTTTTGATCGATCCACCGGAGGGCCTGGGCAAAAAAGATGTCGGTGCAATAGCCCTTGGTTTTCTCAAAGCGTCCGTTGTGCAGGATCGCCGGATCGAAATAGGTATTGCCGGGCGCGTCGCCGCAACTGCCGGGAAAGGTCTGACCAATACCGCCGCCGCCATGGATGAAGACTTCGTTGAAACCGCGTTGATCGGGTTGATACGCAGGCTCATCGCCGAGGTGCCATTTGCCGAAGATACCGGTGGCGTAGCCGGCGGATTGCAGCGTTTGCGCGACGGTGGTGGCGTGCAAGGTCATCCGCTCGCGCTCGAAGATGGTGTGGGTCACCCCATTTTTGAATTCGTGCCGCCCGGTCATCAGGGCCGAACGGGTCGGTGCGCAGGTGGGGCTGACGTGAAAATCCGTGAAGCGTACGCTCTGGGCGGCGAAGCCATCAATATGTGGCGTCTTGATGACGGGATTGCCGGTCCAACCCAAATCCCCGTAGCCCTGGTCGTCGGTGAGGACGAAAATGATATTGGGACGCGTCGGAGAAAGCCGGACCGGGGTGGTATTGGTTTGCGAAGCCCCGGGGGTGCTGCGTCCATCCGCGACGTATTTTTCCAGCAGCCGCGTGAGGCGGGCCACCACTTCGGGATGCGCGGCCTGGAGGTTGTTGGTTTCCGCCACATCCCGGCTCAAATCGTAGAGTTGCACCGGGGCCAACTTGCGGGCGGCGGGACTGCCCGGGGTGGGTCCGCTCCAACCGCCGGAATCGGCGCAAAGTTCCAACTTCCAGTTTTCCTGGCGGATGGCAAAGGAGCCGTTGATGGAATGGTGAACGACCGCTTCCCGCACCGGTTTGGTCGGGTCGCCATGGAGGAGGGGCAGAATGCTCACGCTATCCTCGGCAGCGTTGTCCGGGAGCTTTTGACCCAGTATGTCGGCGCAGGTGGCGAACAGATCATTCAAGCAAATGATTTGGTCGCACCGGGTGCCGGGCTTGACCTGGCCGGGCCAGCGGACCAGGAACGGAATGTGATGCCCGCCCTCAAATATATCTGCCTTGGTGCCGCGGAAATCGGCGCTGGGATTGTGCCCCCGCGCCAGGAGCTCATCGAATTTCGCCTCGGGCGAGCAGCCATTGTCGCTCGTAAATACCACCAGCGTGTTTTCCGCCAAACCCAACCGATCCAATGCGCCCAACAAGCGGCCGACTTCGGCGTCGATCTCCAGGACAAAGTCGGCGTAGGGGTTCAAGCCGCTTTTCCCCTGCCATTCGGGAGTCGGAGCGATCGGGGTGTGGGGGCCGTTCAGGGGAAGATAGAGGAAGAAGGGATGCCCGGCTTTCGCCCCGGCGGCGCGTTGCTCGAGGTAGGCCACGGATTTATCCACCAAGGTGGGCAAAACGGCGGTGGCTTCAAAGTCCGGGGCGCCGGGGCCGCGGCGCGTCAGGCGGTTCGTCCGCCCGAACATGAGGGGGAACGCCCGGTCCAGAGTGGGCAATTGGGTGACCCGATCATTCTCGATAAACGTGTACGGCACCATGTCCAGCGAGGCGGCGATGCCGAAGAAATAATCGAAACCCAGAGTGATGGGTCCGTGGGAAATCGGTTGCGTGAAATCCACCTGCCAGGCGGCCTCGCCCTTTTCGATGTTGTCATCAAAAGCCGCGCCCGCGGGCTTACGCTTCCAATCGAGGCCAAGATGCCATTTGCCAATCCCTGCCGTGTGATACCCCTGACGGCGCAAGAACTCAGGGACCGTGAGTCGCCCGGCCTCGATCAGGGGCGGGCTCATGCCGCCCAGGACGCCACTCTTCAAACGGGAGCGCCAGTTGTAGCGGCCGGTGAGAATGCCGTAGCGCGTGGGAGTGCAAACCGCGGAGCTGGAATGCGCTTCCGTGAACACCATGCCGGCAGCCGCCAGACGATCCAATTGTATGGTGGCGATCTTGCCCGCGGGATTGAGATACCGGATGTCGCCATAGCCAAGATCATCGGCGAGGATGTAAACAATATTGGGAGGCGGGGCCGCGCCGACCTTGAAGCCCATGACAATCAGCAGTCCGAGAAAAAGCGAGCCCCTCAGCCAGCGGCTAAAGGTCATTGGGAAAGGCGATTTCATCGGGCGGTTCCTTCCGGGGTGACGGCGGCACGATAATCGGGGTTGGGCGTCGGCATCTGAGCATCCATCTCCCGCCGCCAGGCATGCAGACGTTCTCTGAGCGTTTTGACCCGGTCCGGATATTTGCCAGCCAGGTCATGGGCTTCACCAACATCGTCGCGGAGATTGTACAGTTCGACGCGCATGTCCTCGTACCACTCGAGCAATTTCCAATCGCCCCACCGGATGGCGCCGACCGGACCGCCACCCTGATTGCTGTATTGGGGGTAATGCCAGAACAAGGGGCGCTCAGGCCGCTTTCCGCCGCGTAAGACTGGGACGAGGCTCAGGCCATCGATCGATTGCGGGGAAGGGAGGGACAGACCGGCCATTTCGAGAAACGTGGGAAAATAGTCCGTGGAGATCATGAGTTCGGCCGTCTCGCTACCGGGTTGGGTGATGCCCGGCCATTTCACCAACAAAGGTTCGCGGACGCCCCCTTCATACGGCCAACCTTTACCCATACGCAAGGGGACGTTGGCCGTGGGGGTGCCTTCGGAAGTCGCCAAACCACCATTGTCCGATGTAAACACCACCACCGTATTCTGCTCCAGCTTGAGTTCCGCCAACCGGTCCAGCACGCGGCCCACGCTCTCGTCCAGACTCTCGACCATGGCGGCATAAATGGGACGATTCTGAATCTGCCGCACCGGCCGGCCGCTGTCGGTGATGAATTCAGGTCCGCCGGAGGCGGGCATCCGGGCGAGTTTGGCGCGGTACTTTTCCACCAAAGCCGGTTTGGCCTGCTGGGGATTATGCACGGCGTAATGCGAGAGATAGAGAAAGAAGGGTTTCCCGTCCTTTTGCGCCTGGTCCATGAATCTCAACGCTTCATCGGTCAACCGATCCGTCAGATATTCACCCGGCGGGCCGTCAGGCAAATTCGGGATTTTATAAGGACTAAAGTAGGAAGGCGGCTGGCCTTTTTCGCAACCGCCGAGATTGAGATCGAAGCCCTGGTGTTCAGGGAAAAAGGGCGCAGCGCCAAGATGCCACTTGCCCAGGAATGCGGTGCGATAACCCGCCTCGTGCAGGCGCTCCGCAATGGTGACTTCTTCCAGAGGCAGATGATCCACAAAATGGGGGCGTTTGAGCTTTTGATCCGGACGATCGCCGCGTCCCGGCAGGAAATCAGTCAGGTGAAGGCGGGCGGGATATTTGCCGGTAAGAATGCTGGCCCGGGTGGGCGAACACACGCAGCAGGCGGCGTACGCCTGGGTGAAGCGGAGGCCCTGGGCGGCCAGTTGATCGAGATGGGGTGTCTCGTAAAACGGGCTGCCATAACAGGCCAAATCCCGCCAGCCCAAATCATCCGCGAGGATGAAAATGATATTGGGTGGCGGGGCGGCGCCGCGGCCGGGCAGCGGGGCGACACAGACAAGGGCGAACAGCGCTGCGAACAGACCCCAACGGGAAAGCGCCGGCGAGATGGCTATCCGCTGGATCATAAGCTCAGAGCACCCGCGGAGGAATGCGCTGTTTGTCCGGGAACGGTCCGTCCACCCCGCCGTTAGTGGGCATTTTGTCGGCGAATTGATCGTCGTCCTTCAGTTCCTTTTTGAGTCGGAGCATTTCCGCCCGCAGTTCCGCCACCACGCCCTGCTGGGCAGGATCGCTGTAGAGATTGTGCATCTCGCCCGGATCATTGCGCAAATCGTAGAGCTCATATTGGTCCTTCTTCCAAAAATAGATCAACTTGTGGGTCTCGGTCCGCACGCCGTAATGCGCCCGGGTATTGTGATCGCCGGGATCATGGTAATAGCGGTAGTAAAAGCTGTGGCGCCAATCCGTCGGCCGCCGGCCCTGGAGGATGGAAACGAGGCTGCGGCCCTGCATGTCCACGGGCACCGGCAGCCCGGCCGCCTCCAGAAAAGTCGGGGCGAAATCCGGGTTAATGGTGATGGCGTCGGTGGTGGACCCGGGCTTGATGACACCGGGCCAGCGCACGATGAAGGGCATACGAATGGACGGTTCGTACATGAAGCGTTTGTCGTACAGCCCGTGGTCGCCGAGGAAAAATCCCTGGTCGCTGGTGTAGATGATGATGGTGTTTTCGCGCAAGCCGGCGGCCTCCAGCCAGTCCAACAGGCGACCCACGTTGTCATCCACGGATTGCACGCACGCGAGATAATCCTGCAGGTAGCGCTGATATTTCCAGGCGTTCAATTCCTCGCCGGTCAGCAGTTTCTTTTGGCCGAGCACCGTGATTTCCACCTCGGTGGGTTTGACATTCAACCATTGGTTGCGGGCCGGGCCGGTGAGATCGGTGGGGGGCTCCAGCTTCAAGTCGTTCCGGGTCAAATCATAGAAAACGCGTTGTTTGTTTTCATGGAGGGCGTCGGTGCGACCCTCGTAATTGTCGCGGAGCGTGGCGGGTTCGGGGATGACTTTGCCGGCGAACATGGCCTTGTGTTTCTCGTCCGGCTGCCAGTTGCGGTGCGGCGCCTTGTGATGGCACATCAGAAAGAACGGTTTATCTTTCGGCCGGTTCTTCAAGAAATCGATCGCGAGATCGGTGATGATGTCGGTTGCGTAGCCTTTGATCTGGGTCCGGCCTTCGGGCACGAGAAAATCGGGATCGAAATACGCCCCCTGCCCTGGGAGGACGGCCCATTTGTCAAAGCCAGTCGGGTCGCTGCCCAGATGCCATTTGCCCAGAAGGCCGGTGTAATAGCCGGCCGCCTGGAGGTATTTGGCGACGTTCGGTTGTGCGCCATCGATCCGGTTGAAAACGGTCACCCCGTTGATGTGGGAGTATTTGCCGGTGAGGATGGTGGCGCGGCTGGGTGTGCAGATGGAATTCACCGCGAAGCAACGGTCGAACCGCATGCCTTCGCGGGCGAGGCGATCCAACTGGGGGGTTTGGTTGACCTGGCTGCCGTACGCGCTGATGGCGTGGGCGGCATGGTCATCCGTCATGATGAAAAGGATATTCGGACGTGACGGCGCCGCGGGCGCAGCCCAGCCGAAAAGACCGGAGAGGCTCAAGACGAGCAGCGTGACCAAAGAGCGAATGGGCGCATTCATGTTGTAATCCCGCATGGTACGGAGCCAACCGAAAATCCGCAAACAGTTCTTTCGGCGCGACTAGGGCAGGCAGAAACAGCGGCCAGCCTAGCAAGGCGCCACGCCCGGGGATATGGTTCGCTGGAACCAATTCCACCACCGACGCGACGGGGCATTCGCTGGCCGCAGCCGAAGACCAGCCCGCGGGGGGAATTGCTTTGCTTCACGTTGGCAATAAGTCATGCTGCCCGGACAATTTCTCCCCATGAAAAACCGGCATTTGTTCCGTGCAATTCTTAACCGTGTGCTCGTGCTGAGTTGGCTGGCCCTGGCACTCCCGCTGACCGCGCGGGCGCAGGAACTGTCCGTGACCACGGACGCGAACGTGATGGTGGAAATGAAGTTCACCGCCCAGGTCACCCACAGCGATCCCTTCAACCAGGTAACGCTGGATGTCGTCTTCACCACGCCGGCGGGGCGGGAACTGCGCGTCCCGGCCTTCTGGGCAGGCGGGGATCAATGGCGGGTGCGGTATGCCTCGCCCGAAGTGGGCACGCATCCCTTCCGCAGTGAGTGCTCGGAAGTGACGGACCATGGGCTGCATGGCATCACGGGGCGGGTGAAAGTCCAACCCTATCATGGGAAGAACCCGCTTTACGAGCATGGCGCCCTGAAGGTGGCGCCGGGAGGCCGCTTCCTGGAGCACACGGATCATACGCCGTTCTTCTGGCTGGCGGATACCTGGTGGATGGGACTTTCCCACCGGCTGGTCTGGCCGCAGGAATTCCAGCAATTGGCCGCGGACCGGCAAACCAAGGGTTTCAATGTCATTCAAATTGTCGCGGGACTCTACCCAGACATGCCGCCATTTGATCCCCGCGGGGCGAATGAAGCGGGTTTTCCGTGGGAAACCAATTATGCCCGCATCCGGCCGGAGTATTTTGCCGCGGTGGACCAGCGGTTGGGCTACCTGGTGGAGCAAGGATTTACGCCGTGCCTGGTGGGGGCCTGGGGTTATTTCATGCCCTGGATGGGCGTCGATAAAATGAAAGCACATTGGCGTTACCTGATTGCCCGCTATGGCGCGTGGCCGGTGGTTTGGTGCGCCGCCGGCGAAGCCAATCTGCCCTGGTACCGGGCGCCCGGCTTTCCTTACGATGACCGCAACCAAGTCCGGGATTGGACCGAAGTCATGCGCTTCATCCGCGCGACGGATCCTTACCACCGGTTATTGACGATTCATCCCACCGCGATCAAGCAATACACGGCGCGCCATGCCACGGACGATCCGGGACTGCTGGATTTCGACCTGTTGCAAACGCCCCATGGGCAGCGCGAAGCCGTGCCGGTGGCCATTCGGGCGGTGCGGGAGTCATATGCGGCGCAACCCGTGATGCCGGTCATTGATGGGGAAGCCAGTTACGAGATGTTGAGCGACCGGCTGCCCACCGAGTGGACCCGCCGAATGTTCTGGATCTGCCTGATGAATGGCGCCGCCGGTCACACCTACGGGGCGAACGGCATCTGGCAATGCAACCGTCCTGGCGACCCGCATGGCGCCTCCCCGACCGGGGGAAGTTACGGCAAGATTACATGGAGTGACGCCATGAATCTGCCGGGATCGGGACAGATTGGCCGGGGGGCGAAGTTATTGCAGGAATACCCGTGGCAACAATTTCAACCGCATCCGGAATGGGTAACCTACGCGGAAGAGCGCTCCCCCTTGACCCTGGCAGGCGCCTCCTGGATCTGGTTTCCCGAAGGCAATCCGGCCCAGGATGCGCCGGTGGCCCAGCGATTCTTCCGGCGGACCTTCGATATACCGACAGATCAACGGGTGGAACGAGCCCGTTTACGGATCACCGCGGACGACTCGTTCACCGTCTGGTTGAATGGCAAGAAGATCGGTAGCGGCGACAATTGGCACGAACCGAAAGAATTGGGCGATTTGGTGGTCGCACTGAAGCCGGGTAGGAACCTCCTGGCCATCCGGGCCGAGAATAAAGCGGCGGATGTGAGCGCCAATCCCGCGGGCCTCATCGCCCAACTGGAGGTGCAATTCGCGGGTGGCCAATCCCTGAGCCTGGTTTCCGACGCAAAATGGGAATGTTGGCAAGCGGAGTCACCCGGCTGGGAGACCAACACTGGGGAAATTTCCGGCGGGAAGGAAGCGCGGGTTTTGGGAGCGGCGGGCATGGCGCCTTGGGGGATTACCGAGGCGCCGCCGGGAGAGTTCTTCGGCCCGCAAGCCACCGGGATCCCCGGTCAGGTGCGGATCATTTATGTTCCCGACCCGCAAATCGTCCGGGTGCAGATGCTGCCGCCCAATGCCACGCTGGAAGCGAGTTTCTTTGATCCGGTTACGGGGGTTCGCAGTCCGGCCTTGCAAATCCAGGCCGACGGGAAGGGCGGGTGGATAGGAGCGCCGCCGCCGGGATGCAACCATGATTGGGTTTTGATCCTGGAGGAGGCGAAAGGGCGGTGAGAGGGACAGACCACGGTGGGTGGGGAGCCTTTTGGCGACGCAGGGAGGCTCGGATATTGCCTTTCCGATGCTCTGCCCTTGTCGCAGCTGACAGCCTTCCCTGCGTAGCCTCCGGCGAAGCATGGGTGAGGAAGCTGCCACCCCGCTTTCCGCCAATTCCTGACGCAGGAGCAGGAGTCCTGAGGGTCGGAACGGCCTGAAAGGCCGTGATCCTTCAGCCCAGCCTAAACAGGCTGGGTTCTAAGGCATTTTCTTTCCGGCGCCCTGAAAGCGGCGCGATACCCCGAGGCGGCAACCACAAACCCCATCGGCGATCATTCCCCCAGGAATCGTTCCCGGGCGGCGGGAGGGAGGGTCACCAAATCCAACAGAGTGAGAAAGACGATGGTTTTGAACTGCCGGTCCAGCGCGGGCGGGCCGCACACCTTCGCGCCCAGACTCAGGTAGGCGCGGAGGAGCTTGGGAATTTTCACCGGTTCGGGCATCAATTCATTCATGGGGCAATCGTAGGCCGGGAGGGGGCGCGTCAGCCACTCGATCGGAGCAAGATGCTTGCGGCACAGATCGGCATACGCCGAGGCGCCTTCCGCCGGGTTTTGCGACAGGATCGAACTGCAGCCGAACAAATAGCGAGCATTATTTTGACGCGCGTAGTCGGCGATGCCTTTCCAGAGCAGACCGAGAACGATGAGGTTGCGATGCTGGGGATGAACGCAGGCGCGGCCCAGTTCAACGGACTCATCACGGAACGGCTCGAAGACCGCGCACTCGAATTCCTGGGCACAGTAATAGCCAAGGCGCGCGGCCGCAGTCCGGCCAGTTTGGAGCCGGTAGGTGCCCACGATGTTGGCCGAGGGCACATGCTCCACGATCAGATGATGGCAGACGTCATCAAAGGCGTCCTCGTCCAGACCCGTCGCGTAGGACTCCTCCAGGCCGGCGTTGAGTTCGAGATTGAAAACCTGAAAGCGCAGGCTTTGGGCGGCGTGGACTTCATCCCGGTGGCGCGCCAGGCGGATCGCATAGTGGGTCGGAGAACTTACCAGCAGGTGGCGGGGATCAACGCTCGTCGTTTTCACGCGTCGAAGGCTAGCACCCAATCCGCCACAGCCGGATGGCGATCCGGTTACGTTCCCGTCAACTCTGACAGAACCGCTGCAAGCTTCCCCTCCCGCCCAAATCCCTGGCGCGGGATCAAGAGTCCTGCGACTCTTGCGTGCCCGGCGGGAATCGTCCCTTGACAGAGCCAACCCTCAATAGCAACTTTGGCCCGTCTCAAACACCGTTCGGCTGATCGACCGGGGAGACATGCCGCTGAAACACGAACACAAAAATCCTATGAAAAAGCTTCTCACGACCCTGTTGACCGTCGGTCTGCTCACGCTTGCCGCAACGACCGGTTCCGCGCAAACGGCACCGAAATCCGTCATCCATGTGGTTACGGTCAAATTCAAAGCGGACACCAAGCCGGAACAAATCAAAGCGGCTCTGGACGGCGTGCTGGAGCTGCCCACGAAATACAAGGGGATCACCCATGTCTGGGTGAAATCCATCAAGGTCCAGGGTGAAAAGACCCACGCGTTCGTCATGGAATTCGCCGATGAGGCCGCGCTGAAGGCGTACACCGACAGCCCCGCCCAAAAGGAATGGTACAAAACCTACCTGCCGATCCGCGAAGAGAGCACGACGTTCGATATCACGAATTGATTCCGGTCGGGCAATCCGGCTTTCTGCCGGAAGTCGCGGGCCGGGCACAACCCAAAAGGTAATCACCGGCTTTGGTTTGTCCCGGCCCAACACCGCGGCCCGTTTGCCGAGCGCACCTGCCCGTCAAGACTCCACCTCCCTCCCCAAACTCAAAAGAGGTTGCGCCCTATAGCCCGGGGTTGGCACGAATCCCACGCGCCTACCCAGGGTTCCCTTCAAAAAATAGGCCAACCCTGAAAACGGTTGCGCCAAACTTGACGGGCCCAACGCCCCGGGCATTCCAAACTCCCCAAACCTGGAGGGTTAACGGAGATTAGCTGGCAGTGAAATCGCCGGCCCCCCGTCCCAGCCTGCCCTGCGTAACTTCCGAGCGAAGCAAGGAGGTGGCGATGCCATGCCCCAAGTCGTCCGCCAAGCCTTGTTCAGGTAAGGACCTGATCGGCAATGGCCTTATCCAGCCTTCTTACCCTTTGGCGCGTGGGTATCCCACGTGTGGCCCGATTCCGGATAAACCTGCGTGAAGCCCGTGCCCGCCGGGGGATTAGGGATATTGATGAGCACCTGGCAAGCGGGGCATTGGATTTGCCGCCCCGCATAACGGGGTTCGCACTTCAGGGGTTGTTCGCAGTGGGAACAATAGAATTTGAATTCCGCTTCGCCCATAGTGGGTTGGATCATACAACGACAGTCCGGAAAGTATATTAAAATATAGATGACCCTCGTCGCAGATTTGGATTGGCGCACAATGTGTGCCTTCCGCCTACGGACCAGACCGGAGTCGGTAGAACTGGGCTGTAGTGGGCGTGCGCGGATCGGTGAAGGAAAAGGTGCCTGCCCCCAGGGTGGTCGTCTGCAACAGCACCCAGGTCCGCACGTCGGGCGAAGCTTCGATCACCACCACCTGGCCGACGGGACCACTGACATTAAACCCGAATTGGCCGTTGGCAGCATGGAAAACACTGGAAATGGCCAAGGCGGTTTGCAGCCGGGATTCCACGAACCAGGTCGAGCCATTGCCAAAGCCACCCGTGGCATATCCGCGCGCGCGAAAGGTTGTATTCGTGGGCAGCCCCAGTCCGGTCAGTTGCCAGCCGCCCGCGATCCGATTTCCCGCTCCGAGACTGGTCCACGAACTGCCGTCGGGTGAGTATTCAAAGGTCGTGCGCCAGACTTCCGGGCTGGTACCGCCACGCGACCAGGTGAGCGTCGAGCCGTCAAAACTCAGACGCTGGGTGGCGGGCTCGGTGTTAATCAGGCGACCAAAGTTGGTGCGGCTCTCCCCAGCCAGTTCACTAAAATCTCCCGCCACCAAAATCTTACCGTCCGCTTGGAGCGCCAAGGCCCCCACGTCGCCATCCGTCCCCGGATTGAAGCTGGTGTCCAAAGTTCCATCGGGATTGAGGCGGCCAATGCCGGTGCGCTTCAGTCCTCCCAATGTGGTAAACCAGCCACCCACCAGAATTTTCCCGTCGGTTTGCACCGCCATGGAGCACACGGCGCCATCCGCACCCGGATTGAAACCGGGATCCGCCGAGCCATCGGCATTGAGCCGGCCGATGAAACTGCGATCTTCCCCGCTGAGCGTTGAGAACATACCGCCCACGAGGATTTTCCCGTCCGGTTGCAAAACTTGGCAAAACAAGTAGTTATCGACCCCCGCATTGAAGCCGGAATCGATCGTGCCATTGGTATTGAGCCGGTGGACGTTAAGGTAACCGTAAGAGGAGTACCCACTTTCCCCCAGCAATATTTTTCCATCCGGCTGCAAAGCCCGGGCATCATCCCAGGAATTATAGCCCAGGCGGAAGCTCGCATCCACGGAACCGTCGGACGTGAATCGCGCGGTCGTAACGATTCCGTTTCCTCCCACGATATTAAAATTGCCGCCCAACACTATTTTTCCGTCCGCCGGCAACCCTATGAATGCAACTTCCTGTTGTGATTGGACATTGATACTCGGATTAAAACCCGGGTCCAACGTGCCGTCCGCATTGAGCCGTCCGACCGCTCCTCGACCCTGCCCGTTCAAGTTGGTGAAATACCCTCCGGCCAAGATCTTCCCGTCCGGTAGCACCGCCATTGTGCCCACATAATCGTTCGCCTGCGGGTTGAATGCGGTGTCCAAAGTTCCATCCGCATTTAACCGACCAATATATTGGTGGCTCTCGCCGCCCAACGAAGTGAAATAACCTCCCAATAAAATCTTTCCGTCCGCTTGCAACGCAAGGGCGGACGCCGGATAATCCATCCCGGGATTGAACGAGTCCGGCAGCGCCAGATTCACGCTCACGTCCAGGTGTGCCAGATCGCTGGTCAACCTTCCCCAGGAGTTGCTGACCACGACATCATAATTTCCCCGGTCCGCTGCCTGAAGATTTGTCAGGATCAAAGATGCCAGAGTGGCTCCCGCCAGCGGCGCGCCGTCTTTGCGCCACTGGAAATACAAAGACGGAGTTCCCGTGGCGGCCACATTGAAGCTGGCCATATCGCCCTGATTCGCGGCCTGACTTGTCGGCTGGAGGCTGATGACCGGATCGATCACCGTGAGCGTGGCCAACGCGCTCGTCACACTCACGGATCCAAGGTTTATGACCACCGAATAGTCCGCGCTGTCAGCATGCAAGAGGTTGCTCACGGTCAGATTGGGCGTGGTCGCGCCGGAAATGTTTCCCCCATCCACCAGGTTCCGCCCGTTCGCGCGCCATTGATAACTCAGCGGCGCGGTGCCGCCAGCATAAACGCCGAACTTCGCGGTGGTGCCCGCATTGTTGGTGAGGTTGGCAGGTTGTTCGTAAATCACCGGGGCGCCGAGGTAAGCTTCCACCAACCAACTCGACCCACTCGCCACGTAACCACGAGCACGAATGGTGGTGTTCAGGGGCAAAGACAGCCCGCCGAGTTGCCACCCGCCGGGGATTCGGCTGCCCGCGCCAATGCTCGTCCACGATAGTCCATCGGGCGAAGATTCAAAGGTGGTGCGCCAGACTTCCGGGCTGGCCCCCCCGCGTATCCAGATTAGCGCCGCGCCATCAAAGGTCAGACTTTGCGTGGCTGCATCCGGATTGTTGAGACGGCCTATGTGCGCACGGTTCTGCCCCCCCAGCGTATTAAAATTGCCACCGACGAGAATCTTCCCGCCCCCCTGCACCACCACCGAATGCACTAAGTCATCCGTACCCGGATTAAAGCTGGCGTCAACTGTCCCATCGACATTGAGCCGCCCGAGGTTCTGGCGACTCTGCCCGCCCAGTGTGCTGAAACCTCCCCCCACCAAAATCTTTCCATCCGCCTGGAGTGCCAGAGAACTCACTAGGTAGTCCGCCCCCGGATTAAAGCTGGCATCCAGCGCCCCATCAGCATTGAGCCGACCGATGCGTTTGCGGTTCTGCCCGCCCAGCGTACTAAAATCGCCACCGACGACAATCTTCCCGTCTGCTTGCAATGCCAAAGCTAGCACACGGTAATCCACACCTGGGTTGAAGCTGGTTTCCACCGTCCCATCGGCGTAGAGTCGACCAATTCCCTTGCGGCTGAGCCCCCCCAGCGTGGTGAAACCGCCCCCGACGAGGATTTTCCCGTCCGCTTGCACCGACAGCGAACTCACAGCACTATCTGCCCCCGGATTAAAGCTTGCATCCAATGTCCCATCGGCATTGAGCCGGCCGATGCAATTGCGGACCTGCCCACCCAGCCTGCTGAAACCGCCCCCAACGAGAATCTTCCCGTCCGCTTGCACCGACAGCGAATTCACACCATTATCTGCGCCCGGATTAAAGCTCATGTCCAACGTCCCATCCGCATTGAGACGACCAAGGTTATTGCGGCTCTGCCCACCCAGCGTGTCAAAAAAGCCCCCGACGAGAATCTTCCCATCCCCTTGCAATGCAAACGAAAGGACAAAGCCATACCCGAGGTTGGCCCCGCCGCTGAAGCTCGTGTCCACCGTTCCGTCGGCATTAAGTCGGCCAATACTCGAGCGGCTCTCCCCGCCCAGCAATTTAAAGAGGCCACCAATGAGAATCTTCGCGTCCGGCTGCGGCGCGAGGGCAAACACAGATTCGTCCGCCCCAGGGTTGAAAGCGTCAGGCACCGTCAGGTTCAAAGGCAGGAGGGCCGGGGTGCTGGTCGTACTGCCCCATGGATTGCTGACCACGACATCATAAATCCCTGCATCCGCTCCGTGAAGATTTGTGAGCGTCAGTGACGATTGCGTCGCCCCGGCCAACGGCCCACCGTCCTTGCGCCATTGATAATCCAGGGGCGGAGTTCCGGTGGCCACCACATTGAAGCTGGCCGTATCACCCAGATTCAGATTCCCACCCGGGCTGGCGGGCTGCAGGTTGATCACAGGGTCAATCAGGGTGAGCGTCACGACCGCGCTGGTCGCACTTCCGGCGGCATTGGCGATCACCACCGAATAGCCGGCCACATCCGCGTGCAAAACGTTGCTCACGGTCAAACTGGCGGTGGCGGCGCCAGAAACGTGCGTGCCATCGGTCAGGTTCAGCCCATTCGCGCGCCATTGATAAGTCAGCGGCCCGCTGCCGGCGGCGCGAACGCTGAACTGCGCGGTGGCGCCGGCGTTGTTGGTCACGCTGGTGGGTTGCTGATAAACCACCGGCGGTCCCAGGTAGGATTCGACAAACCAACTGGATTCGCCGCCGCCCGTGGCATAACCGCGCGCGCGAAACGTTGTGTTAATGGGGAGCGCCAGCCCGGCCAGTTGCCATCCGCCTGGGATGCGGCTGCCCGCTCCGAGGCTGGTCCACGAGTTGCCGTCGGACGAGTATTCGAAGGTCGTACGCCCGACTTCCGGGCTGGAACCTCCGCGCATCCAGACCAGGGTTGCACCATCAAAGCTCATGTTCTGGGTGGCGGCCGAGGAGTTGTTGAGGCGTCCGACGTTGGTGCGGCTTTGCCCGCCCAAGGTGGTGAAATAGCCCCCCACGAGAATCTTCCCGTCCGTTTGCAACGCCAGGGAAGTCACGCGGCTATTCGGGCCAGGATTGATCCCCGGATTGAAGGTGGGGTCAACCCTCCCATCGGCATTGAGTCGGCCGATGCCGTTGCGGCTCTGCCCGCCCAGCAAGCTGAAATAGCCCCCGGCGAGAATCTTCCCGTCCGTCTGCAACGCCAGGGAAGTCACGCCCGCGTTCGCCCCCGGATTAAAGCTGGCATCCAATGTCCCATCGGCATTGAGCCGGCCAAGGTTGTGGCGCCTCTGGCCGCCCAGCGTGTTGAAATACCCCCCCACGAGAATCTTCCCGTCCGCTTGCAACGCCAAGGAAGTCACCGCGTAATCCACCCCCGGATTAAAGCTGGCGTCCAACGTCCCATCAGCATTGAGCCGGCCAATATAATTGCGGCTCTGCCCGCCCATCGTGTAAAACCAGCCTCCCACGAGAATCTTCCCGTCCGGTTGCGCCGCCAATGAGGACACGGTGCTATCTGTCCCCGGATTTAAGCTCATATCCACCGTCCCATCGGCATTGAGCCGGCCAATATAATTGCGGGTCTGCCCGCCCAGCATGGTGAAGGATCCCCCCAACAGAATTTTCCCGTTCGCCTGCCGCATCAGCGAATTCACGGTATTGTTTGCCCCCGGATTGAAGCTGTTGTCCGCCGTCCCATCAGCATTGATCCGGCCAAGGTAACTGTGGCCCGCCCCGGCGAGCGTGCTGAATCCACCCCCGACCAGAATTTTCCCGTCCGGCTGCAACGCCAGGGAATCCACCACCCCATCTGTCCCCGGATTGAAGTTCGCCTCGACCGTCCCATTCGTGTTGAGGCGGCCAATGTGAGTGCGGCTCAGCCCGCCCAGGTTGCTGAAATAGCCCCCCACCAGAATCGCCCCGTCCGCCTGCGGCGCCAGAGCGGACACAAGGTCATCCGCCCCCGGATCGAACGAGTCCGGCACAATCAGATTCACCGTCAGAATGGCCGCTGCGCCGGTGGTGCTGCTCCAGGCATTGCTGATTACGACGTCGTAGCTTCCCGCGTCCGTTCCCTGAAGATTCGTCAGGATCAACGATGATTGGGTCGCTCCGGCCAGCACCGCGCCGTCCTGGCGCCACTGATAAAACAGGGGTGGAGTTCCGGTGGCCACCACATTGAAGCTGGCCGTATCACCCAAATTCCAGGCCTGGCTTGCCGGTTGGAGGCGGATGACCGTGTCAACCACCGTAAGGGTGGCGACCGCGCTGGTCACACTGCCGAAGCCATTGGCAATGACCACAGAATAGCCCGCCATATCCCCGAGCGCGGCATTGCTCAGGATCAGGCTGGCAGTGGTCGCCCCGGAAATGTTCCCGCCATCAACCAAGATCAGCCCGTTCGCGCGCCATTGGTAACTCAGTGGCGCGGTGCCACCGGCATAAACGCTGAACTTTGCGGTGCCGCCTGTGTTGTTGGTGAGGCTGTCGGGTTGCTCATAAATTGCCGGCGAACCAAGGTAGGATTCCACCAACCAACACGCGCCGCCCGCCGCGTAACCCCGGGCGCGGAAAGTTGTGTTGACCGGCAGGGCCAGCCCGGCCAGTTGCCAGCCGCCGGGGACCCGGCTGCCCGCGCCGAGACTGGACCACGAGTGGCCGTCGGGCGAGTATTCAAAGGTCGTGCGGCCGACCTCTGGGCTGGTACCGCCACGCACCCACGTCAACGACGAGCCGTCAAAACTCAGGTTCTGGGCGGCGGGACCGGTATTGATGAGCCGGCCAAGGTTGGCGTGGTCCTGCCCACCCAGGGTCTGGAAATTGCCCCCCACCAGAAGCTTGCCGTCCGCCTGCAACGCGAGGAAAGTTACCGCGTTATACGAGACCAAATTAATTCCCGGAAGGAAGCTTGCGTCCACCGTGCCATCGGCGTTGAGCCGGCCAAGTCCACTTCGGTTCTGTCCACCCAACACACTGAAAATTCCGCCCACCAGAATTTTCCCGTCCGCTTGGAGCGACAAAGCGACCACGATATTGTTCGCCCCCGGATGGAAGCTTGAGTCCACCGTGCCATTGGCGTTGAGCCGGCCAACGAAGTTGCGGCTCTGGCCACCCAAGGTAAAGAAACTGCCCCCCACGAGAATCTTCCCGTCCGCCTGCAATGTCAGGGCATACACCTCACTATCTGTCCCTGGATGGAAACTCGCATCCACCGTCCCATCGGCATTGAGCCGGCCAAGGTAATTGCGGTTCTGCCCGCCCAGCATGCTGAAATAGCCGCCCACCAGAATCTTGCCGTCCGCCTGCAATGCCAGGGCATCCACATCACCATCTGTCCCTGGATGGAAACTCGCATCGACCGTCCCATCAGCATTGAGCCGGCCAATGCTGTTGCGGCTCTGGCCACCCAGCGTGGTGAAATACCCACCAACGAGGATCTTCCCGTCCGCTTGCAACGCCAGAGAAGTCACCCGGTTATCCGCCCCCGGATCAAAGCTCATGTCCAACGTCCCATCTGCATTGAGACGACCAAGGTGATTGCGGCTCTGCCCGCCCAGCGAGGTGAAATCGCCTCCCACGAGAATCTTCCCGTCCGCTTGCGCCGCCAATGCGGACACGAAGCCATCCGCCCCCGGATTGAAGCTCGCATCCACCGCCCCATCGGCATAGAGCCGGCCAATGCTGCTGCGACTCTGCCCGCCCAGCGTGGTGAAGTTGCCCCCTACCACAATCTTGCCGTCTGCCTGCAACGCGAGGGAACCCACCGAGTTGTTCGCCCCCGGATTGAAATCGTCGGGTGCGGCGAACACTTGCGCGCCGGATTGGGGAACCAGCGCCGTAGTGAGGGCCACAATCATGGCGGCAATTGTCTTCGTAAATATTGTCTTCATGGTCTTCCAAGGTTTGTCCATCCATCCAAGAGAAACGAAATAGCCCGGTGGAAAGTATCAGCGTTTGTGAATTTATTTTCGACTCTGGCTTGAGCCTTCCGCACCCAGCCATTCCGGAGCCAGAAAGGAACACCACGCAAAGGGCGAGGCTCAGTGGAGGTTCGTGATCGGTGCTCCGCATCATTTACCTCCACTTCGCGTCTCCGCGCCGCTCGCCCTTTGCTTTGCTTCATCATGGCATCGATGAGGCTATTGCTGCCGCACCCGATAAAAGCGGCTGGGATGATTGGTCCACCCTGAATCGCTGAATTGGGCCCACCCGTTGAAGTCCGCGGCGCTGCCGGCCGAATAGCTCATGCTGTTGGTGCAGACCGGGAACCAGTTTGCCGGCATCAGGGACTCCGTCGCTTCCACCACCACCGCAGCATTGGTCGCCCAGGAGATCGCGAAGCCGAAGCCGTTGGCCGTGATGCCCGGTTGGGGCAGAGCAACCGGATTCGGCAGTTCCCAAACCGCGGTCGGTACACCGCCGAAACTGGATCCCCATCCAATCGTTCCGGCCAGGTAAAAAACGGTGGCGGGCAAATACTCGAATATGGACGAATCGCCCGTCGGCGCGTTTCCCTCGAACTGCGCTGTTTGCAGATTAAAGCAGTAAAAGAACGCGGAATTCCCGATGGAGGTGACGCTGCTAGGAATGGTTACGCTGGTCAGGCCGGAGCAACCCTCGAACGCTTGATCCCGAATGTGGGTGACGCTGCCCGGAATCGAATAACTTCCGACATAAGCACCCGGACATTGGACGAGTTTGGTTTGGGCGTGATCGAATAAGATCCCATCCACGTTGCGAAAGGACGGGTTGAGAGCATCCACCCCGATGGAGGCAAGACTGCTGCAGTCAGCAAACGCCCCCAGTCCGAGGTTGGTAACTGCAGCGGGTAGCGTAAGGCTGGTGAGCGCGGAACATCCCTGGAATGCTCCAGCCCCGATACTCGAAACGCTACCGGGAATCGTGACATTGGTCAGGCTGTAGCAGGAGTTGAACATGTCTACCCCGATTTGCGTGACGCCAGCGGAAATCCACACATTACCCAGGCCCACGCAAGACCCGAACACGTAATGCCCAAAGCTGGTCAAACCTGCGGGCAAGGTGAGGCTGGTCAGGCCGCTACACAAGGCAAACGCCGAAGTCCCGATGTTGGTAACTCCAGCGGGTAGCGCGATGGTGGTGAGCGCGGAGCACCCTTCGAATGCTCCCACTCCGATACTCGAGACACTGCTGGGAATCGTGACCGAGCTCAGCCCGGAACAGCCTTCGAAAAAGCCATCACCGATACGGGTAACTCCGGCGGGTAGCATGACGGTGGTAAGTGCGGAGCATCCGGTGAATACTCCAGCTCCGATACTCGAGACGCTGCCGGGAATAACGACGCTGGTAAGTCCAGAGCAATACGCAAACGCGGAATCCCCGATTGTGCTCACGCCGTTGGGAATGGTGAGTTTGAAAAGGCCGCGGCAAGTGCTGAAGGCGGCATTACCGATGTTAGTGACACCTTCTGGAATCGTGACACTGGTCAAGCCGCTGCAGAAAAAGAACGCGTAATCCCCAATGCTGGTCACGCTACCAGGAATCGTGACACTTGGCAGTTTATCGCAGATAGCGAATGCATAACTCCCAATGCTGGTCACTGGCAGGCCAGCAATGCTGGCGGGAATAACTACCGCATTGTGGGTGCAATTGTAGCCGGTTATCGTAATGGTATTGTCAGCGTTAACGGCGTAAGCCAACCCGTTGGTGGATTGCGCTGACGCACGCTCCCGGCCCAGGAGCAGGAAAAAGACAAACAGAAGGACCGTGCCCACCGAGTTGTGACCGTGCCCAAACTGGAGTCTTTGGAGGGTAAAAGATGCCAAGAATCGTTCCATAAATTTTGGCGATAATTCAGATTTTGTCATTTCACTCATACAAACGAAATTGGGGGCACAAAGGTATCAGTGCCACTTCAAATACTTGCGGGAAGCGGATTGTGCGCTCGGCCACGGAGGGTGGGGCGAGCGTACTCGCGAGCCGTGCTATGCCACTCGGGATGGTCACACCTCCGCCAACCACAGCATTCCACTCCCACGACCTCGATTCCCCTGCACGGCGGGACCGACTCGCGATTATGCTCGCCCGACTTGCGCTCGGCCTTGGCCAGAGCCGCTACCTTCTCTTGGGTCCGTTCCGCGTCCTTCAGTTTGCCCTTACGCGGTAATATCGACTTGGCTGGCCAGCGGCATTCGTATCGCTGAGCGTGATGACTGTGCCATCGCCAAACGCACCTGGGGCAAGGGGTGTCCAGGCGTTGTCGGAGAGCGAATTCTTGTACTCCAGAAGGTAAACGAGGCCGGGAATGCTTTGCACCGTCAACGAAAAGCTGGCGCCGGTGAGGCTGATCGTGCCGCTATCGATCACGGGGAGCACCAGCACCTTTAGTTTCGCCAGTGAACTCGTGGCCAATCCGAAGGAATTGGAAACCAGGACGGAATAATTTCCGGCTTGCGCGGGTTGAACGCTGGCTAGCAAGAGGATCGCATCAGTCGCGCCAGCCAGATTGGTGCCACCCAACATCCATTGGTAACTGAGCGGCGAACCGCCCGCCGCAACCACCTTGAGCGCAGTATTCGCCCCCGCTGGCATCGACTGACTGGCCGGGCCGCTTAGAATCACCGGACTGGTCGCGACCACCACTTGCGCCGCACCACTCGTGGCGACACTCACGATATTGGAAACCGTTACGGTGTAGTCACCGGCCTGTTCCGGCTGAATTCCGGGCAGAAAGAGCGTGGCATCAGTGGCCCCGACCAGGTTTGTCCCCGCGTGCGCCCACTGAAAGGCTAGCGGCTGCGTGCCGGAAGCGGCCACGCTCAACGTCAAGTCGGCGCCGACCGACACGATCTGACTCGTTGGATTAGCTTTGATCGTCGCCGGATCGAGCACCGTGGTCGACACCATCGAGGTGTTATTGTCCGCCAATGTATCCACAGCCGACGGCGAGGCCACGGTCACCGAATTCGTCAACGTGCCCTCCTGTGTGGGGGACACTACCACCACAAAATTGGTGTATCCCCCGTTCGTAAGAATTGCCGAGTTGAAAAGAACCGACCCCGCGACCAGCGTGCCACCCGGCGAGGCGGAAACCAAAGTGGCGTTGGCGGGAAGCACATCGGTTACCGTGGTGTTCAGCACCGTGGCGGGACCGAGATTACTGACGGAGAGGACATACGTGACGGTCTGGCCGACCAGCCCGGTAGCGGGTGAAGCCGCCTGCGTGACCGCCAAGTCAGCGGTGCTGGGCACACTGCTGCATAGGGTTCCGTCCTGCACGGCAACACTGTCCAGATACCATGAGGAACTGCCGCCAAGATCGCTCCCCAGTCGCCACTTGAAGCGAACAATTTGTCCGGCAGCCGAGGCGGGAAGATTAACGATGACCGGCACAAATCCGGGCGAGGTTCCCGCCCAAACCTGGCGCCGATCCAGTGGGTTGTCGCCCGCGGGATTGCTCCGGATGGTGCGCGTGTAGCCGTTCGTGACGAATGATCCACCCGCGGTAAGAATGTCCTGATACACATCATTGTTGATCGAGATTTCGAGCACGCCGCCATCGTAAGCCGTTGTGGAATTGGCCGTCGAATTGATCTCCATTACATAGAAATTGCGAAAACTGAGTTGCGCGTTGGATGTCGTGAGGCTAATTGGTGGAGAGATCAATTCCGCAACGCCTCGATAAGCGGTCCCCTGAACAAAGGCGGCGTTGGTCCCGCTGTCCCGCGCGGCGCCGGTGGTTATCCATTTCGACGCACCTCCTGTGGTGCTCCCAGTCCACCCGGCTGGCAGCGCTGGCGCTACCGCGGCGTCGAAGTTTTCGGAAAAAGTCTGGATCGACTGTCCTACTGGCAAGCTGAACGAAATCGTTCCCAAATTCGTCATCCCATCCTGGAGCTGAAAGGTCGGGGTGATGGTCGTGCCACAGGCCAGCGCCGGATCAGCCATAAAGCTGAATGAACGGCTCACCGGCGCCCCGCCCGCGCCGAGTGGCCCATACGTTTGCGCGTCGCCGGCGAACAAAATACCATTCGTGTTCAATAAGGTTGCCACCAGGTTCGTGGGGTCCACACCACCGATGTTTTGCAGACTGAAGCTGACGACGACCGCCTCACCGGGATCCACGACTCCATTGGCCGGCTGCGAGGATTCGAAATTCAGGGTATAACCGGCGGGCTTCAAAACCGGGGCCTTGATGCGCGGAGCCAACGCATCGATCAAGGATTGCCCGGTGGGTGTACCCCAACCGGTGCAAAGATCGTAGCCAGGGGTGGCGAAGTAATTCGTCGTGTTGCTGTTGGTGTTATTGCCCGTGGTGATATCATGAAATGCGGAAGTATTGGTCTTGGCGAGACTGTAAATCGCCGGATTGATGAAACCCGCCGCAGCCACGCCATTTTGCGCCGCCTGCTGATTTACGAGCGCCATAAATCCGGCCCAAAGCGGGGCCGCCGCGCTGGTCCCCCCGGAAATGAATTGCCCCCCATGGTCGGCGACCACTAAGATACCGTCAGCCACCATCGCCACATCCGGGACATTGCGGCGGATCGTCGAGGCGCGATTCGCCTTCGTGGCGATTCCCTTTTGCCAGGTTGGCAATGGCACGGTATTGCAGATGCCACCGCCACTACTTCCCCCAGAGCTGTGCCATACTGTTTCAGATACCCAGCCTTGGGCTGGGCCCAGAGTCGAGAGTGTGGTTCCTCCGACGGTAATCACCGACCAATTGTCCTTCGGGAAAGGCGCAACCGAGGGGTACGCGCCGGAGTCTCCCGAGGCTTGAAAAAAGCTCTGCCCTTGCGCGATGAACTGATTGAAAATCTGGACCGAAGTGGCATCACTGGAAAACCCCCAGGATGAACTTAATTGCTTTACAAAACTATCCGCCGCCATGCGGCTTAAAATATCGTTGGCCAGCTTGCCTTCATACACGAACAATCCCGCGATGCCCGGCGCCATGCAAAGAACCATCTCTATGTCCATGGGAACTTCGACGTTGCCTGGGCTGACGGAACCATCAAACCCATCAATGAGCACGTTTTGGGTGGGCACATTCGTCAAACCAGCCATGGTCACGTATTGAGCGATGTCGCGCGGGTCATAGCCATCGAACTCGAGGAGACCAACAAATTGTCCGACGCCGCTCAGGGCCACATTGGGCGCATACGCCGCTCGGAAATCGCCCCCCTGAAAAGTGCCGGCAATCCCGGAGCCGTCCAGCGGATGCGGCCCCGTCGCTGGGTCGCACCGCCGCTTCACCAAGTCCGCCGGTCGCGTCTGGATAAAATCATCCAACCCGCTAATGTGCAGCACGGGGACGGTGAGATCCAGGGTGGGTTCTCGGTCCGGCGCGAAGAATGTTCTCCCTTCTGTCGGGTGTTGCTGGGCGAGAAAATGAATTTGGAAGGCGTTTTCCACCGCAGCAACCGACGCCGACAGCCCCACAAACATGCGGTTACCATGAGTAGCATTCACGGTAAAGCCCTGCGCCCGCGCATATCGCACCACCCCCTCGTAATCCGCTTCGGTGGGGCCATATCGCTCGGCAAATTCCGCCGGCGTCAAATAGTGATGGAAATCCGGGCTCGTGGGATCGTACAAGCGATCGAGTAGCGCGGCCAGTTCGGATTCGTTGCGCAAGGGCAAACCGATGCCAAAATATATTTCTTGTTCACCCGACAATTGCCCCACCACGGCCGCCTTGTCCGCCGCCGCTGGCCGATGGCCCAACACCACCTGATGGGTGGCGGCTTGCGTCTGTGCCCCGCCCAAGATCAGCAATAATGCAAGGAGACAAAGTGGCCAGCCGGCCCGGACATCGCCGCCTGACCGTAGCCATCGGATACGGGAGGAAATGGAAATTCGTTTACGGAGTTGTGGCGGAGTTAATGACTGGTGTTGGCGCATATGTTTAAATATCATTGCTGAGTTCGAGGCATTGTCTGCTATCCACCTCTAGCTCGTT
This sequence comes from uncultured Pedosphaera sp., assembly GCA_903918755.1. Lineage (GTDB taxonomy): Bacteria > Verrucomicrobiota > Verrucomicrobiia > Limisphaerales > Pedosphaeraceae > CAIXFN01. The sequence goes on from CAIXFN010000010.1 coordinate 40,640, forward strand.
CGGCGTCGGACGGCATGTTGGGTGGCCGTGATGGATGGGCTTCAGCCATCCTCCCGGAGAACCGGATTGGTCTGAGGAAACTGTTCTTGTCATTATCCATAACGCAATCGTGCGTTGAAAAATATCAGGGTGGAGCGAATTATTCTTGTGTTCTATTCACCTCGCCAGGCGCATGGTGTATTTTAAGTTGGGGGTCCCTTTATTCGACGGTAACCGCCACTAGAAAGGGTGAGGCGGCTTTCCCGGCGGAAACAAAATCCAGGCTAACGATTTCCTCATCCGGACTGGGATTTTCCCATGTGGTCAAATAGAGATGGATTTGCGGGTTGAAGCGCTCAGCGGCGCGGACCGATTCATTACCGCCACTCCATCCCACGATGGGTCTTCCCGCTCCCGGCATCGAGAGCTGATCCCACCAATCAAGAACATTCCCGCCCAGCACCACCTGGTGCTCGCTCACCTTTCCATTCTTGAAATGAAGCACGTACCTGCCGATCACCGTTCCAAACCTTTCCTCGTCGTGGGACAACCCTTGAAGAAAGCGAATTCGTTTGCCTTTGACGCCCACTGGAATCGCTGCCAGTTGGTTGGGAAACCTGCCCACTGCCTCCCTGGTCCCACGTAACTGCGCCAACCCGCGAACGTCGAATTGACTGCCTGCGAGGAGTTGGATGCCAGTCGGCAACTCCGCAAGGTCGTTGCCGGGGGTGAGGTCATCCATCCAGTCTCCTTTGAAAGTGGCGTTGTAGAATGCGGAGAGATCAACTAGTTGCGCGGCTGTCCCTGGCTCGCGCGCCGGGATGCCGAAAGATCGGATATCGGCGGCGGCTTCCGTCCAGCGTCCGATTTCCCGGCACAGTGCTGCGTGCTTGCCCAACGCCCAGTTTCTCACCGAGCAGGGCCCCATATTCGTGGCCGGCAGGAGTGCGATCCAATGGGCATAGGCATCCAAGGCTGCTTCGGCGTGTCCTTCGCGCTCCAGAATGCTCGCTTTCACCTCCCAGGCTGATTCATCGTCCGGTCGGAGACCAAGTCCGCGGTCGAGACTCGCGAAACTGGCTGCTAGGTCGTGACGCAACCATTGAAAGATTCCCAGCGCGTTCCAGGCATCCGGCTGTTTGGGATCAACCTCCACCGCCCTTTGAGCCTCCGCCGCGGCGGCTTCCACCATCCCTGTCAGGTTGGTCAGACCCCCGGGGCCGCCTGCGAGGGATTGTGCCAAGCGCGCCCAAGCCAGGGTCCGCGGCAGGGTCGGCGCGCCCGGTTCCGTTTTTCCGGGCGCGGTCTCCGCCTCGACGACTGCCTTCCATAACGCAATGGTTCGGCGGAAGAGCCCGCTATGGCTGGTTTTTTGCGTCGCCTGAACAGCCGGCAGCGCAGCCGCGAATCGCCCCCGTTCTACCAACGTCCGGATGAGGGACAAGTAGTTATCCGCTGTGATGGTGGATGGCGCATTAGCCAACAACTCCAACCAGAGCGGAATGGCTTCATCCAGCCTGCCAGAATCTCTATAACTTATCGCCAGGCTCAAAGTGGCGGCCTGCCTTGCTTCATTGTCCGGGCCGAACTTTGCTTTCGTGAGCCTTTGATTCTCTTCGTAGAGCTCTACGGACTGCGCTTCCTTTCCGTTTCGCTTGTAAAAGTCGGCCAGTTCGTTTCTTGTTTGGCATGTTTTTGGGTCATCGGAACCGAGCGCGGTCTTCAGGAGTTTTATGGTTTCTTCACGCAGGACCGCGGACTTATCCAATTGCCCCTTGCATTCATAGTCCCGCGCCAGCGAAATCGCGGCGTCAAACCGCTGAGGGTCAAGACTGACAGCCTTCAGCTTTACGATTTCTTCGAGCAGAGTCGCCGCCTTTTCGTAATCGCAGACGCCCTCATAGATGCCCGCGAGAATATACATTGCATTTACCATTGTCGGATGTTGGGCGGGAAATTTGGTCCGCATGAGTTTCACCGTTTCCTCGGCCAAAGAAACACCCTGAATAGCACCATAGGATTGCAAATATACCCGGCATAGATTGATCTCTGCAACAAGTGTGTTGGGATGATCGGGACCGCGCCGGATTTTCATAAGGTTTATCGTCTCCTTAAACATCGTTATTGCCTTATCCCATTTCCTGGCCAAGCCGTAACCATCGGCAAGATGCAGCGAAGCTTCGATCGTAACTGGATGCTCGAAGCCCAGTAGGTCCCGCAACCGTTTCAGCCTCTCTTCCAACAGCGGCACTCCCAGCTCCGGCTTCCCGTCTCGCGCATAGGCGTCCCCAAGTGTGCCGAGCGTTCCTAGCGCAGCCAAATCGTTGGAACCGAATTTGGCGCGCTCAAGTTTCAATGTCTCCTCCAACAGGCTCAGCGCCAAAGTGGTTTTGTCGTTCCGCTGATATGTGCTGGCAAGAGTTTTCATTGCATGAAGCGTCCTGGTGTCCTCCAGGCCAAGTCTGCTGCGGGACAGCTTTAATGTTTCTTCTAACAGTGACTCTCCCTGGTCGTATTTACCAGCGCCAAGATATGAGCTCCCGAGCGTTGTCATTGCTTCGATGGTGATCGGATGATCGGAACCGAGCCTCTTCTTGGCTAGTTCGCAAGTAGCTTCGGCGAAGGCTACCTCCCGTTCCGACGGAGCGTCCGCAATGTCGCTAAGCCTAATCCTGTTAAGAAGCGTATCCGGGTGGTCGGGGCCAAGGATCGCCGTTCGCGTGGCTAGAGCCCGTTCCAACAGAACAGTCGCCTTCTGGCCCTGACCCAGCCCAAAGAGAGACCTGGCGAACTTTTGCTGCATTGCGGCAACTTGGAGCGGTTCGCCGATCGACTGGCCTTCGAGCTGGGTCACCGCCTGATCCAGCTTCTCCGCCAGGATTGCCCGCAAGGGCCTTTTTGCGTCTTCCGCGGTGTCCTGGGGATTCAAGTGATCGAAGATCGAGCCTAGGATTTCGTTGGCTTTCTGGGTCTGCGCAAGGCGATGCTTGGCCTTCATCAACCCCCAAAAAGTCCCGGTAATGCCAAACAACAGTGCCAACGCCACCACAGCGCCAGCCGCGACTTTGCCCCGATTCCGCCGGACGAATTTTGCGATCCGGTACCCGGTGGAGGGCGGACCGGCCACCACCGGTTCATCCCTCAAGTGCCGCGCCAGATCGGCGGCCAGCCCGTTGGCGGTCTCATAACGCCGGGTTCGGTCCTTCTCCAGGCACTTCATTACAATCCAGTCCAGGTCGCCCTTGAGTTGGCGCACCAGCTTCGCGGTTTCGGTAGCGCGGCGTTTCGTGGTGGTGGAGGATTCCTCCCCCGACATCGTGCTGAAGCGGGTGCTGGGACGGGGCGGTTCCTTCTCCCGGATTATCTTGCGCATCGCCTCGAGGCCTCGCGCCATCAGTTCTTTGGCCGTGAAGGGCGTGCTGCCGGCTAGCATTTCGTAAAGCAGCACCCCCAGGCTGTAAATATCGCTCCGCGTGTCGATATCCAGACTCGTCATCTCCGCCTGTTCCGGGCTCATGTAGGCGGGCGTGCCGATGAACTGGTTTAGCTGCGTGTACACCGTGTGCTCGGTCAATCGGCCTTCGATGGCTTTGGCGATGCCAAAATCGATGACCTTGGGCACCGGCGCGCCATCGTTTACGGTGACGAGGACATTCGAGGGCTTAATATCCCGGTGGATGATTCCCTTTTGATGCGCGTGTTGGATCGCCTGGCAGACTTTGACGAAGAGTTCGAGCCGGGCTTTGGTGTTCAGACTGGCCTGGTCGCAATAGTGGGTGATGGGAATGCCACGCACCAATTCCATCACAAAATAGGGACGACCCGTTTCCGTGGCCCCGGCGTCCAAAACCTTCGCAATGTTCGGATGGTCCATCATCGCCAGCGCCTGGCGCTCCGCCTCGAACCTGGCGATGACTTGTTTGGTGTCCATTCCCAGCTTGATGACCTTCAGCGCCACGCGCCGCCGGACCGGCTCCGTCTGTTCGGCGACATAAACCACGCCGCAACCGCCTTCGCCGACTTTCTCAAGGAGCTTGTAACGTCCGATGGTCTGCCCCGTGGCGTCGTCGGGTGGTTCGGCGAACTTGAGCGCGATCGTGCCGCGCGGGGCGGCCGGAGCAGCCGCGGGTGAAGCCGCTGGTTCGGGCCGGGGTGCGGCCGGGTCCTCCATGAAGGTGCCGGCGGAAGAATGGGAGTGGAGCAAAGCTGCGACCCGCTCCCGCAAGGCGTCGTCGCCGGCGCACGCTTCCCGCAAGTACGCCTCACGCTGGTCGCGCGGGAATTGCACCGCCGCATCAAAAATAGCCTCGACCGAAAGTTTGGATTCGCTCATATTTATTTCACCGTTAACCCTTAAACGAAATTCCGTCCCCAAAAGTATCAGGCAAAGTCATTCCGGCTATTCACCAGGAAATGACTGAGGAAATAGCTCGCGCCGGGGACCTTACCTCAATGTCCTCGAATTTCGGCCAACCACTTGGAATTGAAGGTGCCCATTCAGCCATCCGGTTCCCCATCCCAGTTTGCTCTGTTGGCTGAGCGAATTAGCCCGCTTGTTTCGCTTTAATCTCCGTGTAAAGCCAGGCCCGGGCGTAAGCCCAATACCGTTTCGCGGTGGGCACCGAAATTCCCATGACTTCGGCCGCCTCCTCGAAGGTCAGGCCGGTAAAGTAACGTAATTTGGCCAACTCGGCCTTTTGCGGAGCTTCGGCAGCCAACCGATCGATGGCCTCATGCACCGCCAGTAATTCCTCATCCTCCGCGATGCTCGCGATTTGCACATCAGCGAAGTTTACCCGCTTCAATTCGCCCCCGTGGCGTAGGGATTGTTTCCGCTTGGCGGCGTCGATCAGGATGTGCCGCATGGCCTGCGCCGCAGTCGCGAAAAAATGGGTGCGCCCCGTAAATTTGGCTGCGCCGTTTGCAGCAAGTCGCAACCAGACCTCGTGGACGAGCGCCGTGGGTTGCAGGGTGTGGCCGGCTGCCTGACTGGCCATTTTTTGCGCTGCCAGTTTGCGCAATTCCCCGTAAACCAAGGGAAGCAATTCTTCTGCTGATTGAACAGGCTTGCCGCCCTCGTCCGTGGTTGGTGCTGGGTGACGCGACTCACAGCTTGCCGCTGGTTCCGCCGACAGCAAACCCTGGCCGACGCAGGTCCAGCAAACCCCGTTCCGAGCGGTCGTGGTCAGCCCCGCGCCGCAGCGCGAGCACAAGAGGTCAGAAATCATCGATCAATTAGGCGAGCACCACCTGCGTGCATAGTAATGGTGAAATCTCTCCTGCCAGGAATACCCCGTAGCCCTGCAAGCAACCCTGCGCACCTGGTTCATATGGGAGATATAATCCACTCATTCCTTGTCCAATCAAGAGCAAACAAGGTTTGGTTAGAAATATCTTGGAATATTCTGCAATCCGCGAGGGTCAATAGGCTAGTCGTTGACTTCATCAAAGGTCAAAGGGGTCACCATAGCTTAATTCACAAACGACAAGCGATTGTAATGATCGAGAGCCCACGGTTTAGTTTCCATGCCTCAAAACCTTTTTTGGATGGCTCCTATTTGCCTACCGCGCAATATGTTACCAGCCAAATGCCATTAAATTCCTCCCGTAGTAAATCAAACCGCCCCAATTCGTGCTAAATGTGGTTTGGAGCCGATCCGATTTCGGTAACAGCCATGCCGCCGCCCGGCACGGCCTGAATTTTTGGCCTAACGGAACCAGAGTTCCGCCCGGCCTGCTCTTTGACATACTGGATAACAGACGTCTGCATCCGGCAGACGAAAGCAAGCAGTCGCCCGCAGGCGGTCATCGCCGCGTGCCGTCCCAACCGGCGCGCGGCCCATGCCACCGCCGCCCTTTCCATCGAGCCCACCAGAAGTTTGAGCCGATGCCGTTATCGATACACCTGATTCCTCGCCTTTTTCATGACCCGCCAACGGAATTGCTGCCCTCACCATTGGAACCCGACCAGTCCAGGTTTCGGACACTTAACCTGCCCGGCGTAGCTCCCAGCGTAGTCGGGTCCAGCTTCAGGCCATCCCGAGCGGAACGACCATCGCCTGCCTCATTTTTTCCGGTAGTTTGGTTCGTTTTTGCGATGTTTGCGCCTTCTCGCGGCTAATGAATTCCGGGTTTCCCCCCGAATCCAACCTCCGGACACTTAATCCAGTTTCGAGCTGAGGTCGGACGGAATTGGGCTTGCCGGCTTCGGTCCCCCCAAATCTCGACCTTTTGGCGAATTTCATGCATTATCGTGGCCAAACCATTTCCGGGCTTCCCGGCGGAGTCCAGGTTAAACAAACTTAATCCAGTTTCAGGCGACCTCGATCCGAATGGACATCGCCTGCACCGGTTTCCGGAGATTTGGTTCCTTTCTGCGACTTTTGCGGCCAATCAACTCCCGGCTTCCGCCCCCAAGTCCAGGTTAAACAAACTTAATCCAGTTTCGCACTTTCAGCGCTTTGGGATGATTTTTTGGGGGAATGTCCTGGGGCGTCGCGGAGGACGCTTTGCCCCAGGCTGAGGGAGGTCGGGCCTTCAGCCCTTGGGGATGGGGAAATTGAATTTGTGGATTTCCCTCGGTCAGCCGTAAATTACCTCCATTGAGCGATTCTTGCCTTCTGCGGCCAATCAATCTCGGGCGTTCCCGGCCCAGTCCAGGTTTCGGACACTTAATCCAGTTACCGTCTCCGCCGTCCCCCGTCCGCCTTCCCTGCGTGATCAAGGCACCGTCAAACGGTAGAAGCGGGCGAGCGCGCCGGGAGATGGATCGCCGGTGAAAACTCCGCTGCCTTTGCTCAAAGCAACCGTCCCCAGCGCGTGCCAATCCGGCGGGGAGAGAGTTGCCGTGCCCCAAACGGTAACCTGAGTGGCGCCGACGCCGGCGGTCACCCCGAACTGGATGCGCCCGCCCGGCAAGCGCGACAAGGTGGCGGTGTCAATACTGAGGGGACCCAAATACTGGAACGTCGCGGTCATACTGCGATAGCCGCCCATAATGGCCTGCGCGGTATTATTCGACTGGCTATCCACGCCACTCCAGGAAATGAAATTGAAATTGGAGCCGGGATTCGCGGTGAGGGCGACCGTGGCATTGGCAGCGTACCAAGGACCGGCGGGCACCGCTGTCACACCGCCCCCGTTGGTGGGGGTGGCGGCAAGATCCAGCCGGTAATGCGTGGCGAAGTTCGCATTGTAATTCGTCGGCCAGAGCGGGGTGGTTACCCCATGGGTTTGCTCCCCGCCGTCGCTCCAGGACAGGAACGAATAACGGGTATGCCCATCGGCGGAAAGCGGCGGGTCCACCGCGGCCAGGGTATGATACGAATTGGTAGGCCAGGTGAAGCTCACCGGCGAGGTGAAATTAGTGCCGTCCACCAGCAGGGCGAGGTGCGCCGGGGAAGTGGCGAGGGTGACCGCGACGTCGCTTTCGTAGGCCAAGGACAGCGAAACGTTGTCCAAGACCAGGTCCCGGGCAAGCGCTCCCAGGTTGAACATCAGGCGGCTGTTGAGTTCATTCGCCTTGGTCATGGTGAAGGTGTAGCTGAAATGCTGCCAAACCGGCCGCAGCGTGGGCGACGCGGTATAGAAAATGCCAAAGGGGGATTGGTCCTGGCCCAGCTTGACGTCAATGGCATGGTTGCCGCCGACCGCCAGGCCGTCGAACTGGAGCACATATTTCCTGCCCTGGATGAGCCCGAGCCCGGATTGGTACAACTGCAGGTCGGTCAAGGCGGTACCCGGATTCGAAATGTGGATGAGGCAGGCGCCGGTCACCACATTGAAGTTGCCGGCCCCGGCATTCTTGACCACGAAATTCCAATTGTTGGTGTCCGCCACAAAATCGCCGTTCCGCACCATGTTCTGGCCGGGCTGAATGATATTTACCAAGGTGCTTTCTTCGTTGGAAAAGCCGCTTTCGGTGCCATCGCCCAGCACCGCGGTGACGCGGAAATAATATTGCTGATTGTTCGGCAAATTGGCGAGATGGGCGATGGTGAAAGGGGACGTGGTCAGAAGCGTGGTGGGTTGCTGAGCAGTGCCACCATAAATGCGATAGTAACTCACATTGGTGTCCCCGAATTTGTTGAAGATCAGCGTCACATTATCCGGATAGGATTCCACGATCAGATAGGGCACCGCCACGACGCCGTCCCAGGGCGCCCGCCACGAGCGGTAGAGGTCGTAACCCGGAGTCAGGTTTAACTCCAACCGCTTGCCGCCGTTGGGATCCACCTCGACGGCCTTGGGATAGTCCGCCAGCACCCAATTAATGTGGGTGTTGCCATTGGTGAGGCGTTGCACATTTCCCATGTAATAGGCATACCGGTCGGGAACATCGCGGAACTGCCAGACCAGGGTGGCGGTTTGCGCCACGGGATCCACCACGTATTCCACGGCACGGGAAACCGGGGGGGAGTGCAAGTTGCCATCGTCAAAAAGAAGATAATGTCCGTGGCCAAGCGACTGGAAGCTGTGTTGTTGACAGGGACCGTTCAGGGGATCGTTGACAAAGGTCAAAGTGCTGTTGGTGCCGCCCAAGCGCCAGATGACCTCGCCGGTATCGCGGTTGATCTTGGTGCACTCGCTGTTGCTGCGGCTGGAGACCAGAATGTGACCGTCCTCATCGACGTCCACGGAGTTCATGTGCGGGAAATCCAAACTAGCCGCCGTGAGGTCAATGAACGGCTGCTGACCCAAAATGTCCATATGATCCCAGGCCCGCCACTGAAAGATCAAATCGTCCGCCGCGGTGAATTGCTGAACCACGTTGTCCAAGACGGCGGCCGCGACGTGGCCCCCGGCGATCAAACGGCTCATGTCCACCACCTGGCTGGCGTCGCCGATCAGAAAATACGAGCCGTCCGCCATCACTTGCAATTCGTGGTCATCGGTAACGTATCCGTTCGTGGCGGAGTAGCTGCGGAGCGGGTTGAAATTTTTATCCACCGCCGTGAAACTTGGCCCCCAGGTGATGGTGCCGTTTTTCTGAGGCTTGAAGTCGCGGCCATCGCCGCGTTGATAGAAAACGGGATTGCCCCAAGTATCGAGGATCATGCGGTACATCTGCCCGTTCTGGCCGACATTTTGCAGCCAGATAAAATCCGGGGCGGGATTGCTGCGGGCGGTGATCACAATTTGAGGGAAATCACTGGGCAACGAAACCCCGTTGGGCAACGTGACGAAATTGGGCGCCGGGGCGGCGACTTTGGCATTGGACCGTTTCAGGACCAAGCCGGAGGAAACCTCCGTCCAAGGGGTCAGGACGGAGCCGGGGATGACCTCGGAGGGGCCGGAAGAATCCTGGCTGGGTTTGGCCCAACCGACGGCCAGGTTATCTGCGCCATCGCCCTGCTTGTGCAGCGCTTCGACATAGTATTTTTGGCCGGCAACCAGATTGATGGCCGGCGACTGTTGGGCAGGGTCCTTGGTCCATTCGCGCGCGCTGGTCCAAGACGAAACCGAGGCAAGCAAGCGTTTATTGGCGGGAGTCGCATCGGTGCTCAAGTACAACTGACTGTTATCATCACTCGCAATCCAAAAGACATAGGTCCCGGTATTGGGAGCGGTGATGAAGCCGCGGACCCGGCTGCCATAGTTGGTGGACCAGTTTTGGGGGGCTTCGAAGGTGGGGATCAGGCTACTGCCGTCCGGGGTGGCGGGATAATTCGCGTAGTTCGTCAGATCGCTCACCGCAATACCGGGAAGGTTCAGCCAGTATTCGCGCAGCAGGGAGCCCCGCCGTTCATTCACTTGCAGTTCCGCCAGCTGCACCGCGGTGGCAGTGGCCGGATTTTTGACCCGCGTGACCTCCAGTCGAAAACCACGATAGGCCGCCAGGTTGGTGAGGGTATAGCTGTTCGTCTGGCCCCGGATTGCAAAACTCTGATTGGTTTGCTGGTCCAGCAGGACGAGATTGGAGGAAACGTTTACGCCATAAAACTTCCAGTCCGCCGGATCCCGCTCGGGGGAGTCATTGGCGGAAACCAACCGGTACTGGCCCGCCACCAGGGAGCCGTTATTCGGATAAAGGTATTGAATCCAACTTGAATTATTCGTGGCATTGGGGACCGTAAAATCCACCCACTTGGTGGCGGCATCCCCGTCAAAAGCCTTTTCCTTGCCCTGATACGGGGGATTTTCGCCCCGGGCAGAGACGATCCCGGGATCCGGCAGGTGCCCGGCAACCACGAATTGGAATTGGTACGCATCCAAACCGGAGCCGGAACGCAACCGCGGATTCAGCGCGACCGTGACCACTTCATTGACGCCAAAATCGTCGTCGATTTGACAAATGATCGTCCGGCCATCGCTGGCCACGGAGGTGTGGCCACGGTGGCTGCCCGTCGCGGACCCGGTGACGGTGACAAAATCCGCCAAATTCGTCAGCGCATTCGGAGAAACGTCGCGCAACCGGACCAGCACCGAGTGGGTTTGGGGAGAGACATATTGGGAATCCGGCAGGGGCGAAAGGTAGAGATAGCCGAGATTGCGATAATCCAATTGGAACGGCAGCAGAGTGGGATTGGGGAGGATGGGCAGACCCGTTTCGGCGCTGAAAACATTGTTAATGGAAAGTCCGTAATCAGAATAAAAACCTAAAGCCGGCTGGAGAAATAACCGGACAACGCTTTCCGGTCCGTTGGTGCGAGCGGTTCGAAGGAATTCGGCATTGGTCACGGTGATTCCGTGGTTGATAGCATAGCGACTGACATCCAGGGCCGTGGCGGCATCCATATTCGTGGAGAAAAAGACATCCAGCTCACGGCGATCGGGCACACTCAGACCCACGACGGAAGGCACGTCAATCACCCGAAGAGCGGCTGAGGCGCTGGTCAGGGAATAGGCCGTCCCGGCGGCGCTCACCTGAACGCGGAATTGCGCGCCGTTATCCGCCTGCAGCGCGGGAGCCAACGTGTAATTGGGGTCGGTGGCACCTTCGATCGGCAGCCAGGAGGCGCCGCGGTCATCGGAACGCTGCCATTGATAGCGGAGCTTTCCCTCCGCCTGCGCTGCGCCATAGGTCCAGAGGCTGACGGAGAAGACCGCAGAAGCAAGGTTGGATACGGTCAGCGAGGCGGGCGGGGCCAGGAGGCCGAACCCAACAATATAGGCAAGATTGGCACTGGGGATCGGGATGAAACCCGGGAAGCCCGGGGGCTGCCAGGTCACTTCCAGATAATCATTACCCGTGCCCTCCTCCATGGCCGCATCAAAATAGTAGGCCTGCCCCGCCTGCAGGTATACGAAAGGAGAAAGGTCGCTGATGCAGCAGGAATTTTCGCGCCGGACCAACTCCACCACGTTCGTGGCCTGGGCGTCCGTGCTCAGGCGAAACCGGCTGGAATCGTCGGCGTGAATCTGGAACTGGTAGAGACCGGAGACCTCCGGCAACAGGTGACCGGCATAACGCATGCCATAGTTGTCGTATTCGTTGTTGGTGGGATTGGTACTGTAACTGCCAAAAGGGGTGGCAATGAAATCCAGGAACGTGGGCTGCGATGGATAACGCGGATCGTTGAACAATTGGGCGAGCAGATTGGGAGGCGTGGCAATGCCAGTCCACACGTCCCGCTGCACCACGCCATTGAGGAGGTAAGGGAGTGAAAAATCCAGCCGGGTGGGATTGGGCGTGAGCAGATTGCCCACCGGCAGGGCGCGATCCCGGGCGTTGCTGATCCCCAGGTTATACCGCAGCCCGGGAATCATCGGGCTGGTGGCCAGGTTGACGGTAATTCCATCCGGTGAAAGCATTGCGGCCAATATCGAGACGCCCGGGCTGATGAGGTAGTTCGCGGGATTCTGGGCCGTGGTGGAGTCCAGGGGCTCGGAAAACGTCAAAAGCAGATTGGTAAAGGAGATTCCCGGGGTGACGGCGGCAATTGCGGGTCGTACGGTGTCAGCCAAAACGGTCAAGGTGGCGACGGAACTAGTCAACGAAAGACCGGTGCCGGGCTCGTCCACAAGCAGCCGGAACCGGGCTTGATCGTCCCGGGAGGTGACGAAGTCCAGAATCAGCGAGGGCGTGGTAGCGCCGGGAAGATTGGTCCAAGTAGTGTCGGCAGCGGATGACCGTTGCCAACGGAACTGGGTCTTGCCGGGTTCGGCTGCCGCGCCGTCAAGGGCCAGACTGGCGGAAAAGACAGGGCGAGTCCCGGCGGGCACTGACTGGGACACGGGTGAGGAGAGCAACTGAACGGCGTACCCGTACGCCAGGTTGGTGGAAGGAATGTCCTGGAAACCGCTCGTGCCCGGGGGTTGCCACTGGAGGTGAATGAAGTGGCCGCCATAGCCTTGCTGCATCAGCAATTCGAAATAATAAGCCTCCCCAGCCTGCAACTGAACGGTGGAGGAAGTGTAGCCGGAAGGATCGCAGCAAGTATTCTCCACGTCCAACAGGGTCACGGCGTTGGAGGCATTCTGGTCGGGACTCAGTTTGAGGCGGCCGGAATCATCGGTATACATCAAAAAGGTATAGGTGCCGCTCAGGGGAGGGAACAGGTGCCCGGCGATCCTTTGCGCATAATTTTCCGTGCCGCCACCCAGGCGGTTGTCATAATACTGGTCGCCGGAAAGTCCGGTCACCAGCTCCCGGATGTCCGGGAAATTGGGATAATTCGTGGAGTTGGCCAGCGGGCCGAAGTTGCTACCCAAGCCCAAAAAATCGATGTTCAGGTAAAACTCCCGCATGACCTTTCCGGGCAGGAAGCGGAGATCCGCCCGGGCGGTCGGAAGGAAAGTGGTGGCCAGCATAATGGCGGCGCTGGCAAGAAAGGCTCGTGGTTTCATGGGCTGGCTCAAAAATAAATCTTTCCGGCTTCGCTCGTCACAATCAGGGAAAACCGCCTACAAGTGCGGCATTCCCGGGGGGGGTGGAGAAAGGGTGTCCGCGCACGATCGAGAATATATCCCAAGGCACACGACAAACGATTCATGGCACGCGGACGCGGTAAAATGGGTAGCCCGGCTGGGTGAGGAAAGTTCCCGCGCCGTTTGTTACGCCGAGCCCCCCCAAGTTTTGCCAGTTGGGCGACGAAACGCTGGCCGCCCCCCAGAGGGTGACTTGCGACGCGCCCGGCGCGGTGAAACCAAACTGGAGTCGCCCATCGGCGAGGTGGTTCACCGGGGCGGCTGAGATGCTCGGTGCATCCACGATGCTGAAGGTTCCGGTGCTCATTGCGGAGAGGGACCCGGTGGTCGTACTGCGGATGCGGATCGAATAATCGCTGCCAGGGGGCGTGGCCACGCTGATCTGCCAGGTGTAGGCGGGGACCGCCGTTGCATTCGTGGAGAGGGTTTTCACGAAGACTCCGGCTTTGTAAAGATCGAGCGCAATGTTCTCCTTCACATTGGCCTGCCACTGCAGAATGGCGGGCAAGCCGCGCCGCCAGGCCTCACCACCATGCGGGACGGTAACCTGAACGAGGGGAGGCACCGTCGTGAAGGAGTTGGTGGACCAATCGCTCAACCCGCCGTCATTAGACGTTTGCACCCGCCAAAAGTAGCGCGTTCCCGGAGCCACGGTAACATTGGTATAGCGGGATTCGACCAGGGCGGGCTGATCGACCAAGGGCGACGAGAAATCGGCATTCGTGGACACTTGCAGGTAGTAGCCCCCGGCAAACCCCTTCGGCGTCCAGGAAAAGGAGACCGGCAGACTCTGATTGACCGCGGCCCCGGCGGCGGGGGAGATGAGCAGCGGCGCATAAGGCACTTCGGCAAGGTCAGGGAAGCCGAAAATGAACTCACCGAAACCCGCCATGTCCGCCTGCAATTGGCGGGTCACCCAGTTGTAAACAGTGGGCAGTTCCACAAAAATGCCCTGGCCCGGAGTCTGGCGATAGTAGACCGTGGTATTGGTGGGATCCTTGAACCCAAAACTGGCGGCATCGAATGAAAGCTGGCCAGAGGCATCGGCAATGGCGTTGGGCGTGATGAGCACACGCACTGGAAGCACTCGGGGGGCCCGTGCCATGAAGTGCGGCAGGACCGGCGCAAACGGCTGACGGGAGACGGTCACTTCGTTGTAATACTCTCCAGTCAGGGTATCAAGTTGGAGCGTCACCCCCGTCACGTTCGTGCCCGCGGAGAAGACGTAGGTGTTTCCGGCGGCCAGTTCGCGCCAGGTCATGTTGAGGTAGTTGCTTTCCAAAGGCCAAAGCACGCGAGTGAAACCGCCGGTCACACCGAATTGAGGAAGCGCCATATCACAGACTAGATTGCCCTGGGCATCCACTTCGGTCATGGCCAGAGCGGGAGCGGAGTTGTTGTCATTGCCCCATTGGATGATGGAATGACCGTTGGGGAGGCGCTCCACGCTGCCGCCGTTGAAGGTAATGACGTCAGGATCATGGCGGAACTGCCAAACCAATTTCGCGGTCTTGTTGACCTCGTCGATTTCATATTCCACGCCCCGGGTATAGGGGCGGAGCAGGTTGTACTGGGGATCCGAGTGCTGGCTGTAGCCGTTGTCGAACACGGTGAGATGGCCGTTCGGCAGGCGGCGGGCGTTATGCTGGACCTGGAACATGGGCGGGTCGGAGTTGCCCGGAATGGCATTGGTAAAAGTGAACTGGTTGTGCTTGCCCGCCATCCGCCAGACGATTTCGCTCGTGACCCGGCTGATCTTGATGATTTCGGAGGTATTCCGGCAGGAAAGGATGATGGAGCCGTCGGTTTCATCAAACCAAAGCGAGTTGACGTGGATATAATCCCCCAGGTTGGGGGTGGTCAGCGTCTGGTAAGAGTCGGTCGGCGGGATATGATCCAAGCTGCGCCATTGGAACACCACATTGCCGTCCACATCCACCTCCTGGATAATGAACTGGTTTGGCAAGGCGGCTGGATAGCCTCCGGGTACCAACTGACTCATGTCAATAACGGGGGTGGTGTCCAGGCATTCGATGATGGCGTGGCCATTGGGCAGCACTTCAAAATCATGGTTGTCCGCGGTGTAGCCGTTGCCGGGCAGATTGGTGTAAACGGAATTGAACGAAGGATCAACCAGAACGAAACTGACGGTTCCGCCCTTGGCACCCACCTTGCTCACGAACAACCCGTTGCACGCCAGGGTGCCCAGGCTGTTGGTCTTGCTGATGACCACCGCGTTGCTGGCATTGTCCAGGATGGCAAAGTAGTTTGAATAACCGGGCACGTTGCTGACACTGAGACTGCCGAACAGATAGCCGGGCGCCGGGTTGGTATTGGGGGCCAGCGAAAACAAAGGAAAGTCCGGCGGCAGCACGGCGGCGGCGGGATGGAGGAACGCCAGCAAGAGGGCAAGGGCGAGAACGGAAGCGCGGCAGCGGTAGGTTTTCATAAGAACCCTTGGGAACCCACGGGCAAGGGAGCAGGCGAGATGAATGCTAAATTGCCATCCGAACGCGGGGGTCAGAAAGGTCAGCTCATCAAGATGGAAATTCCAGAATGGCTTTCGGCACAGGACCGCGGCAGATCGGGGGACGATCTTCCCGTTCAGGCCAACCACCGCCACGGATTTAAACCAACGGCATTGGCGAACAAAATTCCGCATCGTACGGGCGCACCATCATTCCGGTATTGCTGGTTGATGACCGCAACAAAGCCACAAACCAATGATTTTTGGTAATCCGAATCGATTGACTTGTCAACCTTAATCACGAAGCCGGAGTCACGTCTCAAGTCGTCAAGTCACGCCTTCGCAAGCGAACGCCCAAAACCTCAAACTGCCGCCGGCGAGCCGCGATGGAATCACGCGGGTCGAAAGCGGGTGTCCGGCCAGCCGGAAACCGGTTGGCAGATGAATGAAGGGCG
The DNA here is from genome assembly GCA_903918755.1 of uncultured Pedosphaera sp. GTDB lineage: Bacteria > Verrucomicrobiota > Verrucomicrobiia > Limisphaerales > Pedosphaeraceae > CAIXFN01. The sequence goes on from CAIXFN010000010.1 coordinate 56,411, forward strand.
CGACGAGATGGGTCGCCACGTGAAGATTTGGCGAAATGATGGACCGGAGATCGGCAAATACCGCCAGTCGATAGTGCCCCGGGAACTGGTTACCGCCAACCGGCGCTGCCGGTGGCTCCCTGAAATTGACCACTCCAGAACTCAGCTTGCAGGTTGCGCAATTCCGTTGAACAGACGCAGGCGTGTTCGTGAAAAGGAAGAACCGCCTTGCCGGGAATGAACCCGAAGCAAGGCGGAAGAACCGAAGCTAATTGGTTTTTTGATGAGCGCAGGTCGATCAGTCGATCAGGCAGGAATCGCAACCTGACTTGCCACGGAACCCTTCTTCCGGGCGATGGCCACCACCAGAATGATTCCAGTAAAGATGGCGACGACATTAGCCGGTTCCGGAGCGGCGAGCAGCGAAATCTTGGTGCCACTGACGGTGGCCACATGCACGCCGGGGGCGGCCCCGGTTTCGCCTGCCAGGGTGCCCCAAGCCTGCGAACGCACGGTCCAATTGTCCGACTCGAAACCGCTGCTGCCGGGGTTGTCAAAAACGATCTTGTCCCACGTGACGCCCGGCTGGGCATAGACGTTGAGGAAGGCGAACGGTTCCCAGCTATCCTGCCCGTTGAATTTGGTCGTCGGGTTGCCGAAATAGCTTTTCGGCAGGTTGTCGAGGATGGTCTTGGTGTCGAAGGAAGCAATCAGTTTGTTTCCCGAATAAAACGAGAGGGTGTTGTAGGGATCGCCCGCGGACCACCAAAGCCCGAAATACGAACTGGGTTTGTTCAGCGTCACGGTGGTCTCGTCGATTGCGTTGGGGCCGCCGACACCCCCGGGAGCAGCGCTTTGGACCGGGTAATACCCGGTGCCGGTGGCGCCACCGTATAAATTGGCGTTTTGGAGGTAAACTTCGTCGATGGTTCCGACTCCAGACCAGGTGAGGTCTTTGTAAGCACCGGCGCCATTCTTGGCCCAGGCGCTAAAGTCCGTCACGGAGGTGTCCTTCACGGACGAATTCACCATCGTCGGATTTTCGAAATAGGTGATCGTGAGCGGTGCCGAGGATTGCCCGGAAGCGGCCAGCGCTGACATCAAGGAAGTCACCAGAAGGATTTGCTTTTTCAATTGGTTCATTTTGATTTCTTTTTGAATTGTTCGGTCAGGATAAGTTCAAATTCGTGGGTTAAGCTTAAGCAACTAGCGTGCCAGTTTATTTGCAAGGTTTTTAAAGGCCGGCCGACGGCGCGGACGAGCGCTTGCCAGCCACCCATTTGGCGGTAAACAGCCAACCGCAGCAGACCAAAAGCACCACCAACCACCCGCCAATCTGATGCAAGGAACCCCGGGCGGCGTCGGGGCCCAAGCCCACCGCCAAGGCAACGATCGTGCAAACCCGCAACGTATTTGCAACCCAAGCCAGGAGCGGGAGCGAAGCCACGAGCCACCAAAAAAGCCGGGACCGGCCGAATTCGAGCCAGGTGAGAACGAGACCACCCAGCAAAATGGCCTGCAGCGAGTTCATGCCGGAACAGGGTGCCGCCACATCAATGGGAATGCCGGAGATCAGGAGATTGGTTCCTTCCCGCACGACGGAGTAACCCAAAACGCCATAGGCGTGATCGACCACCCAGGCGGCCGAGAGCCGAAACCACCAGCCCACGGGAGCAAGATCGAGGCTGACCCAGGGAAAGGCCAGGAGCGGAAGCATCGCCAGGCGGTGCCGCAGGTGGACTTCACCGGCCACCCGGGCCTTGATCCAAAGCCAAAGGGCGAATGTCCAAGCTGTTGCCAGTAAGAGGGTTACATCCAAAGCCCAGCCCAGCAACGCCAGCCCAATAGCCACCGCCGCAGGCACGGTGGGCAGGGAAAAGGAATCCGCCCGGATCCGCCAGGGAGCGCCCAGCCAAACGAAAAGGGGAAAGGCGGCAAGAATGGGCAAGGTTTCATCGGTAGCCGCGAGCCAGGCGGTGTCCCGAACCCAGATCCACATCCCGGCCACCACCAGGATGGCCAGAAAAAGGAGATCGCCCGATTCCAATCCGGCGGCATCGAACCAACGAAGAGAGGCCGCTGCGGGAACCAGAGACGTACGCTCTCCCGAGTTATTACCCGGTTCTTGTTGGGGTTCGGCAGGCAGAAGTGTCATATGATCGTAAACATTAGCAGATGATGTGCCAGTCAACCAGCGGGGTGATCACGAGCGAACGACCGTTGGGGAAGGCCAACTGGCATGGGAGGATTAACCGGAGCACCCAGGCAAACCCATTCCGGTCCGGAGCAGGCTGAGACCATTGGAAATGCCGGGCAAACCAGCAATGCAATGATTTTGCAATATGACTTCAAATTGGCAATGGGATTGCAAGATTGGAGAAGCCATGCAACGAGTCGACCTGAAAGGGCGAAACCACAACTTTGTGATGGATTCTGAAGCATTGGGAATCAATGGCATAATCTCTGCTTTCAAATTGTCACCAAATATTGGTCAATCACCTTATGAACTCGATCTCAACCATTGGGGAGCGCCTCGCGCCATGAGCAACCGTCGTCCGTTGTTAATTCTGGCGGTGCTCACGTTGCTGGGGATAGCCGGTGCCTTCGGCCTCCGGGAGTGGCGGGTGAAACGAGCGGTGTGGCGGGAGCAGTCGGCACTGGCGGAAGCACAAAGTTTACTCAAGCGCGACAAACCGGCGGAGGCCCTCGCGGTCGCCGATGGATTCTCGGGTAGTTACAAAAATCCCGTATGGTTCCGGATTCAACTCGAAGCCGTGACCCGATTACAATTGCTGCCTCGCGTAGGATTGCTTTATGAGATTTTTCCGAAGGAGGTTCTCAAGGAAGAGGCGGCTTCGACCTTGCTGGCGCGCGGATTTTTGCAGGCGGGCATGCCTGCGGAGTTCGAACGAGTGCGCGCCGTCTGGCGGGGCCACGAGCATCTGCTGTCCACCTGGCGGTTGCTGGACGCCGACCTGCTGCTGCTCACCGGGGAGCATCGCCAGGCGGAGAAAGTCCTCCGCGGGGGTCAATCCACGGCCGGATTGGATGCTCCGGCGCTGGTGCGTCTGGCGCTGATGACCGCGGAACGTGATTTGGAAGGAGCGGGAAAACTCCTGGACCAGGCCGTAGCCCTGCAGCCCACCAATTCCGTGGCGCGCTGGTCCCGCGGGGAGATCCTGGAACGATTGGGCCGCCTGCGGCTGGCTCGCGTGGAATTCGCGTCGGCCCTGGCGGCCGCGCCCGACAATTTTTATTGGCGCGACCAGTTCGCCGAATTCTACCTGCGCAACCACAACCATGACCTGGCGCTGGACACCTGGGCGCAACCGACCGCGAAACCGAGCCCGGATTACATCCAACTCAAGGTCGAGTTCTTCAACCGCGTCCTGCGCCCGGCTACTCCAGGTTCGTTGCCGCCGCCCACTCCGGGCGAATTGGAACGGCTAGTCCGGCTGGTCCGGGCGGTCAAACCGGGCCGGTTCTTTGATGGCGCGGCGTTCAAGGCGTTGCCGTACGCCACTGAGTACGCGACGCAGCGACCCGAAGTGTTCTGGCTGCGGCTGCTGGACGCCCTGCAATCCGGCGATGAACCGACCGCGCTGGACCTCTTGACCACCGAATCGCCGCGGTTGCAAAGTTGGGACCCGGACCTGGCGGGCGCTTTGGCGCGGGTCCTTTCCTATCGCCGGAAGCAATCGCTGATACCCGCAGGCTTTACCGCCAAGACATTGTGGGGGGAGACCAACCGCCCACCGCTGTATGCGTTTCTGGAAAGAGCCGCCCGCGACGAACAAGCCGCGACCGATCACAAGGCAAAATTGAGCCCGGATTTCAGCGCGTTGCTCCGCAGCCCCAACATTTTTTCCCACCTGTTTCTGGCCGCGGGCTGGCGTGAAGCCGCGGTGCTGTTGCGCCAATCCCCCCGCGTGGAACCGGGCGAACCGGACTGGCTGGCGGCGGCCTACGCGAAGGCGTTGCGATTGAATCGGACTCCGCAAGCTGCGCTCGATTTTCTCGGCACCGGCGGCCTGGCGCCCGCCGCGACCCTGGTGCGCGCGGAACTTTTGGTGGAGACCGGCCGGCGGGAGGATGCGCGCGGGCAACTGCGCGGGATGGTGAAACTTAGCTCCCCGACGGGAGTTCGGGCGGCCGCCCTGCTCGCGCTCGACGCGATCGAGCAGAAGGACTACGCCCGGGCCCGTCAGAGCGTGATGGAACAGCCGCTGCTGGCCCAGGCGGATCTCGGCAAGGAGCTCCTGGCCCGCATCGCACTGGCGGAAAACCGCACGGCCGAAGCCGAGACACTTTATCGTGGCATCCAAAACACCTCGATCGAAGCCAAGACCTGGCTGGCCAGCAAGGCCTTCGCGGAGCATCGCTGGCAGGACGCGCGGCGGATCATCAATGAGGGGCTGGCTTTGATGCCCGACTCCCCGCAACTCCGCGAAAGTCTGGCGGCCGTTGACAAGGCGGAGGCGACGGCAAAAACCAAGGCCCCGCTTTAACTCGAAAGGAATCGGATATTGTTCCTTGCGGCCCGGGGAACATCCTTGCATCGCGGCGGGGACGAGCGCGGCACCGGTGTGGAGACGGATTGGGGCGGGTCCCATCCCAATCCTCCAACCCACCGGCCCGCAACCGAAGCCAACCACCCCTACGATTACGAAATCGTCCGGCGAGCATAGATGCTTTTCTTACCGACTAACCGCCACCGCTTTGGTCTAATCGGATGCATGAGCTTGATGAGCACGGCAGCATTCGCGACCCGGCGCGGTGCTTTGAAGGGGTTGTGTTTGATTTTGGTCTGGATCAGCCATTCCGTGCATGCGGATTCTTGGTTGCCGCCGACGCCGTTTGAGGTCCGGTCGGAAAACGGGCAATTCATCGCCCACGTTATCCCCGCCAGCAAAAACTCCAAAGCAACCCTCGTCGTTTCTGCCATTAAAGGCCAGCGAACGAACGAACTTTGGCGAGCCATTCTGAGCAATGACGTCGCTCCGACGGAAGTTGCTGTGTCAGACGAAGGCGCCAGTGTCGTTACCATGGATAATTGGGGTAGGGCAGGATACGGAGGCGATGTGGTAGCCGTTTATGGCCCGAGTGGCCAAAAGGCCAAATATTCGTTGGAGCAGTTTGCCCCGCCACCAAAGCCGTCACCGTTTTCGCGGGAACGCTACGTACTGACCAGCATTCATGGAGATTATGAGGGGAAGATTCCACACTCGACCTCCTCACGCCATTGGCGACTGAATAGCATCAATTTCTTTTACCGCGACGCCGGTGAAGTCCTGTATTGCCTATGGCTGGATTGGGATCAGAGGTGGGTAGTTTGGAGAATGTCTGATGGGAAACTCCGAAAAATCACCGCTGACCTGGTGAAAAACCTAAACGTCGAGGGCAGGAGACGTGCCTTGCAGTCTGCCAAAATCGGAAGTGACCCTTCTGCCGCCCTGCATTTTCTGGGACGGCTACGGCACCCGGAAGACAGGCCCTTGGTCGAAGCCTGGCTCCGCGACAGGGAATTTTCCAGCGGGTCAACAACGACGTTTTCCTCGGAGACATCCAAATCTTCTTTCTGCTTTAACGCATCTTCCTACAAAAGGCAGGAAGCGGAAAGCATACTCGCCTGCTGGGATGGCCTGACCACCAACATTTCCTTCATGGGCGAGGTAGAAAACTACCGCTATCTCGGATCGGTGAAGGGCAAGGTATCTCTGGGCGCCGCTCCGAAGAAGGGGGATGGGATACTCCGTCTTTACCTTATTCCCACGTCAATACCGCTTACGAACTGGGCTAATATCAGACCTGAGCATTACCTGATCGCCGACTTGCGCAGTGATTTTCCAATTGATTTCAGCGGCCAAACCATAAGGGATCTGCAGCTTGGTCCATCCATTAACTTTGCTTTGAATGGAATCACTGCCGGCCATTACCGACTGAAAGCTGTTTGGAACAAAACGGCGCCGTTCACGAGGCCAGAGACAATTGTTTGCCTGCCTCACCCGGGCGACTGTGAGAGCGCGAGCAGTCCATTAATTTACGTCAAGCGGGGCGAAATAGTTGATGGAGTCCAGGTCGAATGCACCACCCCGGCTGGCAACCAGCGCCAGAGGATTTCGCGATGAGCCGTATCTGGCTCGTTTTGGTGATGCTGGCTATACGAACCAGCTGTTGCAAAATCAAAGTTTGACGGCACCAAAACTATGGCCACGCAAGATCAACTGCACGAGATAGAGCGCGCGCTTGGTTTCAGGTATCCTGCATCGTTCGTTTCGAACTTCGAAGGAAGTAATGGACCCCAAATTTCGGACCGGGATTTAAGTTAGACTTTTCAGGCTCTGCCGGGCATGTCAAATCGGTGGAGTTATGAGCAAAGGAAAACGCAAACGGTATTCAGGTGCCTTCAAGGCCAAGGTGGGTTTGGAAGCCTTGATGGGCATCAAGACGGTTGGACAGATCGCCCGGGAAAACCAGGTGCATCCGGTCCAAGTGAC
>CAIXFN010000011.1 GCA_903918755.1 uncultured Pedosphaera sp.
AAGTCTATCGACAAGACCGGACACATTGCGTGAGAATTTATGGGTCCAGTTAGCACCAGCGGAGGATTCTGGGACAACGGCAGCTTTTTGGAATGAGGGGCGCTTTTTTTTCAAAACTTTATTAATTCAACAGGCTGCTAAGGGGCGCAACACAGGTGGTGTTGGGGGATGGTTACATTGCTACAAGAGGAGACGGGAATTTTCCCAGTTTCCGGCTTTTGACGCGTATGGCGCCATAGCAGAACAAATTTCGTGTTTCAGAAACCCGCTTTTTATCAGGCGTTTATCGGGACACCAGCCTCTTTAGGTAGGGCCAACATAAGCCAACGCCAACAGGAAAGCAAATCACGCCCCAAAAGCTCCAGAACAACTGGTGGGCATACCGTGACTTGCGGTACAATTCATTCGGACGAACAGCAAGCCAGGGGGTCATACCAGCCATCGGTTGCGAACCCCTCGAAAGCAATGAAATCTCCAAATGTGATGGGCGTTTTAAGTCAAATTCCCCCACCATAAAATATAGCTGTGCTCCGGACAGGATGGCTGGTGCAGGACTCAATTCATTTAACTGCAACAAGAGCTCATTGCCTTGCATCACACTCAGTTTGGCATCCCACTTCAGTGGCGTCGCTTTTTGTGAGTTCATAAACTTTTCAAGCATGGCCTGCCGTGATGAAGAAATATCATATTTGATATAGACGAAATACCGTTCTGGAATATATGGCGTCCAGGTTATGGAGTTGTTACCGTCCGGATTAAGAAGAACTTCAAATCCGTTTTCGAACCGCTCACCAAAAAGGAAATGTTGAACTCCGAAGAAAATGATAATCAAACCAAGCAGGCAAAGAACGTGCGACCGGGATTCGGCTATTCGTTGACGGTTCAATTTCATCGCAGCGCGCGAGATTAGGGAATTTGCGCGCCGTTCAACCTGGCCAGTCTTCCAAACCACAGTCGACACAATTGGATCCGTTGGGCTTGGATTGTGCCAATGTGCCATTGGTGGTTTGGCGGTTTTGATGGTGCAGCCATGATTTATGCTACCAGAATTATGCCAATTTTCCACGGAATACTGTTTCGCGGGATCAGACTCGTGTCCCGAAGGGGGAGTGTTTGGGAGAAGGTTTGGGGCCGGTTGATTGGCGACTGCCAGGCATATTCGCCAGCGCATGGCAGTGGCGAGTTTGGCGCAACCGCCTTCAGGGTTGTGGAAAATTATTTGGTTACCCGGGGTAGGCGCTCCTGCCTCGCGCCAACCCCGGGCTAAGGGGCGCAACACCGTTGGTGTTGAGGAAGCCGCCCCCCCCTTCCGAAGCCGACCGGCGAAGGAGGGGACTCCGAGCCTGGGGCCCCAGTTCCCCCTAATGCGCGGCGACGTCGAGGCAGGCGAGGCGGTTCAGGTCGCGGACGAGGAGGAAACCATCCGCGAGGGCCATGGGGGCCCAGGATTCACCGCCTTTGAGGACTTGCGCCTGGGCGAGCGGGTGGAAGTTGCCAGCAGAGGGGTCGGCCAGGGTCAGGCGACCGTCGCCGTTGAGAATGAAGAAAAGGCCATCCGCATAGAGAAAGGAGCCGAGGCCGAAGGAATCGCCGGCCGGACTGGTCCAGCGGACTTCCCCGGACGGAGCCAGGCAAACAAACTGGCCGTTGGCACGGGTCGCGTAGATGTTGCCGTCCAGCAGGATCGGGGTGTGCTGGGTGGCGCCGAAGACCTCGGGGGCCAATTTGTAGCCGACCTGCGGCGCGATGACGCCGCCCGTCTCTTTCACTTGCAGCAGGACGCTGCCGGCGTTGTATCCGCCCGTGAGCAACACGCGGCCTTCGGGCAACACCAGCGGCGAGGGCACGGTGGCGATGCTGATTTTCCAGTCGGTGCTTTCCCACAGGATGGCGCCGTCCTTGGCCGAGACCCCCAGGACTCCGGCGCTGCCGCAGTAAACGTAAGTGGGCCGCCCGCCAAACTCCATCGTCATGACCGAGGAGTGGGTCATTTTCCAACCACGGGGATTAGGGGTGCGCCAGAGGGGTTTGCCGGTGGTCAGATCCACGGCCAGGAGCAAAGCCTCCGGTCCGCCCGGCGCCAGGATAACCCGGTTGCCATCAATCAAGGGACATTGCCCGGCGTACCACTGGGGAACGGTGGCGCCATATTCGCGGACCAGGTTGATGCTCCATTGCAACTTGCCGCTCGTGGCGTCCAGGCACAGCACATTGCATTTGGAGTCCATGGCCACCAGGTATTTGTCCGTGAGGGTGGGCACGGTGCGGGTGACGCCGTGGTTGCGCTTCAGGGCCAGCGGGTAGGCAAAGCGCCAGATTTCGCGACCATCTGCCAGCGAGAGGCAGCGCAGCGCGCTTTGCTTCTTGGCGGCGTCGTAGTCCATCAAGTAAACCCGCCCCTGCTGGATGGCCGCGCCGGCGTAGCCCTCGCCACAATCCACGGACCACACCTCCCGCGGCCCCGTGGCGGGCCACGTCCGGGCCAGGCGGATCTTGCCGTGACTGATGTTGTCACGGTTCGGTCCGCGGAACTGGTTCCAGCTTTCGCCGACCTTGGAGGGAACGCCGCTACCGGTTACCACCTGCCCGGCAACGACCGGATTGATCGTGGCGGCGGGATTCCCCCCGGGGGCCTGGTCGGTGCCGGGCAACCGACGGGTCGTTCCCCGCCCGCCATCGGTCCCGAGCCAGACCACGAGGAGCAGTCCGCCGAGCAAAATCGTCAGCGCGGGAAGGGCGGTGGCCCAGCGGGCGTACCAGGGCTTCATGTGAGCACAGAAATAATCATAGCCGTCAGCCGACCGGGTTGGTCACCGGGCCGGATTTACTTCCCAGTATCGTTCGGCCCGGGGGCAGCGCTTTCCCGGTGTTGTTCAACACCGGCCCTTTTTTGCACATCGGAAGTGCGATCCTGGTTAAGTGATCGGCGGGGGAAAAATTTTGACGGCACGCCCGGCATCGGCTAGATAAGACGAGCAGTGTTGTTGAAAAATCTTATTGCCAAACAAATGAACCGTTCACTCTGCAGTATCGCGGCGGCTTCGGCGGTCGCTTTCAGTCTCCTCACCGCCTCCGCGGCGGATAAAAAGCTTGATCCCTCCAAGTTGCCCCCGGTCGCCAGCCAGACCGGTGTCACCTACGACAAGGACATCAAACCCCTTTTCGAAAAAGCCTGTGTCAAATGCCACAGCGGCGAGAAGCCGAAGTCCAAATTTGACGCCACGACCCTGGCCAACATCATCAAGGGCGGCAAGAACGCCCCGGACGTAATCGCCGGCAAGAGCGGCGAAAGCCCGCTGGTTTATGCCATCGCGCACATCGGAGATGAGGACGATTTCATGCCCCCGCCGGACAACAAGGCCAAGATCCCCCCGTTAACCAAGGAACAAGTCGGGCTGGTCCGCGCCTGGATTGACCAGGGCGCGAAGTAATTCATCGCCTTTGCTTTAGCCAGGCCGCCCCTGACCTGCCGGTCGGAGGCGGCTTTTTTTGCACGGCGAAGGCCCGGGTCAGGGTTTGGGCTTCGCGGCGGCCGCCTGGAGAATGGCCCAGTGGACCCGGGCGACATCGCCCATGTAGTGAGGCTCGGAGAATTCGGTCACGGATTTTTGGATATGATCGCGCTCGCCGGCGGCATCGCCATTAGCAGCGGCGAACAATCCGAGATAGAGGTGGGCGAAGAAGAGGCGCGAACGGAGTTCCTCGGGCGAAGGCTTGCCTTTGGCGGCTTCGCGCAGCACATCATCGGAGGTGGCCTTGCCGGCAAACAGGTCGAGAATCTTCATCATTGGCACGCGCCCATCGCCGTGGATCGGGATGAGCACCTTGCGGGCCGCCGCCGGACTTTCCTGCTTGGCGACGCAGAGAAAATGCCAGGCGGCGTTTTCGACATCGTTCGGATTGACGGTCTGATGCAGTTCGAATTGCTTGCGACCATCGGCATAGCGTCCGGCATAATAAAGCGCGATACCCCGTTGCCAATAATCCGGCGCGCGATCCGGGGCGAGTTTGATCACCTGGTCGAAGTCGCGGATCGCCCCGGCCATTTCCCCCAACTGAAACTGCAGGACGCCGCGCTGGTGGTAGGCGCTGATGGCGGTCGGATTGGCGCGGATAAGCCCATCCATTTCCCGCACCGCGGCCCGTCGCTGGGCGGCGACGGGATCGGCCGGCGGATCGCCGGCGCGGACGACGGGCAGCGCCAGGCTGCCAGCGGCCAACCCCACCAAGACAAAAGCGAGACGGAGGAATGATCCGCCCGGGGCGGGAACGATCCAGAGATTTTGGAGTTTCATGAGCCAGACAATTATCGAGGTAAACCCGGGCGGTGGCGAGGGGAAATCACGCCGGAATTAGTCGGAATGGGGTTTCCGCTTCGCCAGCACCCGTTCGATGCGGCGGTCGGGAACGAGCCATAAGATCGCTACGAAAATAAAGAAACCATTGGAGATCCACGGACTCACATACGCGAGCGGGATGGCGGCCAAATAGCAGAGCGGGGAGACCTTGCCCTTCCAGTCGCGCCCGATGGCGGCGGCGAGCAGCGAGTTCGGGCCCTGCTGGGCGATGATGGCGCACTGCAAAATGTAATACGCGAGGGCGGCCAGCAGCAACACCACCGCGTAAACGGCGGTCGGTGTCGGCCGCAGATGATTCGCCCCCACCCAGGCGGTGGCAAACGGAAAGAGCGACAACCAGAACAGCAGGTGCAGATTGGCCCAGAGAATCCCGCCGGTGACGTGTTTTGTGGAGTGGAACAGGTGGTGATGGTTGTTCCAGTAGATGCCGACATAAATGAAGCTCAGCAAATAGCTCAGGAAAACCGGCAGTAAACCCCGCAGATCGGCCAACCCGCCGCCGGAGACGGGCACCTTCAATTCCAACACCATGATGGTGATGATGATGGCGATAACCCCGTCGCTGAAGGCCTCAAGCCGGTTCTTTTCCATGGCCTGAGCGTGGCAAATTGGCGGCCCGATTTGAAGCGGGAAATGGGCCCCGGCCCGCGCAGGCGGACGTGGAAAAAATATTTTGCAGTTTTTTATTGCATTCCCGCCGGACTGTTCTACATCTGCGCACAGTGCAAAACAAAGTTGTGTGTGTCCCCGACTCCCCGCCCCGGCCGGCCTCCCGGGAAGGGTCCCCCACCCCGGCCGTGCAGGCGGAAAATCTCCGCCGCCGCTTCGGGGATCTCGAGGCCCTGGCGGGGGTATCCGTGGAAATCCGGCGCGGGGAATTTTTCTCCCTGCTCGGCCCCTCGGGCTGCGGCAAAACCACCCTATTGCGGATCATCGCCGGGCTGGAACGGCCGGACGGCGGGCGGCTGCTGCTGGGCGGACGCGACGCCGCGGAAATCCCGGCGCACCAAAGGCCCGTAAACACGGTGTTTCAATCGTACGCGTTGTTCCCGCATCTCCGGGTGCGGGACAATGTGGCCTTCGGCTTGCGCATGAAGCGCGTGCCCGCCGGGGAGATCACCGGGCGGGTGGCGCGGATCATGGAATTGACCCAGATCACGCCATTCGCCGACCGGCTGCCCGCGCAACTTTCCGGCGGCCAAAAGCAACGCGTCGCGCTGGCGCGCGCTCTGGTCAACGAACCGGACGTGCTGCTGCTGGACGAACCCCTGGGCGCGCTGGATTTGAAATTGCGGCAGCAACTCCAGATCGAATTGCGGCAGTTGCAACGCCGGCTCGGCATCACGTTCATTTTCGTGACCCACGACCAGGAAGAGGCGTTGGTGATGAGCGATCGCATCGCGGTGATGAACGCCGGCCTGATCGCCCAGATGGACACCGTGGAGGCGCTTTATGAGCAACCGCGCACGCGGTTCGCCGCCCAATTCCTGGGCTCGTGCAACCTGATCGCGGGTCGCGTGGAACGGGTGCGGGCGGCCGGTCATGGGCGGGACCTGGAAGTGATGACGGAACTCGGACCGTTGCAGGTGGTCGCCGCGGCGAATCGTCGCATGCTCGCGGTGGGAGACAGCATCACCCTGGCCATCCGGCCGGAGAAGATCGGCCTGCTGGCCGCCACGGCAGCTCCGGGACCGAACCAGATCGAGGCCCGGGTGGAACAATTCAACTACGGTGGTCCCGTGTCGCATTACCGCGTCCGGGTCGGCGGTGAATCCTTGAGTGTCCGGGTCCATAACTTCGGCGAAACTTACCGAGTCAGCCAAGCGGACGGGGCGGTGCGGGTGGAATTCCCGCCGGCGGCTTTGCTGGTCCTGGAGGATTGAAGCGATGAACGACAACACCTCCAAAAATGCCTCACCGGCCCGGCCGGGCATGCGGTTGCGCGCAGGCATCACCAGCGGTCCCGGAGTAATCTGGCTGACGGTCCTGCTGCTGCTCCCACTCGGGGCGCTGGCCGTGATCAGTTTTCTTTCGCGCGGAGATTACGGGGAAACGCAATTGCCCTTCACCGGCGAAAACTACCAACGGTTGCTCGGCTTTGGCCTGCTGGGATTTGATCCGCTGTATCCGGTGATCCTGCTGCGCAGCCTCCTGTTGGGGGCGGGCACGGCCGCGGCCTGCCTGGCCTGCGGGCTGCCGCTGGCATTCTTCATCGCGGGGTTGGCGCCGCGTTACAAAACCACGGCGCTGACGCTGGTGGTCATTCCGTTCTGGACGAACCTGTTGATCCGCACTTACGCCTGGCAAATCCTGCTGGCGCCGGAGAGTTGGGTGACGCGGGCGGTGCATGCGCTGGGGATCGGCACCGCGGGGGACGCGTTGTATCCCAGCACGACGGCCGTGGCGATCGGGATGATCTGCGATTACCTGCCGTTCCTGGTGCTGCCGCTCTATGCCTCGGTGGAGAAGATCGACTGGAGCCTCGCGGAAGCCGCGATGGATTTGGGCGCGGATGGGCTGCGGGTGTTCCGGCACGCCCTCCTGCCCCAAATCATGCCAGGCATCAGCGCGGGCATCATCCTGGTTTTCCTGCCGGCCACCGGGCAATTTATCATCCCGGATTTGCTGGGGGGCGCGAAAACCGTGATGCTGGGCAATGCCATCGAACAGCAATTCCTCCAGAGTCGCGACTGGCCCTTCGGCTCCGCCGTGGCCCTGGTGGCGCTCGCCCTCGTGCTAACCGGCATATGGATTTACGCGTGGAAAAACCGGGGACAGGGACAACCCGACCTGCTCTGACCATGAAACAACCCAACCTCATCCTGCGATTGATCGCGACGGTGCTGTACCTGTTCCTCTATGCGCCGCTGGCGGTCGTGATCGTGTATTCCTTCAACACGGCCCGATTCGGCGCCGGCTGGCATGGCTTCACTACGCAATGGTATGCCACGCTTTGGGCCAATGACCAGGCTCTGGCGGCGACCAAGAACACCTTGATCGTCGGGGTGGCCAGCACGGTGATCGCCACCCTGGTAGGCACCCTGCTGGGCTACGGCTTGAACCGGTTCCAATTCCCGGGCCAGCGCTGGTTTCAATGGTTTCTCTATGTGCCCGTCTTCCTCCCGGACATCGTCCTGGCGGTGGCCCTGCTGCTGTTTTATACCCTGGCGCAAAAATGCTTTGGCGGGCTGGAGCGCGGTCTGTTGACGCTGATCCTGGCGCATGTCACGTTCCAGATTCCGTTCGTGGCCATTGTGGTGCGGTCGCGGTTAGTGGGGCTGGATCCGGCGCTGGAGGAAGCCGCGGGTGACCTGGGAGCGAATGCCTGGCAGACGTTTCGCTGGGTGACGCTGCCGCTGATCTTTCCCGGGGTTCTCGCCGGGGCCATGCTGGCGTTCACGCTCAGCCTGGATGACTTCGTGGTGAGCTTTTTCACCAGCGGGCCCGGGAGCACGACCCTGCCCATTTTGATTTATTCGTCCGTCAAACGCGGGATTACTCCCGATATCAATGCCCTTTCCACCCTGATCGTCCTGGCCTCTGTCACCGGCACGCTGCTCATCACCTGGTTGCAGCGAAGCCGGAAAACCACGTGATCACAAACCCTGATTTTAGCATGCTGAAGCCTATGAAAATGCCAATCCTCACCCTGCTCCTCGTTTGGTCCGCCCTGCTCTGCCTGACCGCGCGGGCCGCTGACCCGCAAAAGCTGAACCTGTTTATCTGGAGCGAATACATTGATCCCAAAATCATCACGCAATTTGAAGCGGCGAATCATTGCAAGGTCGTCATCGACCTCTACGAAGACGCCGAAAGCATGCTGGCCAAAATACAGGCCGGCGGGGTGGCGCAATACGATCTCGTGGTGCCGCCGGATCACCTAGTCACGACGCTGGTGAAGCTGAACCTCCTGGCGCCGTTGCGGCACGAAAACCTGCCGAACCTCAAGAACCTGGACCCGACCTTCGCCAACCCGCCGTTCGATCGAAGCAACCGTTTTACCGTGGCCTATCAATGGGGCACGGTGGGGGTCTTCGCCCGCCCGGCGGCCGGTCAGACGCTGGCGCCGACCTGGGGACTGTTTTTTGACCCCAAACAACAGGCCGGTTCGTTTGTGCTGATTGATTCCGTCCGCGACCTGCTCGGAGCGGCGCTCAAGTATCGCGGCTACAGCATCAACTCGGTGGATCCGAAACAATTGAAGGAAGCACGGGATCTGGTGCTGGAAGCCAAACGGCGTTGCACGGGATTCGATGGCAGTGTCGGGGCCAAAAACAAAGTGCTGGCCAAGACGGCCCGCGTCGCGATCGCGTACAGCGGGGAAGGCGTGCGCGGCATGACCGATGACAAGGAGACCGTCTATTTCATTCCCCGGGAAGGCAGCCAGATCTGGCTGGACAATATTGCGATCCCCGCCCGGGCACCCCACCGGGACCTGGCCGAGAAATTCATCGACTTTATCCTGGATGCCCGCATCGGGGCGCAACTCTCGGCGTTCACGCAGTTTGCCTCCCCCAACCAGGCCGCCCTGCCCTTCATTCCGGCGGCGGACCGCCAGAATCCGGTGATCTATCCGCCCGCCGAACTGCGCGCCAAGCTGGAATTCCTCCAGGACCTGGGCGGAAAGACACGTCTCTACGAAGAAATCTGGACGCAGGTGAAAGCAAAATAGGTCGCAGCGAAGGGGATGATCTCCCCGGAATGGCCCCGACAAATCCCCACTCGCTTCTTGCAGGGGAAGTCGGGGCAACTTTATGCTGCGCGCGTGGTAATATTGGTTTTTGTAGTGACAGCCTTGGCGAGTTACTTCCTGGGGTCGATTCCCTCCGGCTACCTGGCCGGGCGCGCCCGGGGCATGGATATTCGCACGCAAGGCAGCGGCAACATTGGCGCCACGAATGTCTTCCGGATTCTCGGACGCGGGCTCGGGATCACGGTTCTTCTCGCGGACGCACTGAAGGGCTGGTGCGCCGTGGCCCTGATCCCGGGGTTGACGCTGCGTTGGTTTTCCCCGCCCGCCGGCAGCGTCCCGAATCTGGATTACCTCAGTATCGTGGCCGGAATCGCCGCCGTGTTGGGCCACAATTACACCTGCTGGCTCCAATTCAAGGGCGGCAAAGGGATCGCCACCTCGGCCGGAGTGGTGGCGGCCTTACTGCCCCAGGCGTTGCTGATCAGCATGGCGGTGTGGATCATCGTCTGCCTGGTGACCCGGTATGTTTCGGTGGCCTCGATCGCGGCGGCCTTCGTGCTTCCGTTCGGCGCCTGGTACGCGGGGCACGGTTGGGCCATGGTCAGTGTGGCGGCATTATTGGGGGGAATGGCGATCTACAAGCACAAGGCCAACATGAAGCGGCTGATGGCCGGAACGGAAAACCGGCTGGGGCGAAAAGTTGCCCCCGCGGCGAAAGCAGAGAGAAAACCATGAATGTGACCATGTTGGGTGCGGGCGGTTTTGGCACCGCCCTGGCCAAGACCCTCCAGGAGGGCGGGCATGCGGTAACGGTTTGGGGCCATGATGCCGGATTTCTGGCCACCCTGCGGGAAACCCGTTGCAATGAGCGCTATCTACCCGGCATCGCTTTGCCGCCCACGCTGGCCTTCGAACCGGATCTGGCCCGGGCGACGGCCGGGGCGGAGGTGGTGGTGGCGGCCATTCCTTCCAAGGCGTTTCGCGAAGTGACCAGCCGGATTGCCGGATTTGGGAGTGTGGTGGTCAGTGTCACCAAGGGGATCGAATATACCACAGGCATGACCATGTGCGATGTGCTGGCAGAAACCATGCCCCAGGCCGAGCATGCGGCGCTTTCGGGGCCCTCTTTCGCGCGCGAAGTGGCACTGGGCTTTCCCACTGCCATCGTGGCGGCGAGCCCGGATCCCGCGGTGGCCGCGCGCGTCCAAAAGCTGTTCCACCGGCCGTTCTTCCGGGTTTACACCAGCACGGATTTGCGCGGCGTGGAAATGGGGGGAGCCTTGAAAAACGTGATCGCCATCGCCGCCGGCGTTTGCGACGGCCTCCGTTTTGGGGACAACTCGAAGGCGGCCCTGATCACCCGGGCGATGGCGGAAGTGCGGCGCCTGGGGATCGCCAACGGCGCCAATGGGGAAACTTTCACCGGACTCAGTGGCCTGGGGGATTTGACGGTCACCTGTTTTTCCAAACAAAGCCGGAATCGCACCTTCGGCGAACGGCTGGGGAAAGGGGAAAAACTGCCCGAGGTGCTCGCCAGCATGACGGCGGTGGCGGAAGGCTATCCCACCACCCGTTCGGCCTACCAACTTGCCCGCCGGCTCAACGCCTACACCCCGGTCATCGACGAGGTGTATCGCATGCTGTACGAGGGCAAGGATCTGGCCACCGGAGTCCGCGATTTGATGATGCGGGACACCAAACCGGAAGACTAAAAGCTGGTCAGGCCAGGTTGGCTTTGATCAGGGTCAGCAGTTCTTCGTAGGATTCGAGAGCTTTAAACTGGGGAAACTGTTGCTGGACGGCCAGGGGCGACCGGAAAAGGAAACCAACGTGCGCCTCACCCAGCATCGCGGTATCGTTAAAGGCATCTCCGGCGGCGATAATGTGGTAGTTCAGGCTCTTGAATGCCGCCACGGCTTTTTGCTTTTGATTGGACAGGCGTAAGCGGTAGTTGGTGATCCGGTCATTCTCCACCTCCAAACGGTGGCAGAAAATCGCCGGCCAATCGAGCTGGCGCATCAAAGGCTTGGCAAATTCCTCGAACGTATCGGAAAGAATGATCACCTGGGTAAGGGAGCGCAATTCGGCCAGAAATTCCTTGCCGCCGGGCAGCGGCTCCAGGGTGCCGATCACATCCTGGATCAGTGATAGAGTCAAACCATGCTGGGCGAGCAAATTCAGCCGGTATTTCATTAACTCATCATAATCCGGCACTTCGCGGGTAGTCAGTCGCAGTTCCTTCACGCCCGTGCGCTCGGCCACGGCAATCCAGATTTCCGGCACCAAAACGCCTTCCAAATCCAACGTCACAATCGATTGTTTCACCGCGCGAGCTTTCCAAAACCGGGGGCGGTTGTCCAGCCGTTCGGGGATCCACTGAGCAGCCGGCTTCAACGTCACCGTATATTCACCCGGCGATCGAAAAATGAGAGTTGCCAAATTCACAGGTCGAACGTATTTTTTTGGAAAATAAGCATTCCAGAAATATTAACTTTATGGCACGTCCGGTAACTTTGTTCACAGGTCAGTGGGCCGACCTCCCCTTCGAAACAATCGCGCAAAAGGCCAAGGCCTTTGGCTATGATGGGATTGAACTGGCCTGTTGGGGGGACCACTTTGACGTGACCAAGGCGCAGAATAAGACCTATTGCGATGACCGCCACGCCATTCTGGCCAAGCACGGCTTGAAGACCTGGGCGGTATCCAACCACCTGGTTGGTCAGGCGGTTTGCGACAAGATTGATGACCGGCACAAGTCCATCCTCCCCCCGCATATCTGGGGCGACGGCAAACCGGAAGAAGTCCGGAAACGCGCCGCGGAAGAAATGATCAAGACGGCGCATGCCGCCAAGAACCTGGGAGTGAAAGTCGTGAATGGCTTTACCGGGTCGAAAATCTGGTCCTTGCTCTATAGTTTCCCGCCGGTGAGCGACGCGGAAATCGAAGACGGTTTCGCCGATTTCGCCGCGCGTTGGAATCCGATTTTGGATGAGTTCAAGGCCTGCAAAGTGAAATTTGCCTTGGAAGTTCACCCGACCGAGATCGCCTTCGACATCGCCAGCGCGGACCGCGCTTTGGCCGCGATTGGCCGCCGGCCGGAATTTGGCTTCAACTATGATCCTTCCCACCTGGGTTATCAGGGGGTGGATTACGTCGGCTTCATCCGCAAGTTTGCCAACCGGATCTATCACGTCCACATGAAAGATGTGTATTGGTCGGCAACGCCGACGGAAGCCGGCGTTTTCGGCGGGCACACGAAATTTGGCGATTCCCGCCGATTCTGGGAATTCCGCTCCCTCGGCCGCGGCACGGTGGATTTTGAACGCATCGTCCGGGCGCTCAATGATGCCAACTATCAGGGGCCGTTGTCCGTTGAATGGGAAGACATCGGCATGGACCGCGAACACGGGGCCACGGAAGCGGCCGCGTTTGTGAGGAAAGTCGATTTCGCTCCCAGCAAAGTGGCGTTTGACGCCGCTTTCGACAAAAAGAAGCAGGCCAAGTAAACGACGGCCCGCAACGGGCTCAAAAATACCTTCAAACCAGGGCGGATGAACTGATCATCCGCCCCGGTTTTTTTTGCGGCTGGATCACTTCCCCGATGGGGCGGGGCGACTGGAATTGGCAGCCGGATCGGTCAACCGGCGGATTTCACTTTCAAAAGCCGGAATCGCATCCTTATGGGCGGTCTTTTCCGCCAGGGGAATCAGGCGACGGTAAATCCCCGCCAAATCGGAAAAATCGGGGGCCACTTTTGCGAACTCCAGGTAGGTGGCATAAGCCCCCTCATCCCGGCCGGTCGCAATCTGCCGTTCAGCCAATTTGATCAGGACCCGGATACGCTGTTGGTGGGAGGGTTGCAACGGCAGCACCCTTTGCAGGGTCGCGATGGAATCCTCCAACCGGCCGGTTGCCGCGTAAAGTTCGGCCAGTTTCTCCGTGAGCACGGAACTGTTGGTGGTAAAGGAAAGCTTTTCCAACCCGGCAATGATGTTGGCCGCCGGGGCCCCGTTGGCCAGTTCCCGATTCGCAAGCGTCAGCACCGGCCACTCGACCAGTTTGCTGGAGCGTGCGTTCAACTCCTCCAGAGACTGGCGGGGTGACCGGGTGCAAGGGCGGTAAAGGGGATCACCCACGACAGTAGTTTGCCAGGAAAGACCGTTTTGGGCGGCGTAAGCAGCCTCGCCAAAGCTAAAGCCCGCCCCGAGAAAACGCGCAAAAAACACGCCGACATCGGGAGTCAGTGCGAGGAACGGCTCATCCACACAACCCATGGTGGCGGTGGCGCCGCGGGCCAGTAGGGGGCCGACCCACTGGTGAGTCGTGGAACGGAGGGTGGCGGCACTGAAGGAATGCAGGTGATAGGCGAACGCCCCTGGCAGGAACTCCACTTCGGGAAGCGCGAAGGGACCGGAAACATGCTCATTGTACCAGCCCGCGTAGAGCGCGATCTGGCTGAGTGGGGTGGAACTGCCAAACGTGGCGGGCTGCTCGTCCACCACGGTTTCATACCCCAACCGGCGGGACACTTCCGCGGCGTTGCGCATCCAGTCATCCCCTACCTTGTAGTTGCCATTCGTCAGCCCCTGGAGGTCGATATAGGCGCGCCCCCACAGCCCGTCCGTTTCCGCCTGCATGGCCTTGTCCACAAGCGCGCGCGCGATACTGGCGGAGGGGCCGTCCAATCGGGCCACGAGCAGGATGCCATTGGTGGGATTCATCATGGTGGCATTCGTCGCGCCATAAAAAGGGTTCGGCAAGAGGCCAAACCGGTGATACCCCTGCTCCACCAGGGGCAGGCAGGCCAGTTCGCTGTCCACCGCGGCCTCGTCACGTCGTAGCTCTTTTTGCACCGCATCGGAACCCGCCTCCTGAAATCCGGGATCATGGGAAATCTTCAAAGGGACGCCATAGCAAAGCACCACGTACCGGATTCCAGCCGTCAAAACGGCCCCTTCGATCCGGGCGGGACGGCCCGAGACAGCCGGCAATTCGCGGGTGCCGAAGGTCAGCAGCTTCTTCTGCTTCAAAGCTTTCAGGAGCGGCAATTCCAGACGGCTATGATAATCCCCCCGGCTCATGGACTCGTTGTCGGGTAAATCCAATCCGATGACCTGGTTGGCCGGAACCTGGCGGCGTTCCCGATAGTGCTCGGCCACCCCCTTGGACTCCGGCACCCGGGTGTTATAAACCACGACCACCTCATCGCCGGTGGCCGCCGGCTGTGCCGGCGCGGACCAACCGCGGGTCACCACGACAAAAATCAACAAGGCCAGCCAGCCGATCCCGGCGCGAAAGCCAAATCGATTAAGCGTCTTCACGAGCATCAGCGGGCATGGTAGCGACGAAAGTCCTTTCATCAATTCCCAAATGTAATCCGCCAGACCGGCCCGTCAACCCAAGCAAAACCCGTCCATTTTTGCACCACCGGCACCATTTAATAAAGAATCGCAAAAAAATCGATTTTTGAATGTCCAAAACTCGCAGTTTGCTGGAAGTATTGGTAGAACCCTCTGATCACACGAATGTCCGACGACGTAAAATCCCGTTCCGGGGATCCCGCCGCGGCGCAGCAGCGATTCCTTTCGCTGTTCCTGCGCAGCGAGCGGGAAATTTTTCGTTACGTGGTGGCGCTGATTCCCAACGTGACGGATGCCGAGGATATCGTGCAACAAACCGCCCTGGCCTTGTGGGAGAAGTTTGACGCCTATGATCCAGCCCAACCGTTCACGCCCTGGGCCTGCCGGTTTGCGTTGAATAAAGCCCGCCAGTGGATCGAACGGCGGCAGAGGTGGCAGGCGCTGCTGGAGCACGGCCTGGCCGAGGAATTGGCACAAAGACGGCAGGAGTTGCAACCGGAATTTGAACGGCGGTTGAAACACCTGGAGACCTGCCTTGGGAAGTTGCCCGAAGGTCAGCGTTCGGTGGTGGAGGCCTATTACTACGAACGCGCGGATATCGAAGCCCTCGCCGGGCGCTCCGGTCGGACCGTGGCGGCGACTTACAAAATCCTACAACGCAGCCGTCAGGCACTGCAGGCCTGCGTAGAAGGCCAGGTCAAACCGCAACCGGCATGATCCTCCGGTTTCCATCGCGGGAGTTTGACGAGGTCGTAGCCGCCGTTTGCCATGGCAGCCCCACGGAGGCGGAAATGCGCGCCTTGAATGAATTGCTGCGCGGCAACCCGGCCGCCCGGGACGAGTATCTGCTGCGGGTGGAATTGCACAGCCGGTTGGCATCCGATCCGGACCTGTTTTCTTCGCCGATCGAGGAAGCTGCCCTTTCGGCTTGCGTCCCCGGCCAAATATTGAGCAACCGCAACCAAGTCCCATTCCCGGCCTCCAAATCCCGGGCGACGGGGAAACGGCTGGTCCAGGTGCTGGCGCTGGCGGCGTGCGTGATACTGACGGTGGCGGGAATCCGGAGTTGGTGGTTTCCGCCAACGGCAAGCCGGACGGGCACCACCAGCAAAGCCGTGGCCGTGCTCACTCGCGCCGTGGAAGCCCGTTGGGCGAACGGGACAGGTCCGCTCCGGGTAGGGAGTGCCTTGGAGCCCGGCTGGTTGCGTCTGGAATCTGGCATGGCGCAAGTGGTGTTTTATAGTGGCGCCCGCCTGGTGCTGGAGGGACCCGCGGAACTAAAGCTAATTTCCGCCAATGAAGCCGTTTGCCCGGTCGGGCGACTGCTCGCGGAGGTGTCGCCGCCGGCGCGCGGGTTCCGCGTGCGTACCGACCAAATGAACGTGGTGGATCTAGGGACGGCCTTTGGCATTGATGCCACCGCGGCGCGAACTGAGGTCCATGTGTTCAAAGGCAAGGTGGAGTTCCGCCCAGGCACCGCAGGCAGGCAGGGATTGAAAGAGGGGCAGGCGGCCGCGGTGGCGGGAAATGCCGCGCCGAGTTACATGGTGGCGAGCACGGCGGCTTTTACGCCCCTTTTTGAATTCCAACAGCGCTCGCTGGCCTCCGAAGCCAGCCGCTATGACCAGTGGCGGCTCGCCAGTGCGCTGCGCAATCAAGACCCTTCCCTGCTGGTGCACCTGGATTTTGAGAACCTCAGCGACTCGGACTGGTCCCTGCGCAATGCGGCGGAAGGGAACAAGAGCGTTTCCGATTTAACCATCGTCGGCTGCCAGCGCGCGGAAGGCCGGTGGCGCGAGAAGCTGGCACTGGAATTTCAAAGTGTCAACGATCGGGTTCGGCTGGCGGTTCCGGGACAATTTGACTCGCTGACCCTTTCGGCCTGGGTCTGCGTCAAGGGCTTGGATCGGCAGATCAATTCACTGTTTATGTGTGATGGCTTCGAGCCGGGAACGGTCCACTGGTTGATCCGGCGCGACGGCGTGTTGGGGCTCACGGTGATGAACGCACGCTTCGGCAAGCACCAGATTGTGGCCAGCCCGCCGGTGATTACGCTCGACAAATTCGGCATGTGGCTGCATCTGGCAGTGGTGCTGGATGGCCAGGCGCAACGCGTGTCGCATTATGTCAACGGTGTCCAGGTCAGCACACAGGCCTTGCGCTTGAAGCCACCCTTCCAGATTTCCGCGGCGGAGTTGGGGAACTGGAACGCCGCGGATTTTTCCAACAACGATCCGGCGCTGATCCGCAACTTCAGCGGCGCGATGGATGAATTTTGCCTGTTCCGGCGGGCGCTCGACGCCGCCGAGATTCGCACGCTTTACTCGGAAGGCAAACCGCACGCCGATCCCTGAGTTTCCACAACCGACAACCCAACCCAACAACCTATGAAAACCCTAAAATCATTCCTGACGCTCGCCGCATTGGCGACCATCGCGCTTCCCCCTGCGGGAATGGCGCAAACCACCAACCAACCGCCATTGGAAGATTGGCAACCCTCGCCCTCCAACCAGCAGGGCAAACAATATCCGCAATACAACTCGGAAGACCGCGTCAAATTCCGGATCGTGGCGCCGAAGGCGCAAAGTGTCGGCGTGAGCTTCCGGGACAGCCGCGCGTTCACCAAGGAGGCGGACGGTGCCTGGGTGGGTTACACCCGGCCTTTGGATGAAGGATTCCACTATTACACCATCAATATTGATGGCGCGGAAGTGCCGGATCCCAATAGCCGGTTCTTCTACGGGTCCAGCCGCTGGGGCAGCGCCGTGGAGATTCCGGCCAAAGACCAGGATTTCTATGCGCTCAAGAATGTGCCGCACGGCCAACTCCGCGAATTGAATTACCTGGCCAAAACCGGCAACACGAACCGCCACTGCTTTGTTTACACGCCGCCCGAGTATGAGCAGAAACCGGGCCAGCGGTATCCGGTCCTGTATTTGCAACACGGCGCGGGCGAGGATGAAACCGGCTGGGGCCAACAAGGTCACGCGGGATTGATCCTGGACAACCTGCTGGCCGAGGGGAAAGCGAAACCCTTCATCGTCGTGATGGAAAACGGCGGCAACATCGGCGGGGGCGGACCCCGGCGGGGCGGACCTCCCGGTGCGACCGGCGGAACCAATGCGGCGCCCGCCGGCGGACCGGCCGGCGCGGGCGGTCCCGGCGGGGGTCGGGGTCCGGGCGGACCGGGCGGCCGGGGCGGTTTCAATTTCAATTTCAGCGCGTTTGAAAAAGTGGTCGTGGATGACCTGATTCCCTACATCGATGCGAACTTCCGCACCGTGGCGGATCAGCCCCACCGGGCCCTGGCGGGCTTGTCGATGGGCGGCATGCAAACGCGGATGATCGGCATGGCCCATCTCGACAAGTTCTCCCATCTCGGAGTTTTCAGCGGGGGCAGCATCGCGGTGACAAATGTCACCGATATGGCCAGCTTTAAGCAGCAGGTCCGGCTGGTGTTCGTGAGCTATGGCAGCAAGGAACCTGGTTCCGCCGCCGCCAAGGCCACCGCGGAAGCCCTGCAACAAGCGGGTATCAACAGCGTTTACTACGAATCCCCGAGCACCGCGCATGAGTGGCAGAGCTGGCGCCGGAGCTTGCATGAATTTGCACCTTTGCTCTTCAAAGATTGAGCGGTTTCCGTATCATTCACTGACTGACCCCGACTTAACATGAAACCATTTATTTGGCTGATGGCCCTGGTGGCCGGCGCCGGCATCGTTTCGGCCGCCGACGTCACCGGCATTTGGAAAGCAGAATTCGAAACCCAACGCGGCTTGCAGAAATACACGTTCAATCTCAAGCAGGACGGGACCACCGTGACCGGCAAGGCGAACGTGGAAAACGGTGAGCAAAAGCGCGAAGCCGAGTTCCGCGAGGGCAAAGTGGACGGAGAGACGGTGACATTCGTCGAGCTGTTGAATGCCCAGGGCAATGATCTGCGCATCACGTTCACGGGCAAGCTGGCGGGCAATGAAATCAAATTCACCCGCCAGGTGGGCGATTTCGGCAGTTCGACGGCCATGGCCAAACGGGAACCGGCGCCGGGTCAACCCGGCCGACGGGGCGGCCGGGGCGGTTTCGGCGGTCCCATCACGCTGGGGCCGGACGATCAGCCGGCGTTTCCGCCGGCGCCGGAAGGGTTTGACAAGGCGCGCGAGGGCATCGCGCATGGCAAACTGGAAATGGCGGAGTACGATTCCAAATCCGTCGGCAACAAGCGCAAAGCACTGGTCTATCTGCCGCCGGGTTATTCCGCGGAGCAAAAGTATCCCGTGCTTTATCTCCTGCACGGCATTGGGGGCGACGAGGAAGAATGGCATCACGGCGGCCACCCCGAGGTGATTCTCGACAACCTCATCGCCGACAAGAAAACCGTGCCGATGATCGTGGTGATGCCCAATGGCCGGGCGCAGCCAGATGACCGGCCGGGCACCAACGCCATGGCCACCGCTCCCGCCTTCGCGAAGTTTGAGGGGGATTTGCTCAAGGATTTGATTCCCTTCATCGAAGGGAAGTATGCGGCGAAAACCGATCGCGAAAGCCGTGCGGTCGCCGGACTCTCCATGGGCGGCGGACAGTCGCTCAACTTCGGCCTGGGGCATCTCGACACCTTTGCGTGGATCGGCGGGTTCTCCTCCGCGCCCAATACGAAATCGCCGACGGAACTGGTCCCGGACCCGGAAAAGGCCCGGCAGCAATTGAAGCTGCTGTATATCTCCGCCGGCAACAAGGACGGCTTGATTCGCATCAGCCAGGGTCTCCACGCTTATTTGAAGGAGAATAATGTGCCGCACATCTGGCACGTGGACGAACACGCGCATGACTTCCAGCATTGGAAGAAGGCGCTCTTTAACTTCTCGCAACGCATCTTTCGATGAACTGCTTTTCCCGGTCGTGCGCGCGCGCGCCCGGGATATGCGGAATGCCAATCCGGTGATAAATAATTGAACTTACTGCCAGACAATTCAGCAAATGACTAAATCAAGCCAGATTCTGCGGGTGATGGTGGGGGCCGTGGTGGCGCTCCAAAGCATGGGGGCGGAACCGCCGGATCACCCCCTGCACGTGTTGTATCTGGGGTCGGTCGATGTGGGCAAGGCCATCGCGCGCGGCGGTGGTGGTGGGTTCAGTGGTCCCCGCACCAACTTCAACTACCTGCCGGGTCAGACCCTGGCGGTCGAGGAGATTTACTTTGATCACCGCGCCGACCTGACCAACCTCACGGCCGCGTACCTGAAGCATTTTGATGCCGTGGTGCAGGCCGTGCCAGATACCGAGGTGCCAGCGCCGCAACAGAAAATGTTAAGTTCGTTCCAAAGCTCCGGCAATGGCCTAATCAAACTGGCGGCGACCGGAAACACCCCGCCCGGTGACCAGGCGCTGCGCACGAACGTCCTCGCCGCGGTCAACCCCAAGCGCCGGGCGGCCTGGACCGCCTCGGTGGCGAATCGTCCCCCGCTCCAACGCGAAGCCGGCCTGCCAGTCCCCAACTACGAGCGCCGGACGGAACCGGTGGGCTATCAAAAGCCCCTCGCCCCGCTGGACAGCATGCGCTACACGCAGGTACCGGCGGATTTTAAACTCCAGCTTTTTGCGGCCGAACCGGACGTGGTCAAACCCATCTTCGTGGCCTGGGACGAGCGCGGCCGCGCCTGGGTGGTGGAAGCCCGCGATTACCCGCATGGCCTGGTCCCCGAGGGGGAACCCGGCTTGGCGGACATCAAGATTTGTGAGGACACCGACGGTGATGGCAAGGCGGACAAATTCACCATCTTCGCCGATAAACTGAATCTCCCCACCTCTCTGGTATTCTACAAGGGCGGCATCATCGTCTCCGAGGCGCACCACCTTACCTTCCTCCAGGACACCAACGGCGATGACAAGGCCGACGTGCGGCAGATCATTTTTCCGGACACTTTTGGCACCGGCGACAGCCATGCCATGGAAAACAACCTGGGCCGGGGTTTCGACAACTGGCTCTATGGGGCGGTGGGTTACGCCAATGTCCGCGGCACCATCGGGGGCAAAGCCGTGTCCTTTGGACAGAGCGTGTTTCGTTTTCAGGGGGACGGATCCGCGCTGGAACAACTCTATCAGTTCAGCAATAACACCTGGGGATTTGGCCAGAATGCCGCGGGTGACGTGTTCGGCTCCACGGCCAACAACAGCCCGTCCTTTTTTGGTTATCTCCCCGCCAAACTGATTCCTCCGCAGCCCAACGGCCAGCGGGGCGGCGGCGGACGTGGTGGCAGCGGCCGGGGTGGACCCGGCACCGGAACGACCAACGACCCGGCCACGCCGCAGACCCGCCGGTTGCAATCCGCTTTTGCGCTGGCCATGGGAATGCGAATGCACCCCAACACCCCGAATGTCCGCCAGGTGGATTGGTTCGGAGGATATACAGCCGCCGCGGGGCATAATTTCATGCTGAGCGATGCGCTGCCCCCCCGACTCCAGGGCAAAGCCATGGTCGCGGAACCCACCTGCAAACTCGTTGGCCTCATGGATATTCGGCGCGACGGCGGCGGTTACCAGGCTTTGGACGGACTGAACCTGCTGGCCAGCACCGATGAATGGATGTCCCCCATTTTTGCCGATGTGGGCCCCGACGGCGCCGTCTGGGTCATCGATTTTTACAGCTTCGTCATCCAGCATAACCCCACCCCCAACACGCAGTCCGCGGGGATCCAGGCCAGCACAGGGCGCGGTGGCGCTTATGCCACGGAACCCAACTTGCGCGACACCAGCCACGGCCGGATTTACCGGTTGGTCTGGCAGGACGGACCGCGCAGTTCCATCAAATCACTCGCGAAAGCCAAGCCCCGGGAACTGGTCAAGGCCCTCGACAGCGGGAACCTCTTCTGGCGGCTCACCGCCCAGCGACTCCTGGTGGACGGCCAGAAAACCGCGGCCACCAATGAACTCAAACAGCGCCTGCTCGCCGGCACGGGCGGCCCGGGCGCCATTCATGCGTTGTGGTCACTTGCGGGTTTGGGGGCGCTCGACCGGGCGACCCATCAGCAAGCCCTGCTGGATAAAGACGCCGCCGTGCGTCGCAACGCCATCCGGGCGCTACCGGCCAATGAGGCGGGCCGCAAATTGTTCTTCAGCAGCAGCGTGATCCAGGACCCCGATCTCCTCACGCGGGAAGTCGCCTTCGTGAAGCTGGCGGAATTTCCGACCATCCCGGAAATCAAGACCGTCGTGGCCCAGTTGCCCCGGACCGCAGCGAATACCAATGACGTCTGGTTGAATGATGCCTTGACCCTCCTGGGCCGCGTGCACGGGGTTACCGGCGTTGGCACCGATGAAGTAAAGGTCACCGCGGGTGATCCCAAACGCGGCGAGGAATTGTTCTTCACCAGTCCCGTAGCGGCTTGCGCGGCCTGCCACACCGTGAATGGCAAGGGCGGCGCGGTGGGTCCCAGTCTCACCGGGGTGGCGGCGCGGAGCGACAAGGCCTATATCATCGAAAGTCTCATGGACCCGAACGCCAAGCTCGCGAAAGGCTATGAGAACCTGAAGGTTTCACCGATGCCGCCGGTGGGCGTGCTGTTGAAGGAGCAGGACCTTGCCGACATTCTGTCTTTTCTCTACACCTTAACCACGCCGCCGAAACCGGGAACCGAAACTCCCGACAAGGCCAAACGCACCATCTTTGAATAAACCCGGCCAGAACCGCATTGGCCATTCATTCCACAAATTTCCCTCCAAACCGCAACATCGTCGAACATGAAAACACCAGTTCTAATCCTCACGCTCATTGCCCTGTCATTGTCCGCCTGGGCGGCCGATCTCACCGGCAAATGGAAAGCCGAATTCGATTCGCAAATCGGCCTCCAAAAATACATCTTCACCTTCCAGCAGGAGGGCACGAAGTTGACCGGCAAAGCCGACGCGGACATCAATGGCCAGAAACGGGAAACCGAACTGAAGGAAGGCAAAGTGGAAGGCGCGGCGGTTTCGTTTGTCGAAATGATGAAGTTCCAGGACAACGAAATCCGCATCACCTACACCGGCAAAGTGGCGGGGAGTGGTAATGAAATCCAGTTCACCCGGGAAGTCGGTGAGTTTGCCAAGGAGGAAATCGTCGCCAAACGCGAAGGCGGCGCGCCCGCCGCGGCCCCGATCGCTGCCGCCACGATTCGAATCAAGGCGGGCCAATCCACCCCGTTCAAGGATTCCAGCGGCAACCTCTGGCTCGCCGAGCAAGGTTTTGCAGGGGGCGCAGTCATTGGCCGCGATGCCGGGACGGTGATTGCGAATACCAAAGACGCCGGGCTCTACCTGACCGAACACTATTCGATGGACTCCTTCACCCAGCGGTTGCCGAACGGCAAGTATGTGGTGAAACTCCATTTTGCGGAGACGTTTGACGGCATTACCGGCCCCGGCCAGCGCGTGTTTTCCTACACGGTGCAGGGCAAAGAATTCAAGGACTTCGATATTTGGGCCAAAACCGGGGGCGCCAATCGCGCCTACATCGAAACCGTCCCAGTGGAAGTGGGGAAGGGGGAATTACGGATTGATTTCAAAAAGGGGGTCGAAAACCCGGAGATCAATGCAATCGAGATCATTCCGCAGGCCGCGACTGCGGCCAGTGCAACTCCGGCCACCGCAGCAGTCGCCGCCCCCACGATCCGGATCAAGGCGGGCCAATCGACCCCCTTCAAGGATTCCAACGGTAACCTCTGGCTGGCGGAGCAGGGCTTCGCAGGGGGCGCGGTTATTGGGCGCGACGCCGCCACGGTGATTGCGAACACCAAGGACGCCGGGCTTTACCTGACCGAGCACTACTCGATGGATTCCTTTTCCCAGGCCCTGCCGAACGGCAAGTACCTGGTGAAACTGTACTTCGCGGAGACGTTTGACGGCATTACCGGTCCCGGCCAGCGCGTGTTTTCCTATACGGTACAGGGCAAGGAATTCAAGGACTTCGACATTTGGGCCAAGACTGGCGGCGCCAATCGCGCGTACATCGAAACGGTGCCCGTGGAGGTGACGAAGGGAGAATTACGGATCGATTTCAAAAAGGGGGTCGAGAACCCGGAGATCAATGCGATCGAGATCATTCCTCAATCCGCTGCCCCATCCGATGCGCCCGCCGCGGCAGCAGCGACTCCGGTGCTGAAAATTGACGCGGCCAAGGTCACCGGCAAGGTGAGTCCGAAGCTCTATGGTTTGATGACGGAAGAAATCAACTTTTCCTACGAGGGCGGCATTTACGGCGAACTCGTCCGCAACCGCACCTTCAAAAACAACCGGCAGAATGCCTCCTTCTGGACCGCCGTCGGAGACACGACCCTGGTCATCGACACCAATCAACCGTTGAATCAGGCCCTGAATCTGAGCCTGCGCCTGGACACGACCAAAGCCACGAAGGAAGCGCCGGTGGGACTCGCCAACGAAGGGTATTGGGGGATTCCCGTGCGGCCGAACACAACGTATCGGGCTTCAATCTATGCCCGTGGCGAAAATTTCGCGGGGCCGTTGAAGCTGGAGATCGTCAGCAACGACGGCAAGACGGTCTTCGCCACCGCCCAGGTGGCGGAGGTCTCGGGCACGTGGAAGAAGTATGACGTCACGTTGCAGACCGGAAATGTCGCCGTCTCGAAAGACAACCGGTTCGTCATCACCACCACCACTCCGGGCGTGGTTTGGCTGCAAAACGTTTCCCTCTTTCCGCCCACCTACCACAATCGTCCGAACGGGAGCCGCCCGGATCTCATGCAATTGTTGGCGGATATGCAGCCCAAGTTCCTGCGTTTCCCCGGGGGCAATTACCTGGAGGGCAATACGATTGCGGAACGTTTCATCTGGAAGGAAACCATTGGCGATGTCGTAGATCGTCCCGGTCACCGTAGTCCGTGGGGCTATTGGTCCACCGACGGCTTTGGTTTGCTGGAGTTCCTGGAATGGTGTGAAGATTTGAAAATGGAACCCCTCCTGGCCGTTTATGCGGGCTATTCCCTGCGCGGCCAAAAAGTGGAAGCCGGCCCCGGTTTGGAGCCGTATGTCCAGGAGGCTTTGGAGGAAATCGAATATGTGATGGGCGATACCAGCACGAAATGGGGCGCCCAACGCGCGAAGGATGGACATCCCGCGCCATTCCAAATGACCTGCGTGGAAGTGGGCAACGAGGATTGGTTTGATCGCAGCGGCAGTTACGAAGGTCGCTTCGCGCAATTCTTCGACGCCATCCGGGCCAAATACCCGCAATTAAAAATCATCTCCACCATGGGTTACGAACACCCCACCCAGGTGGTCAAGAGCCGCGTGCCGGATTTGGAGGACGAACATTTCTACCGCAACCAGGAGGATATGATGGCGCATGCGCTCGACTACGACAAATACTCCCGGACCAACCAGACCAAGGTATTTGTGGGCGAATGGGCCACGCGCGTGGGCGAACCCACGCCCAACATGGCCGGGGCGTTGGGCGATGCCGTGTGGATGACCGGCATGGAGCGCAATTCGGACATTGTCCTGATGGAATGCTATGCGCCGCTGTTGGTCAACGTCAGCCAGATCACCGGCCAAAACCGCTCCATGCAATGGGCGTCGGACCTGATCGGCTATGATGCACTGGAAAGCTACGGCTCGCCCGCCTATCATGCCCAGAAGATGTTCAGCACAATGCACGGCGACGAGATTCTCGCCACCGCTTCGGAAAACATTCCGATCCGCGAATGGCAACCGCGCGGCCAACGCGGCGGCAATCCCCCGCCCCCGCAAAAGCTCCGCGAGGTATTCTTCGATGCGACCCGCGACAGCCAGACGGGAATCATCTACCTGAAAGTCGTGAACACCGCCGGAACCGCGCGCAAAGTGGACGTCCAAATCGACGGCGGAACGATCAAATCACAGGGCGAAGCGGTGGTCCTTTCCGCGAGTGCCCTGGACGAAACCAATTCCTTGAAGCAACCCGCCAAGGTGGTGCCGCATACCGCGATGGTCAGCGATCTGGCCGTGAATTTCACCCGGGAATTCCCGGCGTTTTCCATCACCATTCTCAAATTGAATACGAAGTGAGCCACCTCCACGGAACTCCCACCAGTCATCCCCGCATGCGGCCGCGCTTACCCTTAATCCTGGGTCTCACCCTGGCCCTCTTGGGCGCCGCACCGCGGGGACAGGCGGAATCCGCCCGGAATCCCATCATTTGGGCGGATGTCCCCGATCTGGCGATGATCCGGGCGGGCGATACGTATTACATGAGCAGCACCACGATGCATCTGAGCCCGGGGCTGCCCATCATGAAGTCCAAGGACCTCGTCAACTGGCAGATGCTGAATTACGCCTACGAAATCCTGGCGGATAACGACGCCCTGACGCTCCGGAACGGGAAGAGCGCCTACGGGGCCGGCTCCTGGGCCAGCAGCCTGCGCTATCACGCGGGCACGTATTTCGTCACGACGTTTTCGAGCACCAGCGGTAAGACGCATGTTTACAGAACGCAAGACATCGAGAAAGGTCCGTGGACAGAGTCCGCGTTCGCGCCGGCGCTGCACGATCACTCGCTGTTCTTCGATGACGACGGCCGGGTTTACATGGTCAGCGGGGTGGGCAATATCCGGTTGACCGAGTTGAACGCCGAAGTCACGGGTATCAAGTCCGGCGGAATAAGCCAAGTGATCATCACGAACGCCTCCGCGGTGGCGGGACCCAATGTCGGACTCCAGGCGGAAGGCTCGCAATTGAACAAGATCAACGGCCGCTATTATCTCTTCAACATCACCTGGCCACGCGGCGGGATGCGCACCGCCCTGGTGCACCGCGCGGACACCATCACCGGCCCGTACGAAGGCCGGGTGGCCTTGATGGATCAAGGCGTGGCCCAGGGCGGGCTGATTGACACGCCCCGGGGCGATTGGTACGCCTATTTGTTCCAGGATCATGGCGCGGTTGGCCGGGTTCCCTTCCTGGTCCCGGTCAAATGGGTGGACGGCTGGCCGGTGCTGGGTGAAAACGGGAAGGCACCGGAAACCCTGGATTTGCCCGCCAGCCAGGGGGTGATTCCGGGAATCGTGGCCTCCGATGACTTCACCCGCGGCTCCGGCGATCCCGCGCTCACGCTGGCCTGGCAATGGAATCATAATCCGGACAACCAATTCTGGTCGCTCACGGAACGTCCCGGATTCCTGCGCCTGACCACCGGCCGGGTGGATGCGGATTTCGTGAAAGCGCGGAATACCCTGACCCAGCGCACCTTTGGACCGGAATGTTCCGGGACCATTGCCGTGGATGTCAGCCAAATGAAGGACGGGGACGCCGCCGGCCTGGCGGCCTTGCAACGGAAATACGGCTGGGTGGGCGTGAAAGTAACCGGGGAAACCCGGTCGGTGGTGATGATGAGTGCCGAAAGCAACCCACCCGTGGAAGTTGAGAGCGTGCCCTGGACGGGGACCAACGTTTATCTCCGAATGGATTGTGATTTCCGGAAACGGACGGATCGCGCCCGATTTTATTACAGCGCCGATGGCAAAGAATGGACGGCCATCGGAAAACCCCTGGCGATGGCTTACACGCTGCCGCATTTCATGGGTTATCGCTTTGCCCTGTTCAATTTCGCCACCAAAACTCCGGGCGGTTACGTGGATTTCGATTACTTCCACGTCAGTGCCCCGGTCTCCAGCACCAACCAGCCCGCCAAACTCCCATGAATACTACCATCACGCTTTCGCAATCCCGCCTCGGTTTATTGACCGCCCTGCTGATGGGCGTTGCAGCCTCCGTCCTGGCCGAAGGAATTCCTTCTTTGAAGGAGGTTTACCAAAGCCATTTTGAAATCGGTTCCGCCATCAACCGCACCATGGCCTCGGGCACGGCGGGCTGGCCAGCTCGTACCCCGGAACTGATGGCCAGCGATCTGGCCTTGGTTCAAAAGCAGTTTGGCCAGATCGCCCCGGAGAATGACCTCAAGTGGCAACTCATCCATCCCCGCGCCGGAGCGGACGGTTATGATTTTGCACCAGCCGACGCGTACGTGGAGTTCGGGGTGAAGAACCACCTGTCCATCGCCGGCCATACGCTGGTCTGGCATAGCCAGACACCGAATTGGGTCTTTCAAGGCACCAATCCCCCGCCGGCGGAAGCGACCCCGCCGGCGGCCGCGCCCGGCGCGCCGGCCGCCGAAGCGGGCACTAATGGCCCCGGCCGGGGCGGGGCGGGGAGAGGCATGGGCCGGTTCGGCTACAGCGGTCCGCGGGCCTCACGCGCGGAATTGCTGGAGCGGATGCGCGACCACATTCACACGGTGGTCGGCCGCTATAAGGGCAAGATCAAGGTCTGGGACGTGGTCAACGAGGCGATCTCAGACAACGGCACCAACGTGCTGCGGAATTCCTTGTGGTCGGAAATAATCGGACCCGATTTCATCGCCAAAGCTTTTGAATACGCCCACGAGGCCGATCCGGACGCCATCCTGCGTTACAACGACTACGGCCTGGAGAACCCGGCGAAGCGGGCCAAACTCATCCAATTGATCAAATCGTTGCAGGCGCAGAAAGTCCCGGTCGGCGCGATCGGCTCGCAAGCGCACGTCAATGTGTCCACCACCTTCGCGACGATGGATCAAGCCTTGACCGAGATCGAGAACCTGGGTTTGCCCATTCATATCACCGAACTGGATGTCAACAGCGCCCAGGGCGGCCAGCGCGGAACGGGGGCGGACGTCGCCGCCAACGCCGCCGCCACCCAGGGCGGATTGGTCAGTGACGCGGACCGGAAACTGGCGGAAGCCTACAGTGGCCTGTTCCGGGCGTTTCTGAAGCATGACAAGTCGGTGAAACTGGTCACCTTTTGGGGCATCAACGACGCGCTTTCCTGGCGCGCCAATGCCAAGCCGCTGTTGTTCGATCGCAACGACCAGCCCAAAACGGCCTTTGACGCCGTGATTCGGGCGGCCACGGAAGCGGCGGCGGGCTCGAAACAATAGCGATCTGAAGGGGAACCTTTTGAGCGAAAACTCAAGCACACCCCTCCCCTAACCCAATTCCATTTTATGATCCAATCTTTGCGCCGGTTGCTTCTGGCGGCTGTCCTCGGCCTGGGCCTGAGTGCTCAGGCCCAGAACACGAACCACCTGATTTTCCTCTGCTTCGGCCAGTCGAATATGGAGGGGTTTCCCGGGATTGAAGCCCAGGACCAGGGGCCCGTGGATGAGCGCTTTCAAGTGCTGGCGGCCGTTCCTTTTCCCAAACTGGATCGCACCAAAGGCATGTGGTATCCGGCGGTTCCCCCGCTCTGCCGACCCTCAGCCGGGTTATCGCCCGCCGATTATTTTGGCCGGACGTTGGTGGCCCACCTGCCCGCCCCAACCCGGGTGGGGGTGGTGAGCGTCGCGGTGGCCGGCTGCAAAATTGAGCTGTTTGACAAGGCAAACTACTCGACTTACGCCTCCAACGCCGCCCCGTGGATGAAGGGGATCATTGCCACTTACGGGGGAAGTCCCTACCAGCATTTGGTGGATATGGCGAAGCTGGCGCAGAAGGATGGTGTCATCAAAGGCATCCTCCTGCACCAGGGGGAATCGAATACCAACGACAAGGAATGGCCCAACAAGGTTAAGGCGATTTATGAAAATCTGCTGAAAGACCTCGATCTCAAAGCCACGGAAGTGCCTTTGCTCGCGGGCGAATTAGTAAATGCCGACCAAAAAGGCGCGTGCGCGGGCATGAACAACATCATCGCGGAATTGCCCCAGGCCATCCCCACGGCCCACGTCATTTCTTCGGCCGGATGCGCCAGCCGACAGGATCATCTCCATTTCGCCCCGGCCGGCTACCGGGAATTGGGCAAACGATATGGCGAGGAAATGCTCGCCTTGCTGGGATACAAAGTCGCCGAATCCAAATAATAAAAACTGCCGGCCGCGATCCCGGCGAAATTCACCTCCCCTCCCCCAACCCAACAACCGCTTTTTTGACATGCGCAACCATCGTCTGCTCTCCCTCCTGACTGTCGCCATGGTGGCATTCACCGCCGCGCCCACCGGACAGGCCCAAACATCCGGAACCAACAACCCTCCCGGCCAGACGCCGGGCGGCCCGGGCGGGGCGGGAAGACGCGGCTTTGGCCGCGGACCGGTGGCACCTCCCGGTCCCCCGGCTCCAGTGCCGCCCGAAGTGACCATGCCGCGCCCCTCGGCGGCGGAGGTCGCCCGGATGAATGCCGCGCTCCGGCAATTCGTTGCCACTTCCCCCGAGAAGGAATTGTTGCAGAAATATGAATCGCTCCTGACCGTGGAAGTTCCGCGAGACAATCCCTGCATTCGGCCGGCCAGCGGCGCCCGCACATTCCGGCACCAGGCCTTTGTGGACACGGCCAAAAACGGTGATTTCGACATTCTCTTTTACGGCGATTCCATCACCGATTTGTGGAACGTCGAACAGGATCCCGCCGGCAATCCGGGCGGCAAGAACGTCTTCAAACAATTCTTTGGTGATGTGAAGGTGGCAAACTTCGGCGTCTCCGGCGACTCCACGCAGGGAATTCTCTGGGGCCTGCAAAATGGCGAAGGCCAGGGGCATCAACCCAAGGCCATCATGCTCATGATCGGCACCAACAACACCGGCGGGAGTTCGGGAGCGGAAATCGCCGAAGGCATCGGGGCTGATGTCCTGGAACTGCGCAAGGACTTTCCCGAGGCCAAGATCCTGCTCCTCGCCATTTTCCCCCGCGGAGCCAGTCCCGCGGATGCGAACCGTCGCAAGTGCGAGGAAGCCAATCGCCTCATCGCGAAATTGGATGACCAAAGGCACGTTTTCTTCCTGAATCTTAATTCCAAATTCATGGATGAAAAAGGCGCGCTGATAGGCTTCCGCCCCGCGGATAACCTGCATCCGGTGGAAAAGGGCTACGAAATTTGGGCCACCGCCGTCGCCCCCATCCTGAAAAGCTGGATCAAGTAAAATGAAGTGAACTGAAGCTGTGGCGGTAGTCCGTCCGGCAATGTGCCCCTCTGATTTTATGAAATGCACCTTCCTGGCCGTGGCCTTGCTCGCGGTTGTCGCCCGCGCGTTTGCGCTGGATGGCCAAGTCCAAATCCACGATCCCTCCACGGTCGTCCAGAGTGGCGGCAAGTATTACACGTATGGAACCGGCGGTTCCGCCCTCGTCTCCGACGATGGCTGGACCTGGCGACGCGGCGTCACTCCAGCGCGCAGCGGCATGGCTCCGGACGTCATCCGATGCGGCGACCGCTATTTCATGTATGTGGCCCGAAACGTCGGGGCGCAACCCCGGGCCGACATCAATTTGATCTGGAGCAAGTCCCTGGATCCCGCTTCCCCCGATTACAAATGGGAGGAAGGCGGCGTGGTGGCCTCGTCCGATGGAGTCGAAGACTGCAACGCCATTGATCCGGGTGTTTTGCTGGACCCGAACGACGGCCGGCTGTGGCTGGTTTACGGCTCCTATTTCGGCTACATCCGGCTCGTCGAACTCGACCCCAAAACCGGCCAGCGCCTGCACCCGAAGGACTCGCCGGTGGACCTGGCCATCAATTGCGAGGCCTCGATCATGATCTTTCACGACGGTTGGTATTACCTACTGGCCACCCATGGCAGTTGCTGCCGGGGTGCGGACTCGGGCTACAATATCCGCATGGGCCGCGCCCGGAAGATCAGCGGCCCGTTCCTGGACAACATGGGCATCGATATGATCCAGGGCGGCGGCAAACTCTTCGCCGGCTCCGGCGGCCGGTTTATTGCCCCGGGTCATTTTGGATTGCTCGACATGGGCGACGGCGTGCAGAAATTTTCCTGCCACTATGAGGCGGACCTAGATCGCGGCGGCGCCAGCGTCCTGGATATCCGGCCACTATTGTGGCAGGACGGCTGGCCGGTCGCGGGGGAAAATCCCGTGGCGGGCACCTACGAAATCGAATCGGTCCGCACCGGAACGGCGCTCGAACTGGCCGTGGAAGGCGTGCCGGTCGGCGGCCGGCGCGCGCGGGGCGGTGGACCGCGCGCCGGCGGGCCCGGCGGTGGACCGACTGGCGCACGGGGTGGACAAGGTGGTCCAGATGGACCGGGCGGTCCGGCGCAACTCGGCGGGGCGGGCGGCCCCGCTGGACCTGGGAGCCCCGGCGGTCCGGGCGGTCCGGGCGGTCCGGGCCGACGCGGGGGCGGCGGGGGCATGTTCGGTGGCACCGGCGCGCCGATTCCGGCGCAAAACGTGGCCCAGGTCTCGACAAATTGGCCAACCGGCAACGTCGATCTTCGTCTGGCCAATTACCTTTGCCAGGCCCAACAGAAATGGACGCTGACGGCCGTCACCAATGCCGGCGGATATCCCGGGGCACCTTATTTCCGGATCACCCTGGCGGGTACCGAGCGCACGCTGGCAGCCACGGCCGAAGGAGAATTGGTGGCCCTGCCGGCCTTCACCGGTGGCCCCGAACAACTCTGGCGCCTGGATCAGCTTTCCAGCGGGAATTGGCGCATCATGCCCAAATCCGTCCCGAACGCCCAAGAACCGCTGGCGCTCTCCGCCATCGGCAGCAGTTTCGCCACCCTGGCGAAATTCACCTCCGGCAGCGAAAAACAACAATGGCTGCTCAAAACTCCGTGAGCCGGCGCGCCCGACTGAAAACTTAACTCCTTCCCCCTTCATGAAACGACGCGACTTCCTGCTCCTGCCCACCCTGGTGATCTTAACCAGCCTGGTGCTCCCCACGAATGCCGGTCCCGGCAAAGGATTGGCCTCCGCCCTCACCCTTACCGCGCCCACGGCAACCGCCAAAGCCCCCAACGACGCCGGCTTTCTCCAGCGTTGGACCATCCTCGAACCGATTCCCGCCAACGGCCTGACCGATCGCGCAGCCCAGGCGATCGTGAAAAAGGAATACTTTCCCAACCAATTCAGCGTGGTCCCCAAGGATGGCGATAAGGTGACGTGTAATGGCGCGGAGCTCACGTGGCACGCGGTCGATACGAAAGAATACAACGTCAACCTCTATCATTTCGCCTATGCACTGGACAAGCCTACCTCCAATGTTCTCTTCTGGGGCGTGGCGGTGGTGAATTGCCCCGAGGAAGTCACGGGCGTGCGGCTGGCCATCGGCTCCAACGCGGCCTCCGTGTGGTGGGTCAACGACCAGGAGGTCATTGGCATTTACGGCGACCGGCAAACTGTGATTGATGATGGGGTATCCAAGAAACTCACTCTGAAAAAGGGGCGTAATATCATCCGCTGCGCGGTGATCAATGGCGGCGGCGCCACGGATTTTTGCGCGCGTTTCCTCGATGCGGCGGAGAATCCGTTCAAGGGGTTTACGCTGAGTGTGGGGGAAGCGGGGCAGTAACGGGTGCGGAAAGCAGGTGCACACCTTCGGTTCAACTCGGACGAATTGATGAGGTCCGCAGGGGCGCATGCTGGTGTCGCGGCCCTTCAGGCCGCCGCAATCTATGGCCTGAAAACCCAGGCTGTTAGCCTGGGCTGAGGAATCATGCACCTTTGGCGCATGGGAATGGGAGACCAGGAGCTCAGGAAGCGGGAATGAAACGCGTCGTTTTGGACGACCCAACGGGTCGTGATTCCTCCCTTTCCGACGAAGCTCTGGGCGAAGACGGAAGCCCAGTCTCAGGACTCCTGATCCCGTGCGTTGGAATTCGGCGGGAGCGGAAGGTGGATGGCACCACCTCTCCCCAACCCTCTCTGCCATTCTGAATGGCAGAGAGGGAGGAGAGTGCTGGTCGGCCATCGTTGCGGGCCACGCAAGTTTCATGGGCTAGGAAGTTCTGAGACTGGTATCGCGGCCCTACAGGCCGCCGGAATTCAAGGCATAAAAACCCAGGCTGTTAGCCTGGGCTAATGAATTCTGCACCTTTGGTGCAGGGAATGGCAGGTCCCCATTCCGGTGTCCCACTATCACCGAAAGTGTGCCTCACCGTGCTGCCGGCCACACTTTGATTTGCACCACACCCACACCGGGATTCTCGAACGGACCGGGGAATGGATTACTTTCATTGCGCGGGTTGCCGAAGTAATCGGTGGTGAGGCGAAGGGGCGAGCCGTCGGGATTTTCGTAGGCGCAATTGGGCACTTGGGCGTGGCCCAGCAGTTTTGTCGTCACTAATTGCCGCACCGCCGCGTTGCGCCATGATTTGTCCTCGGCCAGCGTGAGGTACCAGCCGTCGGGCTTTTGCTCCAATTTCAGACCGGGATCGAATTCGGGCTGGAGCAGTGGGGCGGTGTCAAACTTTGACGGCCGGGCGCCGTGGGTAAAGACATTGCCGGCGGCGAAGGATGGGAGAGCGGCTGGGTCCAGCGTTTGCAGGCTGGCGGGCGCAAGGACAACGTTGTTGTAAAAGCGGTGGTCGCCGCTGTCGTTGGAAGCGGAAGCAACGTGCAGTCCGACGATTTCCGTGGCGTGCGCTGGCTGATACGGTGTCGCGCGGCGGTCGCCGCGCTGACTGCTGATGGGGCCGGCGATCAGGTTATGCCCGAAGGCGATGCCCTGCGAATTCAGGGCGAAGGCGTGTTTCGAGAGGAAAAGATTGTTGGCGAACAAGATCGGTCCGTGCTGCATCTCGCAAAAGACGTCGCCGCAGTCGCCCTGGTTATCGTGCAGCAAATTGCCGGTGACCTGCGCGCCCTGCGCCATCCAGTCCAGCCAGATGCCGGCCACCGGTCCGCAGCGGAAAATATGGTTGCCCCGGATGACCACATCAATCGCCCCGTGGAATTTGATGCCCGCCATTTCCGCGCCGCCAAAGGATTGCCCGAAATGAATGTCGTAAATCTCGTTGCCCGTAACGGTGCTAAACGAGCAACCGAGACTGCCGACGATGCCGGTCTGGCCACAGTGGTGGATGCGATTATTCCGCACGAGATGGCTGCCGACGGTGGCCTTATTCCAGCCATTTTTCAAAGCGCGCCGCACGCAGTCGGTGTACGGGTCGGCGGAGCCTTGACCGTTGGTGTTGTCAAACTCGTCGCTGTATTTCCCCAGCGCAATGCCACAGCAACGCGAGTAAGCAATCTCATTGTCCTCGATGATCCAGCCCTGGCACCAATAGGCAGAAATAACGCCAAACTGTCCGGCCGAAGGCGGCGCCCAAGGCGTGGCCGCATTCCGCAGGTCAAAGCCGCGCACGGTGAGGTAATTGATGCCCGTGTGCTCCGGCGTGAAGACGGTTTGACGAACATTGATTTCCACGGTTCCTTCGTTCGGATTGACGCCGGGGAACTGGGCCCAGAGGGTGGTGTTCGTCGTGTCCACCTCGGAAAACCAGAGCGCCGGTCCAGCCAGTGGTTTTAGGACTTCGTTCAGCGTGGCGGCTTCCGTCAACCATTCGCCGCGGAGATAAACAACGCCGGGGTGATGCTTCCGGCCCTGCCCATCAAACCAGTCGCCGTGGATGAGCTCGCGGTACGGATTGAAACTCCCAAAAAACGCATTGGGCAACGTGGCCTTCCAGACACCGTCCTGCACCTTCGCCCAGTTGGTGACCACTTCCGAGCCGGTGATTGTGACCCGCTCGCCCGCCGCAGCCTGATAGATGATCCGCTGCGCGTCCGACTGGCCGCCGCGCGGCGGATGCACGCGCTCGCGATAAACGCCCGCATGCACGGTGATGACGTCGCCGGGTTGGGCGAGATTGGCGGCCTGTTGGATGGATCGAAATGGCAGGGCCAGGGTACCCGGATGATGATCATCACCCACAATGGCGACATGATATTCGGTGGCGGTGGCGGTCAGATTCGTCATCCCCAGCGAGATCGAGAAGAGCCCGAAGCAAAGAAGGCGGATCAGTTTCATGGTACCCGTATGATTTTTCGCAAGACCAACCGCTGCTGAACATAACATAGCGGTTCCTAGACGAACAATCTGGTTCACTCAGCCAGAATTGTTTCATTCCATGCAAAATTTGCTCGCCCTCTCCGCCCTAACCGCGCTGGCAAAAACTACCCGTATCGTTTTAATCGATGGCCGGGGCAGTTTTATCGATTAACGCCATAACTGCTGTGTGGGCTAAACAAGGATTATGCAAACCGCAATCGCCATGAACCCCACCCGGGAAATCCCCGGGAATTTCGGCACCAAATCCGCCGGGCAGATCAGCGATGAATTGCTCGGCTTTCCCCCGTCGTGTCGCGCCGCCGCGTTGCGCTACCACGAGCAGGGTGACTTCGACGACCTGAGTGCGATGTTGCCGGGATTTATTGCGTTTCACCTTCCCAGTGGCACCGCCCATCCGCCCGAGCCACTCGCCGACACCCTGCGTTTGCAGGAGGATTTGGGGCTCGACTCGCTCGCCTTGACGGAGATGGCTTTCAAACTCGAGGACTTGTTCGGGATTGCCGTCGAGACCAGCGAGGTGATGAATATCCATACGGTCGGCGATTTGAAAGCCTTCCTGAAACGCCGGCTCAACGCTGCGTGAATACCTCCGCGTTCATCACCGGCCTGGGCTTGGTCACCAGCATTGGGCACTCCCGGAACGCCGTGAGTCAGGCCTTGCGCACCCTGACGCATGGTCTGGCACCCTGGGAAGGCGCCGGGAGCGGTGCCATCAAGGTAGCGGGGATGTTGCGCGGATTCGACGTAGGCTCAACTAATCCGGCCGCGTGGTCCTGGCCGGCCGAGTTCCATCTGGATAAGGCGGCGGTGCGCCTCATGCCACCGCACGGAGTCTATGCGATGGCGGCCGTGCAACAGGCATTGGCGGAAGCTCAGCTGGCAGCAGAAGACCTGCGGGATGGCACCACCGGTTTGTATTGCGCCTCCGCGGGATCCGCGAGGTTATTGCATCATCAACTGTCCAACCTCGAGGCGAGGGGCTGGGAGCGCGCCCACCCGCACGGAGTGATCAGTTCGGTCGCGGGAGCGCTCAATTTTCATCTGGCCTATCTGCTCGGCATCCGCGGAGCGAGTTGCGGGTTTGTGTCGGCCTGTTCTTCCGGCAGCCACGCGCTGGGTTTTGCCTTGGACGAGATCCGACTCGGCCGGCAGGAAAGGATGTTGGTAGT
The DNA here is from genome assembly GCA_903918755.1 of uncultured Pedosphaera sp. GTDB lineage: Bacteria > Verrucomicrobiota > Verrucomicrobiia > Limisphaerales > Pedosphaeraceae > CAIXFN01. The sequence continues at coordinate 36,393 of CAIXFN010000011.1, forward strand.
CGCAGCGGAAGATCTTACGGCGGAGAGCGCCCTGCCCTTCACGGGTATGGGAGCCTTGAGCCGGTCCGGCGATCCGAGACTGGCTTCCCGTCCGTTTGACCAGGAGCGGGACGGTTTTGTGCCCACGGGCGGCGCGGTGGCGCTTGTGCTGGAATCGGCGGCGAGCGCCGGCAGGCGCGGGGCCCGCGCCCTCGCGCGAATGCTGGGTTGGGGCCAGGCTTGCGATGGTCATCATGTGGCGCTGCCGCATCCGGAAGGTCGCGGACTCGTGGATGCCATTCACCGGGCGCTGCGGGACGCCGGGATCGACCCCCAGGCCGTGGGCTATGTGAATGCACATGCCACTTCCACGCCGGCGGGAGACCGGGCAGAGGCGCGGGCCTTGTTGCAGGTGTTTGCCACGCATCCCGTTCCCGTGAGCAGCACCAAGGCCCTGACGGGACACGGATTGTCCCTCGCCGGCGCCCTAGAGGCGGCGTTCTGCGTGCTGGCGCTGGATGAAGGGTTCATTCCCGGACAGGCGCATCTCATCGAGCCCGACGCCGATAGTGCGCGACTTAATCTGCCGCGCACTACCCGCTGCGAGCAACCGCACATTGCCGTCAACAATAGCTGCGGCTTTGGCGGCAGCAATGTCGTCCATGTTTTCGCCACGGCTCGTTAAACCCACTCGACACCCCAACCTCAAATCCCCAGCCAACCTCATGCCTGCAGACCCCATCGTCACCACCATGATCAAAACCGGCTGGGCGGGCATGCTGCTCGGGGTGATTTCAGGCGCGGTCATTGGTTTGTGCTTTCACCGGGAAGAATGGATGGGCGGTTATGGCAGTTATCGGCGGCGGCTGACCCGGCTCGGGCATATCTCATTCTTCGGGCTGGCTTTCGTGAATTTTTGCTTTGCGTTCACGCAATCCCAACTGCCGCTCCGGTCGCCATGGGGCACGGTGGCGATGGTGGGCCTCATTGTTGGCGCCGCGACCATGCCGGCCATTTGTTTCCTGAGCGCCTGGCGCAAACCGTTTCGTCACCTGTTCTTTATCCCGGTCAGCGGGGTGCTCACCGGCATCGTCTGTGAACTGCTTAACTTATGAAAATTGGACTGCTGGCCCTGAGCGGCGTGCGCTGCCGCAATGAGGAATTACTCGCCATGGGGCTCACGCTCCCAGGCTTTGTCGAACGGAGCAAGGTGATCGCGTCCCTGCCCAGCCTGGGCTTGCTGACCCTGGCCGGCATGACTCCGGCGGAGATCGAGGTGAGTTATCTCGAAGTGCCGGACCCTGGTTCGTTGAAGGAACTGCCGGGCGGATTCGACGTGGTCGCCATTTCCAGTTTCACGGCCCAAATCAAGGAGGCCTACAAACTGGCGGACCGTTATCGCGCCGCAGGCGTAAAAGTGATCATGGGCGGCCTCCATGTGACGGCCCGAGCGGAGGAGGCGTTGTTGCATGCCGACAGCGTGCTGCTGGGCGAAGGGGAATCCCTCTGGCCACAGGTCATGGCCGACCTGCAGACGAACCGGTTGCAGCCCCGGTACGACGCGCGCGCCCGGAACTTTGATTTCGCGCAATCACCGATGCCGCGTTTTGAACTGCTCGACGTTTCTCAATACAACCGGATCACCGTGCAAACCCAGCGCGGCTGTCCCTTCAACTGTGATTTCTGCGGAGCGTCCATCCGGCTCAATCCCCGGTTCAAGACGAAACCGGTGGACCGGGTGATTGCCGAAATTCAGCGGATCAAAACGATCTGGCCCCACCCCTTCATTGAGTTTGCCGACGACAACACTTTCGCGGACAAAGCGCACGGACGGGAACTGGTGCGCGCACTCATCCCGGAGGGCCTGCGCTGGTTCACCGAGACGGACATCAGCATCGCCCGGGACCCGGAATTACTGGCCCTAATGAAAGAGGCAGGCTGCGCGCAAATCTTAATCGGCTTGGAAAGCCCCACGACGGCGGGGCTCGACGGCCTCGAGCACAAGGCAAATTGGAAACTCAAGCAACGAGAGGGTTATCAGCGGGCAATCGCAACCATTCAAGACGCGGGCATCACGGTCAACGGCTGTTTTGTCCTGGGACTCGACGGGCAGGATGACACGAGCTTCGACGCTGTCTTCGACTTCGTCCGCGCCTCCGGTCTCTATGAGGTGCAAATCACCGTGATGACCGCGTTTCCGAACGCCCCGTTGTATGATCGGCTGCACACCGCTGGCCGCCTGTTGGATGCGGAAGCCTGGGAAGCCTGCACGCTCTTCGATGTCAATTACGTACCGGAAAAGATGTCGGTGACAGGACTGGAACAAGGATTCCGCGGTCTGGCGCGACGAATCTATGACACCGGATTCATCGAGGAACGGCGGCGGCGGTTCTTCGAGCGTATCCGTATTGCTAACCCCGTATAGGCAGGAAAACGGGCAGCGGTTACGCTGCCCGGCATGTCAATTCTGCTTGGCTTTGGCAGCCTTCCAGGCGGTGGGCGTCAGTTCGGCAACCCGATTGATGGGCCAGTCGCCGAGCTTGGGCAATACCTCGGTCAGGTATTCCCGCAGATTGATGTCCAAGCGACGGCAGGTTTCAATAATCGACGCGATGGCTGCCACTTTCGGCCCGGTTTCCTCACTCCCAAGGTGCAACCAGTTCTTGCGACCAAGGGCCAGCGGCCGCATCCCACCTTCACACCAGTTATGCCGCGTCCCGGATTATGCCGCGTGGCCAAATGCAACCGTTCATTTTTAAGGTGGTTTCCAGCACTTTGAGGCTGATCGAAACGGCATAATCAGAGGCTTTCCAAGAAGGCGATCAGTTGATCCGTTGGCCGATACCGCTTCGGTGCCAGGTTGGTCTTGGTGGTGCGGCCCAGCGCTTTTTCTTTTATGGCCATGTCAGCGTGAAGGTACATTTGAGTGGTTTCGATGGACTCATGTCCCAACCACAGTGCGATCACTGTAATATCCACCCCGCGACGCAGCAAATTCATCGCTGACGTATGGCGCAAAGTGTGGGGCGTCACTTTTTTTCTTTGAAGTGAAGGACTCGTTTGTGCGGCGGTTTAAACATGCCGGGCCACCAACCTCTGCAGCGCGTCAGAACTCATCGGCTTGCCCATTGCGGTTGGAAAGACAGGCGTGGCTGGATCGGAAGACACTTCTTTCAGCCAGGCGGACAGTTGGGATGCCACATCAGATCGCAAAGGAGTGCATCGAGCTTTGCGCCCTTTTCCGAGGCATCGAACATGCGCTCCTGCGCCCAACTGGACGTTCTGCCGTTGCAACTGTGTCAACTCCGAGTTCCGCAAACCCGTCTGCACTGCTACTTGCAACAAAGTCCGGTCGCGCCGTCCAAGCCATGTAGCGGGATCAGGGGCTTTCAATAACGCGTCGGCTTCCTCTTCTGTCAAGAACGCAACGGGGCCTCGCTCAAATCGTTTGAAAGGCACGCCCAACACCCGCTGGCAATGTTCCGATAATGCGGGATCGTTGAGGCTTACCTGCGCGAAAAATGCATGGATCGCGCTCAAACGATTGTTGCGGCTGCGAACTGAGACGTGGCGTTCCTGCTCAAGATGCTTGAGGAATGCCCCCACCAGTTTGACATCCAAATCATCAACGTTTAGCGCGCTGGCCGGGCGTTGGCAGGTCTTTGAGGCGTATTTAAGCAACAGGCGGAATGTGTCTCGATAGCTGGCTACCGTATGTGGGCTGGCTCCCAATTGCCCCAGCAAACGGTCGGTGAAGAACCGCTGTAAATGGCCGGCCAAGTTTGGTGTTTTCATGAATGGCCTCCACGGCTGGAGGGGAGTTTGAACTCGGTTGCCAGCGCCAATAGTTCTGGAACAGCCTGGATATACCAATAGGTGCAGCTTACCGATGAGTGTCCCAAATAGGTCGACAGCTTCGGCAGTTGAGCCGTGACATTCTCCCGGGCGCGATACCATTCCACCAAACGCCTTGTGGCGAACGTATGCCGCAAGTCTTGAAGTCGCGGACCTCTGCCACATCGATGGCCTTCGCTTTTTCCCCGCAAGCCGCAGTTCCGTGAGATTTGGCAAAACCACCTCCGGACAGTGCTGGCATCCAAGGCAGTCCCATGATCAGAGAGGAAAAAGCAGGATTCGCCGGGAGGGCAAAACATCTGATCACAGCGACGAACGTAATGTTTTAAAGCCCTGACCGTTGATGGATGAATGGGTATCTGCCGGGATTTGCCGAACTTCGATTCCCGGATCATCAAAATTCCCGCCAGAAAGTCCACATCTCCTCTTTTCAAGGCGAACGCCTCGCCTGGCCGCAAACCGGTCGCCGCCAGCAGGCCAATGATGGTTTCGAGATTCAGTGATCTCATGCCCGTGTCAGAGTCAGGCTTGGCCGCTTCAGCCATCAAGGCGGCGATTTCTTCGTCGCTGTAGATATGCGGTGGATTGCGATGATGCCGCACGCCCAATAGTCTGGGTGGCGGGATTTGGTGTCGCGGATCAACGGCATGGACCCAGCGGGCAAACTGGCGGACCATTGATAGCTTCCGGGCCCAGGTGGCACGCTGTACATTTTTGGATTCCTGCGACCATTCCAAAGCCAGCGGTGTTGTAATGTGGGCAGAACGCTTGCGCGCCAGGAACTTGATAAAGTGTCGCAATGTTTGAGCCGGTTCCTCCAGCCGGGTGCCGAGTGCTCGTCGCGCCGCTATGTATTCAACCAAGTGGGCCTGTAACGATTTCATTTCCCACCTCCTTGCCCCGGCCAAGGTCGGACAACCTCATCAAGTGAGCTGCGATCAATCTTGGCATAAATCTCCGTGCTGCTATACGCCCGATGGCGAAGCACTTCCGCAATATCCCGCAGCTTGGCTCCTTGTTGAAGCATTCGACTGGCCAGGGTGTGCCGAAAGAGGTGGGCGGCAATATGTTTGGGACGTTCGATGCCGGCTTGTGCCAGGCAGCGCCGGACAATATGGCCAATGCTCGCGGGACCGGTGAGCGGCACCCGTGGGGCATTCGCCCGCAAGAACACTCGTTGCGTTCGCCGAGCGCCACGATCCAAACGCAAATAGTGCGCAATAGCCGCCCCGGTTTCATGCGGCAGCGGAAGAACGTCCCGACGAGCCCCCTTGCCGCGGATCAGGATTTCACCAGACCGCCAAAAAAGGTCGTTTGTTTGAAGAGTAATGACCTCACCAGCCCGCAGCCCAAGTCGGGCCAGCAAAAGCAGGATGGCGTAATTGCGCCGGCCAGTGGCCGATTTCCGATCCGGCACCGCCAAGACCCGCTTCACTTCATCTGGTGTGAGTTTCTTGGGCACGCTGGTTTGGCTCCATTTTCGCACGGTCGGAACCGCCGTCGTCAGATCGTCGGCAATTTTGCCCCGCAGATGGAGAAAACGTACGAAGGAGCGCAGGCTGATGGCCAGCAACCTCACATACTCGCTCGACCGGCCCTTGGCGCGCCCAAATAAAAAATGGCGGATGATTGAGGCATTCAACCGGCGGAGGCCAGTCCGGTCGTGCTTGCCATGCAAGTATTCGACCAGACTGGCGGCTACGGGCAAATAAACCCGAAGCGATGATTCCGCCAAACCCTTCTCATCGCGAAGGAAATCAGCGTAGCTTTGTAGCAACCGGTCCCTGGCCGTGGACTGTACAGTCGAAGACTGCTCTCGAATCAGTCCGTGACGCCGAAGATGCTCCAAAAAACCTAACAAAGCCGTGGAGGCAAGGCAACGATGGGCTGCATCCAGTTTGCAGGCTTTGGCCATGAATGCCTTCACCTCAGCTTCATCTGGTTCGGAATCGGTCTTACTTCGGCTCTGCCGCCAAATAAAAAACTTTCGCAAAGCGGCGCGCTTGGTGCTGAGAGTGTTGGCCGGATAGCCAGCGTTTTTCAGATCGGAGACGAAGGGATCAACTTGGGATGCGAGGACATCACCTATCAGACAACGATTTTTTGCAGTGCTTTTGATTTTCATTTGGAGTTCTCTCTTTCCGGCATCACGTGCCGAAGCCGAGAGTCCTCCAAATTATGCCGCGTCAGTTGTGCTCGAACGTATCCGTATTGCGAACCCCGTATAGGCAGGAAAACAGGCAGCGGTTACGCTGACCGGCATGTCAACTATTCTTGGCTTTGGCAGCCTTCCAGGCGGAGGGCGTCAGTTCGGCGACCCGGTTGATGGGCCAGTCGCCCAG
>CAIXFN010000012.1 GCA_903918755.1 uncultured Pedosphaera sp.
ATCGATCTGTGCGGGCCGGTCCAACGGCAATTGCTTTCGTTTCAAGCTGCCAACGATAAAAAGTTCAACGGCCAATGTCCCGTCAAATCTGCGTTAGCCCTGTCATTCTTGCATCAACACACTTTCATGCATACGCGCTGCCGCTTTCGCCACCACCCCCAACTCCCGACCGCAAATCGCGACGAAAATCCTTCCCGCCGCCGCTGACGCCATCCCCAACCTTCAGTCGATATCGATCCCCTGGCTGCCCGCTCGATCACCGCTAATTTCCCACCAGCCGATAATACTCCTCCGGTGAATTCCCCCGGGCATTCGTGAAGGCGGCAAAGGCCTGCGTGGGGCTGAAATTTTTCCAAGTGTCCCAAATCCCCGCCCGCAGGTTGGTGGTGCTTTCGAGTCGGTAACCCTGGCCGGGCACCAGTCCACCCACATTCAATACCATGTTGGTGGGCGAAGTGGTCGCCGCCCGGATCGTCGCCGGCGGGGGAGTTCCGCTGGCAAACCCAAAGGCGGCGATCTCCGTGTACCCCACCCCGCCATTCTGCTGGTTGCCGGAAAAATTCCAGCGCAGATAGCGTACCCCGGTCAGATTCGTTGCCAACAGTGTGGTCAGCGTCCCCCCGGTCCCATCCTTCGTCGGATAGGGCGAAGGGTTGTAGGCCACAGTGGCGATCACGGTGAAATTCGTCCCGTCCCGGGAATAGCTGACAAAATAATTGGCGTTTTCGCGGCCATCATCCTGCCACGCAGTGTAGGTGCTCAGATTGGTAATCGTGTACCCCGCGCCCAATGCCCCGGCGCCCAGGCTGAAAGTGATCGCGCCACCCGTTACTTCGAAGCTCCGGTTGGTGGTGAGCGGAGCGCCAATGAGCCCATCGTAAAGCGCGGTGGTCGCGAGGTGGTTCTCCGGCCCTCCGGTCACCGTGTTCGCTACCACGGTCGTGGTTTTGCTCGTCAACAAATCGCCAGCCGGCAAAGGGGGAAAACCGCCCCCGGCGTAGACGGCGTCAATTTCGGTAACCACCGGCGCGGGCGGCGGCGCCGGGTAAGGCGAGGAAAAGAAATAACTGCCGGACCCAACCGCATAGACGGCCACCCCGTTGGAAGATCCCAGCAAGCTGACCCCGGCAGCACCACCAGCTGGCAATCCCGATTCGGTGATGCCGGTAACATTCGTGGTCGGAACCTGGACTTGCGCCACGGCATTCGGCGGAATCGTCACCGCCAGATCAAAGGTATTGCCGCGGTTGGTCCAGGCCGTGGCAATCAACCCGCGGACCGAATCATAACTGGTATTGGCCCAGTTCAAGCCGACGCCCGGCACCGGCTGGATCAGGATATTCTGGTAACCGGGGCTCGCGGCGGAAATGCCCCCAACCGTGCTGTAAAGATATTCGCCCACCGCGCCGAAGGCGTAATGATTGAAGGAATTCATGCCCACGGTTTGAAACCCGGCCCCCGGTGTCCACCCGTCCCAGCGTTCCCACATCGTAGTCGCGCCCAATGTCACCTGATACAGCCACGAGGGATAAGACCGCTGGAGCAGCAACTGGTAGGCCAAATCATCCCGTCCCGCCAAATGCAGGGCTGGCAGCAGCCGCGGCGTGCCAATAAACCCGGTGGCCAGATGATTGTTGTACTGCGAGATGGAATTGGCGAATTGTTGCGCCGCCGCCGATCGCAAACCTGGTGGCACCAGATTCAGCGTGAAGGCCAGGGCATAGGCGGTCTGGCTGCTGCCGTCGGTGAAGGAACCATCCGCTTTGAAAAATCCGGCAAACGCCGCCACAATGTTGCTGTGCAGCGCATTATAGCTCGCGGCATCAGCACGGTTGCCGATCGCGGCGGCCATCTCGGCCATCCCCTGCGCATAGTAGGCATAAAAGGCCGTATCGATCACCGTCTGGGAGGCGCCGCCGCCGAGATTCAGCCAATCCCCAAAATCTCCCGGGAGGCTCGCCACCGTGTAGTTGGCGGCATGGGCCGCCCAAAATTGGCCCCAGCGTTGCAGGGCGGCATAATGGTCCGCAATCACCTTCGTGTCGCCATAGGCATGGTACATCGTGTTGGGACAAATCCACGCCGCGTCACCCCACGCGGCCGCCCCCCCGCCCACCCCCAGGTCCGGAGCCACATCGGCAAATGAACCGCCCGCCCCTTGCGCGTCCTCGCATAACGTGACCAGATGCCGGCGGAAGAAGGTTTGCACATCGAAATTATACGCCGCCGTGGGCACAAAGAATTCCGTGTCCCCCGTCCAACCCATGCGCTCATCCCGTTGCGGACAGTCCGTCGGCACTTCCAGGTAGTTGCCTTTCTGCCCCCAGATAATGTTGCTGAAAAGTTGATTCACCAACGGACTGGAGCAGGCAAAGGTGCCGGTCTGCGCCAGGTCGGACTGCACCACGATGCCCGTGACGGCTCCCAGGGTCGGCGCCGCCGCCAGGCCCCGCACTTCCACATAGCGAAAGCCATGAAAGGTGAAGCGTGGTTCGTAAACCACGGTGCCATTGGTCCCAAAAATGTAAAAGTCCGTCGCCCCAGCGCCCCGCAAATTCGCGGTGTAGAGCGAGCCGTCCGGATTGAGCATTTCCCCGTGCCGCACTGTGATGCGATCGCCCGGGTGACCGCTGATGGTCAACCGGGCCCAGCCCACCAGGTTCTGGCCCAAGTCAAAAATGTATACCCCCGGCGCTGGTTGGGTGAGATTCGTGGCCGCCAAGGTGCCCACACACCGCGCCGGTTCCGTCACCGCCGCCTGGATTTGCAGTCCGCCCACACCTGGGAAATTCGCCGCATTTCCGTACAGCGCCTGCACGATCGCCAACGGCAACCCGCTTCCGCCGATTTTCACCGTGGCGCCCTCCGCGAAACTCAGCGTCTGGTTGGTGCCGCCCAATTGGATGTGGATTTGAAAGATCTTCACCGTCCCGAATGCCGGATCGCCGCCCAGCGTCGTGTTGTTGACCACAAAATTGAGTTGATTGTTCGTCCGCAACGCGCTGACCAGGGTGGTCACATCCGCATACCCCAACGCCGCGGTCGCCAGACCGGTCACCACCGGCGACCAGCCACTGTCATTGAAATTGGGGCCATCCCAACCGGGCATTTCCTGCCGGGCATCGTAACCGGATCCGATCAACAAGTCCCCGAACTGAATCGGGCCGTAGCTCGCTTTCCACGAACTGTCGGTGCGCACCGTCTGCGTGCTCCCATCGGCAAAAGCCAGCTTCAGTTGGGCGATGAAGCGCGGCGTCCCCCCGTAGTTTTGCCGGTGTCCCTTGAACGCCAGCACACTGGCATACCAGCCATCCCCGAGGATCGCCCCCAGCGTATTCGACCCGGCCTGGACCATCCCCGTGACATCATAGGTTTGGTAATAAACCCGCTTCGTAAACTGCGTCCACCCCGGCGTCAACACATCCTCGCCGACTTTCTGGCCGTTGAGATGCAGTTCATACGCACCCAAGGCCGTCACGGAAATCGTCGCATTGGTCACCGCCGGGACCACGCTGAACGCTTTCCGCAGATAGGCGGCTGGCACCCGGGCGATATCGTTGAGCGCCGGCGTGCCCCAAGGCGTGCCAGAATTCGCCTCCGCCGTCGCCCAGGCGGAATCATCAAAACCGATCTGCGTCCAGCCGGCACCGACCTGTTGCGCGACTTTCCACGTCGTATCCACGGGGATGTTGGAAACACTGCCCGAAGCAAATTGCACCACCAACCGCCCGATGACCCGGGCCGGCTGGCCCGCATCCGTGTTGGTGGCCGCCAATGCCAGTTGGTTGGTTCCCGCATGCAGCCAGGCGCCCGCCTTGATCTGGGCCGTCGCCTCCCACCGCATCGCGGCGTTGGTCATCGGCTGGCCGTTGACGTAAGCCGTGGAGAAATTATCCGCGTACAAAACCAGCACGGCGTTGGTAATCGTCTGCCCCTCCGGCAGGATGATCTGTTTCCGCAACAGCGCGGGAGCGCCCGCCCGCGCTTGGGCCGCCGGAAATCCCACCCAGTTCAGTCCGGCGGTGTTGAACAAGGCCCGGCTGGCGGCTTGTTCGGGGGTCAGATTGTAGGCGGCGTCATACCCAACCCATTGCGCACTCCAGTCGCCCACTTTGAGCAAACCCATCGTCCACTGTGCCGGGGCGGACCAGGCCGAGACCTGGTCTTTGGCATCGTAAACCCGCACCTGCCAAAAACACTGCTGTCCGCTCGGCAAAGCCTGGCCCGCATAAATTATTCCGGCCATCTGACTGCTGGCAAACTTTTGGCTGGTCCAAAGATCGAATCCTCCCGGCGTGGTTCCCACCCGGATTTCATAAGCGCTCTGTTTCAGCCCGCGGCTGGCCGGACCGGTGGCCGTGCTCTGCAGTTGCCAGGAAAGTTCGGGGGTGGGATTTCCAATCCCGCGGGGATTCACCCGGGCCTCACAGCGTAAATTCACCACTTGCAGTGTGCCTTGCGCCCACCCCAACGCTGATCCCGCCCAAAGTGCCAAACAAGCCAGCACCATCCCGCCAAATTTTGTTTTCATTGCAACTTCCTGATCGTTCACTGCACCCACCGCCGTCTTCCCCCAGACTCCATTTGGGTCCGCCGCCTCCCGGTTCCGGTGGTGCCGCCGGCCCCCTGAACCGCAATCGCCGGAGTCTTTGGCCTAATTTCAGCGTAGCTCCCCGGCTCCGGACCGACAATCACCTGTTTCGGTGATGCGCCCTCCCGCACCGCGGCCCCCGTCCCCGCCCGCCGGCCTTCTTCGGAAGGATTGTAACCTTTGGTCGGAGGCGACCCTCTCCCCTGTTATGCGTGTCCTTTGCCTGCTCGCCCTCGTTTGCCTCCTGGTTTTCCCCATTCCCGTTCCGGGGGATTGGCCGCAGTTCCGCGGCCCCCTCAGCGATGGAACTTCGGCGGAGAAAATGCTGCTCCAATGGCCGACGGGGGGACCGACCGTCCTCTGGAAGCTCGCCGTTCAGGATGCGTTCGGCTCGTTCGCCATCCAGGGGGATCGCGCTTATTTCCTCTCCACCACCAATGATTCCGAGGCTTGTTTCGCCCTCCAACTTAAAACCGGCCAGCCGGTCTGGGCCACGACATTGGATCGCACCATCCGCCAAAGCTCCGGCGGCACCGGCCCCCGCTCCACCCCCGTGGCAGACGGCGACCGGATTTTTACTTTGGGCACCTACTTGAAATTGGCCTGTCTGAATGCATCGAATGGAGCGGTGCTCTGGCAACATGATCTGGCGCAGGAATTTGATGGCCAACTGCACACTCGTGGTATTGACGCTTATGGGAGCGGCTCATCCCCGGTGGTGGAAGGATCCCTGGTGATCGTCGCTGGGGGCGGCTCCAACCAAACGTTTTTGGCCTTCAACAAGCTAACCGGCAAACCGGTGTGGCAAAAGGGATCGGAATTGATCACCCACGCCACCCCGACTCCCGCCACCATTGCGGGCGTCCGGCAGGTCATCTTCCTGACGAAAACCGGCTTGAGTTCCCTCGCCCCTGCCACCGGGGAAATCCTTTGGCGGTTCTCCTTCCCTTCCCAACGCCCGGTCGCCGCCTCTCCCGTTGTCAGCGGAGACATCGTCTATTGTTCCGCCGGCTATGGCGTCGGTGCCATGGCCTGCCGGATCACCCGGGCGAATCAAACCCTTTCGGCCCGCGAACTCTGGCGCACGCCAGGAGCGAACATGAACCACTTTTCCACCCCGGTGGCACGTGACGGCTACCTTTATGGCCTCTACGGTTCCATGATGACCGATACCGCCCCGCTCGGCTGCGTGGACCTGGCCACCGGCCAGTTGAAATGGAGTCAACCCGGCTTCGGCGAAGGGGAACTGATCCTGGTTAACGACCAATTGATCGTCCAGGGATCCCGGGGCGAATTGACCTTGGTCAACCCCAGTCCGGAAGGTTACCGGGAAGTCTCCCGCGCCCACGTCATCGGTGGTCGGGCCTGGGGCTTTCCCGCCTTTGCCAACGGAGTGCTGCTGCACCGCAGCGACAAGGAAATCGCAGCCCTGGATCTCGCCCCGCATTGAGGCGGCTCCGAGGCCCCGTCAGGCAGCGATCCAACCGCCACCCACCACCAGGTCGTCCTGGTAAAACACACAGGCCTGCCCGGGCGTGATCGCCCGCTGCGACACGTGCAATTTCACCCGGGCCTCGCCGTTGGCCCCGGGAATGACCGTGGCCGCCGTCCCGGGATGGTTGTAACGGATCTTGGCGGAAACTTCGAGCGACTCCGGCGGCTGCTCAAACGGTATCCAGTTGCAGCGCTGCACTGTGAATTCATTGCGATCCAGGTCGGCGTCATCGCCCACCACCACCCGGTTGCGCGCGGCGTCCAGGGCAATCACGTAGAGCGGCTTGGGCGCGGAAATCCCCAGGCCTTTGCGCTGCCCGATGGTGTAAAATTCAATGCCCTCATGCTGTCCCAAAACCTGCCCCTGTCGGTTCACAATGTCCCCGCGGTGCTTCTGCACCAGGTTGGCCTGTTGCAGAAAACCGCCGTAATCTTTGTCCGGGACGAAGCAGATTTCCATGCTTTCTTCCTTATCCGCCGTCTTGAGCTCGCACTGCCGCGCCACTTCCCGGGTCTCAGTCTTGGTCATTTCCCCCAGTGGAAACAGCGAATGCGCCAATTGATCCTGCCGGAGCGAAAAAAGGAAATAGCTCTGGTCCTTGCGCGGGTCCCGCCCCCGCTTCAATAGCATTCGCCCCCCATCGGCACTCTTTTCCACCCGCGCGAAATGCCCGGTCGCAATGAAATCAGCCCCCAACTGCCGCGCCCGGTTGATCAGCGTGCCGAACTTCAGTTTCTCATTGCACATCACACAGGGATTGGGCGTGCGCCCCGCCTTATATTCCTCCGCAAAATAATGAATAACCTGCTTTTGAAAGTCGGCGGCCTCATCAATCAGGTAGTAGGGAATCCCCAACTTGTGCGCCACGCTCCGCGCATCCGTCACGGCTTGCGGACCGCAGCACTTGTCCTCCGCGCGGTTCACGCAATCCTGCGGCCACAGCTTCAACGTGATCCCCACCACGTCGTACCCCTGCTCCAGCAACAGGGCCGCCGCCGCGGAAGAATCGACTCCGCCGCTCATCCCCAACACCACCCGGGTTTTTGTTTTTTCGCTCACCAGCCGCCAACATAATCCCGGGGTTCCGCACTGTAAAGACTCCGGGCCCGGTGGCGGACGTGGGGGCCGGGGCCGCTCCGCGGCGGCGCTTAGTCTTGACAAAACCCTTGATTTTGTTAAGTTGTTTCATCGCCCAGCCCCATACATCGCCGTCCATGGTCACCATGAGAATTCCCCGGTCCGCGCCGCTCCTTTTCTGCCTGACAGGTCTTCTTCTGTGGTCGGGGATGAGCCTTCGGGCCCAGAGCCCGCCCGTGCTCGTGAACGTCAGCACGAATGCCGCCGCGGTCAATTTCACTTTCGCGCCCTACCCGGCCGCCCAGGCCTACCAGTTCCTGAGCGGCACGAATTTGAATTTGCCGCTGCGCCCCAATTCCAACTTTTTCCTCACGCCGTACCTGCAAACGACCAGTATCGTCGTCCATGGCTCGGTCCGCACCACCAACGTGACCGCCAATTACGCATGGCGCCTCACGAATGCCCCGCCCCGCGGCTTTTACCGGCTGCAGGTCACGCCCCTGGGCAGCAACGCCGTCCTCACGGCAACCGTCCTCAACCGTCTCGCCTACGGCCCCACGCCGGACGACCTGGAACGGCTCCTCACCGGCCCCAGCCCCAGCGGCCCCCAGGCCTACATCGACGAGCAATTAGCCCCGAATAATCTCGCGGAGAACGTGGATTCCACGCACACGAACCTCCCGTTCATCGTCGCCAAATTCTGCCCCCCCACCAACTTCGTGGCCGCCGCCACGAACGCCGGCATTGCCGATTTTCGCGCCTGGCATATCCTGCGCGCGGTGGGCGCCCGCCGGCAGTTGCTCGAAATCCTCCTGCAATTCCTGGAAAACCACTTCGTCACCCAGCACACGAAATCCATCACCTATTTCGACAATTACTATGCGGATTACAATCTGCAAGACCGCCTGGCCACCCAGTTGGAGTATCTGGAAAATCAAAAATGGCGCGCCGCCCTGTTGAATCCCCAGTGCACCTTTTACGACCTGCTCAAAATCAGCGCGGAAAGTCCCGCCATGATCATCTACCTCGACACCGTGGGCAGCAAAGGCAACGGCGCCAACATCGCCAACGAGAATTATGCCCGCGAACTCATGGAATTGTTCACCATGGGCGTGGACAACGGCTATGACCAGACGGACATCACGGTGATGTCCCGTTGTTGGACCGGCTGGTCGGTGGACAAGGTCGCTCTCACCAACGCCTTCAATCCCTTCGCCCCCGCCACCACCCTCATCACCCCCGGCTCCACGAATACCAGCACCACCACCAAATCCAACCTCTTCGGGTCGTGGTCCTTCAACTACAAATCGGGCAACCACAACACCACGGGCAAAACCATTTTTGCCGGCAAACAAATCCCCGCCCGGTTCGGCCTCCCTTACACCACCAAAACCTATAACAAAAACAATCTAACCCCGGGTTCTTACCAGCTCTTCGTTACCGGCCTGAGTGGCACCAACGGCATCCAGGAGGGATACCAAGTCCTGCAGCACATCGTTGGCCTGCCATTCACGGAGGAATACATCAGCATCAAACTCTGCCGCCTGTTTGTGCATGACAATTTTCCCAATCCGAGCAACGACACCAACAACCCGGCCTACGCCTTTTACAATTATGCCGCCGGCAATCTCTCCCCCGAGGCCAATCTCGTGCGCCAATGCATGCTGACTTGGGAAAACTCCAATCCCAAAGGCCAGATCTGGCCGGTCTTGAGCAACATCTTTAATTCGGACCTCTTCCGCAGTCAGGGTGCCGCCGCCCAAAAAATCAAAACCCCGCTGGAATTCACCGTCAGCGCCATCCGGGCCCTCCGCTCCAGCACCAACGGCACTTTCCTCCCGGGAAGTTTCACCGCCACCACGGATGGCTATTCGATTGGCGGAACTTATCCGACGGACCAAAGCCCGCTGATGCGCATGGGCGCCATGTCGCTTTTTGATCGCGACGCTCCCAACGGTTATCCGGAGGCGGGTCCCCCCTGGATCAGCGCCGGCACCCTCGCCGAGCGGCTGCGCTTCGTCCAATCCCTCTGCATCCCCAACGGCGCGCCCGGGCATACGGCGAATACCAATGATGCCGGCAACTGTTCCTGCGACATCGTCGGCCTGATCCGCGCCAAACTCCCTTCCACTAGTTGGAACCAAGCGCCGGCGGTCGCCGCCTATATTCTGGGCTTGCTGTACCCCGGCGAGGGTGCTGGGAACCTCCAACTTTACCAAACTTCCGCGGTGAATTTTTTGAACACCGCTGATAATGGCTCCGCCTCCCCTTTTGCCAGCCTCCCGGTCCTCGGCACCCCCGGATCCCTGGCGGATTACCGTGTTCGCGGCATGGTTGGCATGTTGTTGACCCTCCAACGCTTTCAGGAACAGTAGCATGAAACACTTCCACGTTATCACCCGCCGCGGCTTCCTTGATCGGAGCACCAAGCTAGGCCTCGGGGTGGCCCTTTCGACACTGACCGACATACCTCTGGTCGTCAAACGGGCGCTGGCCGAGGGCACGATCGGCTTAAACGGCAAGAAATTGCTGTTTATCTTTTTGCGCGGCGCCAACGACGGACTCAATGCCCTGATTCCGATCCAGGACTCCGGTTACAACACCGACCTCGATCCCAATACCGGCACGGTCATCCGCCCGGACATCGCCATCCCCAAAGACGCCATTGATTATTCCTTGAAAGGTCCGTGCGATTTCCCCGCCGCGAGCACCCCTACTGATGCCACGTTCGCTTACGCGAAAGCCATCCGCCTCGGCAACGGCTTCGCCGCGTTGCACCCCTCGCTCAAATTCCTGGCTCCGGTTTATAATGCCGGCCAATTGGCGCTGATCCATCGGGTGGGTTATCCCAAACAGTCCCGTTCCCATTTTGATTCCCAGAATTATTGGGAAACCGCCTCCCCGAATGACAATGTGGCCCAGGATGGGGTCTTTTACCGCGCCATGTTGCTCTCGGGTCTCAGCAACACCAATGCCCTTACCGGCGTCTCCATCCAATCCGCCCTGCCCTTGTCGCTGCGGGGCAATGCCGCGGCGATGACCAATCTCGCGGATCCCACGCGCTACAACCTGCTGGGGATTCCCAATACCGATGCGGGCAACTTTAAGGCGGATAATGCCTTGCAGACCGCCAACCAGTATCCCTTCGCCGACAAACAAAACCGCGACCTGCTGCGGGTGCAGTACAAAAATCTCTCCGATACCCTGGCCATTTTCACCGGCATCGATTTCAGCGAAAACGGCAACACATTTGTCGACAACGTCAACACGGACAACGACTCGGCCCCTTACTACCTTTTTCCCACCACCAACGCGAAAAACGGTGGTTACAGCTTGCACGGGAACAACTCCTCCAAGTATGTCGTAGATACAGGTGCCTATTCCTTTATTACGAACCTGAAAGCCGCGGCCTTGATCCTCAATAAAACCGACGCCATCATCGCCGGCACGGAATTGAATGGGTTTGACACACATAACGTCCAGGGCGGACTAACCGGCACCCAACCCAGTCTCCTCCGCCGGATTGGTTGGTCGATGTACGCGCTGCAAAAGTACTTCACCACCTACGCGGATCAGGCCACTTGGAACAACCTCGTGGTGGTGACTCTTTCCGAGTTCGGTCGCACCTCCCGGCAAAACACCTCGCTGGGCACCGACCATGCCGAGGCGAACGTCATGTTCGTGGCCGGCGGCGGGGTCAAAGGCTATCAGCACGGTAATCCCAGCGGCATCTTCGGTTGCAGCCCATCCGATCCCCTCCCCTGGACGACCGGTCTGAATGGCTCGATGTTTGCGCTCTACAACAACTACCTCAGCCGGGCTTACGATTATCGTTCGGTTCTGGGCAAACTCATTCGCGACCATTTGGGGGCCACCCAGAATCAATTAAACCAGATCATCCCGGGCTATTCTGTCACCGGCGAACGGCTTAAATCCGGTGGGGTCTCGAGTATCGACGGCACCAGCATCGCCGGCGAACCTGCCATCGTTTGACCTCCCAACCCAACCTCCGCTCCTCGATGAAGCCGGCCGGCCAGGGCTCGCGCCTCGCCGCACTTGGCATCATGCTGGCATTAGGCCTGACGGACTCCCTAGCGGGAACCGTCACGCTGCCCGCGGTTGCCGATACCACGCTGAGTGAAAACTATTCGAGCAATAATTTCGGGGCCCTGACTTTTGTCAACGCGGGAACCACCCAAAACCAGACCCGAAACCGCGGCCTCTTTCGTTTTGCTCCCGCCGACGCACTTCCCCCTGGTGCCCGTATCACTCAGGCCAACCTCGTCCTGGAGGTCCGTCATACTCCCTCCGGTGGTTACGCTTTCGCTGATTTCACGCTCCATCGCCTCTTGCGCGATTGGGGCGAAGGCCGCGGCACCAGTCCCGTCAGCGGTAACACCCCCGGCGCCGGCTCACCGGCTCTCATCGGCGAGGCCACCTGGCAGTCCCCATTCGCGCTCACCCCTGCCCTGTGGGCCGCTCCCGGGGCACTGGCCACCAACGATTACGTGCCCTTCCCCAGTTCTTCCCAGACAATTTATGGCCTCAATGATTCGCCCTACACTTTCGCCACCACCGTCCGGTTGGTTGCGGATGTGCAGGATTGGCTGGATCAGCCGGCCGCCAATTTCGGTTGGATCTTGATCTGTGAAGCCGAAGCAACCCCTTTTACCGCGAGGCGATTTGCCTCCCACGAAGACCCGAATTACGGCCCCCAATTGCAGGTGGATTACCTCATCCCCCCGGTGATTGACGGCCTGACTCGCACGGGCAACCACTTGGAAATACATTTTCAAGCCCAAGCGGATCAGAGCTATGATCTACGGTTCGCGCGCGATCCCGCCGGACAAAACGATTGGAGCACCCTCGCCAAATTGCCCCCCGCCGGAGTCTCTGGTCCGGTGGTATTCACCGCCAACATCGACGGTGCAACGGGATTCTTCCGTCTGCAGACTTATTGATGCAGCGGCAACAACTCCCGGAACTCAGGGCGTTACCTGGCAGGCACTGTGTTGCTTAAGCCAGAGCCAGTCAAGATCCTGACCACCGCTCGCCCAATGGGTGCCGCTATTGCCTTTTACATACGGAACATTGCGGAGTCCGACCCCGGGGCCTGCCACCCAAAGCCATTTGTGCGCTTCCGCATGGCCATCGGCGAAGGAAAAGCAATTGCCGCCA
The DNA here is from genome assembly GCA_903918755.1 of uncultured Pedosphaera sp. Lineage (GTDB taxonomy): Bacteria > Verrucomicrobiota > Verrucomicrobiia > Limisphaerales > Pedosphaeraceae > CAIXFN01. The sequence goes on from CAIXFN010000012.1 coordinate 12,342, forward strand.
CTGTGATAATTGGCCGGCACATCCGGATAATCCGGCGCATTCAAGTTCATCTGCAGAAACCCATCATTCAGGGTGTACATGCTCTCGTCGCAAAAAATCCACGCATTCGCGGGAATCGGACAGTCCAAATCTTTCGTTTTGGAATAAATCCGCCACCCTGGACTATACTGCACTAATCCCAACCCCGCCCCCATCTGGCTGTTCATGGCGATGCTCCGGATGCGGTCCCCGTTGTCCGACTGAATGGTATCCGCCGGGCATTTGTAAGTTTTCAGATTGTTCCCCACATAAGTCGCGAGGCAATTCGTTGAATATGCCATCGTGTTGGTGTTGCCATTCTGGGTGCCCCAGCCTTCGCTCATGGAGCCATTGCACCAGCCCAGCGAGGCTCCCGCCGGGGCATTGGGCACGAGGTAATCCATGAAATCGTTGGAGTACATCGTGCAGGCGATCTCAATTTGTCGCTTGTTGCTCAGGCAGGAGGTGGTCGTCGCCTTCGCTTTCGCCCGCGCCAGCGCCGGGAGGAGCATGGCGGCTAGAATCGCAATGATGGCGATCACCACCAGCAATTCAATTAGCGTAAAGGCGGGGGATGCCGCGGAACCCTTGGGGTGCCGGGCGGAAAATCGGGATGGCATGGCTTTGATCATATACTTCCGAACGTCGGCGCTGGCTATCTACTTGGACGGGACTCTAACACACGTGGAAATTCCTGGCAAATTGCAGACTGGCATCTCAATGCGGCTGGGCGGATTAAGCTTCACCTTCTCGCTTTTTGTCGCTTTCCCGGGAGAAGGCCGGGCGGCAGTCATCGCTGCCACCCGGCCCTTGTCGGAATCCTGAATCCCGGAACCGAGATCCGGATCAGTTCACGTGCAACAAGCGGTAGAACATGTTCACTCCCGGCACCGGGGGCACGGTCACCTGGAACGCCCCCGGCGAAGGCGTTGTGAAAGTGGCTGCCGTGTTGGTGTAAGGTCCGCTGACCACCGATGAACTCTGCAGGATGTAAGCGTTTGTCGTGTCATAGGCGTTCGGGCTGGTGAAAGACAGTACCACATTGCCGCCGCTCAGCCCCACCCCGGAGATCGTCGGAGCCGGGACGGAGACGCTCAGGACACCCGCGGAACTGATGACTCCGCCCACGGAGTTCGTCACTCCCGCGGTGTAGCTTCCAGCGTCCGCCGTGGTCACGCTCGCCAGCGTCAAGACATTGCTCGTGGCTCCCGTGACGTTGGCGCCATTCGCCAGATTGACGCCAGCCTTCTTCCACTGATAGGTGAAGGGAGCGGTTCCCGCATTACTGACCGTGAAGGTCGCGGGCGAGCCCCACAGATTCGTCTGCGCGGCCGGGGTCACCACGGCAGAGGATGGGCCCAACACGAGCGTCAAGGTCGCCGAAGGCGTGACAAATCCGGCTGCATTGGTCACCGCCACCGTGTAGGCGCCCACATCTCCGGCCACCGCGTTGGTGATAAACAACGTCGCTGTGGTCACCCCCGCGTAATGCGAGCTGTTGACGAGGTTGGTCCCATTGAATTTCCACTGATAGGCCGTCGGCGCGGATTGACCGGTGGCCGTGACGGTGAATTTCACCACCGACCCCGCGTTCGCGGTTTGATTGGCGGGACCGGCGATCACTTCCAGATTGGCCACCAGGCTGGTCACCGATCCGGCCAGGTCACTGAACACCGCGAGGTAGTTGGTTCCAGACTGCACATTCGTCAGGCTCAAAGTGCTGCTCAGGTTCGTCGCGTTGGCCGTGTCCACTTGCAGCGCCACCGCCGGATTAGTCAGGCCGCTAAACCAGGTGTTGGTCATTGGCGCGGTCGCCAGATTGGCGAACGAGGTGAAGGAAACTGTCGCCCCTTGCGTGGCGATCAAACTGACGGGTTGCGCCAGAATGTAAGGCGAGAGTTCCACCACGCGCACGTTGGAATAATAGACAAACGCGCTCGAATCGCTGGAATCGTTCACTGGATCCAGGTAACCCAGCATGATCGTGCCGCTGGTGTAATTCCCGCCGTTGGTGATCGGGAACGAGGTCAGCACCGGCGAACGGTTCATCAGCAGACTGACGTTGGTTTGCGCGGTGACTTCCACACTCACATCCACCCATTGGTTGATCGGTTGGCCGCCAGCCGCCGGACCGGAGGGGTTTTCGGAAGCGAAGGGAGGATGCTTGAACACACCGTTCTGCGTCACCCCGGCGTTGCTCACCAGGTCGTTCAGCACTCCCGAGTTCGGCAAGGCGGCCGGCGTGAAGGCATCGAAGTCGGCCGGGGTTTGGGAACCGCTACCCGCGTCAATCGCAAACCAAACGCCATCCGAGTTGGTCGTGCTGCTGCCCGTGCCGGCGGTGATGGGCGCCGCGAGACGCCAATTGCAATTCGTGCCCTTGTGATTGATGCCGAAGGCGGCGAATTCGCGCACCCCGGTGCCGATAAACGGATTGTTGATCGACAGGTCATACGCCGAGAGATACATGTTAAAGCGCAACGCGTAGTTGCCTTGCACATTCACCCCCTGCGGGTAGAGGTTCACCCCGGCCGGCACCCGGAAACTCTTGTTCACCGTCATCTTGAGAACATTCGTCCAGCCATTGGCGACCATGCTCGGGGAAGCGCTGATCATGTCATTGGCAATCGGATATCCGAAATCGACATTGAAGTCGTTGGTGCCACCCCCGGCAACGCTCGTGAAGTCGTTGGTATAATTCGGCAGCACCACGGGCAGGACTGTGACGGGCGCCAGGTTGGTCGCCGCGTAGGTCAGCGTCCAGTTCGTGCTGTCCAGCGAACTGGTCAACGGATTGGACCATAGGACCACTTCCGGCCCCACCGCATTGTCAATTTCCGTGACCGTCACCGGTGTGGTGGTCGCGAAATAAGGATAGCCTTCCACACTGGTGCCATTGGTGCCCGTGGCCGAGTTCGTCAGGCTGAACAGCACCGTCACATTGGTCGGCGCCAGGCTCAGATTGGTGTGCGGCACCGGGTTGCCAATTTCCGCCGTGATGGTGACATCGCCCGGATTGATCACTATGCCGGGGGAACCGTCCGTGGGTAGTTGGATGGTGCCATTGCCCGCCGGGTCCACCCGTTGCGCCCGGGCCGTGTAGTCGGCCGGAAATGCCGCCGTGCCCAAATACGTCGCATTCTTCACGGTGTAGGTCCGCGGAGTGACGTTGTTCAAAGTATTGTTCGGACCATTGGTGTCACCCAGGCGGGTGACGACAAACCGGGCAGAATCATTCGGTACGCCCCGATACATCGTAGATCCTTTGGTCACGGAGGAAAGCACCAAGACTTGCGGTCCCGTGTTCTGGAGGAACACGGTGTCACTGATTGGGGTCTGCGCCAGGTAGGTTGCCCCACCGCTCAATCGGAGGCCCAGGCTCAAGGTCAGACCACTGACCGGGTTTGTCGTGGGGGTGACCTTGAAATCCGCCGCCCAATTGCCGCCGCCCGGCATGACACCCACGGGGAAGGTCACGCTGTTCGAGGAGATGATGACGCCATTGTCATTGGTGCCGAGATTGATCGTATAGTTGCCCGTGGGCAGGTTGTTCGAATAAAACGCCGTCCCGCTGCGGGTGAAGCTGACTGTCACCGGCGTGATCAAGGTATTCGTGCTCAGGCTGATCGAGAAGACAGCCGGAATCGGCGAGCCATAATTTTGAGAACCCAGCGTCGTGGTGGCCACCACGGAGGCGGCGACTTGCGGCAGTGCCAGCGAGAAAGTGCCGTTCGTGCCGGTGAAGTCATTGCTGCTGATCGTCGTCGAGGTAATCCCCAGGGAGAAATACCGCAGTAATCCCTGACCGGAACTGCAGACATAGAGGTTGTCCGCCGCATCCCAGGCAATACCACGGGCATTTCCGGTGGTGGGCGTGTTCGCGATCGTGATGAGACTAGAGTCGTCGGGCAGGCCGTTTGTCAGGTTGGCGATCAAAATGGCGTTGTTGATCGTGATGGTCGCGATATAGCGTCCGTCCGGCGAAACCCGCACCCCGCCGTAGGCATTTTGGAAAACGTCGGTCGGACTGCTCACATCACCTCGCAAGGAATCATAGATTCGCGTGCCATCATTCGGATCAAACGCCTGAAGGCAACCGTCGGAGAAATTGGCCCGGCGGAACATGCCAAAGATCTTGCCGTCCAAGCCCAGCGTCACATCGCAAATCTGGGAATCTTGGAATCCGGGCAATCCCAGGTTCACCGAATAGTTGGGCGCGTTCGACCACGGCAGCGGTCCCGCCCCGATATCGTAACGGAAAACGTTGTTAAACCCACCCGGAGTGGTGGTAGTACCACCCTGCCCGCCCGGCCCAAGAATCCCGGTCGCCGGTGCACCCAGGGCCGGATCCGCCGTAAAAATCGTCAAATCACCGGTGCCAAGGGAACCCACCGGAAAGACCCCAATCGGATCCCCATGTGTGCCCGCCGCCAGCCCTTGATTTTCCCCCAGGGGATATAACACCAAATTAGAAATCACGTTGGCGCCGTTTCGTCCCAATTCCGCATCAAATTGCCACAACGTTCCCCCGGCCGTGCTGAAATCTGTAACGTAAAGCGAATCATCGGGTGCCACCGTCATGCGATAAGGCCCGGAGGTGCTACCCGCCAGTCGGGCCGCCCGCCATGCGTTGGTCAACTCCGCCGGCGCAAACGTGCCGATGTTAGCCCGGCCCAAGGCGTTGGTGCTCAAGTCCGGCGTTAATGCATAAATTCCCCAATCCCGCGTAGCGGTAACCCCCGCATTGCCAATATAAACTCGCCCAAACCGGCTGCCATTTTTGGGGTTCTTGTTTGCATCCACCCCGCGCGGGGCGCCGAACGGACCGAAGGGGCCGCCATCCGCACTAATCTGAAAGGGCGTGCCATTTCCCTGCTTGGAGCAGATGATTTGAAAACTGGTGTGCGCATCCAAAGCAAACGATTTCAACCCGGCCGTCGCCGTGGCAGCCGTACCGTTAAAAGTGGCGTTGGTGGTTCCATCCTCATACACCACGGTGATGAACGCGTTGCCTTCATTCAGGTAAAACTGAATGGTGCCGTTGATATTGGTGATGCCAGACGCAAAGGGATTGGCGTGGGCAACTGTCCCGAACAAAAGGACGGCCAGTCCTAGTGCCAGGAACCGCATGAAGGGGATTGCTTGGGCGAGGGGGTTTTTCATATCAGGTTGATTCTGCACAATCTGTTTCTTACGAACCGTGGGGTCACACGTTCGGGCATTCTCTGGAAGTGGTAGGGAATGTCCTGAATGACTCTGAGACTGTCACTCTTATCGAATAATCTTAGCCACCCCGTGGAAAGGGCGCAACAAAATTCTTGAACAATGTCGGCGGGAGTTCAAAAGGAGATTTTCGCGGGAGTTCAAAAGGAGACACCGGAAAGCGAGTAATTCCCCAGTATTTCTGGCCAAACGTTGGCTGGCTGGCCAGGCGGGTCCGTGACCACCCAAAACTGGCGGAGCGGGTGGTGGATCAAGGTGACGCGAGTGCGTTTGGTGGGCGCCAAGGCCCAACTGCGGCCCAGAAAGTCGATTTGATGGTCGGCGTTGACCCGGCGGCGTAGTTGGAGAGCCAGATGCAGGCTGAGCAAGGTTTCCGGAGGGCAAGGACGGGTCGCATTGCGATGCTCGACCAGGGCTTTGGCCCAAGCCGCATCAGGACTAAGGCCGATGGTACGGCAGATCGTCGCATTCTGCTGGGCCAGGAGGCAGTCCAAAACGACTTGAGCGGCGGGGTAGTCGCGAACCTGTTCATAGGCCAGGAGGGCCACCAGACGTTGCTGCAGGGTGCCGAAGCGGCGTTCGATCTTGCCTTTAGCTTGGGGGCTCGGAGCCACCAGGTGGGTCACCCCCAGCGCGGAGAAAGCGCGTTGGAACTCGGAGCAAGGATCGCGGTCATCATCCATGGAAGAATGGCCAAAAAGGCTCAAGCCATCGGTGTAAACGACTAAGGGCAAACCATGCTGGAGAAAGAGGCGGCGAAAATGCTCGAAGTGATTCCAGGTCGTGTTCGAGGGGACAAAGACAGCTCCCAAAAGTTTTCGGGAATGGTCATCGACCGTCAGCAACAAGGTTTGCTTGGCCGCCGCAGGCCACCACTGGTGGATGGAGGAATCGTGCTGCCAAAGTTCACTGAGGCAGGAGCGTTCCCACCGGCGGCGGGCCTTGGGGCGAGGTTCCGGTGGGCAAATCAGGTTGGGAAAGTGGGAGCGGACAAAGGCGGCGACGGATTGGCGGTGGCGCTTAAAACCGAAACGGGTGGCCAGTTGATCGGCGACGAGTTGAAAGTTGGGGGGCTTTTGCAAGGGGACGAAATCCTGGAGAAATTGGCGGACTTCTGGTGGCCAATCCGGCCAGTGATCCCCACCGGAGAGGTGGACACAGAACTGGGGACGGTCGAGCAACCACCGAGTTCGGAGCCGATAAAGATGAGCCCGGCTGACCTGGAGATGGAAGGCAGCATCGGCGCAGTCGATCAGGCCGTCGTTAAACTGTTGGAGGATCTGGTGGAGGACGAGGCTGGTGATGCGGGTCGCCAATTGCTTTTTGATAATCCCAATTGGAACCGGGCGGCAGCCCTTGGTCGAGGGTTTGCGGTG
>CAIXFN010000013.1 GCA_903918755.1 uncultured Pedosphaera sp.
AGTCTATCGACAAGACCGGACACATTGCGTGAGAATTTATGGGTCCAGTTAGCACCAGCGGAGGATTCTGGGACAACGGCAGCTTTTTGGAATGAGGGGCGCTTTTTTTTCAAAACTTTATTAATTCAACAGGCTGTTAGCCCAGCCTAACCAGGCTGGGTCTTCCGGCCATTCCTTCCAGCGCCCTGAAAGCGGCGCGACACCGGGGACCACAATTACAACGGAAGTCCAGGCTCCGGACACTTAATCCAGTTTCCTTTTCGCGGTTCCGAGTCTTCGTGTGAAATGCCTTCCCGCCTGCGTTCTGCGGATTCAGCGATTTCTGCGGCCAAAATTCTGGGGCTTTCCCTGGCTGGTTTTGGCGGCCGAAAAGTTAAGAAAGTCGCAATGTCAGAGCCCCCCGTGCTTCGCTGGCAGCAGGCAGGCCGTCTCCTCGGCACCTAGAAGTGTGAGTTTACGTGGCCTTCAGGTTCCTTTTTTGCGGTTTTGCGCATTTTGGCGGCTAAAATTCCGGTTCTGTCCCCGCCTCGTTGCGGCGGCCCGCTCCGCGGTTGGCCCCCTGCCCCCCGCCCGCAAATTCTCTTTCAGCCCCCGGCCAATTTGTTAACCTGCCTGCGTATTTAAGCGAATCAAGCAACATGACAACGACCTCGACCACGACCTCGACCACGACCTCGACCAGCGATACCCCCGCCGCCGCGGCACCCGGCGCGGCCGCCGCCAGTGATTTCATCCGCGACATCGTCGCCGCGGACAACCAGTCCGGCAAACATGGCGGCAAGGTGGTGACCCGCTTCCCCCCCGAACCCAATGGCTACCTGCACATCGGCCATGCGAAGTCCATCTGCCTGAATTTCGGCATCGCCGGGGAGAATCCCGGCGGCGTCTGCCACCTGCGGTTCGACGACACCAACCCCGCCCGGGAGGATGTGGAATACGTGGACTCCATCCAGGAAGACGTGCGATGGCTGGGATTCGACTGGGGCGCCAATAAATTTTACGCCTCCGATTATTTTGAGCGCCTGTATCAATACGCGGAGGAACTGATCAAACTGGGCAAGGCGTTTGTTTGCGACCTGACCGCCGAGGAAATGATCAGCTTCCGCGGCTCCCCCACCGTGCCGGGCCGCGAAAGCCCCTACCGCGAGCGCACCGTGGAGGAAAACCTGAATTTGTTCGCCGCGATGCGCGCGGGCGACTTTGCCGATGGGGCCAAAACCCTGCGGGCGAAAATCGATATGGCTTCGCCCAACATCCATATGCGCGATCCGGCCATCTACCGCATCCGCAAGGTGGATCATCACCGGACCGGCGACGCCTGGGGCATTTATCCGATGTACGATTACGCCCACTGCCTGTCCGACTCCATCGAAGGCATCACGCACTCCATCTGCACCCTGGAATTTGAGGTGCACCGGCCGCTCTACGACTGGATTCTTGACGCGCTCAAAACGCCCTGCCACCCGCAGCAGATCGAGTTCGCCCGGCTGAACCTCAGCTACACCGTGATGAGCAAGCGCAAGCTGCTCCAACTCGTGCAGGAGGAGTTGGTCGAAGATTGGGACGATCCGCGCATGCCGACCATCGCCGGCCTGCGCCGTCGCGGGGTCACCCCGGAGGCCATCCGCCATTTCTGCGCCCGCATCGGCGTGACCAAATACAACGGGCTCACGGACATCGCCCTGCTGGAATTCAGCATCCGCGAGGATCTGAACCGCCGCGCCCTGCGCGTCATGGCCGTGCTCCGCCCGATCAAGGTGGTGCTGACGAATTATCCCGAAGGTCAGACCGAGGAAATGCCCGCGGTAAACAACCCCGAGGATCCCGCGGCCGGTTCCCGGACGGTGCCGTTCTCCCGGGTGTTGTACATTGAGCGGGACGATTTCATGGAAGTGCCGGCGAAGAAGTTCTTCCGCCTTTTCCCTGGCAACGAGGTGCGGCTGCGCTACGCCTACATCATCAAGTGCAACACCGTGATCAAGGACGACGCGGGCAACATCACCGAATTGCAGTGCACCGTGGATCCCGACTCCAAGAGCGGCGGCGCCACTGCCGGACGCAAGATCAAGGGCACGATCCACTGGGTCTCCGCCGCGCATGCCCTCACCGCCGAAGTGCGGCTGTATGACCGCCTGTTCACGGTGCCCGAACCGGACAACGCCGGGGAAGGTCGCGACTTCAAGGAATTCCTGAATCCGCATTCCCTCGAAACGCTGACCGATTGCAAACTCGAACCCAGCCTGGCCACCGCGGTGCCGGAAACCCGTTACCAATTCGAGCGGCTCGGCTATTTCCGGGCGGATCCCAAGGATTCGGCCGCCGGCAAACCGGTCTTTAACCGGACCATCGGGCTGCGCGATTCCTGGGCCAAGGAACAGGCCGGCTGATCCTGGGGCATTTGCTAATTAGTAACATTGATGCTATAATGCTGGGAGCCCAAGCGGGCTCCCACGGTCCGCCCAGCGGGGTGGGGAAATCTGCCTCCGGGACCGCAGTTGAGTCTCTTACTCTCTGCACCGCTTGATGTTACGAGCACGGATGATAGCCCGGATGGGGTGGAATTCCCCATGGTGCAGAGAGTAGGAGACGCGGCTTAGACGGCCGAAATCTTGGCGGGTGCAACTGCCGAGCGTCGTCTCATGGCATTGCCCACGCCCAACAAAGGCCCCGTCATGAAGGTCGTTACCAAGGCCATGATGACCATCATCGCGAACACTTGCGCGGACAGGATCCCCAGTTCGTAACCAATATTCAGCACGATCAGTTCCACCAATCCCCGGGTGTTCATCAACGCCCCCAGGCTGAAGGCGTCTGGCCAGTTCATTCCCGTCCAGCGGGCCGCCATCATGCTCCCCCCCAGCTTGCCCGTGGTGGCCACCAGAATGATGAACCCGCAGACCGACCAGCCATGCCAGTCGTTCAACAGCCCGATCTGGGTCCGCAGACCGATGAAGGCGAAAAACAGGGGTAACAGGAAGGAGGTGCTGAAATTCTCCAACCGGTCGCGCAGTTGGGTCCGGAATTGCGGGTCCAGCGGCATGATGATGCCGACCAGGAAAGCCCCGAACAAGGCGTGGAGTCCGATGACCTCGGTGAACAGGGCCGCCGCGAAAACCAGCACCAGTACCGTCACCACTATGCCCGGGCCGGGGGTCCGCGGCGTGGCGGTAGGTGGGGTGAACCACCGGTGCAGCAGCGGCTTTACCAACCCGACGAGAACCAGGCAGAACGCCAACGCCAGCCCAAGGTTCACCAGGAACGCGGCGGGGCTTCCGGCCTTGGCAATCGCCACGACCACCGCCAGAATGCTCCAGGCGCTGACGTCAGACATGGCCGCGCAGGTGATGGCGGTGACCCCCAGATACGACTTGGCCATGCCGCATTCGGCAATGATGCGGGCGAGCACCGGAAAGGCCGTCATGCTCATCGCGGTGCCCATGAACAGCGCAAAGGCCAGGAAATCAATCTTCGCCGGGGCGTATTCCCCGTAGAGATAAAGCGAGAGCAGCACGCCCAGGAAGAAGGGAAAGACGATGCCCGCCTGACTCACCACGATGGCGGTATGGGCTTTTTTGCGCAAATGCTCCAGCTCCACCTCCATGCCGACGACAAACATGAACAGGATCACCCCCACCTGGCTCAACATGCGCAGGGCGCCCAGGGATTCCGTGGGGAAAATGAACGCAAAGGCCCCCGGAGCAAACGTGCCCACCACCGACGGACCCAGCACGATCCCGGCCACCATCTCCCCGATTACCGACGGCTGGCCGAGCCGCACAAAGAGGGAACCGAACAGCCGCGCCAGGATGACAATGAGCAACAATTGCACCAGCAGGAGGCAGAGCGGTTCCCGCAGGTGGTCGCGGATGCCCTGCCAGGTGGAACCGAGCAAATCCCCGGTCGGCGCGGCCGTCGCGGTCGGGGCGAGGGCGTGGCCGCCCAGGGCCGCAGGCAGGCTTTGCCGGACCAATTCCAGGCGCTTGCCCGCGTGCAGGGCAAAATAAATGCCCAGCCCGAAGCCCGCGATCAGCAATAAATAAACCGCCAGATTCCGTTTCATGCCCGCTTTTTTTGGATAATCGAGGCCCGCTTACCGAGTACCGGCGGGCACCGCGAGCTTACTCCGGCCCGGCGAAATTTTCAATGCGCCTTCAATCAATTATTGCCAGGCGGGGAATGGCAGAGCCTGCCTCCTGGCGTCGGCAGCTACAAGGCTCAGCGGGTGGCGGGTTTGGGTGCGGTGGGAGGAAACGGAGCGGTGTGGTCAAGTTTGAGCTTCCTTACGTCAGCTCCTACAAAGAAAAATTGTTAATGTGCTTCGAGCCAGGTCTGGCCGGTACCGATTTCCACCTCAATGGGCACTTCCAATGGAAGGGCGGTCCGCAGTTTCTCCTCGATCAACGGTCGCACGATCCCCTCCTCTGCCACGGGCACGTCAAACACCAGTTCATCATGCACCTGCAGGAGCATGCGCGTTTGCAAACCGCGTTGCTCCAATTCCCGGTGAATGTTCACCATGGCCACTTTGATCATGTCTGCCGCCGTCCCCTGGATGGGGGCATTGATCGCGTTCCGCTCCGCCGCTCCCCGCTGCGTGGCGTTGGCCGACTGGATGTCGCGAATATACCGTCGCCGGCCGGTCACGGTTTCCACGTAGCCGCGCGCCCGGGCGAAATCGATCGTGTCGTTCATGTAGCGCGCGATGCCGGGATACAGCGCCAGGTATTGCTCGATGATCGTGGCGGCTTCCTTGCGCGGGATGCGCAACCGCTGCGCCAGGCCAAACGCGGAGATACCGTAGATGATGCCGAAATTAACCATCTTCGCCTTGCGGCGCATGTCCGGGGTGACCTGGTCCAGGGCCACGCCAAACACCTTGGCCGCGGTGGCGGCATGGATGTCCAACCGCTCGCGAAAGGCTTCGAGCATGCCCGTCTCATGACTGAGGGCGGCAATGATGCGGAGTTCGATTTGGGAATAATCGGCGGAGAGCAGCCGGTGCCCGGCATCCCGGGGCACGAACGCCTTCCGGATTTCCCGCCCTTTTTCCGTGCGGATCGGGATATTCTGCAGGTTGGGATTCTGGGAGTTCAACCGCCCCGTGGCGGTGACCGCCTGATTGTAGGTCGTGTGCACCCGGCCGGTCTTCGGCCAGATCGTCGTCGGCAGCGTATCCGCATAGGTGGATTTCAGCTTGGTCGCGGCCCGGAAATCCAGCAGGCGTTGCACGATTTCATGGTCCGGGGCCAACTCGATGAGGGTCTGTTCATTCGTGGAAAACTGCCCGGTCTTGGTCTTCTTGGGGGCGTCGCCGATTTTCAGTTCATTGAACAACACCTCGCCCAGTTGTCGCGGCGAATTCAGGTTGAACTCCCGGCCGGCCAACCGGTAGATCGCAGCCTCATGTTCCGCCATTTCCCCAGCCAGTTGCACCGCGAACTCGGCGAGCGCTCCGGCATCAATCCGGATGCCCTCGAACTCCATGTCCACCAAAACGGGAATCAGCGGCGCCTCGACTTCATAATACACGCGCTCCTGCCCCCGCTCCTTGAGCAACGGCGCGAGATGCCCGCGCAATTGCCACGTCACATCGGCATCCTCGGCGGCATACTCCGCCACCAGTTCGGGCGCGACCACGGACATATTGAGTTGCTGGCCTTTTTCCTCGCCAATCAAATCCGTGATCGGCACGGGCGTATAACCGAGGTAAACCTCGGACAGGTAATCCATCCCATGCCGCTGGTCGGGCTCGACGAGGCTGTGGGCGATCATGGTATCGAACAGCCGACCACGCACGGCCACTCCGTGCCACTTGAGCACACTCAGGTCGTACTTGAGGTTGTGGCCGACCTTCTCGATCCGTTCATCCTCCAGCACGCCACGGAATTCCTCCAGCACTGCCGCCGCCTCGGCCGCGCCTGCCGGCACCGTCACGTAATAGCCAGTGTGCGGGGCGAAGGAAAAGGCCATCCCCACGAGGCGCGCCTGCTTGGTGTCCAGCCCGGTGGTCTCCGTGTCGAAGCAGAAGGAAGGCTGGCCGCGCAGGATTTCAATCAGCCGGGCGCGCCCGGCCGAATCGGTCACGAGGTGATATTCGTGCGGCACGTCTTTGATGGTCTTCAGGTTCGGCTTGAGCGGCTTCTCCGCCGCGGGCGGTTGGGCGGCATCGTCCGACTGCAAACTGAATTCTTCCTGGGCCGGGGCTGGCTCCACGACCGGCGGGCGCGAGGGTGTCGGCGACGACGGCGCCCCGGACTCGAATCCATGCCCCGCCCGGAAACTGTCGCCGAACAGCCGGCGGCCGATGGAATTGAACTCGAACTCCACGCACAGCCGGCGGAGTTCCTCGTCGTGCGGTTCGCGCAGCTTGAACTCCTCCAGATCCAAAGTGCAGGGAGTCGCCCGATTGATGGTGGCGAGGCGTTTGGAGAGCAACGCATTTTCGCGGTTGGCCTCCAGGTTCTCCTTCAGCTTGCCCTTCAATTCGGAAGTGTGGGCCAGCAGGTTCTCCACGCTGCTGTATTGGCTGACGAGTTTCGCCGCGGTCTTCTCGCCGATGCCGGGCACGCCGGGGATATTGTCCGAGGCATCGCCCCAGAGAGCCAGGACATCAATGACCTGCATGGGTTCCGGAATGCCCCACTTCGCCCGGATCTCCGGCACGCCGAGAATCTCAATCGCGTCCCCCACGCGCGCCGGTTTGAACAGAAAGGTGTGCTCGGTAACCAACTGGCCGAAATCCTTGTCCGGCGTGACCATGAACGACTCAAACCCCTCCGGCTCGGCGCGCGTCACCAGGGTGCCAATGATGTCGTCCGCTTCGTAACCTTCGCAGGTCACCACGCGCAGGTTGAGCGCCTCGATGAAGCGGCGGATGTGGGGCAACGCGAACCGGATGTCCTCGGGCATTTCCTCCCGCTGGATCTTATACTCCGGATATTCGATGTGCCGCTGGGTGGGCGTGGCGGTGTCGAACGCCACCACGAGATGCGTCGGCTGCCGGTTCGTGATGATGTCCAGCAGCGCCATCGTAAAACCGTAGAGCGCGGAAGTGTTCTGCCCCTTCGAGGTCAGGATAGGCCGGGTCGCAAACGCAAAATGCGCCCGGTAAACGAGCGCCATGCCATCCAGCAGAAACAGTTTCTTCGCCATGCCCCAAAACGTAAACGAATTCCGCCGGGGCTAAAAGCCGTAATCGGTTCGGGATGGGCGGGGCGAATGCCCTCTGGCCAACCTTGAGTATTTCCCCTGCGCGCTTATGCTGGCGGCATGAACAACGCGACCGTCGGTTTCATCAAAGAAGATCCCTGGCGAATCTTCCGCATCATGGCGGAGTTCGTGGATTCCTTTGAAGCGATGTCGAAGGTGGGGCCGGCGGTCACGATTTTCGGCTCGGCGCGCACGCCGGTAAAGGATCCCTATTACCAGGCCTCAGTGACGCTGGCCAAAGGGCTGGTGAAGCACAATCTGGCCGTCATCACCGGCGGAGGCCCGGGCATTATGGAAGCAGCCAACAAAGGGGCACGTCAGGCCAAGGGGCGCTCGGTGGGGTTGAACATCGAATTGCCGCACGAGCAGCATGGCAACCGGTTTGCCAATATCCCGATCAATTTCCACTACTTTTTCTCGCGCAAGGTGTGCTTCGTCAAATACAGCGTCGCGTTTGTCTTCATGCCCGGGGGCTTCGGCACGCTGGACGAATTCTACGAAGTGCTCACCCTGGTGCAGACCCAGCGCATCCCCCGGTTTCCCCTCATCCTGTTTGGCCGCAAGCACTGGACCGGCCTGGTCACGTGGATGAAAGCCAACCTCGAGAAAGGCCATTTTATCAGCCCCGGCGACCTGGACTTGATCACCATCACGGATGACCCGCAGGAGGCGATCGACATCATCCTGGATTACGAACGCCGCGTCGGTCCCCCGGACGTTGTGCCGGCAGCGTTTGCCTGAGTTTATTCCTGACCGCATTTTTATCGCGCATGTATCAAATTTCCAAATTGGAGAACGGCCTCACCGTGGCCACCGCCGAAATGCCGCACATGGCCAGTGTCAGTGTCGGCCTGTGGGTGGGAGTCGGCGGACGTTACGAACCGGCAGAGCTAAACGGCGTCTGCCATTTCATTGAGCATCTGCTGTTCAAGGGCACCCGCAAGCGCTCCGCCCGGCGGATTTCCCAGGATGTCGAGGGCCTCGGCGGCTACCTGAACGCCTTCACTACCGAGGAAATGACCTGCTACCATTGCCGGGCCACGCACCAGCATTTTGACGAATTGCTCGATGTGCTGACCGACATGTTCCTGAACTCGAAATTTGACCCCGCCGAAATCGACAAGGAACGCAGCGTCATCAAGGAGGAACTCGCGATGTACCGCGATCAACCGCATCACCTGGTGCAGGAAATCCTGAACGAAGCGCTGTGGCCCCGACACCCGCTGGGCCGCAACCTGGCGGGCACCGAACAAACGCTGGACGGCCTCACCCGCCCGCGGCTGCTGGCATACCAACGCCAGAACTACGCGGCCGGTCGTACGCTGATCGTGGCGGCCGGTCGCCTGAAGCATCGCCAGGTCCTCCGCTCGGTCACGCGATTGGCCCAAAAATTCCCGGCCGGAGCGGGTCCGACGTTTCTCCCGGTGGCAGAAAAGCAGACGGCGCCCCAAGTCCAACTCCACGTCAAAGACACCGAGCAAACCCAACTGGCTCTGGGCATCCGCACCACCACCCGGCATGACCTGCGCCGCTATCCCCTGCGCCTGCTCAACGTCATGCTCGGGGAAAACGCCAGTTCCCGGTTGTTTAACGTGATCCGGGAAGAACGGGGCATTGCCTATTCCATCGACAGCGCCCTCGGCTATTTTGATGATACCGGCACCCTGACCATTTCGGCCGGACTCGATCTCGATCACCTCCGGGAAACCCTCGGCTTGATCCGCGACGAGTTGCGCCGCTTCAAACTCGCCCCCCCGCCCCGCGCGGAATTCAACCGGGCGCGGGATTACGCGTTGGGACAAATCGATCTGGGTTTGGAAAGCGCCGACAACCAGATGAATTGGCTGGGAGAACAACTGCTGGGTTACGGCCGGGTGGTTACCGCCCGGCAGGTGAAAAGCCGGCTGGCCAAGGTCACCCCGGCCGAAGTGCTCGCGGTGGCCCGGGAATTCTTCCGTCCGGAACGGCTCACGCTGGCATTGGTGAGCCCGCTAAAGACCGATCGTGGGCTGGCGAAGTTGCTGGAATTGTGAGTAAGTGGAACTCTGGGATTGTCGCTCCGGAAGGGGTTCGCTTAGAGTCTCGCCCAGATGAATATCCCCCATCTGGGTGCCAACCTCATGAAAGTCATCATGCCGTTGTTGGCCATCGGCGTGGTGTTCCTCGCGATGCGCGTCCGCCGGCTCCCGGCGGCGACGGCGATCGGCTGGGCCAAGCCGCCACCGGCCGCCGTCGCGGGCTGGCTGCTGCTCTATGCCGCTTACATCCTGGTCTCCAATTACTTCATGTTTTGGCGGGGGCCCTGGGATTTCACCATTTGGCGGGAGGCGCCGCTCATCATTGATTTCCTGCGGGTGCTGGGCGTGGCGGTATTGGGTCCCATTGCAGAGGAGCTGATTTTTCGGGGAATCCTGTACGGCCGTTTCGCGCAAACCAAGTTGGGAGTCGGCGGGGCTATTGCCATCACGGCCATCAGTTGGGGGGCCATTCACTACACCTACACCCCAGGCGTGATCCTGCTCCTGGTGGGCGCAGGATTTCTGCTGGGGTTGGCGCGCTGGCAGACCCGGTCCATTGTGACGCCCATGCTGATGCACATCCTCTGGAATATCTACGCGGTCTGGTGAGGAACCGGCCCAACACCCGCCGGAGATGTGGGCAGATCACCCCGGGCGGACTTCCACTTCAGCCGGGACGCGCAATTCCCCTTCCCAACTGGCCATGATCGCGGAGGCCAGGCAGTTGCCGATCACGTTGATGGTAGTGCGGGCCATGTCCAGAATGGCATCGACGGCCAGGATCAGGGCCACGCCTTCCAGGGGCAGCCCAAAGCTGACCAGCGCGCCGGAGAGGATCACCGAGGTGGCCCGCGGCACCGCGGCCACCCCCTTGGACGTCAACATGAGCGTCAACATCATCATAACCTGCTGGCCGGTCGTCAGGCTGACACCCGCCGCCTGGGCCACGAAAACCAGCGCCACAGCCAGATGCAGGGTGCTGCCATCGAGGTTGAAGGAATAGCCAGCCGGCAGCACAAAGGAAACGATCCGCTTGGGCACGCCGAACTTGACCATGGCCTCCAACGCGGACGGCAGGGCCGCTTCCGATGAGGTAGTGGAAAAAGCAATCAAGGCGGGGCCTTTGATGGCCTTGAGAAACCGCCCCACCGGCACCCGCGCAATCAAGGCGGCGGGCAGGAGCACGACCAGGCCAAAAACCGTCAGCGCGCTGTAGAGCGTCAGGATCAACTTGATCAAATGTTTGAGCACATCCAGGCCCAAGTGACCGACGGTCACCGCCATCGCCGCGCCGATCCCCCAGGGCGCCAGTTTCATCACGAGATCGGTGAACTTGAACATCACCTGCGAAAGCCCTTCGCAAAAGCCGAGCATGGCCTTCTTGGGCTCGCCCTGCACCTGCGTGAGAGCGACGGCGAAAATCGCCGCGAAAACCACCACCTGCAGCACATCGTTTTCCGCGGCGCTCTTGAAAAAGCTTTCCGGCGCGATGTTCTCCAAGCGCTCGCGGGTGGTCAGTTTCACCAGATTGTTGGCGGGCGAGCTCGGATCGGGCGGCGGCAGTTTCACGCCCACGCCAGGTTTGAGTAAATTCACCGCCAGCAACCCAATGACCAGGGCCAGTGTGGTGACCACTTCAAAATAGATGAGCGAGCGCAAGGCCAGTCGACCGACCGATTTGAGGTCATCGCTGTGGGCGGCGATGCCGGCGACCAGCGTGCTGAAAATGATCGGCACCGCGATGCACTTGACCAGCCGAAGAAAGATTTTGGAGACGACGACCAGTTGCTGGGAAGCTTCGGGAAAGAGCCAGCCCAGCAGCGAACCCAACACGGTCGCGAGTAAAATCCATTGGGTAAGGGAGAGCCGCTTCCCGGCGGGGCGCGCGGGGGGAATGGTTGGAGTATGGGTGGTGGTCGTCATGCGCAACGCAGGGATGCTAGGCAACCGCGGCGGGCTTGTCAAAGCGGGGAATATTTCCCACCCATTTCGGCCTTGCAACGCCCTCCCCCCCGCCTATGCTCGAACCGTCAGCAACCCAATTACAGCGCCAACTTTAACTGAAAGTTCTCCCGCATCATTGCCGCCCCTCTCCCTCTCGACATGAAAACAGCCACGTCCCTAAGTCTCGCGCTTCCGGTCCTGCTGCTCGCAGCGGGCACGGCGTTCGCGGAAATCAAAACGGTCATCAATCACAATGACAACGAACACGCGTCGGCGGAGTTCAAGTTTGCCGACGTTCCGCCCCCGGCGAAATCCGATGCCGGCGCCCAAGCCAAAGTCTCGATCATCGCCGGGAGCCGGGATCAAAATGGCGGTGAGATAAGCCGGTTGACGGATGGGCGGGTCCCCACGGAAGCGGACGAACCCGAGGCCAACTTCTTCTTCGCCCAAGGCGTGGATGGCGGCCGCCTGCGGTTTGATTTCGGGCAGGTCATTGAAGTGAAACAGGTGAATACTTATTCGTGGCATCCGGACACCCGGGCGCCGCAGGTCTATGAGCTTTATGCGAGCGATGGTACCGCGGACGGGTTCAAAGCGGAACCGGATGCCGACACAGACCCGGCCAAGGCGGGTTGGAAGCTGGTCACCAAGGTCGCGGCCCGCTCGGGGGGCGGCCAATACGGAGTTAGCATTTCGGATACCGCCGGCCTGATAGGCAAATATCGGTACCTCTTGTTTGTCTGCGCGGCCACCGAAACCGCGGACCCATTCGGCAACACGTTTTACAGCGAGATCGATGTCATCGCGGGGGACTCCACCAACACCACGGACACCGCATCCGCCGTGGCCTATGTCCCGTTCGTCACCAATTCGGTGGATGGCAAATGCAAGATCACAATTGATTTCTCCAAGGCGCCGGAGCTGAAGGAATGGGCGGAGCAGAAGCTGGCCCCGGTATTGGCGGAATGGTATCCAAAACTGACGGACATGCTCGCGAGTGATGGGTACACCGCCCCAACCGAATTCTCCGTGCGCCTGGCCCCCGGAAACGGGGTGGCGGCAACCGGCGGAACCCGCGTGACTGCCAATTCCGACTGGCTCAAACGGGAACTGAAACGCGAAGCCATCGGGGCACTGTTGCATGAAGAAGTCCACGTGATCCAGCAATACGGCCGGGCCCGACGGAACAATCCCAACGCCACCCGCGCTCCCGGATGGCTCACCGAAGCCATACCTGACTATATCCGGTGGTTCCTCTATGAACCGGACAGTCACGGCGCCGACCTGGTGTGGATCAAGCGGCAACGTAATTTCGTCCCCAAGTACGATACTGCCTATCGCCCAGGCGCCAATTTCCTGAACTGGGCCTCCGAAAAATATGACAAGAAATTGGTCTCCAAACTGAACGCCGCCATCCGCAGTGGCAAGTATTCGGAAGAAATCTGGAAGGAATCCACCGGCAAAACCGCGGATGAACTGGGCGCCGATTGGAAGGCGGAGATTCTCAAAGAAATCGCGCCCTCGCCGGTGCAGTAAGGAAGGGACTCTTTCGCATCACGTCCCCGCCCAGCTACCGCCGCAAACGGTAGAACTGGGCGGGGGCGGATAGCGCCGCAGTAACCCCGTTGGTGCCGCCAGTGGGGGCGTCCGTCCAGGTCCCGGTTTGCAGCGCGGGGCTGGATTGCAGCACAAATCCAGGCGTGGCCGGCGACCAGGAGATGGTTGCGAATCCGGGCGCGGCGGGAGTGATGCTCAAGACGGGCGGCGCTGGAGTGAACTGCAACACCAAAGGCTCGCTGTCCCGGAGGACGCCGTTGACATCGTGAATTACCAGCGTCAGGGAGTAAGTCTGTCCGGGAATTCCGCTCACGATGTCCCAAATCGGATGGGTGTCGAAGAAGGCCGGCCCCATGTAAAAGCTTTCCCCCAGGCGCATCGGGGCTGATCCAGTATCATTCCAAACTTCCATTCCGGGATCCTTGGCCAGGAGGATGAAACGGATGTCCGCCAAAGGGGACAGTTCGAGAAAGTCCGCAGTTTCATCGTCCGCCGCCGCCGAGTGAAATCCCACATCACCGGTCGCGAAGCCGGGAAAACCAGGAATAGTGGAAAATTCCAAGCCGAGGGGTTGGATGAAGTCCACGTTAACCTTCAGTTGCCCCGCCAGGCTCTGCCCAATTTGCATTTCGTTTTCCGCCGACGCAGAGCCGGAACAAAATGCGAGAGTCGTGGCAAGAAACAGTCCGGCGAGGCCGCGAATCCGGTCAGGCGCAATCGGGCAGCGGGTTGTGTGGGGTTTAATTGCGGCTGACGGGGCCGCTCCGGGGCAGGGTTTACAGACATTTTCGCGCATCGCGGCAGGACCATAGCACACGAAAACGCGTTGTCAAACGGACCGGAAAAGAGGCCGAAATAGCCGGTGACCAAATGTTGAACCCCGGCCCGAACGGGCCGGGGTTCAAAGGAAGGGACTATTCGCCGCCGCGGGGGTCGAGGGCCTTGGTGATCCGCGCGGGGAGGTCCCGGAGATGGGCTTCCACGGCGGGCTTGGCGCCCTTGCCTTTGGCCATCTGGGTCAGCTTGCGGATTTCTTCCAATTCAACGCGGGAGAGCGCCGGCAGATCGGAATTGGCGGCGGGTGTTTTGATATTCGCCGCCAGCATATCCACGTAAGTGCGCTGGAGATTCCGGCGGTAAAGGTCGATCTCGACGGGCGTGTTATTCAACTCGCGGAACAGACCTTTCCTCAGGTCCTCAAACAGCTTCGCGGGGGCATAGCTATTGGTTTCGGTTTGTTCCAATTCCGCCAGACGGGCAATCCGGGTGCTGGAGATAAGATTGCCGAGCACCATGCTTTGGGAGGCCAATACCCGGCGGGCTGTGCCGTCGGAAGTCAACCGGGCGACGATGTCCGGTCCGATGAATTTCACCGGGGTGCTGAGGGCATTGTCCAACAGGAAATTCACCGCCTGTTGCTGGTAAGCGGGATCATTCGGGAAGAAGCGGCGATTGGCATCGCCGTAATACAGGTTGATCTCCTGCACGCCACCCACCACGTTCGCCACATGGCCCATTTCCCGGCTCCATTGACCGAGCAGGGAGTCATAGACATCCGCCAACACGGAATAATCCTTGCCCGCTTTGCTGGTGGCTTTGACGAGGTAACCCGCCACGCGTTCCAGGTTCATCAGACCGAGGCGCGTGGCCTCCACGGCATCGGCGCCAAGGTCTTCGGTTTGTTGGGTGGAATCCACCCCGGGATTGGGATCACCGAAACGAAACATGGGCTGATCCACCTGCACCCGCACCAGTTTCTCCAATTCCGCCTTTTCATCGACGCCCTTCGCAAACTGGTGGTAGCCCCAATTCACGGCGAAGAAGTCATAGGGACCAACCTTGGCCATGAGTCCGGCGTGATCATCCGGCTGGGCCACGTAGTTGTAGCGGGCGTAATCCATGATGGAGGGTGCCGTACCGTTCTTCTTGGTCCATTCCGGATCGCGCAACTGGGCAATGGTATAGCTGGAAGATGCCTTCATGTTGTGCGGGAAGCCGAGGGAATGCCCGACTTCATGGGTGACAACGAAGCGGATCAGATCCCCTTCCAGGTCGTCGGGGAGCGGCAGTTTCTGGGCGCGGGGATCGGACGGGGAAGCCTGGACGAAATACCAATCACGGACCAGCTTCTGGACGTTGTGGTACATCCGCACATCCGCGCTCAGGATTTCGCCGGTGCGAGGATCAGACACGTGGGGGCCGAAGGCGTTTTCAATGCTCGAGGGCAGCCAGCGAATGCTGGAAATGCGCGCATCTTCCGGATCCCAGTCGGGATCTTCGCGGGGATCCGGGGCATATTTGCCGATGATCGCATTGGTGAAACCAGCCGCGGCGAAAGCGGGCGCCCAGTCCTCGATGCCCTGCTTCACATATTTCTTCCATTTTTCGGGCACTTCCCGGGCCACGTAAAATACAATGGGTTTAACGGGTTCGGAGACTTCCGCTTCCGGGTTCTTCTTTTCCAAGCGCCAGCGGGTGATGAGCCGGACGGTCTCGGCCTCATGATCACTGCCATAAGCGAAATCGGTGAAATTCTCGGTAAAGAAACCGACCCGCGAGTCCCAGCGACGGGGCTTCATCGGCGTCTCCGGCAGTTTGACCATGCTGTGTTTGATCACCGCCGTCAGACCGCTGGAATCGGAACTTGCATCGCCACCGCCCACGGGAACGCCAAAGGCGCGCGCCTGGCCGGGGGCGTAACTGGCGAGGACGCGGATGTTGATGTTACGGGGAAAGGCTTTGAACTCTTCAATGAAAGTCCGGGTAGGATCCATGACCCCGGCGTTTAGCGCCCGCTTGGCACTGAATTCCGGCACGTCCTTCTTGAACAAATCCGTGACGTCGATCACCGGGGCCTTGTCCTTGCCATAAGCCTTGATCTCGAACGCCCGAATGATCGGGGCGAGGTTGGAGGTCTTCACGGCCTGGGCGATGGGATCACTCGTCTCGGCGCGGATGTTGTAGCGCACATCGCGGAGCAGGACTTGTTCGCCGTGCAATTCCCAGCGCACCACGCGGTCCATGACCGGCATACCAGCATAGGAGTTGCCGGCGGTGGTTTCGGCGATTTGGGTCACCCAAAGGAGATCGGTGTCAAGGGCATCGGCGGGAATCTCGTAAAAGAGGTTTTCGTCCACGCGGTGGACCCGGAAGAGACCCACCTTCGTTACCGCGTCTTTGTTGATGACGTCATCGAACTTCTTGATTTTGGGTTTCTTAGGCGGCGCTTCATCCGGTTTCTTTTCCCCTTCCTTCGGCGCATCGGCCTTGGGTTTTTCCGGCGGCGGGTCATCCGCGCGGACAGCCGCGATGACGGCGACGGTGGTGATCAGAGACAACGAGAGAATGAACCGGAGGGAAGACGTTCGCAGACGCATAGCAAGCTGATACGCCGATGGTGCGCCGGCGGCAAGCGAAAATTCCGGGAATTCGGTTGGCCGACCGAAAGGGGCCAAGTCAATGCACCGTCGCGCGCCCGACTGCCGGTGGGAATCCATCGCGAACCAGGCGGCGGCGGCGACATGCAGCTTGCCTGATCGGCGGGTTTCCGCCATTACTTGGCCATGGTTAAGATTTTGTTCATTGGCGACATCGTCGGCGAACCGGGACGGCGGGCCGTGAGTGAACTGGTACCGCGTTTGCGCCGGCAATTGGATCTGACTTTAGTGGTGGCCAACGGGGAAAATTCCGCTGGCGGTTCGGGGATCACGCCTAAAACCGCAGAGGAAATCTTCGACGCCGGGGTGGATATCATCACCTCGGGAGATCATCTTTGGGACCAGAAGGAAGTGGTGGGACTCTTGCAAAATAACTCCCGGTTCCTACGCCCCCACAATTACCCGTCGGGGACGCCGGGCAAAGGCAGTGTGGTTTACCAAGCGGATAACCAGGCCCCCATCGCGATTTTGAACCTGCAGGGCCGGACCTTCATGCAGGACCTGGAAAATCCGTTCATCATGGCCCGGTCCGAGGTGGAACGGTTGCGGCAGAAGACCAACATCATCCTGGTGGATTTCCATGCCGAGGCGACTTCCGAAAAGGCGGCCATGGGCCGGATGCTCGACGGTCAGGTCTCGGCCTTGATTGGCACCCACACCCACGTGCAAACGGCGGATGAACAAATCTTTCCGGGCGGCACCGCTTTCTTGAGTGATGCGGGCTTTACCGGTCCGCATGAAAGCGTCATCGGGCGGGAAATTGACCCGGTGATAAAGCGTTTTCTGACGCTGCAACCGCAACGATTCGCGGTGGCCACGGAACGGGTATTTCTCCAAGGAGCAGTGGTGGAAATTGATTCCTATACTGGCAAAGCCATCAGCATCAAACGCATTTCCGAGGCCCTGCCCAGTGCGGGCAAATAGGCCACTCGCCCCGCATGGCCAAGCCATCCAAATCTCAGTGGGACTTTGGAGAATTATTCCCGCCGGAACCACCCGCACGAAAAGTTCTTTCGGTTTATGAACTGACCGTCCAAATCAAGCGGTTGCTGGAGAAGCAAATTGGACAGGTCTGGGTAACGGGAGAGGTGACCAACTTCCGGGCGCAAAGTTCCGGGCATCTTTACTTCACGCTGAAAGATGCCGATTCCCAAGTCAGTTGCGTTCTTTTCCGGAATGAGGCCCGGGAGGCGCGCGCGTTCCTGCAGGATGGACGAAAAGTCCTGGCACAGGGGGAAGTGACGGTTTACGAACCGCGCGGGCAGTATCAATTGCGGGTCACCGCCGTGGAGTTGCAAGGAGTGGGTGCGCTGCAAATGGCCTTCGAGCAACTCAAGCAGCGGCTGAATGCCGAAGGGTTGTTTGCCGCAGAGCGCAAGCGTCCCCTGCCCCGCTATCCCCGCCGCCTCGGTTTGGTGACCTCGCCGACGGGTGCGGCCATCCGGGATGTTCTTCATGTCATCCGGCGACGGAATCCCGCCCTGGAAATTATCCTGGCCCCCTGCCGGGTGCAGGGCCAGGGTGCCGCCGGGGAAATCGCGGCGGCGGTACGACTGCTGAATGAGTTTTCGACCCGCCAACCGGAACAAGCCCCGGATCTGATTCTCATCACCCGCGGCGGGGGTAGTCTGGAAGATTTATGGGCATTTAACGAGGAGGTTGTGGCCCGGGCCATCTTCGAGTCCCGGCTGCCAGTGGTCTCCGCGGTCGGCCATGAGATTGATTTCACCATCAGTGATTTTGTGGCGGACCTGCGAGCGGCCACGCCGAGTGCGGCGGCGGAAATCATTACAGAAGGGGTGTTCGCCACCCGCGAATTCATCGCCGGCGTCGGGGAACTGTTGCAAGCCATCGCCTACCGGCATTGGGAACGGCTTTTCCAGGAGTTGAAACAGGTGAACGGCCGGCTGCTGCGCCTCCATCCGCGCCGCCAGATCAACGAAAGCTGGCAGCACCTCGACGATTTGCAGGTGGCGCTCAACCGCAACGCGCGCCAGCAGTTACAGGCGGCAAAGCTCGCAGCGAGCAATCTGCGGGACCGGCTGCAACGGCTGCGTCCGCGCCAGATGCTGGAACTCCGCCGGGAACGCTGGCGGCTCGCCCAGGCACGACTGCTCGAACTTTCGCACCGACAGGTCACGGAAGCGCGGGTAAGACTGGGAGCGGCCAGCGAACGACTGCGATTGCTGGGCCCGGAACAGGTTCTGGCACGGGGCTATTCCATTACCCTGGATGCAGCGACCGGCGAGGTAGTGCGCACCGCTGCGGCCGTGACGCCCGGGCAGGAATTACGGACGCGCCTGGCCAGCGGGGAAGTGCGGAGCCGGGTGGAGAAGGCGCAGGACTCTTGATCCTGGACCAGTAGTATTGGGGGACGGGCAAGATTGACGACTCCACCTCTCCCCTCCCTCTCCCCCATTCTAAATGGTGGAGAGGGAGGAACGGCACAGCTCCCCGGCATCCGATGCGCGCGGAGAGACACCCCGCACCGATCGACCGGGCTTATTCGGGCGCGAGCTCGTCGAAGCGCGCGGCGGAGAAATCGAGTTTGTAAATCATGCCTTCGTAGCCGACGGCGTAGATATTGCCGGGTTCGTCGGTGCCGAAGGAGACCAGACGCTGGGGAACGGTGCTGATGATGCGGACGTTTTTCAGCGCGCCTTTTTCCTGGGTGACCCCGAAGATGAGTTTGGAGTTGTAATCACCGCAGACGTAAACGCCGTCAAAGGTTGATTTCCGATCGCCGCGATAGACGTAGCCCCCGGTCACGGAGTTGCCGTATTTGCGTTTGTAAGCGAACACGGGCGCGGTGTAGTTCCGGTCGGCTTTGCGATATTGATTGGAAAAGGGTTCGAAGGCTTCGTAAACGTTCCAGCCGAAATTCTCCCCGCGATGGATGAGGTCCACTTCCTCAACCCGGTCCTGGCCCACATCGGCGAGCCAGAGATCACCGGTGACGCCATCAAAACAGAAGCGCCAGGGATTGCGGAACCCGTAAGCCCAGATTTCAGGTCGCGCGTCCGAACGACCCTGGAAGGGATTGTCGCGCGGGATGGCGTAGGCATTGGTGCCCTCGGTATGATCCACATCCAGGCGCATCATTTTGCCGAGCAGCAGTTGGAGATTCTGCGCGTGGCCGTTGGGGTCCATTTGCGGGCCGGTGTCACCCATGGCCAGGTAGAGATAACCGTCCGGCCCAAATTGGAGGCACCCACCGCTGTGGTCGTCCGCAATGCTGATCATGGAAAGAAGTCGGCGGGCGGGTAGCCCGGAGTCACGTTGAAAATCCGGGGCGAATTGGCGCTCTATTAACAGGGTCGTGACCTTGCCATTCTCCAAGATCTGATACTTGAGGTAGTATTTGCGATTTTTTGGGAATTGGGGGTGAAACGCCATCCCCAGCAAGCCATTGGGTCCGCGCTCGCTGAACACCTCTTCGCTGAGGTCCATAAAAATGGACTTGTCCTCGCCGGTCGCGGTCTTTTCCAAGGACCAAATCATGCCTTTCTGGTGGGTGACCAGAAAGCGGTTGGCATGACCCGGCACCTGATAAATGCCAGTCAATCCAGATTCGGCGCGGCCGCGCGGCAGTTTGAGGGGTTGCGAGAAGAAAGGTGTGGCGGGAGCGGCATGGGCCAACTTGGGGATCACGAGCGGCATGCCCGTGTTGCTGGCCAGGGCGGATTCGGGCTGACGCAGCGTCACCAGGTAATCTATGAGATCGGTGAATTCCTGGACCGTGAGGCCCGTTTGCAGACCTTCAGGCATCAAGGAAACGGGAGTGCCGTGCTGCGACTGAATTTCCTTCGCGGCCAGGACGACCAGTTTGCCGTCGGCCCCGATCAATTGGATACCGGCGTCATTGGCCTGCTTGATGATCCCGGTGTATTCCACACCGGCCTTGGTCTCCACGACGGTGGTGGTGTAACCCACGGCAATAGTGGCGGACGGTTGTAAGATGGCCTCAATCAGGTCTTTGCGGGCAAATTTGTCCCCCACCGCGTAAAGATCGGGACCCGCCTTGCCGCCCTTGTCATCCAAGGAATGGCATTTGGCACACGCTAGTTTTTGCTCATCGGCAAAAAATTTGGCGCCGCGCGTGACATCCCCATCGTGCGTCAAGGCGAACCGCCGGTATCCGTCCGGATTCGTGGGACGGGAACCCGGGGACTGGGCGCGGGCGGTGGGCGCGAGCAGGGACAAGACCAGGGCAGCAATGGGGGCAACAAGCAGTGGTGAAATCGCGGTTTTCAATTGAGTGGGAGGGATTATGGTTTTTCCCGTCGTCGCGTCAAGTTTGCAAAATTGCCTTTCCCAACGCCGCCACCGCGCCCCGGACGTTTCCCGCTTGACCGCGCGTTCCCACCCTGCAAAAAAAGACCAACAGGAACCTGAATCCTTGCCCAGACGGATCACCAAAAGTATGAAAACAGTCTCCGCCCTATTGCTGACACTGACGATGGCCCTCACCCTTTGCGCGGAGGAACACCCGCTCTGGTTGCGCTACCCGGCGATTTCGCCCGATGGCCACACGATCGTGTTTGAGTGGAAGGGCGATCTGTATTCGGTTCCGGCCACCGGCGGCACGGCCACCCCGCTGACCCTGAGCGAGTCCTATGAATTTGCCCCGGTTTGGAGTCATGACGGCCGCCAGATTGCTTTCGCCTCCGATCGTTATGGCAATTTTGATGTCTTTGTCATGCCAGCCACCGGGGGCGAGGCCAAACGCCTGACCTTTCATTCCACGCGTGAAATTCCGAGCACGTTTACCGCGGATAACCAGGCCATTCTCTTTTCGGCCTACCGCCAGGAACCCGCCGCAAGCGCGCAATTTCCCATCAGTGTCCTGAGCCAACTCTACAGCGTTCCGGTGAGCGGCGGCCGCGTGACACCCGTGCTCCCGGTGCCGGCGATCGATGCCACCCTGGACACTGCCGGCAAGCGCTTGATTTATCACGATCTCAAAGGTTACGAAAGCGATTGGCGGAAGCACCACACTTCGGCCATCACCCGCGACATCTGGGTGCACGATTTCAAAACCGGCAAATACCAGCAACTCACCGGCTTCAAAGGCGAGGATCGGAATCCGGTATTCGCCGCCAATGACGATGATTTCTACTATATCAGCGAACAAAACGGCTCGTTTAATGTCTTCCGAAGCTCACTTAGCAATTCCGCGACCAACACCGCCCTGACGCATTTCACCAAACACCCCGTCCGCTTCCTCACGCGATCCAAAGATGACACGCTGTGTTTCAGTTACGACGGGGAAATCTACACACTGCAACCCGGGGCCGCCCCGCGTCCGGTGGCCATCCGCATCGCCGCCGATGGCCGCACCGGGATCGACCGGGTCGTGCCGGTGAACGAAGGTTTTACGGAGGCCAAGCTTTCTCCCAATGGCAAGGAGTTCGCTTATGTGTTCCGCGGGGAGATTTTTGTCTCCAGTGTCGAGGGCGGGGTGACCAAACGCGTGACCAATACTCCCTGGCAAGAACGCAGCGTGGATTTCAGCCCCGATGGCCGCTCCCTAGTGTACGCCGCCGAACGCGACAATAGTTGGAATCTTTATACGATCAGCATCACCCGGCCCGGGGAACCCTATTTTTATGCCTCCACCGTGCTCAAAGAAGAAACTGTCATTGCCACGTCGGCGGAGGAGTTTCAGCCCAACTTCTCACCGGACGGCAAGGAAGTGGCGTACCTGGAAAATCGCGTCACGCTGAAGGTTGTTAACCTCGCGACCAAGAAGTCACGCACCATCCTGCCGGCGGACAAGAACTACTCCTACGCGGATGGCGATCAAACCTACCGGTGGTCACCCGATGGCAAATGGTTCCTGGTGCAATTCGGTTATCCCGAACGCATTTTCACCCCCCAGGTGGGATTGGTCGCGGCGGACGGCCAGGGCGAGATTCACAATTTGACGCTGAGCGGCTATGACAACTTCCTGCCCAAGTGGGTGCTCGACGGCAAAATGATGATTTGGGGCTGTGACCGGGATGGGACCCGGCAACAGGGCGGGGAAATGGCCAGCGGGGATGTTTATGGCATGTTCTTCACCAAAGCGGCCTTTGACCGCTTCAAGCTCACCAAGGAGGAATTCGCCCTCGTCAAGGAGCAGGAAGAAAAGCAGGAAAAGGAGAAAGCGACTGCTCCGGCGCAAAAGCCCAAGAAGAAACCAGCCAAGAAAGAAGGGGAGACCAAAACGAATTCGCTGGTGATCGATTGGGAAAACCTGCCGGAGCGTAAACAAAAATTAACCATCCACACCTCCCCGGCCAACGACTGGATCCTCTCCAAAGACGGCGAGAAACTTTATTACCTGACCAGCTTTGACAAGGGCAACGATCTCTGGGAAACGGAATTACGCACCCAGGAAACCAAGCTTTTCAGCAAACTAGGCGCCAAAAGCGTCACGGGCCTGGAACTTTCCAGCGACGGCAAGTTCCTCTTCCTCCTCGCCGATGGCAAAGCCATGAAAGTGGAAGTTGAGGGCGGAAAAACGGAGCCATTGAAAACGGGGGCGGAAATG
Source organism: uncultured Pedosphaera sp. (assembly GCA_903918755.1). Taxonomy (GTDB): domain Bacteria; phylum Verrucomicrobiota; class Verrucomicrobiia; order Limisphaerales; family Pedosphaeraceae; genus CAIXFN01. Next base: position 22,701 of record CAIXFN010000013.1, read on the forward strand.
GTGCTCCAACCGGCCAATGAGCGGGAATACATTTTCGACCACATCTGGCGGGAATTTGAGGAAAAATTCTATGTGGTCGATTTGCAGGGCGTGGATTGGAAGTTTTATTACACCGCCTATCGCAAGTTCCTGCCCTTCATTAACAACAACTTCGATTTTGCGGAAATGGTCAGCGAAATGCTGGGCGAGGTGAACGCCTCTCATACCGGCTGCTATTACCGCGGCGGGCGCCCCAATTCCGATGACACCGCGGAACTCGGACTGCTCTATGATTTGAATTTTGCCGGTCCGGGCCTCAAAATCGCGGAAGTGATCGCGGGCGGTCCCCTGGACAAGGCCACTTCAAAAATCCGCGCCGGCCAGATTTTAGAGGCCATCGACGGCCAGCCGATCGGGTCGGATCAGGATTTCGCGCGCCTGCTCAACCGGCACAAGGGTAAACTAGCACTCCTTGCTGTGCTCGATCCGGCGAATAAGAAGCGCTGGGATGAACCGGTGAAACCGGTTTCGGCGGGGGAGACCGAGGAACTGTTGTATGAACGCTGGGTGCGCAATCGGCGTGCGGAGGTGGACAAACTCAGCCATGGAAAAATCGGCTATATTCATGTCCGCGCCATGGACGATGCCAGCATGCGGGTCGTCTTCGAGGAAGCTTTGGGCCGGCATGTGGGTCGGCAGGCACTCATCATCGACACCCGTTTCAACGGCGGCGGGAACATCCATGAGCAATTGTCCGATTTCCTGAGCGGCCGGAAGTATTTTGACATCATTCCGCACGGCCAGTATGTGGGCTCGGAGCCCAATGATAAATGGACCAAACCCTCCATTGTGTTGATGGGCGAAAGCAATTACTCCGATGCCCATCTTTTCCCGGTGGCCTATAAGCTCAAAGGTGTGGGCAAGACGCTGGGCATGCCGGTCCCCGGCACCGGCACCTTTGTCTGGTGGGAGAAGCAGATCGATCCCTCCCTCAACTTTGGGATTCCGATGGGCGGATGGCGCACCGCGGATGGAAAGTTCTGCGAGAATAACCAACTGGAGCCCGACATCCGCGTCCGCAACGAACCCGACGTAATCTCCGCCGGCCGCGACCAACAAATCGAGGCGGCGGTGACCGAACTGCTGAAAGCCCAGTAACCGGGAACCGGATTATTGCGGGGCACCGATCAGCGTGGGAGGGCGAAGGCCACGTAGGCATCCCCGCTCTTGGTGCCCATCTTGCCACCACCACAGGCTATGACCACGTACTGGCGCCCGTTCACCTGGTAGGTGGACGGGGTGGCGTAACCGCCCGCGGGGAGTTTGGTCTGCCAGAGCAGGCGGCCGGTCTTTTGGTCAAAGGCATGGAGCATCTCGTCCTTGGATGCGGCAATGAACACCAGTCCGCCGGCGGTCACCACCGGACCACCGTAATTCTCCGTGCCGGTCGGGGGAATGCCCTGGGCTTTCAGCTCGGGGTATTCGCCCAGCGGCGTCTTCCAGACGTATTCGCCGGTGTTGAGGTCGATCGCATTCAGGGTGCCCCACGGCGGCTTGACCGCCGGATAACCCTTCGGATCCAGCCACCGATTGTAACCGGTGTGGGTATAGGGTTCACCGAGCGGTTGGGTGTCGGATGCGGCGGCGGAAGCATGGGGATCAACGTTGACCGGGGTCTCACCGAGGATGAATCCGGCGACTGCCTCAATCTGCGCGGGGGAGAGAAAGGCGAACGCCGGCATCACTCCTTTGCCGTGCCCCAACAGTTGGATGATGTCCGGCTTCTTGAGTTTGGCCCCGATGTTTAAAAGCGAAGGGAAAGCCCGCGCGGGGTCCCCTGACCGACTTAATCCGTGACAGGCGGCACAAATCTGTTGGTAGATCCCCTCCCCGCTCGAAAGCGCCGCGCCACCCGCCGGATGGGCCTCGACCATGGTCAAAATCCAGGGCATTTCGTTGGCATTCACATAAAGAATTCCGTGCCGGGGATCCACCGCCGCGCCACCCCATTCGGCACCGCCGTCAAAACCGGGGAAAATGATGGTCCCTTCCCGGCTGGGGGGTTGGAAAGGAACGTGCGGGCGGATCTTCACAAAGCGATCCAAGACGGCCCGGTGGGATTCGGCGGAAAGGTCGGTGATTTCGTTCGCGGTGAACAATTGGCGGGCGAATGGTGCCGGCCGGGTGGGCCAGGGTTGCGTGGGCCAGGCGGATTCACCCTGCAAATCCGAGGGGGCGGCGGGTCTCTCCTCGATCGGAAACAAGGGTTCCCCGGTTTCCCGGTTGAACACGAAAACCACCCCCGATTTCGTCACCTGAGCCACGGCGTCGATGGAGCGGCCGTCGCGCTTGACCGTGAGCAAGGTGGGCGGAGCCGGAGGATCGCGATCGGCCAGATCATGGTGCACCAATTGGTAGTGCCATCTGCGCGTGCCGGTTGCGGCGTCCACCGCCAGCAGGCAGTTCGCAAACAAGTTTTGACCGATCCGGTTGCCGCCCCAGAAATCAAAGGTAGCCGAGCCCAGCGGCACAAACAAAAGTCCGCGCTTTTCATCGAGCGTCATGCCCGGCCAGCAGTTCACCCCGCCGATGAATTTCCAAGCTTCCGGCGGCCAGGTTTCATAGCCCAACTCCCCGGGATGCGGAATGGTATGGAACGTCCAAACGATTTCCCCGGTGCGGATGTTGTAAGCCCGCAGGTGCCCGGGCGCCGCCGGTCCCGGACCTTCCGCGACCCGGGTGCCAAGAATGAACAAATCCCGGAACACGATGCCCGGCGAACTCGCACTCACCAGCAATCGACTGGCGTCACGCCCGAGGCCATCCTTGATATCCACCCGCCCCTGTTTGCCAAAGGTGGGAATGGGTTTTCCGGTCCGGGCGTCCAGGGCGTAGAGGAAGTGATCCGCCACGTACAAAATGCGTTCGTCGTTCCCGCCGGACCAATAAACGACCCCGCGATTCACGCCGAAAGCTCCGGCATTCCCATCTCCTGCCGGATCAAACCGCCAGAGTTCGCGACCCGTCGCCGCCTCGAGGGCCACGGCCTTCAAGCCGGGCGAAGTGGCGTAGAGAACCCCTTTGATAATCAACGGGTTGCATTGGATTTGGGAGCGATTCTCCCGCGCATCCCCGGCATGGTAGGTCCACGCCACTTCCAGGCGATTCACATTGCCCCGGTGGATTTGCTTGAGCGGGGAGAAATGGGAGCGCCCCGAGTCGCCCAAATACGAAGGCCAATCCTGGTCGGCGCCGCGGGTGGTGGCGGGCAGGAGAAGAAATAGCCACAGGCAGAGGGCAGGTCCGGTGGGGAATGGTGGACGACCCGGCGCATTGCGGTTGGGAAAGGCATGGCATGGCATGGCGGGGAATCTAACGATTCCCGGGGGGATGGGGTCAATGAGTTTCACGCCGGGGGCGAACCTGGATTAACTGCCCGGAAACTGGATTAAGTGTGTGGAAGGGCGACGACTGGGGAAAAAGTCAGAGCCTCGTCACCTTCTAAGGCACTTACAAATTAGGAGCGGTTCACGCCGCAAAAGGACTGGAACTCGCGGGCAGTTTCGCTGGCAATTCTTCGCGACCTGGATTAAACGTCCGGAAGTTGGATTAAGTGTCTGGAAACTGGACTCGGCTTCGGTGGATGGACGGAATCCGGGAATGAAGCCATGATGTGCGGTGGTGAAACTTGACCATTTTGATCGGGATTGAATGCATTTCGGTTGCCGGAATTTGGTTCAGGTTTGGATCAAATGCGGGCGGATGGCGGGGTGCCGCGTGCGCCACTGGCTGGGGTAGCGGGCACGCGGCAGGGCCGCGATTCGCTTTCGCTTTCGCGGGTGGTGGCCAAGTGAATGGCAAAATCAATATGTCAAAGAGCGAATCCACCCAGGGCCAGGAAAAGGCTATCGGGCGGACAAAACCCGCCTTGGTTGTAGCATGGGATTCGGAGATTCGTATTGCTATGGGAGGAATTTAGCAGTGGATTTGGCTACCCCTACTAAGGGAGGATCGAGCTCCCTCTCCCGTCCTCCCTGCCGGCTAAAAGCACTTGCGGTGAACAATGGCAGGGCCGGCCTCTTGATATTCCTCCTTCGTGATCCACATGCACGAAAAGGTGCTGATGCTGGAAAGAATCGAACCACCGATCCAAACGCAGTCTTTTCGCTCGGGGATGGCGATGACTTTTACCTTCGAGGAAATGTTCCGGGGCGCCAGCTTTTGGACCTCTTTGGTGAGCCGCTCGGGTAACCCCGGGAAGAGCGTCGAGCCGCCGGCGAGGACAATGTTCTGATACAGATCCTTACGGACGTCCACCTCGGATTTTTGAATGGACTGAAAGACCTGATCATGAATGCCACTGAACCCCCGGCCCACTAATGAAGGTCGGAAGAGGGCCTCAGGGCAACTAAAGCGTTCGTCGCCGAGGGTGATTACTCGGCCGTCGGGCATTTCATAAGGGACCCCACCCCTTTTCGCGCACGCCAATTCATCCTCAAAGTCAAGGGCCACAAAACAGGACTTTTCCTTCACATCGCGGAGGATCTCGAGCCCGTCGCCGGCAGTCAGGTTAATCCCCTTTGAGGACAAAAGTTTCGCCAGGTAATCGTCGAGGTCTCGGCCGGCCAGATTGGTGCGTAATATGGAGTGCGGCAACGCATAGCCATCCCATATCGGCACCACGCTGGTGCTCCCACCGCCAATTTCAAGGACCAGACCCGTGAACTTGCCGGCGGAGTACAAAGCGAGCACGGCGGAAATGGCGATATAAAGGCCCGACACATTAAAAGTGTCGAACATGATTTGGGTCATCTTCTCGCGGTTCGCCTTGGGGTTCAAAGGAGGTTCGGTGAGCATGATATTGTGCTCCTCAGGAACGACTCGCAACTCATCGGTAAAGATGTGAGCCATCACCTTTTCCCAGTCGTCCCAATCCGCGACGATGCCGCATTCGACGGGAGATTTGAGGATCAGCTGCGACCGCATTTCCTGAGCTTCGGTCCCGATGTAATAGTCCTTCGCTCCGCTGCCACCCATGTTTTGTGGAACCTTGGGCCGGCCAACGAGGTTGGGGACGACGCACCGGGGATTCTCCTCGCCGGAGAAGCCAGCTTTGATGTAGCTGGAACCGTTTTCAATGATTATGGGTGGTTTGTCGATGCCATTTTCCATGCTTTTTCAGTAATGATTGGTTATTTGGTTCAGGCAATCAAAATACGGGATTTTTTTCGACTGTCAAGAGTGGGTGATCGGCGGACCCTTTCACGAGCAATTCCGAAGGCTTTCCCATCAAGTATTGGCCGAAAAATTCTCGCAGGACGGCACGAGTCGCCGCGATGAACGCCTGGCCGTCGACGGGGTGGGAAAATATGGGTTTACCGCTGGGATACGAGCTGGTGGCGATACCTGGGATCACCCCCAAATCCGTGAAGTTGGCGTGTTCGGCGCCGGTCAACTTCAGCTGGATGCCGGGCGTGGCTTTTTGTGCATATTCCGTTTCCGAGCGCGCTTTTTCCCGGGTATTCGGTGAATCCTGGTGGTCCGACTTCAGGATGAGCACGGGAAGCGCCTGGGCGTCCTCGGGGTCCACGTATCCGGGGTCGAGGAGCGCAATGGCCTTCAGTCGTTTATCGAGGCGAGGCATTCTGGCCACGATCAACCCGCCGGCGGAATGGCCAAAGGCGCCGATCCGACTGAGGTCCACGCGACCAAAGAACCGGTGGCCTTTAGTCTCATTCCAAACCTGCAACTGATCGAGCTCATAGCTCAAATCACCGGCCCACAGCGAGAACATCTCCCCCCGGTAGCCGGGGGTGATGTTCCCGGCGGGAAAGGGAACCGTGATACCGCTTCCAACCGGGACGTCGCCAACCACCACGAAGCCATGGCTCGCCAGGTCCTCGGCCAGCGAGGTGTACTTCGAGGGAAACGAGATGCTGCCCGGCGCCAGCAGGATCACGGGAAAGCGCTCGGGGGATGACGCCAGGGAAACGTCCTCCCGGGAATGAACGACGATGGAAGCCAGGTATTTCTGGGCATCCCGCGCCAACGGGTCGGGAGATTTCGCCAAGAACTCGTGGTAATCGGCCCCCAAGCGGACCCACTCGGGGAACATCCAAGCGGAATGGTCGCCCTTGGGTCCGGACTGCGCGGGATACCAAATCTGGGACCAGAATTCGCGCTTGTGGTCTTTCTGGGTGCCCCGAAGGTCCTCCCGTGACACGTCGACCATATAAACGGTGGTGCGGCCCACGGCATACTTTCCGGTTGGTGCCGGCAATACTGGCGGTTCGGCGGCGGCGGCGGCGAGCGGCGGCACGAAGGCCACGCCCATGGCCAGGATCACGAATGCCTTGAGCACTTGATAAAACAGGTGATCGCGCCGCTTTGGATGACATGAGCCATTAGGAAATTGGAGTTCCGGGCTACGAGGATACCGCAGTATTTCTTTTCTGATCGCGTTCATGTTGCGCGTGCGCCATCGATTCGCTCCCCGGCGGGAGACGCCAAGGCAGCATTTGTGGCTAATCTTTTTAACAACTCAAGTGCCGCCCTTCCCCTTGACGACCAATTTTCCTTCCTTGTCGAAGCCCACACAATAGAACATGTCTATGTCAGTCACCCAGGTGTAAAATATCACCCCATTCGACCGAGCTGCCCTTTCATATTCCTTTTCGAATCCAGCCACTTGGCCGAGGGTGAATTCAGGGTTCGTTGAATAGGGGTTTTGTTTCATGATGACCAGCACTTGGTTGGTGGTCATGCCGGGTCGCAATAAATCGAAGGCGCTTTGCAAATTGGTGCCAAAAAGCGGCGTTAATCCAGTAGACCGCCCGATGCGAAACAACGCAACCGCACACCATAGTGAAATGCCAAGGGTGGACAGAATGGATACCCTGACGAAAGCATTCAGAATATGGCGGCGCATAAGCTCTGGAAAAAAATCTGCCGCACGAGTGGGGGATTCGCAAGGAAGGAATATTTTTGAACAGAAGGGCGCGAAGGACGCGAAAACACGAAGGAAGACAGGTGAAGGAGGGGAAGTTGAGGGTGACGGTGGGGAGCGGGCAAATGATGGGTTCTATGCCGCTCCTATGGAGCTTGGGGTTTTTGGGTTTGGTGAGTGCTATAATCATGGCGCTCCGCTGGAGCTTGGGGGCTTCGACAATGCCGCGTGATGCGGCGGGCACGGTGCTGAGGCACCGGCGACGTGCAAGGTGATCGGCTGTTGAAGACGACAGAGGCGGGACAGTTCCGCCCTATTGCTGGGGGTGCAAACTGGCCTGCAGGAACTGTTCGATTTGGTCGATGATGACGGGTTCGGCGTATTTGGCGCGGACTTCGGCGTGGCCGGTGGCGGCCAGGCGGGCGCGGAGGGTGGGATCGCTGTCGAGTTCGACGATGCGGCGACCGAGTTCGCCGGCGTCGCCGGCTTCGTAAGTCAGGGCATTTTGGCCGTGGCGGAAGAGTTCCTGGCTGCCGCCTTTCATGGTGCCGATCACGGGCAGGCCGCTGGCCATGGCTTCGAGCGGGGTGAGGGCGAAGGGTTCCTCCCATTCGGAGGTGAAGATCAACCCATCGTGGGCGCTGTAAACAGCGGGCATCTCGGCCGCGCCGGCGGAATGGAAGGTCACCCGCAACTGGTACTTGGCGACGAAGGCTTCCAATTCGGCGGTGTATTTGGCGTCGCCTTTGCCGTATATCCGCAGTTCACCGGCAAATTTGCCGGCGCAGGCGGCCATGGCCCGGAGGGCGGTCATCACGCCTTTGTCTTCGGACAAACGGCCGACGTAAAGCAGTTTGCGGAGGGGACGGTCCGCGGGAATCGGGTCGCCAAAGAACCGGGTGATATCCACCGGGCAGTAAATCACCCCGCCGTGACCGACGGGGAACCCCTTGGCCACGGTTAAATCCCGGAGTGCTTTGCTGCAAAAGTAAATGCGGGGAAACCGAATGGCGGTCACGGGATCCGTGGGGGCCAAGCGACTCCAGCGGCGGCGCAGGCCGAGCAGGGTCCAGATTTTGCGCAACGCCCCGGCAGCGGGTTCCGGGTGGGGCCGGTTCCACCAATTCAGCCACACATCGGCCACGAGGCTGCGCGCAATCCAATGATCGGAAACATCGTAAACCACGGGCAGGCCCGATTCCTGGAGGGTGAGGCAGAAGGATTTGGAAATCCCCCCCAGGTTCCAAACGTGAACCACGTCGGGCGCAAATTCCGCCAGCGCGGTGCGCAGCACGGTGTGGTTGTGAAATTCCAGTTTCCGCAATTCGGCAATCCCCAGCCAGGGATGGCCGAAGAAACCGTGGATACGCAGTTGGCGCGACACGCCGTCCACGACCGCGCCAACGGCGGCGGAGTCCCCCACCCCGTGATTGGAGGTGAGCACCCGCACCGTGTGGCCGCGGGCGCGCAAGGCGTTGACGACGGCCGCGCAACGGAGTTCGTAACCGCCGACGTAGTGCGGCGGATAAAGATTGGAAACGACCAGAATTTTCATGGCTTGCCCGTCGCCCGCTCGGACCAGCCCTGGCGGAAGCCCGCCAGTTTGCCGGTGCGCTGCCGCCAGCGAATGCGCGCGGCATGGGGTAGTTCATCCAAACGACCATTCCGCGAGCAAAAGCGCAGATCCTGCCGCACATCATTCAACCAGCCGAACGCGACGGTTTTGAGAAAATTGAATTCCGTGGGCGCGCCGGTCCAGGCTTTGCCAATAGCCCGGGCATCGCCAAAACTGCGCTTCCGGGACTGTTCCGGAGTGTAATTGTGGGAATGCATGGCCACCGATTCGGGGACATACACCACTTCATATCCCTGCGCTTTGCACCAGCGGGTGTACTCATCATCCTCGGCGTATTGCAAATCCTCCCGGAAGCCGCGGCGCGCCCAGACGTCCTTGCGGAGACCGCTGCTGACCATGCTGAAAAAATGATCCCAATGAATTGATTCCCGTTGCGGACCGAAGCAGCGGTCATAGTCACAGGCGTAAACGGCGGCGCAATCTGGTCGCGGGATTTGCCGGCCAAAGCAGGCCGCCACGCGGGGATTTTGCAATGCGGCGACCAACGGTCCCAGCCAGTTGCCGCCCTGGGGAGTGGCATCGGCGTTGAGAAAAATACCGAACCCGGTCCGGGCCAGGCGCATCCCGTGGTTCATCACCCGGCTGGGATTGTATTCCGCGGGAGTGATCTGGATAAAGTGCGCAGGATTGGCGGCGCGAATCATTTCCACCGAGCCATCCGTGGAACCGGAATCAATCACAATCAATTCCCAGTCCCGATGTTCCTGCGCCCGCAAAGCGGGCAGCGTGCCCTGCAACGCCCAGGCTTCGTTGTAGGAACGCATAATGATACTGACCGGCGGCAAACTCATGCAGGCTGACTCCCCGGCAAAGATTTTTTGCGGCCCAGGCGGGCCAAAATCATGCGGCGTTCTTCCGCGGTCAAGGCCAGGCGCCAGAGGCCGGCCATTGCCAATACCCCGGCCAAGGTGGCCTGAATAAACATGACCAAGGTGGTGGTCCCACCGGGGGCGGGAAAAACGAGTTTGAAAACCACCAGCAAGCCGAGCATGGGAGCGCAGGCAAGCCAGGACGGTAGCACGGTGCGCAGGAACAAGCGCCCGCCACTGATGCCGCCGTCCCGCGCCATCCAGGGCCAGAGGTGGACCCAGCCAAAATAAAGCGTTGGGATAAGCGAACCTATTGCCACCGCCGCCACATTCCGAAAAACGAGCACCAGGACCACGCTCAACACCACGTTGGCCACGGCCTCGCCCAGTCCCAGCCAGAGGAGCAACCGCTCGTGACCACACATCATGAAAATGCGTTTGGAGACGGCATGCGTCAGAATGGTGGTATAGAACCAGAAGAGGAGAACTTCGCCGACCAGCCAGGTTTCCGGAGCGATGTGGTGATCGCCGGTCAGCAACCGGATCAACTCGTTCATGTAGAAGGCGCAGAGGAGGAAAAGGGGCGTGGCGATCAGCACGCTCCAACGCAGGCTATTCACCAGCAAGTCACTCAACGAGGCCTTGTCCCCGACAGCGTGCAAATGCGCCGCCGCCGGCGACAGAGTGTCCTGCACCTGCCGCGTAAACTGGTTGAACACCTCGGCGATCTTCGCGCCCGCCTGGTAAATGGCAACCGCGCCCACCGACAAAGCCGTGCCCAGCACCAGTTGATCCGTCTTGCCCAAAACTATATTGGTGGCGGTGGAGAGGTAGGCGAAAATCGAAAAGCGCATGGTATCCCGCATCAGGGCCGGGGAGAAATACCGGAGGCGCAACTTGACCTCGGGCATCCGGCGCAAGGCAAACGCGGCCGCAAAAAAATCGGGCGCGAGGGCGAAGAACAGCGCGATGTTCATCACCACCAGAAAGCTCCACTTGAACCATACCGCGCAGATGATGAAACCCAAACGAAGGACGAGGGCGATGGAAATGAGATTGTTCGCCAGGCGGATGCGCTGCTGCCCGCGCAGGACCTCGGGAAAGATCCCCATGGGAAAGGCGAGTCCGATGCCGACGAAGAAAACCACCAGGACCGTGCGAAATTCCGCCAGATTCGCCGGGGAAACGCCAAACCAACCGATGATGTATTTGGATCCCAGCAACACGACGAGCGCGATCCCCGCGGCGACGGCCAGATAGAATAGCAGGATGGTGCTTAACACCTTGCTTAAGGCCTCCCACTCCTGCTTCACGGAGAGTTCGGCCACCCGTTTCTGGGCGGCGAAGCCAAAACCGAAATCCAGCAAAATCCCGTAACCAAACACACTCCACAACAATGACCAGAAGCCGAATTGTTCCTTGGTCAGCGCCTGGTACAGCATGCGGAAGGTCAACAAACCCACCGCCATGCCCAGCACGGTCCGGATGTAATTCGAAACCGAATTACTCCAGATATTGCGTTTCACTTCCGCGTAACTCATTGGCCCGCCCTCCCGTAACGCCGGTCGGCATGACGTTCCGCCGCCTGGTAGAGTTCCTCCAATTGCGCGGTCACCCGGCTCCAATCATAACGGGTTCGCGCCTCGGCCTGCCCGGCCGCGGCCAGCGACTGACGCAAGGCGGGGGAAGCCGCCAGCGAGGTCAGGCGCGCGGCCAAATCCTCGGGGGTCCCCTGCTCGCCCGGCGAGATGAACAAACCATTCTCACCGTCCCGCACGAGGGATTTTAAGCCGCCCACCCGGTTGACGATGACCGGACGACCGGCACTCCAGGCCTCCAGGACCACAATGCCAAACGGTTCGTGCATCGAGGGGAGCACGAAAACATCGCAGGCATGAAAGGCATCCTGCAATTCAGGATTATCATTGCGCAATCCCGGCAGCAATTTGGCGCAACCCGTCAAATTATTTTCCGCGAGGAATTGGCGCAGGGCGGCAGCGTATTCCGGTTGGGTCTCCGGACCGATCAGGATCAAATACGCGGCCGGATGGAGCGCGCGAAAGCGGGCGAAACCGGCGAGCAGCAGCTTTTGGTTTTTCTGCGAATCGATGCGGCTGATGTTCAGCACCAGAAAGGCGTCCGTCGGAATATTATGCTTTCGGCGAAAGGCGGCACCGTCTCCGGTGGCAAATTTCATCGAGTCCACCCCGTTCGGCAAATAGGCGATCCGGTCGTGTCCCAACTGGCCGCGGGCTTTGTCATATTCACTTTGGCCGACGCAAATCACCTGGTCGGCATCTTCCAGAATCCGCCGTGAACCGAAGAACGCGCCAAAGAATTTCCCCCATTCGGGCTTGTTGGCGATGGGTTGCATGATCTGGGCGCGCTCCGCCTCCGGCACATCAAACACCCCGCCATGGAGCGAGACCACAAAAGGTTTCTTGCGCCAACGCGCGGCCGTCCGCACCTCCCCACCCAACCGCTTCAACGCGTGAGCGTGGAAAAGGCGAACCTCCGAGCGGGTCAACAAGGCGCAAAAGAGCGAGAGCGAGAGCAGGTTGCCGCCCTTCTTATCCATGGCCGCGCGATCGGCGGCACTCAACCCAAAAAACGGATACGAGTAGGGATAACGCCGCACCGGAACGCCGCCGATGGTTTCCTCCCGTGCGCGCGCCAGCGCCAGGGAAGTCATGATCTCCGGCCGGGCGCCGGCGCGTTGCTGTTGCCGGGAGATTTCCAGGATCACCGTCTCCGTGCCACCCCACTCCTCAGCCACGAACCTTCGCGGCACGTGGAGGATGCGGTTGGGGAGCGTTCCGCTCATGCGCGCAGGAAGAGAAAAGTGCCGCCGTGCTCCTGCTCGACGCGGAAGCCCAGGTTGATCAGGTCGGCCACGATCTGATAGGTGCGGGCGTGCCCAATGAAAGCGGGGTGCAATTCCACGATGATCTTTTTGACACTGGCGGGAAGCTGACGGAAATTCACGAATTGTTCCGCCCCTTCGACATCCATGATAAGGGCCGTGGGGAGATAGGCCAGGCGACCGCACAAAGTGGCCAGGCTCGCCGCCGGCACCTTCACGGAGCGTCCGCTGTTCGCGCCGGTCACCAGGGAATTCTCCCAAAATTCGTTGCCGATGTTCAGGGTCACTTCCCCGTCGTCCCCCGCCACCGCCACATTCCAAAGCACGGGCATCAGACCATTCAGCGCATAATTTTTCTCCAACAGTTTCGCGGTGTTGGGGTTGGCTTCCACCGTGGTGTAACGCTTGATCCCGACCCGCAGCTGGCAGAAAAGGCCGATGAAACCGATGGCACCACCGATTTCCAGCACGGCGTCGTCCGGGGTCAAATACTTTTGCGCGAGGGTGCGTTCCTGCGTTTCATAGCGTCCGAGCGAAAGGTTGTTCTTCATCACGGACGACAGGGTGCTGACATCCAGCTGCACGCCTTCCAGCGTCACGTGAGTTAGTTTGGGCAGGACAAATTTGAACCGCCAACGGGTGCGGAAATTTTCCCACCAGAAGTACAACAACGAACGCTGCCAGAGACTCGGGGACGCGCCGGCTTCAGAGGTAGTCATTTTGCCAGGGATTCGGATTGGGGGTGGTTGACTTGCTGCGTGAGGGAAATATTTTGCCGCATCAGATTGAAAATATGCGGAATGGCGGTGACGTCCCCGGGGAGGGACGGTTGATTGGTGAGCACCGCGGCGTAACTGTGGGGGTCAGTAGGGTGATAGCCGTGCATGGCGCGAATCGGGCGCTCGCCCATGTGGCTGGGGACAATCAACACCCCTTCCTTCAGAAGAAAGATCAACTCCCCAAAGTAACGATCGGGAAAGAAGGCCTGCAGGTTCTCCAATTCCGCGTCCGGCACGACGCGGCCCTGGGGCACCTGCTGCAGTGCCGCGGTGATCAATTTGCGCGCCTGGTCGTTAAAAAACCAAAACCGCGCCATCGTGGAATCATAGACCACCGCGTAATCCTTCTGAACTTCGAGGGGCAGCGCCTCAATCCGCGCCATCAAGTCGAGATGCTCATCACAGTTGGCCATTCCGTGATCACTAAAGACATAAAGCCGCACCTCCGAATACTGCTCCTTCGCCACCACGAGCAAGTCCCGGATCCACTGTTCATAAACCCGCAACCGGGCGGGAATTTCCGGGGAATCGTTGCCCACGCGGTGCAACAAGCCGTCCAGTCCCGCCCAATACATGAAGGCAAAATCCACACTGCCCGTCCGCAATTGGGCGGCCAGGGTATCGCGGTTTTCCTCCTCGGTGCGGGCGGGGTCACTGACAAAATAAGGAACTTTGCCGGCGGTCAGCACATCAAAGATGTTCTCGCCGCGGTTCATGCCACCCGGTTGGAGCGGGCTCTTCTTCTCGGTGAAATCGTAATTGTGGATGTGCTGAAAGGGGATGTTATAGAGATCAAAATAACCCCGAAAATTAAGGCGACTTTTGACCGCCTTCGTCAGCCAGCGTCGGAAAATGCGCCGGCTGGTCACCGCCTTGGGCAGCCAGCGTAAGGAGCGGAGCCATTTGAAGGGCGAATTGGCCGGATCATGGACAAAATAGCACCAATTGCGATGCTGCACCGGCCAGCGACCCGAGAGAATGGAAGGGACGCAGGTGGAACTGTAGCCGAAAACACTATCCAACCGCTTCCGAACCGGAGCGAAATCCTGGCCAAAGGAATCGTTCCGCAAGATCTCCCACCCCATGGCATCAATCATGATAAACAGACCCAGAACCGGTTTCATTGGTTCCTCCCGGTTAATTTTACCGGCCCGGCCGTTCCTTGTTTTACCACAGGCCGTCGCTTATTGTTCATGACTGGTTCCTAATCAGGTGGGGATTGCGCCAACGGGCACAGCGGGAGCCGCCAGCGGCATAATGCGCCGGGCTTCCGCCGCCAAGGCACTGGGACTGAATGGTTTGGTGATGTAGAGCGCAGCGCCGGAACGCTCGGCTTCCGCCCGCGTCATGTTTTGCCCGCGCGTGGTCAGCATGATCACGGGAATCGCTTCAGTGGCCGGATTCCCCTTTAATTCCCGCAAAGCGGCCAAGCCATCCATCTCCGGCATGGACACATCCATCACGATCAGGGCGGGCAGGTGAATCACCGCCAGATTGATGGCCTCGCGGCCGTTCCGGGCAGTGATAATCTCGTAGCCGGCTTTCTTCAAGCTGAGTTCGGTGACGCGCAACATGTGCGGTTCGTCGTCCACGATGAGAATCTTATTGGTCATTTTAAATTGGTTCCCGGCCGGTCACAACGATAAACGCTGTATCATCAGCAGGCGCCGTGCCATGCTCGAACTCAGTGAGCAAACGGGAGAGCCGATCGCGGGTGGCATCGCAGGATTCGCCCGTCCGCGCGGACTCGGCCAGTTCGGCTTTCACCGCCTCCAAGCCCAGAAGTTCCCCCCGGGGATCGCGCGCTTCAAACAAGCCGTCGGTGTACATTAGTATGCGCCCACCATCACTGGGAAAGGCATCTTCCGGAAAGACCGCTCCGGCGATCACTCCGAGCGGGGGACCACCGGCGAGAATCTCCTTGATCCGGCCTTGGGCATCGGCCACCAGCATGGGGGGATGCCCGGCACTCGCCACACGCAACTCGCCGCTCCGGCTGTCGAGAAACGCCAACTGCGCGGTGATGAACATTTCGGCCTGATCCAGATCGGGAAAAAGGTTCTTGTTCAACCAACCCAGAAACTCCCCAGGTCGGGAAGCCAGATCGCAACGAGCCCGGACGAGGCTGCGGAAAATAACGGCAAAAAGGGCGGCGGGGAGCCCCTTGCCCATCACGTCCGCCATCACCAGCAGCAAATGACCGTCCGCCACGGGCACGGCGTCATAATAATCCCCGCCAATTACCCGGGCACTCCGGTAAAATCCCGCCAGAGCAGCCCGCGGGGAGGAAGGCAGACAATCGGGGAGCAAGGCATGCTGAATCTTGGCGGTAATCTCCAAATCGCGGGTCTTGAGTTGCGCTTCCAACTGTTCCTGCTGCATCTGGGTGCTGCGAATCTCCAAAGCCAGAAAATCACCGAAAGTCTGCGCCACGCTGACCTGGCCGGCTTCGAACGACCGCCGATCCTCCCGGCGCCCCAGCGTGAGCACCCCCACCAAGGTGCCGTTGACAAACAGGGGGTGGGCAAAGCCACAACCCCGCCCGACGAGTTCGAAAAGGGGATCCTCCCGGGAGATGGTGGATCCGGGCTCAAACCAGACATCGTTATGATCCAAGGCCGCCAAGGCTTCCACCGAATGCCGGCCCGCTTCGGGGCTTTCCAAGGAGGCCGGCATGCCCAGCGGGGACTTCACCGAAGTGGAAGCCAGCCGCAATTGATGGGGCGCGCGGTCACACAGGCGCAACACAAACCAGTCCGAATCCGTGATCACCAGCAACTGGGTCAACCAGCGGTGAATGAAAACCTCGGAGGTCACGCCGCCCTGCAATTCGGAGCTGAAGCGGAAGATGGCCGCCAAACTCTCGTAGCAGGAGGCCAGTTCATTGGTCATGGCATCCAGCGTCCGGGCGATATCGCCGTCGCTCTCCGGGGCCGGGGCGGGCGGAGGGAGAGGCACGGGGGGCTGACGCCGCTTCCGCAGCACCATCACATTTTCGTCGTGTCCCTGCAGATAGGCCAGTTCATCGGTCAGGCTGCGCATGAGAAACACGCCCCGACCAGACTCACTGTCCTCCGGCGGCAGATCAACCTTGGCCAAAAGGTCGAAACCAGCGGTATGATCGTAAATCCGGCTCTCGATCCATTCCCCGGTGCCGAGCAATTCCAGACGCACCGGCCGCGAACGCGCTTCCGGCCGGACATAATTGACCGCATTGTTCACGGCCTCGCCGAGCACCAACTCCCAGACGTCCAATTCCCCGGCGGCCAAGCCCATGGAAATGAGAAAATCGCGCGCCTGGAGACAGGCCTCGGCAGCGGCGGCCAGGTGGCATTCCACTTCGCAGGCCAGCAGAGTCGTCGGAATGGAGCGTACGGCGGACACGGGTAATCAGTCCCGCACGATCTCAAAGACCCGATGCAAACGGGTGAGCTCGAGAATCTGATAGACGATTGGGGTCGGCCGCAGAATGCGAATCGCCCCGCCGCGGGCGCCCACGGTCTTTTGCAGGGCGATCAACGCACCCAAGCCACTGCTGTCCACTTGCCGGGTCTGCGACAGGTCAATGTTCACGTTGGTCACGCCCTCCCGCAAGGCGGCGCGGGCCTCTTCGCGAAAGGTTGAACTGTTGGCCGCGTTCAAGGGGCCGATATCACTCAAAGTGAGTGTTCCTGTTTGGTATTCGATTTTCATGGTGATTAAGATTCGCTAAGGTCGCCATTCTACAGTTTCCCAGCCGGGAATCACAGCCCTAACTGCCGGACCGCGCAGCTACAAAAGAAAGCGCCCACCGGCCCGCGCGAGGCCGGGCGGATTGGCGAGGGCATCGGGGGCCGTTCCCCGGTTGCCGATCCCCCGGATGATGCCGGCCAATCCGGCAGCAAACCCGCTGCGGACCCGCATTTCGCTGAGCAAAAAGCGATCAGTGACCTGGGCCAATGACCCCGACTCCAGATGCAACAACTCACTGCCCCAAGCGAAGGATCCCCGGATTTCGGTGACGGACCCCACATAGGTTTGGGGCCCGACGATGCTCTGCACAATTTCCGCGCCACTATCCAGGTAGCTGCCATCCTCGATGATGGACCCTGGTCCAACCACGGCCTGAGAGCCAACAAAGACGCCCGACCCGATCCAACAAGGCGCGACCAAGGAGGCATCGCCAGCTATCTGGGAGCGCAGGTCGGCAAAGACACCCGGGGTGACCTCGCGCATGCCCACCCGCTGCGCGGCAAAGGCCGGCAAAAGGGCAAGTTGCGCTTCGTACCAGCCCTGATAACTATCCCAAAGGGGCCGTTCGGGCGCTTGCGGCAGATGATCCAGCGTCATCACCGATTCGCCCGGCGGGACCTCCCGGCTTAGGATTTCAGCACCCTCCCGGGGGGATAAAAAGACCACCTGCAAGCCCCAAGCCTGCCCGGCTCCCACCACGGCCTGAATCTCCGGCAGGCGATCCTCGGCCAGCAGGCGCACCACTTTTGCCCCATTGGCAGCCAGACCCGCCAAGGCGTGTTCCAGCACGGTCCGCCCCAAAAAGGGCGCCAACACCAAGGGGCGCTGGCGGGAGAGAGCAGGGACCGCGGGCACCGCAGTGGGACAAATCAAGGTATAATTCATGGGGTCACATTCCTTTGCCAAAAAGGATCGCGGGCACCGTTTTGGCCAGCAACCAGATATCCTTCCGAAAGCTCTGACTTTCGATGTAACGGACGTCCAAACTGACTTGCTCGGGAAAATCAATGGTGTTACGATCACCGATCTCAAACAGTCCACCGCGCCGCTCCCCCACCTGCCAAAGGCCAGTGATTCCGGGCTTGACCAACAGCCGACGCCGATCCGCCTGGGAATAAAGAGCGACCTCGCGGGTCACGGGAGGACGCGGGCCCACCAACGACATGTCACCGCGAAGCACGTTCCAAAACTGGGGTAATTCGTCCAACGATGACTTCCGGAGATAGCGTCCCACGCGGGTCACCCGCGGATCATCCTTCATTTTAAAGGTGACCCCGGCGGCCTTTTCGTTCTTCGCCAACAATTCCTGCAACCGGGCTTCGGCATCGACACACATGGACCGGAACTTCAGCATTTTGAATTCCTGGCCGTTGAGACCGATGCGGGTCTGCCGGAAAAAAACCGGACCACCATCCAACTTGACCAACAGGGCAAACAGCAAAAAGAAAGGGGAAAACAGAATCAAAGCGCAGACACTGCCAACAATGTCCACCACCCGTTTCACAAAAAACGTTGCGTTCACCACCGCCCCCCAGCTGAACCGTTTCCACGCCACCCGGGCATTGATCCGGGCGCGCCCCCAAGGGGTTTGCGCAGCCAGCAAACGGTCAACCGAAGCTTGAGTGTTTTTCTTGGAGCTCATGAGAGGCCGCCAACCGGCAGGAATTTACGACAACGGGTAATAATCTGGCGGAGCGGGCCGGCGGCGATGGGCGAGTCCACCACCAAATCCGCCATTTCCTTTTGAGGCGCCACGAAGCGGCGATGATTGGGCTCCACCTGGGTTTGAAACTGCCGTCGGATCTCCGGGGCGGTCCAACCCCGCTCCCGCTGGTCCCGTTTGAGGCGGCGCTTAAAGCGCAGCGTCTCGCTGCATTCCACGTAAACGCTCAGGGAAAATAATCTCCGCACCGCCGCATAATGAAGTAACCAGAGGCCGTCAATAAACACGAGTTCCCGCGGCTCCCAGAGTCGTTTTCGTCGCGACCGGGACTGGGTCGCAAAGTCATAGGCGGGCAAAGCCGCAGCCTGGCCGGCGCGCACCAAAGCCAGGTCACCGCGAAACCGGGGCCAATCGATCGCCTTGGGCTGGTCAAAGTTCATTTGCTTGCGCTCCGCAGGAGGCAGGTGGGACAGGTCTTGATAATAGTCATCCAAACAAAGGCGTCCGGCAACTTGACGAAATTCCTGCTGCAGGCGGTCCGCCAACCAAGACTTTCCCGATCCACTGCCACCAACAATGGCGATGAGGCATGCATTCATCTCAATTCCGCGCGGCCGTTTGCCCGGCGATCACCCGCTGGAACATTTTTTCCAAATCCTGGATATACCCGTCAAAGTCGTATCGCTCACTGACCAAGCGTAGGCCATTCAGCCCCAATTGTCGAGCCAAAGGCTTATCCATCAACAATTTACGCAACTGCGCAGCGAACCGGGGCCGGTCCATCCAGGGGATCAGGTAACCGTTCTGGCCATCGAGCAACCAATCTTTGATGCCCCCGGCATCAAAAGCGACGACGGGCAAGGCATAACGCATGACTTCCAAGCCAATGGTGGCGATGGGCTCAGGCCAGACGGAACTGATCGCCACCACGCTGCATTCCCGATAGTAGGTCTTGAGTTCCTCCTGGGGGACAAAGCCTTTGAAGGTTACCCGGTCCGCCAAACCCAGCTTGCGGCTCAGTTCCTCACAATAGGCCCGGTGGTTGCCATCCCCAAGAATCACACACTCAAATTTGACATCCAGCAAGGCCAACGCTTCCAGCAACACGTCCACCCCTTTTCCGCGAATGATCTGCCCCGCATACATGATCAGATTGCGTTCGCTGAAACTGCTGCGCAGGTTCGGGTCCCCCATCCGCGGCACCGGGGCGTGGATTTCAATTCGCTCGGGGTTAAATCCATTATTCAACAATTCATCCCGCATATAGTTCGTCACCACGACCATGCGGTTGAATTGCCGGTTCAAGGCCACTTCGCGCTTCTTGTCACCATAACTGACCCATTTAAGCGGAAATCCTCCCCCTGAATTGCGGGCCACGGAAGCAAGGCAGGAAAAAATACAGTGCAAACCAACGGGACGGGTGCAAATTTTACGGGAAAAGTAATCGTACTTATAGCTGCGCATGCAGTAGATGTCGTGATCGTGCACCATACGCACCAAAGGGACACCACTTTCCACCAAGGCGGAAATCACTTCCAAATCAGCCATTTTGTGAACATAAACCACGTCCGGTTGGAATTCCCGAATCGCCGCCTGAACCACCGCCGCATTGCCCTGACTGGCCAAGGGGAAGCGTTGCGAAAAAGTGGTCTGCCAGGCGGCCTCATTTTTCCCCGTCCCGGGACCATGCAAAATGCCCATTTGGTGGCCCCGCAAGCCCAATTCAGTCGCGGTAATATGGGCATTTGCCTCGGCACCCGCCAAGGCCCCATACCGCTCGTGAACATAAAGTATTCTCATTCTTGAATCCCAATCCTGGCCAGGACACCATTTCACTATCCTAGCAAACAACGTGCCATACTGAGAGTGTTTTGCAACGGTCAGGTTCCCGGAAATTTTAAGGTCGCGGCTTCACGACGGTCGCCATCCCCGCAAGATAAGCGCTGACCTTCAAGCCCGCTCGCTCCGCTCCGACAAGATTCACCTCAAACCGGAACGCATCATTCTGGCGGATAAAATTGATGATGCCACCACGCTGGGCAAATTGATCAAACTCCCCCACGGTCACCGTGGTGGTGCCGTGGGCCCGCGTCAGAACTTCATCCACCCGCGCCCGTTCGGCCCGGCTGAGGAAAAATATATGGCAATCCGGCAATTCACTGAGGTTTTTCAAGAGCATGACTTTAATCGGCCGGCGATTGGCCACCTTGCCCGTCAACCCCTGTTGCAAAACCGGCGCCGCCGGATCGTCGGCGAGCACGCCAATCCGGATCTCTGAATTCGTTGTCGGCAGCACGGTGACGGGCCACTCGACGTATTTGGCAAAATTGAGGAGAAAACCGGCCTTGACCTTGTACTCCAACCCATCATCGGCCGGCTCAGCCAAGGACGGCCGGAGCAGCAAGAAAACAGCAAGGAGTCTGAAAACGCATGCCCAATGGCGGCGTCGCCGGAACCCATTCCGGAACCCCGGCCGAATTAAAATTGGCAACAACGATTTCTCCATGACAGGTCAACGGGCTTAGAATCGATAGGTTGCCTTGAGCCGGAAAGTCCGGCCATCCTGGGGAATGAGATCCTGGGCGAACCCGGGGGCCGTGGGATTGTAATACTGCCGGTTGAACAAGTTATCGATACTGGCCGAAACCTCGAGTCCCTTAACGATCTCGCGCGTGAAGAGGTTCAAGTTCGCGATCACGGAAGCGGGCAACCGGGCGCCCTGCCCCGTGGTGACGGCGCTCGTCCCCAGCAATTCGATCCCGGCGAATAATTTCGGCGGGTAGAGCGGAAAAGTGAAATGAAATTTCGCCAGATGCCGGGGTGAATTGGCGAGGGTTTCACCGGTGACATCATTCACGGCGGACGCATAGGCATAACTGATCCGGGAGCGCAGGCCATGCTCCCAGCGGGCCTCCAACTCGGCCTCGGCGCCCTCGACATTCGCGCCACCGTTGTTCCGAAAGATCAAATTGCCGTCGGCCGCGTTGACCTCCTGGGCAATCAGGGAATCGACCACCTCATAAAAGAGAGTGCCGGTCAGCCGGTAGTTTTGTGCCAAAGCCTGCTCCCAAACCAATTCGCCGGAACGAATCGTCTCCGGCCGCAAGTCGTGATTCGCATCGTAGCCCAGTCCGTGGTAATCCTGCTCATAGGCATTCGGAGCCCGAAAGGCCTGTCCGTAAAGGGCTTTCCAGGTGGTACCGTCCCAAGGCTGATAGATGACCCCCAATCGCGGGTTGATGGTTCCCCCGAAACTGCTGAAGTAATCCCCCCGCAAGCCGGCATTCAAAGTGAGCCGCTCCAGCACGCGAAACTCGTCCTGGAGATAAAGACCGCCGCTTTCCGAGGAATGCGATTCATTAATATAGACGTAAGCCGGGCTCACATCATAGTTATTCTGGCGCTGTTCAAAATCATACCGCCCCTCCGTGCCAAACGTCAGCCGGTGTTTTTCCCAAACGGTACCGCTCAACTGGAGTTCCGCCCCCGCCCAACCGGCCCGCGGGGCATCGCGATTCAGGGTCAAAACCCCGTTGTGCGCGTAGTCATCCACGTAGGACCCGTCATAAGCGTAGCGGTCGATATACGTCCGGGCCTGCAATTGCCAGTCGGGCGATAATTCGCGCACGAGCCGTGCCTCCAAATAGGCCCGCTCATCCTGCGCCTGATTGCGGTTGTCATTAAACACGGCACCATAAGGTCCATTGGCCAGCCCCGCATCACGGCGCCCATAAACCGCCTCCAGGGTGATTCCATTGTAGGCCACGGAGGCGAAAAAATTCCGCGCAGTCTGGCCGTCATTGCCGCGTTGGATCACTCCGGGAAAACCGCTCGCGCTGGCGGATGGGTAGGCGAGTTGGGCAGCCCCATCCGTGCTGAAATAGGAACCGGAAACCAACAGCTCGACGCCATTCGTGAAACTACCACCGTAAGTGAAACGCCCGGAAAAGGCATCGAACGAACCATAAGAGGTGGCGGCCTCCATGCCCTGGCCATCCAACTGGTGGCCCGAGCGGGTCACCACATTGATCACGTCAAAAAAGGCGTTATTGCCATACAGCGAAGAACCCGGGCCACGAATCACCTCCACCCGCTCGATCAAATCCACATCCAGCGGAAAATCCAGACCCAAGGCGGCGGATTCGTAAACGGGATCGTTCAACCGGTGGCCATCGATCATGATCAGCGATCGCCCCCCGAAATCACCCAGCCGGTTTACGCCCCGCGAACCGAGATAATAGTAACCCCGGTCGAAAATCGTGTAAAATCCCCGCACGCCATCCAGCACCTCCGCCATGGTCCGGAATCCGTATTCCTGGATATCCTCGCGGGTCACAACCGTCACGGAAGAGGGCGCGTCGGTCGCCTTCTGCTCGTGCTTGGAGGCGCTGTAAATCACCGGCACTTTCACCGCCATCAGTTTCTCGAGATCCATGCCCGTGAAATCCTCCGCGGCATTCGACGGCGGGTCAGCAGGGGCGGGTGGTTCACCGGCGGCCACGCCGGGGATCGGAGACCCGAGCGCCGCGCACGAAAGCAGGATCAGGAAGCGGGTCAGGTGAGTGGGGCTGGAAATGCCGTTCATATATTGGCACGGCGGCGGGTGGCCGATTTGCCACGGAAAAGCCTGGCAGATACCGTCATGGAATTCAAGCCCGTTCAAGGCGCCGCGCGAAAGCCGCGGGAATGATCGAGGACCAATTCCTCCCGCAGCCGCCCCAAAGATGGCGGACTGTCCAGGATCACATCAATGCCCCCGGCACGGAACGTCTCGCGCTCACTCTCGGTCACCCGGTTGGCCAGGGCGATCAGACGCACAGATCCTTTGCCTGCCAAAGGACCGCGCAACTCTTCCCGCCGGATGGAGGCCGCAAATTCCCGGCCCGGCATTTCCGTCATTCGCGGATCAAACAGCAGGGTTTCAACCGTCTCCCGGCGCAAGATTTCCAAAAGCTCACCGGGCGTTTTCACTATGACTGGTTGGCAGCCGAGCTTTTCCAGTGTTAACAGGGTCAACCGCCGGTCCAGCGCGTTGGCCTGCAACACAAATACTTTTCGTCCCGGGAGCAAATCTTCCCGAACCGAGAGGTCGGCAGACACCAGCGGCAATTCGATCTCAAACCAAAACAGCGAGCCTTTCCCCGCCTCGCTAGTCACCCCCATGCGCCCGCCCATCAACTCCACCAACCGCCAGGAAATGGCCAACCCGAGCCCGGTACCGCCGTGCCGCCGGGTCGAACTGGCGTCCACTTGCTGAAAGGATTTGAAAAGCAAAGCGAGTTTGTCCTCCGGGATGCCCATCCCGGTATCCACGACTTCGAAACGCAGCCGGACCCGGTCCGGCGCGGTTTTCCGGGCCTGCACCCGCGTCACCACCTCGCCGGAAGGGGTAAACTTGAAACCGTTGCCGACCAGATTGGACAAGACCTGGCGCAATCGCCCGGCATCGCCCCGCACCCGCCCCGGGAGCTGGCCGTCCCACTCGACGCGCAGACGGACCGGTTTGGCGGGGGAGGATTGCGAAATCCCGCCGATGACTCCGTCCACCAAGGGCCGCAACTCAAACTCTTGTTCGCCCAGGGTCATGCGCCCGGCCTCCATCCGGGACAGGTCCAGAATATCGTTGATAATGTTCAACAGGGCGCCGCCACTCTCCGTGATGGCGTGGGTAAACTCCCTTTGCTGATCCGTCAAAGGGGTCTGGTGGAGCAATTCCGCCATCCCCAGAATACCATTCATGGGAGTCCGGATTTCATGGCTCATATTCGCCAGAAACTCGCTCTTGGCCCGGTTGGCCACCTGCGCCTCCTGGGCCATGCGCTCGGCATGTTCCTTGGCAGCCTCCAATTCCCGCTGCGCGCGCCGCCGGGCGGTGGAATCGCTCTGGATGGAAACGAAGCGTTCCACGCGGCCCTCAGCATCCCGGATCGGGGAGATTTGGAAGGAAACCCAATACGCCTCGCCGGTCCGGGTGTAGTTCAACAACTCCGCCTTGAACGACCGTCCTTCCGCAAGCGCTTCCTTCACCTGCTCCACCGCAACCGGGTCAGTGTCGGGGCCTTGCAGGATTTCGCCTGGTTTGTGGCCAAGCATGTCTTCCAGGGTATAGCCCGTCCGGTTAATAAAGGCCTGATTGACCCATTCCGTCCGGCCTTCCCGGTCGGTAATGATGACATAGTTGTCCGTGTAACTGGCCACGAGGGACAATTTGGCGAGCTCATCCCGGGCCTTCTTTTCCGCCGTGACATCATGCAAGGTGCCGACCACGCCGCCCGCAATCTGGGCCACGGAAATTTCCATCCAGGCCAAACTGCCGTCCGCCTTGCTAAACCGGAGGCGATTCCGACCAGCGGTCGGGGCGGGAATCACCCCGGCGAGGGACTGGGCGCAACTGGGTTGATCCTCCGGCAGGACAAACTCCGTGAGCACCTTCCCGAGACACCGGTTCGAAGGATGCCCCAAAGCCTTTTCCCACGCGTTGTTCAGAAAAACCAATTGCCCGGCGGCATCGGTCTCAAACACAATCTCCGAAAGCAACTCAACGCGCCGCCGCATCCGATTTTCGGAGGCCACCAAGGCCTCCGTCAGGCGGTACGTCGCCTGAACATGTAAATCGGTGGCTAACTGCGACCGTGGTTGTTCGTCGGAAGCGGACACAAGGTTGACCAGTTCAAGCCGTGACCGAAGCGAGTTCCGCCAGGGCCTGCTCGTTGGTCAGCACTCCGCCGTAGAGCGGGAAGATGTTCTGGCAAAAGAACTCTTGTTCGGACCGGGTCCGCGCCGAGGAGCAATCGGCGAGAATCCGCACGTTGTAACCGCGCTCGTACGCGGCGCGACCGGTCGAGTCGATGCACAAGGAAGTCACCATCCCCGCCACCAACACCGTCGCAATCCCACGCTCCCGCAGGACCTGATCCAGTTCCGTGTGGGAAAAGGCATTGAAACCCACTTTACCCTTCACGTAGGTAATGCGATCCCCAAAAGCGAGCAATTCCGGGAGCGTGGCGGCGCCCGGGGTGCCGGCTTTAAAAGCACCGGAGGCCTTGATGGTGTCCAGAATCCCAACGGAATTTGCCAGCGCCCGATAGTCGGGTTCGAGCACAATGGGGGTGGAAATGATCGTCAACTCCGTCGGAGCCACTTTCCGGAGAAAAGCCAAGGTATTGGCGAGGACGGCATCGACGCGGTTGGGTTCTTCCACCACGCCCCGCAGAATGCCATCGGGGGCAAAGTAATCGTTTTGAAACCCGACCAGGATAACCGCGGTTGATTTTGGATTCATAGTTGTATTTTCAGAGCCCTTGGTGGTCCCTGTTTTTATTAGTTAATTGGTTGAATGGACAGCCGAAAGAGCATGGAAAAGGGAGCGGTTGCGGCCACTGTTGGCCGAAAAAAATCCGGCTTAACCTGGCCGGGGAGGTCCTTTGATTTTGCATTGAATTGCAATCACCATGCGCTTGCATTGCAAGCGAATTGCCCCGCCCGACGTCGCGGAGGGCAAATCCGACGCTCTGGGTGTATGCAGCCTGAACGCCAGCCCCAAAAACCCGCCAAACAAGCGGGCAGCATGCCCCGGCTTCCGCCGGAGGATCCGATTGCAGGTTCATCAGGAGTCTCATCGATCACAGACTGGTCGGTCTGATGCAAGACTGTAAGCAGCCATCGCGCCAACCCCGGGGCAAAGGTAAACTCCCGGACCCGCGACCACTCCCGGCTTAGAGCGCCTCTCTTAGCAACGAAACTTTCAGGTCAGCGGGCGCAGGGGGGCTTTCCAAAACGGCATCCACCCCCGCCGCCAGATAGCGTTCGGATTCCTCGCGGGTCACCCCGACCAGCAACCCGATCAAACGGAGACGGGAATGGTCGCCGCTCCCCCCGCGCGACCGGAACTGCCGAATCGCTGCGATCAAGGCAAACCCGTCCATGTCAGCCATCCGCAAATCCATTATAACGGCGGCGAAAGGTTCCGGTTCCAATTGCGCCAGTAATTGGGCCGCCGAGCCGGCAGTCGCGGTCTGGCAACCGAGCTTCTGGAGGGAAAGCACCGTCAACCGGCGATTGAGGGCATTCTCCTGGGCCACCAAGACACGCATCCCAGCGAGGGCGCTGTGGTCACCCACCGGCGGGACCGGGCCGACCACGGGCAGCACCAGTTCAAACCAGAACGTGGAGCCCTTTCCCGGTTCGCTCTCAACCCCCATCCGGCCGCCCATCATCTCCACCAACCGGCGCGAGATGGCCAATCCGAGTCCCGTACCGCCATGGCGCCGGGCATGGGAGGCATCCACCTGCTGGAAGGGTTGGAACAAGAGGGAGAGCTTTTCCGGGGCAATCCCGCCCCCCGTGTCCGTCACCTCGAATCGCAACCGTTGCCCCTGCGGGGATTGCGCCCGCGCCAGGACGCGCGCCACCACCGTTCCCGAATTGGTAAACTTCAATCCGTTCCCGACCAGGTTAAGGAGAACCTGCCGCAAGCGCCCGGCATCCCCCCGCAAGCGGGCCGGAATAGCGGGATCGCAGTCGGCCCGCACGACCACCGGCTTGCCCTGCCCCGCCTGCGCCACGAGCGTGACCACGCCTTCCACCAGGGGGGGCAATTCAAATTCCTCCTCTTCGAGCGTCAGGCGTCCCGCTTCAATCTTGGACAAGTCAAGAATGTCATTAATAATGCGCAGGAGAGCCTCGCCGCTCTGCGCGACGGCATCGGTGTATTCACGCTGCCGGGGATCCAACCGGGATTGCTGGAGCAACTCGGTCATCCCGAGAATGCCATTCATCGGGGTACGGATTTCATGGCTCATGGTGGCCAGGAATTCACTCTTGGCCCGGTCCGCCTTTTCGGCGGCCTCCTTCGCCCGCTGCAAGGTTTCTTCCACGCGCTTGTATTCGGTCAGATCGACAATGGTGGCAATGGCCCCGACCACTTGTTGATCGCGCCAGCGGGGCACCGCGGTAACCTGGGCGCGCAACACGCCACCATCCGCCCGACGCAGGCTGACCTCGCGGATGGATGTCTTCCCTTCCTGACAGAGCCGGCTCTGCTCCGCCAGACGGGCCAGATCTTCCGGGAGGGTAAAGTCCGCCAGCCGCCGCCCCAGTACGGCGGCGGGCGGGCAACCCAGCATTTGGGCGAAGGCCGGATTGCTGAAGGAAAAGAGTTCGTGCTCGTCAATCACCGTCAAGCCCTCGCCCATCAAATTCATCACCTGCAAGGCAAAATCCCGCTCCCGCTCCCGCTCCTGCTCGGCATGCTTCCGCTCCTTCACTTCCTCCTTTAATTCCAGCGTCCGGGCTTCCACCCGGTGCTCCAAGGCCGCCTGGGCCTCCTGCAAGGCCCCGTCCCGAGATTGAATTTGCGCCAGCATTTCATTGAAATCATCAATCAAAGAGCCCAGTTCATCATTGGTCTCCTTGCGGACCCGCAGGGCATAATTCTTCTTCAACGCCACATCCCGGCTCGCCGCCACCAAGTGTAGAATCGGTCCCGAAATAAATTGCTGCAACCAGGCCGACAGCGCGAAGGCCGCCACGCCCGCCAGCAGGGACAGCCCGGCGGCGATGTAAAAATACTGGCGCAGGCGGATGGTCAGCGCCCCCAACCGGGACTCCAGGCAAATCGTCCCCACCAATTCAGTGCCCTGGCGGATTTGCCGGAACAAAATGAGCCGGTCCGCGGTGAACCGGTGGCCGTCACTCTGCATTGCCGGAGCGCGGCTCCGGACTTCCGCCCCCGAAGGATAACTGGCGAAGATCTCCCCGCCCGGCCGGTAGATATAGGCGCGAACCACTTCCGGTTCCGCAATCAGGGCCGATAACACCTCGTTGGCCACCTTGCCATCATTGAAATCCAGGGAAGCGGCGGAATTATTGCCCATGACCTGCGCGAGAACGGCCAGATGCCGGGCGGCACTGGCGCGGAAGGTGACCACATCGTAAGTCACGAACCCGGCACACGCCAAAAACAGGGCCGTGCCGCTGGTCAACATGATGACGAGCATCTGCTTGCGCCGGATGGAAGTTTGTCGGAACAAAGCCATGGTTTCTATTCCTTGAGGGAGGGCACCAATTCGGCGACCTGCAGCAGTTTGCTGTTCAATTCCAGGCCGACCCGCCGGGCACTCTCCAGCCCGATTTGCAGTTTAACGTTCGCCTTGCGACGAACAAAACTGATCATCCCCCCCATCATCACAAAATCCTCCCCTTCCCCCACCGTCAGAACGGCGGCGGACTTGGTGGCGGCCAGCAGATTGCTGATGACCTGGCGGTCCGGCGTCATCAGCACCAAGACCTGGCACCCGGCGGCATCCTTGGGGGCGCTGATCGGACGGATGACAAAAGCGGCTCCGTCCCGCCGTTTGTCCCGGGTGAGTCTGGTCAAATCCTCGGTAATTTCCGGGGGAGCCAGAACCCCGATGGTGAAATCACGCAGCGGGAGATCCGTTTTGATGGGGGGCCAGGTGATATACTTGGTGAAATTGTAGATGTATAACGACTTGATTTCATGTTCGGGGCGGGCCGGCAGGTCGTCCGCCAGCGCCCGCCCGAAGCCGGTCAAACATCCCCATAGCGCCAGCCAGACACCCAGCCGCAGACACCGATCCGCCATCCCGTCCACCCACCGCCGTGGCGTATCGATCCATGCCCGGTCCCGCCCGGCCGGCCAGGAGGCGGGCATCCGGGAATGGTTGGCAGGGCACTTAAAGGTGGTTTTCAAAATCGATAGGTCAACTTGACCCGGAAACCGCGGCCATCTTGTTCAATCAGATCCTGTTGGCTCCCGGCACCAGCGGGATAGGAATACCGGGTATCCAACAAATTATAGACGCTGGCCGAAAGCTCCACATTTTTAACCAACTCCCGGCTGAGGAGCGTGAGATTGATGACGTAAAACCCGTCGGCATAGCCGGTGGTATTGGAAAACAAAGTGCCCGCCGCGCTGGTATATTGCAATTCCACCCCACCCAGTATCCGTTCGTCGCCCAAGGGGGCGCGGAGGTTGAATTTGACCAAATGCTGGGGCGAGTTCGGCAACCCTTCCCCCGAGCCCACCCATTGGGAATGTTGCAAGGAGTAACTGGCCTGAGCGCGAACGCCACTGGCATGCCGCCAGTGGAGTCCGAGTTCCGCTCCCTCCGCCTGCACCTTCCCCGAATTCTCGAACAAAAGGGTGTTCTGATTCAGGGCGATGAGATCATTGATGTGATTATAATAACCGGCGAGGCTCAGCTGCAAATTAGCGGGCAGTCCCTGCTCATAATCCAGTTCATAGGACTGAATGGCCTCCGGTGCCAGGCGGGCGGTGGGAAGGATCGCCCCCACGGGAAAGTGCAACTCATACTCGTTCGGCGCGCGAAACGCCGTGCCGTACAACAGCTTGAAGGTGGAATCCGGCACCGGCGTGTAAATCAACGCCAGGCGCGGGTTCACCGTGCCGGCCGAGGTCTCGGATTTGTCGAAGCGGACTCCGGCATTGAAATGCAGGTTGGTGCGCAACTCGAATTCCCCTTGCGCATAGACGCCGGCATCGAAGCTGTGACGGTGCTCATCCGCGTAGTAAAACCGGGGGGCCACATCGTAATTCTGCTGATCCTGGCGCAGATGATCCCGCACTTCCGCCCCCGCCGTCAGCGTGTGTTCACGCCAGCGGTGGGTCAACTGGGTTTCCCAGCCCACCATCTGTCCCACCACGCGGTCACGGTTCAATCCCTGGTCCTGCGGGCTCACGTAAGCCGCCGACGGATAGTCCGCAGAATAACGCACGTCATCAAAATAGCTCCGCGCCATGAGCTCGGTGTCGGCACCGAACTGATGCTGCAGTTTCAAATCCAGATACCCGTGCTCATCCAGGGCGTGGTAGCGGGGATCATTGAACAACGTTCCGTAGGAAGCGGTCGGGATGTCCTTGGTCCGGGAGACATAACCGGCCTCCAGCGTCAAATCGCGCCACGTCAGACTGCTAAAAAGATTGTAGGCCTGCTCGTGGTCAAGGTGCTCGGCAATGCCATTATTGATGTTGTTGGTCGGCGAGTTCCAAGCGGGATAATAGAGGCGGGGCTGTCCGGCGCTGTCATAGAAGGAGCCGGAGACCAGCAAACTTGCCTCCAGATTGGTGAGCATCCCGCCGTAAGTGAACCGGCCTTCGTACGCCCCCCGACTGCCCGCCGACGCGGAAACCTCACCATCCGCCACCGCCGCCGCCCGCTTGGTGATCACGTTGACGACGCCCAAAAATGCGCTGCTGCCATACAGCGAGGAA
This sequence comes from uncultured Pedosphaera sp., assembly GCA_903918755.1. GTDB lineage: Bacteria > Verrucomicrobiota > Verrucomicrobiia > Limisphaerales > Pedosphaeraceae > CAIXFN01. The sequence goes on from CAIXFN010000013.1 coordinate 53,364, forward strand.
CTGGGGCCGCGCACCACTTCCACGCGGTCGATGGAATCCACATCGAGGATAAATTCGCGGCCAATGTAGGCCCCCTCGAAAATGTTGTCGTTTACCCGGTGGCCATCCACCAGAATCAAAACCCGCGAATTGTAATCCCCGGGCAGACTGAAACCGCGCATCCCCAGATAACTGTAGGTCCGGTCATTGCTGGTGTAGATTCCGGGCAAGCTGTTGAGGGCATCGCCCAGGGTGCGATACCCGAATTCCTTGAACTGGTCGGCCGTGATGATGGAAACCGAGGCGGGGGCATCCGTCACGTTCTGGCGGTAGCGGGAGGCAGTTGAAACCGTCTCCACGGGAATCTGTCCCAATTGTTCGAGGGGGATATCTTCTTCCAGATTGGGCACCGGAGGCGAAGCCACCGCGACAGCCAAATGCCCTCCCAAGATCCCGATCCCCCCCGCCATCGTCCAAAAGGCCTTCATGCTCGTTCGCCTGGCCAGCCCTGCCGATGCTCCCGAATGGTTCATAAAAAATGCCTTAATTCAACAACATCGACTTTGACGTAAAAGTCAGACCCGTTCAAGCAGAACCCGGAGGCGGGAGCGGACGGATGGGGAGTGAACCGGCACATCTCCCAGGGCGCCGAACCCATGGGCTAAACGGGGGGACCATCCCCCGCGGGGGCCGCGAGACCCCGCCGCGAATCCAACCAGCGACGCAATTCGCGCTGGGCCTGGACCTCCATTTCCGGCAGGGGTCCGATCAGCTGCGACCAGGCGGGATCATTCCCGGGGCCGGCCGCCTGCTCCAAAGCCCGCAGTTGCCCCCCCAACCGAACCAACCCAAACGACAGGCTGATGCCCTGCAGGGAATGAGCCAGCCGGGCAACCTCCCCCCGCCGATCGGTCCCGGACAGGGAGTTGAGTTCCGCAATGCGTTGGGGCAAATCCGTCAGAAAATCATCAATGATCGCGCTCACCCCTTCATCCCCCAATTCCGTGCAAAGCTCGGTGGGCCGCTCCGGATCAAAAATGGGGGGGGCGGGAACCGCGACGGGAGGCGGCGATGGGGCGGCCGCAACCGGGGCGGCGGCAGCGGGCGGTCGTTCCTCCAGGGCGGACCGCAGTTGTTGGGCGGTGAACGGCTTGCTGATATACGCGTCCATCCCCGCAGCCAAACACCGCTCCCGATCCCCCTTCAAGGCGTTCGCGGTCAGGGCAATAATTCGGACGGGAGGGCGGGACGTGGCCGGGCGGGCCGCCTCCCGCCGGCGGATTTCCCGGGTGGCTTGGAAACCATCCATTTCCGGCATCTGACAGTCCATGAGGATGACATCGTTTTCATAACGCTCCCAGGCGTCGATCGCTTCGAACCCGTTCGCGGCGAAATTCGCGCGATAACCCAGACTTTCCAACATGAACCGGACGAGGCGCCGGTTGGTATCGTGATCCTCCGCCACCAAAATCCGCGAGGGGCGGACGGCGGGCGCCGGCGGGAGGCCAGCCGCCCCGGAATCGGGCGAAAAGTTCTCGGCATTCATCGATGGGTAAGCACCTTCCGGAAGGGCGGGAGGCAATTTGAGTTCGACCTCGAACCAGAAAAGCGAGCCCCGGCCGGGCGTGGATTCCACGCCAGTGAGCCCTCCCATTGATTCCACGATTCGCTTGGAAATGGCCAACCCCAAGCCGGTGCCGCCCCGGCGGCGGGAAGCGCTACTGTCCGCCTGGGTGAAGGGCTGGAAGAGCCGCTCGACTTCGGCCGCGGAGATCCCAATGCCGGTGTCCTCCACCTCAAACCGCACGCGGATCGAAGGCGCTGCCGCGGCCAGATTTTGCACCCGGACAACGACACTGCCACGATCGGTAAACTTGATGCCATTTCCCGCCAGATTCACCAGGACCTGACGGAGGCGTCCGGCGTCGCCCATGACCAGAGGGGGGAGGCGGGCGTCGATTTGCGCGGTCAGGGCAATTCCCCCGGAGGTCGCCCGGGGCCGCAACATTTGCACCATGTCATTGACCAGACCCGGCAGACTGAACCTGGCCTCCTCCAACGGCAACTGCCCACCCGCCTCAATTTTGGAGAAATCCAGGATGTCGTTGATAAGTTCCAGCAGGCTTTCCCCGCTGCGCGCCACGGTTTGGGCAAATTCCGTCTGCCGCGCATCGAGGTGCGTCTCCAGCAGGAGATTGGCCATGCCGATCACCGCGTTCATTGGCGTGCGGATTTCGTGGCTCATCATGGCGAGGAATTCACTTTTAGCCCGGCTGGCGGTCTCGGCGGCCTCCTTGGCCTGGACCAACTCACTGGCGACCCGCTTCCGCTCGGTGATGTCCGAAGCCACACAGAGATAACCGCTGACCTGGCCCCGCCCATCACGCAAGGCGGTGACTGATAATAAAACCGGAAAGCTGCTGCCATCCTTGCGCAGGTAAATCCATTCGCGCTCATCCGGCTCGCCGCGGGCCGCCCGGGCGCAAATGACCTCGATCCCGGGTTCGACGGTACGATTCAATTCCCGGGATAACTCCCCAGCCCGGAGGGCGACCTCGGCGGGATCGTGAAAAACCAGGGGGGTGACCCGCCCCAAGACCTCCGCACTGGCATAGCCCAGCATGCGCTCGGCCGCGGAGTTGAAGGTTTGAATAATCCCCTGTTTGGACAGCGCAATGATCGAGTAACTGGCGCCTTCGAGAATGGCGCGCTGCAGGGTATTCGTTTCCAGCAGGGCTTCCTCCGCTTCCCGCCGCACAATGAACTGGCCGATTTGGTGGCCGACGGCGGCAAAGGTCTGCAGCAAGGCGCCATCCGGCTCATCGATTCGCCGGCTGAAGAATTCCAATACGCCCCAAATTTCTCCGCGGACCAAAACCGGAAAGGCAAAGGCGCCATGCAGTTCTTCCCGGGCGGCGACCGCGGCGCGCGGAAATCCCGCGTCTTTGGTCACATCCGATACCCAACTCTCCCGGCCCGTCTCCCAGACGCGACCGGGCAGTCCCTCCCCCCGGGAAAAGCCGATCACGCGGTTCGTCCCCACAAACATGGACACCCCGGCGCCAATCGGATGCCAGGCTTCGCTGTAGCGCAGGCTGGCGCCCTGCCGGCGCCAGAGCAATCCCACCTGCCAGCCCATATTTTCACAAACCGCCTGAAGCAGGCGGGGAACGGCCGTGCCAAAATTGTTGACCTCCGCCAGGACACGGGAGACGTCGAACTGGATCGCCAGCCGTTGCTGGGCCGCCCGGCGGGCGGAGATGTCAGACTGGAGCGCCATGAAATTGGTCAAACGCCCCTGTTCATCCCGGATGGGCTGCACCTCGATGTTGATCCAGTAACTCCGCCCGCTCTTGGAATAATTTAAAATCTCGGCACTGAACCCCTGTTGAGCCTGGAGACGCGCGCTGATCATCCGCACCGTTTCCGGGTCGGTCCCGGGTCCTTGCAGCAAGGCCCCCGGCCGCTGCCCAATGGCTTCGGCCGGAGTGTAACCCGTGAGGCGGGTAAATCCCTCATTGACCCACTCAATCCGGCCTTGGGCATCGGTGAGCACCACCGAGTTGTCCGTGCGGGCCGCAATCAGGGCCAGTTTTTTGGTGTCCGCATCCTGCTGGCGCAGACGCTCGTTGGCGACCCGCAACTCCGCCCGCTGCCCGGTCAGCTTGGCCGCCAGCTTTTTGGCATCCGCCAGGGCCACCTTGCTGGCCTGAAATGCCTGCAGCAGGTCCACCGCCGGGTCGTGGATGGCAAAATCCTCAAAGCCCAGTCCCCGGGCGGCGATCTCCTCGGTATCGGTGAACCAAGGCGAACCCAGGAAGAGAAGCGTATCCCCGGCGGGCAGCAGCAGGAATTCACCGCGCAATTGCAACTTGGTGGCCAGGTGTTCCAGCAAAAAAAAATGGAGACGGTGGTCCAACACCCAAGCCAGACTGATCGGTCCTTCCGGTCGAATGGACCGGAAGCAATCTTCCAGTCGGGCGCCGGGACGCAGGTCGGCGCACAGCTTTACCAACGTGACCCCCGCCTGCCGGAGCCGTAAATCCCGGTCCACCGCCAAGTGGAAAGGAAACGCGGCCGCAAACTGCTCGGGCGGCAGCGCGATGGCGGACAGGGTTGGCGGTGGGGCCGGATTCATGGGGCCGCCGGGACCCAGGTTACGGCAAAAACATCATGGTCCGCCCCGTTTTCGCGGGCCTCCAGCAACCGCACGGTAACCGGGGTGCGGAACAATTTGCCGAGGCCCTGCATCAGGCCCACCACAAATGAGGCCAGGCCCGGACGATGGGTGAAATAATGCAGCTTGAGCGCATTCGCCGTGATGTCCCGGCATTCAAAGCGGGGAGGTTCCAGCTGGGGGAAAATCATCGAAACACGGGAGTGAAAATTGGGCAGGTTACCGAGGAATTCCGGCAAGGTCCGGCCCGCCGCACGCATCAATCCGCCGTAACCTTCCTGCGCGGTATGCAATACCCAGTGTTCCCCGAACGCAACGAGGATGTCATCGGCGGGCAGTTGCAATACTTCACTGGCCGCTGCCACCAGTTGGTAGGTCACCTCATCGGGATACCCTTCGTTGCTCATGAATACTTCCACGTCTACCCCGGCCCGGAGCTTGATCTGCTCCCATTTCTCCGCCCCGAAGTGCATGCCGACCATGTCCTCGATCGCCTTGTTCACCATTCCGTACATATGAATTCGTCTTAGTCGATTGTGTGTTTTGCCGGACCCGCGATTCCCGTTCCAAATCCGAACGGCATCCCCCAATCCGGCTTGTTGCGTTGCCCGGCCACCCAGGCATAAATCTCCAACATTTGCCTGGCCTTGGCGTCCCAGGTGTAATTCTGGAATACGTGCTCCTGCGCCCGCCGGGCCATGGCCGCCAATTCCAGCGGATCGGCCAAGAGGGCGGCAAAACGCTCCGCCATGCCGCGGATCACTTCCGTCCGAGACGTCAAGGGCAAGGCATATCCCGTGCCGGGCAAAATGAGTTCGGCGGGTCCGCCATAATCGACGACCACCGGGACCAACCCCAGCGCCATGGCCTCCAGCACCACCCCACCCCCGAATTCCCGGACGCTGGGAAAACCAAAGACGTGGGCCTGGCTCAGGCGCGCCGCCAATTTCGTGTGTTCCACCCACCCGGGAAACTCAACGCTTTCCCCGATTTTTAACTCCGCCACCAACTGCTTCAGCCGGGGCAGTTCGGGTCCGTCGCCGATGATGTCCAATTTCAGCCGGCCGGCCCGGGCCAGTGGGGCGGCCGCTTCCACGAGCATGTCCACCCCTTTCAGGGGCACCAACCGGCCCACAAAGGCCACCCGCAGGGGTTCGCGAAATTCCGGCCGCTCCTGCCGTGGAAACCTGTCCGCATCGATCGCATTTTCCGGGAGGAAGACACATTTATCATGGTACTTTTCCGGCATCTCCCGCCAGGCGAAACGCGCGCCCACCAGCAGTGCGGCGGAATCCCGGCGCGTGGCGGTGTAACCGGGCAAATACCGGCTCAAGCCGCGGACATAACTCAGCCATTCCCGTTCCGCGCGGCGCAAGTAGGCGAATTCCTTCGGCCAGGGGACCCCGCCATTGAGTGGGCCCAGAACAAAAGGCACCCCCACCCGGGCGCAGCGCGTGGCCAGCAGGCTCGGCGTCACGGGCGCATTGGGCGCAATCCGGTGGACGGCGTCAAATTCCCCACCCCGGATCCGAGCGCCAAACTGTCGCCACACGCGCCGTTCAAAAGCCGGATAAGCCAGGGTGGCGAGGGCGGAATAGGTGCTCCATCCGAGCGTCGTCCCGCCGCGCAGAACTTTGGCTACCCGCCATGCCAACCCCTGCCAGCGCCGGTTGTCGATCGGGGTGAATTGCATCCCGGTCGTACCCGCCGCCTCGATGTCCCCCTGATTGCGCAGTTCGGCCACGAGATGCACATCCGCGACCTTCGCCAGTGCCCGGGCGAAACTCCACCCGATCAGCGCCACACTAAATAATTTGGGGTTGGCGGATTCGGCCAGCAACAGGATGCGCGGCCGGCGGAGGGGACCGGAATTCCCGGGGCCCGGGGCGGGGATGGCAGGGGCTTGGCTGTTCATGCAGGTTGAGGCAATTCCCGGCGGGGGGTGGATTCGATTGGAGGGTAAAAAAAGGTCGGAAAGGGCAAGCGACGCATCGTCTGGACCCGAGCCGCAAATCCGCAAAAAATCAACCAGGCGGACATGTTTTTCGTCTGACTCAAAACCCGCTCCACGGTGCCATGGATATAAGTCAGGGCCAAGGCCACCAGCACTCCGCCGATGAAATACCCCAGCGGTGTCTTCCAATACTTGATCATTCCCCGCAAGGCCCACCACAAGGTAATCCCCATGAAAAGGAGATAGCTGACAAATCCCTGATACCCCGTTTCGGATAATACCAACCAGAACAAACTCTCCGTGAGCGGCCCGGCCATATACATTTCGTCAATGATCCGGAATCCCCGGCTGGCATCCCAATCCATCAGCACCACGACATACTTGTCATTCGGCAGGCTGTTCACGATGCCAAAATTATTCCAGCCGATCCCGATCGGGGAATCCCGCAACATATAAAGCGACTGGCGATTGAGGATGGGGCGCAAATCCTCGGGATTCTCCCGGGAAGAATCCTCGTGAATGCGGGCAATGAGGGAGTTCAAGGCCAGCGTGGCCGCCGCCACCGCACCGCACGCCCCCAGGGCGGAAATGCCGCACTTCTTCAGGGTGATACCCCGGAGGAAAGCCATTCCCGTCACAATCGCCGCCCCGATCGCAAACGCCGCCAACGCCCCGCGGGAGACGGAAAGCAAAATCATGAGCGCCGTGGCGGCCACCCCCCCCAGGAACAGCATGGTATCCCCCCGTTTTATCTGGGGCGCGAAGGCCACCGAGAGCAGCGGGATCGCACACATATAGGTCCACATCGCCATGGGATTCTGGTGTTCAAACCAGCCATGCACCTGCCAGCGACCATCCAGAAAACGGAGTTTCAGGCAGACCAGGGCCTGCACAATCAGAGTGATCGCCAGGGATCGCAACACCCAGAGCAAATCCTGCTCGTCCTGGAAGGCATGGTAGGCGCCGACAAAGATGAGGATGGCGGAGGTGAACTTCCACGCGGCCATCAGGCCGTAAACCTTGTTCGGGGCCACCACCAGGGACACGCAGGCAAGGGCGCAATACAGCAGGTAAAACCAAAACCCCGGGGGCCGGGGCCGGTACCCCGGCCAGGGCCGAAGCGCCGCGGAAACGCAGAGAGCGATACCGGTCGCCACGATGATGGAAAACTCAAAACCTTTCGTGTGCCCCCGGTAAAACTCGATGGAATCCACCATCAGCGTCAGCTTGCTGGGAAACCAGGAAGGCATGCTCACCATGATGGCCAGGGTGAGACGTTCCGCAAACCGGTTGCGTGACAGATACACGCCCAACCCGGGCGCCAAAACAAGGTAGATTACGCAGACGACCGCCAACTTGATGAATTCCTTGATGGCATCAGCGGTCATAACTCAATCCAGCCGACCCGATTTGCGCCAGCGCCAAAGGGTGGATGGATTAACCCCTAATTGTCCGGCTACCCAGGTGAAATTGTCATCGCTCTCGGCCAGCAATTTCTTGGCGAGGGCGAGCTTTTGCTTGGTGTTGGGCAAGGCGGAACCGGCAGGCGGAGCATAGTCCGCAGCCGCAGGGGCCGGGGATGGCAGTGGTTCAACCGAGGCGATGGTGGGTTTACCCACCAAACCGGGAACGGGGGCGGCGGGCGGCAGAGGCGCACGTTCCGGCATGTCCCACCAGGGGGCGCGCAAAATCGGACCGTCAAATAGCAGCACCATGCGATCCACCGTGCTTTTCAGCTCGCGCACATTGCCGGGCCAATTATATCCCTGAAACCGGGTGATGAGGGCCGGTTCCACGAGTTCGAAATTCTTGCCGAAGCGGTCATTGGCGTTCTTTAGAAAAGCCAGCACCAGTTCGGGGATGTCTTCCGGCCGCGAACGCAAGGGGGGCACCTGCAAACTCAATTCCGCCAGGCGATAGTAAAGGTCAGTCCGGAACCGGTTCTCGGCAATTTCCGTTTCCAGGTTGCGGTTGGTGGCGGAAACCACGCGGACTTTCACCTTGTATTCCGCTTCGCCGCCCACCCGGCGCGCCTTGCGGGTCTCGAGAAAGCGCAGGAGCTTGGGCTGCACTCCCAGTTCCATTTCGCCCACCTCATCCAAAAATAGCGTGCCCCCGTTCGCCTGTTCCACGAGCCCGGGCCGACTCTTGAGCGCCCCGGTAAACGCCCCTTTTTCCACGCCGAACAACTCCGCTTCGAGCAAGTCCTTGGGGATGGCCGCGCAATTCAAAGCCACAAAAGGACCGTCCTTGCCGGCTTTGTGCAATGCCGAGGCCACGCGTTCCTTGCCCACTCCGGATTCCCCCTGGATCAATACGCCGACATCTGTCGGCCCCAATCGGTCGATGGTTTCCTGCAATCGCCGAATCGCCTCGGAACGTCCAATCAACACATCGTCCGGGCTCAACGGCCGCCCCCCGTAGAGCTGTAACCAAATTTTTTGGTTTTGGGCAACCACGGTCATAGCCCCGCTCCATCGTTCATCCGAATCTTCCTGTGACACAACATCTTGGGCACCGTCACGCATACAGCGTGCCACTTCTTCCGTGGTCGGCTTTTCCACCCAAACGATATAGGGCCGGTTCGCCCGCGCAAACTGGACGCGCAGCCGGGGCCAGGAGGCGGCCGCCATGGATTTGATCGGAATAACGTAAACCACGTCTTCGCTGGACTGATTCAAATCGCGAATGTCGGCATCTTTGAAAGTATGAAATGCCAGTCCCAATCGCTTGAACCGTTCCGCCGGTACGCACTCAAACTCCTCTGGATGTACAATATTTATCATGCGGTTGCATTGCGAAAATATTGCAATCCGGTAGGATTGCAATATTATCTTGCAACCAATCTCGGCCGACTATCCCACTATCGTCTGGCAGTTGGGATTATCTAGAATATTTAGCGCGTTTTACCTTTATGGCGCGTGTTTTGCTGTAACTCAAATTGATGGTGTCACTAACTTCCCCGGAGCAACCCGGTCTGCGCCCCGCGGCTGACCGGCCAAAAATGAATTTTGCGGATCGCGTGGCCCTCGCCCTGCTCGGCGTCCTCGGCCTATTCATCTGGCTGCATGATCGGGCCTGGCTGGCCGACCTGGACTCCGCCCTCCCATTAATCGCGGCCTGGCCATTGGTTTATTGGCTGGCCGGGCCCTGGCAGTTTAACCAAGAGGAATTTCGCATCCACACTCGGTGGCTCATTGCCGGCGGGCTGGCATTTTTACTGGGTTGGTTAACGAGTTTTACTTTTTTGCTTTCGTTGGGCTGGGTGACCGCATTCTGGGCCTGGCTGGGAACCCGGACCGTGACAGCCACCCGGGCACGGCTGCTCCGCCTGCTGCCACTCGCGCTGCTGGGGTTTCCCTGGCTGGCCCTGGATTTTCCCACCCTCGCCTGGTGGTGTCGGCTATTCGCCGCCTCAAACGCGGAATTGGTCTATACCTCGCTCGGTTTCTCCGTGACCCGGGAAGGCACCCAATTGCTGGTCCAGCAAATGCCGTTCGACGTCGCGCCGGCGTGTGCCGGAATCAAGGCTTTGCAAGCCACCTTCATCGCGGGGAGTGTCCTGTGCTTCCTGCAAGCCCGCACGGCCCGCACTTACTGGATCGGTCTGGCCTGCCTGCCATTGGTGGCGGCGCTGGCCAATGCGTTGCGGGTGCTCGTGATCGTCGCCGCCGCCTTGACCTTTGGGCCGGAATTTGCCGCGGGTTGGTTTCATGATTTTGGTGGCTGGCTGGTCTTTCTGGCCATGTTTGGCCTCACCTGGTTGTTGCTTGAACTGGCCCGCCGATGGGACCGGCCGACCGTGCGCGTATGAAGAACAACCCCTTGAAAGCGGTGGGCCTGGAGTTGGCTGTGCTGATGTTTTGCGCCTGGCAGGCGGCCGATTTGATCACGGCCTGGCGCCACTCGCCTTTTGACCGGCTCGGCTGGTTGAGCTTTGCCGTCTGGCTGCTACCGATTGGTTTCGGGTTATTTCGGGGCACCACCCTGCCAACCGGTTCTCTGCCGTTGACCGCGGCCGCTTTGGTGGTTTGCCTGGTGGGTAGAGTCCTGGACATGCATCTGATTATTTGCGGGGCGCTCGCCCTGGCCGGCGCCGCGCTGGCTCCCGCCGGCCCCCGCCGGTTCCTTTGGTTGATTGGCGCATTGTGCTGGATGCCGGTCACGGGTTGGCTCCTGCACAGTTTTCCGGCCAGTGCGGTCGCGGCCTTCCGCCTCAGCCTGGCCCTGGCGTCGGTCGGAGTGTGGCTGCTACCGCTTTCCCGTTCCCCTAAGTTATGAAAAACCGACTCAAAAAAGTAATCTGGTGGTGCCTGGGTCTGGCCGTGGCGCTGTGCCTGCTGGTGGAGTGCCTGCCGCATCCCAAGACGCCCTCCCGGCTGGCGCAATTGCCGCTCAAAGGCTTTGGCTATGCGAGTCGCGATTTGCCGTTGGAGGGGGCGGAGGCGGCCGTTTTCCAACGGGCCGTGGTGCTCAAGCGCCTCTACCAGGCTGGTCCCGACCGCTTTGTGCTCCTGGCCGTTGATGGTGAAGGCGACCGCCATGCAATTCACGATCCCCTCTATTGCTTCCGCGGGGCCGGTTGGAAATTAAGCCAGGAATCCTATATCAACCTGCCCGGTGGCCGCGGCCGGATTGTGCAACTTGTCCGGGGCAAGGAATCCGCCGAGGCCATGTATTGGATCACGGATGGCCAAACCCGCCATGCCTCACCCCTTTCGGCGTGGTGGCAATCGACCCTGCGGCGCCTGCCGGGACAGCATAGCGGGGGCGCTCCCGTCCTGGTGGTGGTGCAACCGGTCACCGGAGGCACTTTGAATTGGCAGGATTTGCTGACCCGCGTGCCGGATTTGCTGACCTTATGAACCCGAGGGTTACGGCGGGCCCCTTGATCCGCCCCACCGTGGGAGTGGTCATCCGCTTCAAAGATTCCGCCCGGACGCTGCCGGCGGTACTCAACGCGTTAGCGGCCCAAACCAATCCGCCGGACCTGATTTTGGGGGTCAATAGCGGCAGTAGCGATGCTTCCCCCACCCTGCTCCGCGCCGCGGGTGCGCAATTGGTGGATTGGACGGCGCCCTACCACCACTCGAAAGTGCTGAACTTTGCTTTAAGCCACTGCCCGACGGACCTGGTGCTGGTCCTCAGTTCCCATACCGTGCTGGAGACGCCGGACGCGGTGGCCCAGATGGTTGCGGCCCTGGCGGATCCCCGCACTGCCTGCGTCAGCTGCCGTTGGGATGATGATCTGTTTTATTCCGCGGCGGTGGATTGGCAAGAATTGCAGGCCAAGGGATTGAAGTTCGGCGCCATCTACTCCAACAGCATGGGGATGCTGCGACGCTCCCTGTGGGAACAGTCGCCGTTCGACGAAACCACGATCACCATGGAGGACGGAATGTGGGCGCTGGACCAAATCAAGCAAGGACGCATCTGCCGGCGTCTGAAACTGCCTTTCAGCTACCAGCGCTCCGGCCACGCCCGCGACTATCTGTTCGCGGTTGTCACCTTCCAACTGGCCGCCCGTCACGGCCTGCGAGTGGCCTGGCTGGGCGTGAACGGTTCGCTTCGCGATTGGCTCACCACCGCCCTCCGCCGCCTGCGGGGCGAGCCGGTGGACCTCAAGGCAGCCAGGGCGCGCCGCCAAAGGTTGTGGGCCTGGTGCACCTGGCGTTTCGTGCATCCTACCAAGGAATAGGAAACCGGGGGCGCCTCACCCGCCGTCACCCAGGCGCGATCCTGCTCTGCGAGTAAGGCAAAGCCAATCCTGGCAAACCCGGCTGATCGACCGCGCCACACTTTTTCCCAAGGCGCACAGCTTAACACAACCCGTCGGACTGGACTCCATCACCCCAGGCAGCGAAACGAGGACACCCCAGGCAGAAGTCAACGCCCCCACGTCAGAATTGAGATTTCGGGACACTCGCTTTTGGGCTGGTCCGGCAGGTCCCCGGCCGCTTGGCAATGCCAGGTCGCAATGGGCGCCGTGCGATTCCACGGCGGACCATTGCATTTGCAATCGAAAAAATTCCTTTTAGCCCCACTCACACTCAAAATTGGCCTAAATCAGCCAAAATATGCTTGGCACGCCCTTTGCTCAATGGAGTTCCATGAAGATATCCTACAAAAAGAACCTCTTGTTCGTAATGTTGCTGGCGGCCACCCTCACGCGGGTCAACGCCGACGATCAAACCAGCTCCAATAAAGACAAGTCCTCGAGCGACACCGTCAGCTCCGCCAAATCGGATGACTCGAAGTCCAGTGATTCCAACTCCTCGAAAAGCGAT